>CAZNMY010000160.1:0-12011 GCA_964574325.1 uncultured Devosia sp. | reverse complement strand
GACTCGTAGCCAAACGTCAGATGCAAAAGCTACACTAGAATCATGCTGTTGCTAGTGTTCCCTTAGGCTCCGACATTTGCTCTGAACCAAGCCGCGAGGGGAAGCAAATGTCGGAGCCGGAACACTAGGATGGCGATCCGCAGGGGCGAACTCGCCTCTTTAAACGTGAGCCATGAGCCTGGGCCATACGCTACCGTGAGCCAGAAGCGCATCCTGCTGATCGTCGGCGGCGGCATCGCTGCCTACAAGTGTCTCGATCTCGTGCGACGACTGCGCGAGCGGGGGTACGGCGTGCGCGTCGTGATGACGGCGGGCGCCCAGCAGTTCGTGGCGCCGCTGTCGTTCGGGGCGATCTCGGGTGATCGGGTCTTCACCGAGCTTTTCGATCTCGATGACGAGCGCGAGATCGGCCACATCCGCCTATCGCGGGACTGCGATCTCGTCGCGGTTGCGCCGGCGACCGCCGATCTGATGGCGAAGATGGCACACGGCCACGCGGATGATCTGGCAACGGCGGTGCTGCTCGCCACCGACAAGCCGGTGCTGATCGCGCCGGCCATGAACCCGCGCATGTGGCTCAACCCGGCGACGAAGCGGAACGCTGTGCTGCTCGCGGCGGACGGGAAATCGTTCATCGGTCCGAATTCCGGAGAGATGGCAGAGCGTGGTGAGGCCGGTCCCGGCCGCATGTCGGAGCCATTGGAAATCGTGGCGCGGATCGAGCAGATGCTCGGTGCGGGCGACACTCTGCGTCCGGTCGCCAGCGCTGCTGCACCTGCAGGGCTCAGGGCCGCTGCGCAGGACCGCAGCCTCGCGGGCCGGCACGTCCTGGTGACGGCGGGACCGACGCACGAGCCGATCGATCCCGTGCGCTATATCGCGAACCGCTCGTCGGGAAAGCAGGGCTTTGCGATAGCGGCGGCGGCGGCCAGGCTCGGGGCGCGGGTCACGCTGGTGTCGGGGCCGGTGGGCCTTGCCGATCCGGAGGGCGTGCACGTCGTGCGTGTCGAGACGGCCGCCGAGATGCTGGCACGATGCGAGGCGGCGCTGCCGGCCGATGTCGGCATCTTCGCGGCGGCGGTCGCTGACTGGCGCGTGGCCGAAGCGTCGGAGGAGAAGATCAAGAAGGGCAAGGGCGGCGTGCCCACGCTCGCGCTGGTCGAGAACCCGGATATTCTGAAGACGGTCGCGCGGCGCGGTGCGAAGCGGCCGGGGCTGGTCGTCGGGTTCGCGGCCGAGACCGAAAACGTGATCGAGCACGCGCGCGCCAAACGCAAGTCGAAGGGCTGCGATTGGATCGTCGCCAACGACGTCAGCCCGGAGACCGGGATCATGGGCGGCGATCGCAATGCGGTTCACGTCATCACGGCCGACGGCGTCGAGAGCTGGCCGGATATGGACAAGGACGCCGTGGCGGAGGAACTGGTGGCGCGGATCGCCGAGCATGTCGCGCTGGGCCAAGCTGATGTCTGAGAGGCCGATGTCAAAGCGGCCGATGTCCGGGAGATCGGCTGTGAAGTCTAAGAAGTCCGGCACCGGCAGCGTCGCTGTGCGGATCGCGCAACTACCGCACGCGGTGGGGCTCACAATGCCGCAATATCAGACGGCCGGGGCTGCCGGTTTCGATCTCGTGGCGGCGGTACCGGCGGGCGAGGCGCTGCGGTTGAAGGCGGGCGGCCATGCGCTGGTGCCAACGGGGTTGGTGTTCGAGCTGCCGGACGGATACGAGGCGCAGGTGCGTCCGCGCTCGGGGCTTGCCTCCAAGCACGGCGTCACGGTGCTGAACAGTCCCGGTACGATCGACAGCGACTACCGCGGCGAGGTCGGCGTGATCCTCGTCAATCACGGCGCGAAGGCGTTCGTGATCGAGCGGGGGGAGCGCATTGCTCAGGTCGTCATCGCGCCGGTGGTGCGGGCAGGGCTGGTGAACGTGGCCGTCGAGGCCCTGCAGGCGACGGCGAGAGGCACGGGTGGTTTCGGCTCGACCGGGACCAAGACGCGATCAGCGCTTCCTGCCGAAAAGGCGCAGCGCAAGGCCAAACCGAGCCGGGTTTCTCGGGTTTCGGTCAAGGCTGCCCGGCGGCCGGCTAGCCGCAAGTAACTCCGGTAGAAAAATAGGCCGTCAAGCCCGTTGGCACTCCCCACTTGAAAGTGCTACCGGGTTGCTTAGCTAGAGCATCGTCCGCACGGAAGGAATTGCTTCGGCGGTTTGCCGTTCGGGTGAAGATGGTCTGGAGTCATAAGGCTAGAGCAGTTTCGTCCGATGCGTCGGTGGCTGGTGGCGAACGAAGCAACGGATACTACTCGAGGAACCGATCAACGGCGGGAGCCGTCCGTTCAGTGCAGCAGTGACCCCGTCACTCGCCGCGTGGACAGGCTTCTGCTCGCGCTTGCCGATCCAACGTCTGAGTCCAACGTCTGAGCACGGCGCCGACAGGTAAGGCCGAGCCAACCGCGATATGAGGAGAGCCGGAGGGATGACGACCCTGATCGAGGCGGAAGCCTTGCGAAAATGCTTCGGGCAGATCGTGGCTGTCGACGAAATCTCGCTGACCGTCGCCAAAGGCGAGGTGCTCGGCTTCCTCGGGCCGAACGGCGCGGGCAAGTCGACCACGATGAAGATGATCACCGGGTTTCTCGAGCCGGATGCGGGCACCGCGCGGATCGCGGGAATCGACATCGGCACCGATCCGATCGGGGCCAAGCGGCATCTGGGCTATCTGCCGGAAGGCGCGCCGGCCTATGCCGACATGACCCCGCGCACGTTCCTCGCCTTCATCGCGGAGATCCGTGGCTACAACGGCGGGGAGGCGAAGGCGCGGGCTGATGCGGCGGCCGAAAAGGCGGGGCTGCTGGGCGTCTGGAACCAGCGCATCGAGACACTGTCCAAAGGCTACAAGCGCCGCGTCGGTATCGCTCAGGCGATCCTCCACGATCCGGCCGTGCTGATCATGGACGAGCCGACCGACGGTCTCGATCCCAATCAGCAGCATCAGGTGCGCGAGTTGATCAAGGCGATGTCGAAGGACAAGGCCATCATCATCTCGACGCACATCCTGCAGGAGGTCGATGCGGTCTGCACACGGGCGGTGGTCATCGACAAGGGACGCATCGTCGCCGACGGCACGGCGCAGGATCTCGAGAGCCGGCTCGACTATCACAACGCGGTGGCGCTGCGGGTCGCGAGCGGTGCCGGCGACAAGGCGAAGGCCATCATCGAAGGCGTGCCGGGCGTGAGCCGCGTCGAGTTCACGAGCAAGGCTGGAGCCGGTACGGCTAACGGCACGGTTGCGCTGCGCGCCTACCCCAAGGCCGAGCAGTCGATCGCGGCGCCACTGGCTGCAGCACTTCGCGCCGATGGCATCGACGTCGAGGAGATGTTCGTCGAAAAGGGCCGGCTCGACGATGTTTTCCGCAAGATCACCTCGCACGAGGGAGCACGCCGCAATGCGTAACATCCTGATCATCGCCAAGCGCGAGCTCGGCGCCTATTTCGGCACGCCTCTCGCCTACGTGTTCGCCGTGATCTTCGTCGGGCTCACCGGCGCGTTCACGTTCTACTTCGGTAATTTCTTCGAGAACGGGCAGGCGAACCTCGCCGCGTTCTTCCTCTACCATCCCTGGCTCTACCTGATCCTGGTGCCGGCGATCGCCATGCGGTTGTGGGCGGAGGAGCGCAAGAGCGGCACCATCGAGCTGTTGATGACGCTGCCCGTCACCACGTGGGAAGCGATCGTCGGCAAGTTTCTGGCGGCGTGGGGGTTCATCGGCGTCGCTCTGATGCTTACGTTCCCGATGTGGATCACGGTCAACATGCTGGGTGACCCCGACAACGGCGTGATCCTGGCGAGCTACATCGGCAGCTTCCTGATGGCGGGCGCGTTCCTCGCGATCGGCTCGGCGATCTCGGCGCTGTCGAAGAACCAGGTTATCGCGTTCATCGTGGCGGCGGCCCTGTGCTTCCTGTTCGTGATGAGCGGCGTGGAGATCGTCCAGAATACGGCGAAGCTGTTCCTGCCGGACTTCCTGGTGCAGGCGATCTCGTCGCTGTCGTTCCTCACTCACTTCGACAAAGTGGCGCGCGGCGTCATCGACCTGCCCAGCCTGTTCTTCTACCTGTCCATGATCGCGTTCTTCCTGTTCGCGAACGTGGTCATCATCGAGCAGAAGAAGGCGGCTTGAGGGTTCACATGAGCAACGAAAACAACACCGCTGGCACTTCCGGCAGCAATGCGGCCCGCCCGAACGCGATCGCGAAAGCGACGGACACGGCGCGGAAAGTGCAGGATCGATCCAAGCGCGCGTTCGACAAGGGCGTCGACATGGCGAGCCGGATGTCGTCGCGGTCGCTCGCCTGGTGGGGCATCGCCATGGCCGGCGTGCTGCTGCTGACGACCAACCTGCTGGTCGGCAACTGGATGCGCAACTGGCGCGCCGACCTGACCGAGGACGGGCTCTACTCGATCGTGCCCAGCACGCGCAAAGTGCTGTCCAGCATCGACGAGCCGATCACGATGCAGGTCTACTACACGAAGGCGCTGGGCGAGCAGGCGCCGGCCTACGGGGCGCACTTCCAGCGCGTCAGAACGCTGCTGGAGCGATATCGCGATCTCGCCGGCGGGAAGCTGCGGCTGAGCTTCATCAGCCCGCAGTCGTTCTCCGACGAGGAGGACCGCGCGGTCGGCTCCGGGCTCAAGGGCATCCGCCTCAACTCGGAAGGCGACATGGCCTATTTCGGTCTCGTTGCGACCAACACGACGGACAACGTCGAGCGAATCGACTTCTTCGCGCCGGAGCGCGAGCGGTTCCTCGAATACGATCTGACGAAGCTCATCAACGCGCTGTCGAACCCGAAGAAGAAGGTCGTGGCGTTGATCACGGGCTTGCCGCTGGAGGGCGGGCCGGGCAACCAGATGACGCGTGGGCAGCCGCAGCCGCCGTGGGCGATCCTGGGTCAGATCCGCGAGTTCTTCGAACTCCGGTCGCTGCAGCAGGACGTCAAGGAGATCCCTGCCGACGTCGACACGTTGATGCTGGTGCAGCCGAACGGGCTCACGCCGGAAGCCGCACTCGCGGTCGATCAGTTCGCGCTCAAGGGCGGGCGCATCCTGGCGTTCATCGATCCCGTGCCCGAGATCGCGCGCGTGTTCTCGATGGGCCGCGATCTGCCGCCGCCGACCGAGTTCGCCAAGCTGCTCAACGGCTGGGGCATCACGATCGACACCGCCAAGGTCGCGGCCGACATCGCCCAGGCGCGCCGCGTCCAGTTCGGCGGCGGCCAGGGCCAACAGGGCTCGGTCACCGAGTACGTGGTGTGGCTCAGCCTCGACAAGCGGGCGCTGGAGGCCAACGACAGCGTCGTCGCGAACGTCGAGACGATCAACTCGGCGAGCATGGGCTCGCTCGGCGTTGCCGAGAAGTCGAGCCTCAAGCTGCAGCCGATCCTGCAGACGACCGAGCGCGGTGCGCTGGTCGATGCGGACAAGGTGAGCATGCGGCCCGATCCGCTGGGGCTGCTGCGCGGGTATCAGCCCGGCGGCAAGCGTCTGGTACTGGCGGGCCGCTTCAACGGCGATGTGCGCACGGCGTTCCCGAACGGAATCGAGCCGCCGGCGGCAGAGGCCAAGGACGGCGAGAAGAAAGACGGCGAGAAGAAGGACGACGCAGCGGCCAAGGCCGAGACCGACAAGAATGCCGAGGCGGACAAGAAGGCCGCCGAAGCCAAGCCCAAGGGCACGCCGCCCGCCATCACGACCGGCAAGCTCAATGCGATCGTGATCGCCGACACCGACATGCTGCACGACCAGTTCTGGGTCGACGAGCGTGATTTCCTCGGCCAGAAGATCCAGATCCCGCTCGCGCACAACGCGGTGCTGGTGGTCAATGCGCTGGAGAACCTGACGGGTGGCGAAGCGTTGCGCGACCTGCGCGGGCGGGGCGTGAAGGCGCGGCCTTTCACCGTCGTCGACGAGATCAAGCGGGATGCCGAAAAGCAGTTCCGCGAGAAGGAGCAGACGCTGCAGACCAAGCTCAAGGAGACCGAGCAGAAGCTGCAGGGCATTCAGCAGAAGGGCGAGGGCGGAAACATCATCCTGTCCGACAAGGACCGGGAGACGATCGAGAAGTTCCGCAACGAGATGCTGGCGACGCGGCGTGAGCTTCGCGACGTCAAGCTCGCGCTCAATCAGGACATCGACCGGCTGGGCTCGACGCTCAAGTTCATCAATATCGCGGCGGTGCCGCTGTTGATCGGCTTGGGTGCGATCGGGCTCGCCATCGTGCGGCGGCGCTCGGATCGGGCTGCTCGCGGCGAAGGAGCTAAGTGATGACACCGAAGCAGTTCACCGGACTGACCTTGGCGGCGTTGGTCTCGTTGGGGCTGGCAGCCGTCGTGCATTCGCGGGCCGATAGCTGGTCCACGGGCGCGGCGACAGGCGTCAAGCTGCTGCCCTCGCTGCAGCGCGACATGCCGCGGCTCGCCACGATCACGATGAAGCAGGGTACGCAGTCGATCACGCTCGAGCGCAAGGGCGAGGCGTGGTCGCTGAAGGACCGGGGCGGCTATCCCGTTCAGGGCGACCGTGTCCGCGCGTTGCTGCTGCGGCTCGCCGATGCCGAGCTGGTCGACCGCAAGACGCGCAATCCCGAGCGCTTCTCGCTGCTCGAACTCAATGATCTCACAGCGAAGGACGCGAAGTCGCGTCTGCTCGCGCTCGGCGACGACAAGGGCAAGCCGCTCGCGGAGTTGCTGATCGGCAAGAAGAGCGTCGAGCAGTTCGGCGCGGGCAAGGGCGGCACCTATATCCGTCGTCCCGGCGAGAAGGAGACGTGGCTGGTCAACTCCGAGATCGAGGTCAATCCGGCCGTCAACGCCTGGGTCGACACGTCGATTTTCGAAGCGCAGATCGCACAGGTGAAACAGGTTCAGATCGATCTGGGCACCGAGAAGTTTTCGGTCCTGCGCGCGTCCGGCAAGCCCGCCAACAAGGATGCCTACGCGTTCGCCGGCGGCCTTCCCGACGGCAAGAAGCTGAAGTCCGATTATACGCTCGAGGATCTCGTCAATGCGTTCGCGCGCGTCGAGCTCGAGGACGTGCGCAAGCCGGTGGCGCCCGCTGCCGGCGCGAGCGCGCCGATGACCGCCGTCTACGAGATGGAGAACGGCGGCAAGATCACCATGAAAGTGCGCACAGAGGGCGATGCCCGCTGGGCGGTGGTCGAGGCGAGCGGTGAGGGCGACGCCAAGGGCGCGGCGGATGCGGTCAACGCCAAGGCTGCCGGTTGGGAGTTCAAGTTGCCGAGCTGGAAGGCCGAACAGATTTTCAAGAAACAGGCTGATCTCGTCGAGGACATCAAGAAGTAAAGGCGCGCCATTCGGCGGCGGCGTGTCGAGCGTTCATACGAGGGGCGGGCTTCATTGCCCGCCCCTACTCGATTCTGGCTCTGTAGTATCTGCCTCTCGAGCTTCTGGCTCTCGAGTTTCTGGCGCTCCGAAAAGGCGCTGCGAAACTGATGCTGCGATGCATCGCGTCAAGTATTCGAATGGGTGTGCACAGGCTTATGCAACGGCGTCCACAGCAATCCAGTCTTTCGATTTTTGGACGTGACGCGAGGTGCTTTCAGCGTGCATGAGTCCGCCCAGAGGGGAGCGGCTTCGTCCCGGCTGCTGCGGGGGAGCCGGTCAGCGCACCAGAGGCTCGCGCCAATGGGTTTGTAGCTTGAAGCTGCTCCCTTCAATCCATTTCGACTTGCGGCAAAAGCGCTTCAAGCCGGCGCTTGCGCGCGTGCGGCGGTGGTTGCACGATGCGTGATCGGCCGAAGCGCGCGGTCACGAAGCAAACGACATTGCGGTGCTCGCAGAAGACCCGCTGGGAGAGACGTTCATGATCGAGGTGACGCACTCGCCGACTTCGCCGTTCGTGCGCAAGGTCCGGATCGTGTCGGCGATGAAGGGGCTCGGCGCCAGGGTGGCGTTTCTCGATCCGGAGAAGGACAAGGAGCGCTGCGACCGGCTTCGTGCGGCCAATCCGCTGCAGAAGATTCCCGCGGCCCGGCTAGAGGATGGCGCGCTCGTTTTCGACAGCCACGTGATCTGCGAGTATTTCGATACGCTGTCGCCGACGCCGCGGCTGTTTCCGGCGGGGGGACGCGAGAGGCTCGAAACGCTGACGCTGGGTGCGCTGGCGGACGGGATCATGGATGCCTCGATCCTCGTCGTGTACGAGGGGCGTTTCCGCACGCCGGAGACGTGGCATCAGCCGTGGGTCGACAGGCAGCAGGAGAAGATCGACGCGAGCGTCGCTCATCTCGAGCGCCTTATTCCCGAGTGGAAGGGACATCCCGACTACGGCCATGTGAGCCTGGCGTGTGCGCTGGGCTTTCTGGATTTGCGGCTCGGGGGCAAATGGCGGAAGACGTCGCCTGGGCTTTCCGCCTGGCTCGACCGGTTCGCTGCCGCCGTGCCGTCGTTCGCCGAGACGGCGCCGCCGGCCTGACCGGTGTCGGAACGCCCGAAACGCGAAAGGGGCCCGTGACGGGGCCCCTTTGTGATTCAGCAGCGATGTGCCTTGCTGTGCTCAGTTCAGCTTGCCCTTGAGCCCGCGGATCGCCTGATCGACGAGGCCCGCACCCGATTGGGGCGAGACCTTGCCGGCGAGCACCCGCTCGGCTGCAGCGATAGCGGTATCGACGGCGATCGAGCGGACCTCGGCGACGGCCTGGGCCTCGGCGCGGGCGATCTTCTCCTCGGCGATCCTGGAGCGGCGATCGAGCGACTCGATCAGGCTCTTTCGGGTTTCGGTCGCGAGCGCGTCGGCCTCACGGCGGGCCTGCTCTACGATCGCCTTGGCTTCCTCTTCGGCAGCTTCACGCTTCTTCTGATAGTCGGCGAGCAAAGCCTGGGCCTCCTCGCGGAGGCGGCGGGCTTCGTCCAGATCCTGCTTGATCTTCTCGGCACGGCAGTCGAGCTGCTTACCGACGAGGTCGGGCACCTTGTAGTAGAGAAGGAGGCCGACGAAGCCGAAGAAGGAGACCGCAACCCAGAATTCGGGCTTCGACATCATCGAGCCGGGTTCGCCGGCCAGCGTGGTGAGATTGGCGAGCATGGTCAGCATCGGACTATCTTCCCATCACGGCTTTGATCGCGCCGGTCACTTCGTCCTTCGTCGCGGGCTTACCCTGCAACTCGGCAACGATGGCCTCGGCGGTATCGGTTGCGATCTGACCGACCTCGGTCAGCGCGCGGGACTTCATATCGGTAATGCGCTTCTCGGCGTCGACGAGGCGGCTCGCCACCTGCTTGTCGATTTTCGTGCGCTCGGCTTCGACTTCGGTGGCGAGCTTGTCGCGGATTTCCTTGGCGATACCCGATGCCCGGGCACGCGCGCTGGCGAGCGATGTCTCGTAGTCGGCGAGCGCCTTTTCGGTCTCGCCTTTCAGGCGCTGGGCCTCGTCGAGATCGCGCTGGATGCGCTGCGAGCGCTCCTCGATCACGCTTCCGACTTTAGGCAGGGCGACATTGGCCATCAGCCACCACAGCACGCCGAACGTGACCGCGAGCCAGAACAACTGAGGCGCGAAGTCGTTCACGTTGAGCTGCGGCAGGCCGCCGCCGCTCTTGGCGTCGCCGGCCAGAGCCACGGCTAGAGTTGCAAAGCTCGCGAGCATGGGAAGACCCGGAAAGTGGCTTGAAAGAACAGCGGGGGTTGAGTCCGCAAGAGGTTCTCGACGCCGTTCGAGACCGCCGGGTGCTCGTCTTCTACCCGCAGCGGGGAAGAGAGGCGAGCTGCCCGTCGGTCACGCTGATCGAGGCTGCCAGCCGGACGCGGCACGCCGCCCGTCGAAGGCGGCGCCACGTTCCGGCCATGGCAGTGCGGATCAGCCGAACAGAATGATGAGAGCGATCAGCAGGCCGAACAGGCCGGTTGCTTCGGCGAGTGCGAAGCCGATCAGCAGGTTCGTGAACTGGCCCGGAGCGGCCGACGGGTTGCGGAGAGCGCCCGACAGGTAGCTGCCGAAGATGTTGCCGATGCCGATGCCGGCGCCGATGAGCGCGAAGCAGGCGAGGCCGGCACCGATGAACTTTGCAGCAGTCGCGTCCATTTTCTTCTCCCTTTGAGGATTGCAAGTCTGGAAGGTGGCAGGAAAGACAGCGGAGGCGTGAGCCACCGTAACGAATAATCAGTGATGCATGTTCACTGCGTCGTTCAGGTAGATGCACGTCAACACGGTGAAGATGAAGGCCTGCAGGAAGGCGACCACGATCTCGAGGCCGGTGAAGGCGATCATGAACAGGATCGGCGCGGGGGCAGCCCAGGCGTAGCCGGCACCGATGAAGCTGACGACGAAGCCCGCGAACACCTTCAGCATCGTGTGGCCCGCCATCATATTGGCGAACAGTCGCACCGAGAGGCTGATCGGGCGGATCATGTAGGAGATGAGCTCGATCGGCACGATCAGCGGCATCAGCCAGATCGGCACGCCTTCGGGCACGAAAAGCTTCAGGTAGCCGAAGCCGTGGTTATAGAAACCGACCAGCGTCGCGATCACCCAGACCATCGCGGCGAGCGCGAAGGTGACGATGATGTGGCTCGTCGACGTGAACGAGTGCTCCATCAGCGGCAGCATGCCGAGCATGTTGAGCATGAAGATGAAGATGAAGATCGAGAACACCCAGGGAAAGTATTTCATACCCTCGTCGCCGAGGTTTTCCCTGACGATGCCGGCGACGTACTCGTAGGTCAGCTCCACCGTCGACTGGGCGCGCCCCGGTACGAGGGCCCGCGCGCTCATCGCCCACAGCATGTAGACGGTGGTCAGGACGACCGCCGTCACCATGAACAGAGAGGAATTGGTGAACGAGACATCGAATCCGAACAATTCCAGCTTCTGCAGCCGGTTGATCTCGAACTGATGCATGGGGCCATGTGCCCCGTCCGCCGCGCCAGCCACTGTTGGCTTCCCCTTCGTTCTGGTGCACCGGACCTGACGGACCGGCCACGAATTCAATCTTTCCGACCCCCGTCCGGCTTCGGCGTTCCACCCTTGGGCGAGTTCACCGGCCGATCGGCATCATCCTCATCGTTGTCCGGCACCGACGGCGCCGACCGCTGCAACGGCTCCGACTGCGCCTGCATTTTGCGGGCGGACTTGATCACGTTCGACATGCCCCCGGCGATCCCCAGGACGAGGAACAGCGGAAACAGCCAGCGTGTCCCGAATGCCCGGTCCAACGCCCATCCGATTCCCCCGCCTACCGCAATCCCTGCGATCAGCTCGGCCGTGATCTTGAAGGCCTCGCCCATCGCAGCTCCCCGTGCCCGGGTAGCAGCTTCGGATGCAGGCGGTGCCTTCCTGCCACGCACGTCTTCCAGCCGCTTGCCAAGCTCGGACGCCCGCGACTTGAGCGCTTCACGCTCTTGCGGAGAGAGCGTTCCGCGCTCCGGATCGGAGGCGTTGCCGTTGCTTGCCATTGGAAAGCCTGCCCGGAATGGGACGTGGCCGTTTACCGGCGGGGTCTATCGACGGCGCGCACCATAGCGGGGGTGTGCGCGGTGTCAAGAAACCGGGAGTGCAGACCAGCGGCGTTGCGGGTATGGCGAAACCGCGCAGGCAGGGCGGCTGGCGTGGTGAACCGTGGTTACCGCCGAGTGAGAGGAATCTTAAGCATGAAGCGGTAGAGATCGACCCTACTGTGGTCGTTATGCTTTGCGGCGGTTTGTTGCATGTCCTCGGTAAACATTCTCTTCTGGCTTCTCGCGGCTCTCCTGGGTGGTCTGATCTGGGCTGTCGAGGCCGGACTGGCTTCCCGGCACAAGCAGGTGGTCCTGTCCAGCATGGCGGCAACGATGCTGTCGATGCTGTTCATGATGTTCTGGGTCGAGGACAAGACCGAAATAGTGCCGATGGAATTCGAGAAGGCCGCCAAGAAAAAGGGCGGCCCAGCCGGACAGAGTTCGACCGAAGAAGAAGGCGGGGAGCCGGGCGAAGGCGGTGGTGGCGGCGGCGGCGGC
>CAZNMY010000159.1:0-12013 GCA_964574325.1 uncultured Devosia sp. | reverse complement strand
GTAGCCGAGACGCCAGCCGGTCATGCAATAGGCTTTCGACAGGCCGTTGAGCGTCAGCGTGCGCTCATAGAGGCCGGGCTCGACCTGGGCCGGCGAGAAGAACTCGAGGCCATCGTAGATCAGCTTCTCGTACATGTCGTCGGTGAGCAGCCAGACGTGCGGGTGCTTCACCAGCACGTCGGTGAGCGCCTTCAACTCCGCCTTCGTGTAGGCAGCACCCGTGGGGTTGCACGGCGAGTTGAAGATGAGCCACTTGGTCTTCGGCGTGATGGCACGGTCGAGGTCGGCGGGCTGCAGCTTATAGCCGTCCGAGAGGCGGCATTCGGCGAACACGGGCACGCCGCCACCGAGCCGCACGATGTCGATGTAGGACACCCAGCATGGCGTGGGGATGACGACCTCATCGCCGGGGTTGACGGTCGCCATCAGCGCGTTGAACAGCACCTGCTTGCCGCCGGTGCCGACGGAGATCTGGCTGTTCTTGTAAGTCAGGCCGTGGTCGCGCTTCATCTTGGCGGCGATCGCGGACTTGAGTTCGGGGATGCCGTCGACGTTGGTGTACTTCGTCTTGCCCTTGCGGATCGCCTCGATGGCGGCTTCCTTGATGTGCTCGGGGGTATCGAAGTCGGGCTCGCCGGCGCCCAGCGAGATCACGTCCTTGCCCTGAGCTTGCAAGTCCAGCGCTTTCGAGGTGACTGCCAGCGTGGCCGACGGCTGAATGCGGTTGAGACTGTCGGCGATGAAACCCATGGCGGAGCCTTTCCAGGATCAAGGCGGTGAGACGTGAGGGGCGCAATGCGCGCGCACGGACGCTTTCGCGTCCGCCAGCGCAGGAGCAATAGCGACAGCCGCCGCGCCGAACAAGCGACATAGCCTCGCAGAACGGCGAACAACGCGCGGAGGCACTCCATCCAGCGGGATGCCGGGCGTTGCCCGGAAGCAACTCCCGTTCGAGGGAATCGTCTTGCCACAAGATGGGTCCGGGTTCGTCACATTCCAGGCCACAGCCTGCCGCACCCGTCCGCTCTAGCTTCGAGTGCGGGTGTCCGGCGCGAAGTGGGAATGGCGAGGCCGGCACGGATCATTGCGGGACCTGAAAGGGATATATCGTCATGCCCCATCACAACCTCGGCCTCAGCAACCGGCAAATGAGCAAGCGGGAAAGCCGTCTGGCACGTCCCGTGCGGGATTTTCTGGCTGGGTTCGTCTCATTCGGCGTCCTGGCCGGACCGGGCGTGTTGTGCCCGAAAACGACTTGCGAGGTCATCTCGAGCTCGGCCCACGCGCAAATCAGCGCGGCCGATCAATTGAATGGCCTGGTGTCGGGTGTGCTGGCAGGGCCGGCAGCCGCGGGGCCGCATGGCCTCGTGACCCTGATCAGCCTGTCGCTGGCGTTCGCATCGCTGGTGGCGCTGAACCTGTGGATCGCAAGGCATGTCAGGCGGGTCCATGCAACCTATCGGCACAGGCGCTGACCGGTAGGCTGTCCACGGCGTTCACTGGAGCGAGAGGCCCGCGCACCCTACAACCGCGCGGGAGGGGGACTCGCAGCCGGGCCGGCAGCCGCCTATATTGAGCTGACGATTCGTAACATGGAAGGCTCTGCTCGATGCCTGCACCTCTTCGGGTTTCGGCGACTGCTTGTGCGATGTCTGCAGCGGCTTTGTTCCTCGCGGGATGGGGACTGTCGCAATCGGAGACCGTTGTCGAGCGCGCGTATTCCCAGGCTTTCGACCGCATGGAGTCCCGCAGCCAGGATGTTGCACGCGCAAACAACGGCTTCGATCCCGCGCACATGCGGCTCAGCAGCCTGCCGGCGACTGCCGCATTCGGTCCGAAACTCGCCGTTGGTGACCGTATCACGCTGTCTCAGGCGGCAGGCGTCGCCGCGACTTACGAAGTCATCGCCGTGACGCCGTTGGCGCCGCAGGAGCCGGTCGCCCGTGGGTTCGAGCGGTCGCGCATGAAACTGGTTACGGCGGTGACGAGCGGAGAGATCCCGGTGCGCACGGTCCGCTTCCTCATCGATGCCGAGCCGAACGGCGCAACGCCGATCGAGCGACCACATTCGCTGTGAACGTCGGCTGCGGTTCCGGTTAGGATTCCTGGCCGTCGACCTCGCGCTCCAACTCGTCGAGGGCTGATTTCGTGCCGGCCATCATCGGATGGATGAGCTGGAGCTTGCGATACATCTCGAGCGCGGCTTTCTTCCGCCCCATCTCCTTGAAGATCTGGGCCAGCGTCTCCAGCGCCTTGTAGTGGTTCGGCTCCAGCGCGAGGACGCGGCGGAGGTCGCCAACGGCCGAGCCGAGATTGTTCTGCGAGAAGTGAATCGCCCCTCGCGTGTTGAACACCTCGGGAAAGTCGGGAGCCAATTGAACAGCGCGATCCATCAGGCGGAGGGCGAGCGCGGGCTTCTTTTCCGCTGACGCGCGGCGCGCGCGCTCCATCAGCAGATTGACCGTGTCGCTGCCGGACACCTGCCATACATGCTCGATGGCCGCCGTGATACGGCCAGCAACGGCCTCGTTCTCGGCGGTCGCGAGGTTGGCGTAGAGTTCATCGAGCAGCTTCGCGCGTTCGCCGCCGCCTTGAGGGACGGAACTTCCGCCGGGCGGACGCATGCTCTTCGGGATGGGCTTGGGCGGCGGCGCCTCGGCACCCTTCTTCGTGCTCGGCCGGTTCCCGGGTTGAACGCCGAAGGGATCGCGCTCGTTCGCCCGAGGCTCGCGTGGCGATCGCTGCGGCGGGGAACGCTGGCCGGTTTCGGGCTGCACGCCTCGATCCGCCTCGGGCGCACGCTGGCCGTTCGCTGGCAGCGCCAGCGGCAAGGCGATCATCACCGCCAGCAGCGCGGCCGGCGCGCGGAGAGGTCGGGATATCCGGTACATGGCTGATTTCATCGCCTGAACGTAAGGTCCTTTGGTCGCTTTGCCAACTGGCGCATTGACACTGGCGAACTGACACTGGCGCACTGTCGCTCGAGTAGGCCGCTGCAACCCTGGACCGCTCGGCTCAGGGCAGTACGGCGATGGCGTTGATCTCGATGAGATACTCCGGTGATGTCATTTTGTTGATCTCGACCATCGTCGAGGCCGGACCTGGAGCGGCGAAGTACTCACGCCGGACTTTGTGGATCGCGTCGAAGTGCTCCATGTTGCGGACGAAGACATCGACGCGGCAGATATCGTCGAGCGTACCGCCGACCTCCTCGATCGCCGCCTTGAGGTTCTCGCAGACCTGCCGGGTCTGCTCCTCGACATTGCCGACGCCGACGATTCTTCCCTCGGCGTTCTTCGAGACCATCCCCGAGATGAACACGAGGCGTCCGGGCGCATCGATGTTGGTGGGGTGGCTGATGTGGCCCGTGGGTTTGGGCATGCGTTTGGTGAGGATCTGCTGCTGCGGAAAGACGTGTATCCCTTCGCTGGACTGCCTGCGTGACGTACCCGAAGCACGTTTTCAGAAGCTCATCGCCTGGCCTTCGACGGTGATGCGGCGCATCAGGCGGCCTTCCTCGCGAGGGAAGTCCTTGCGCATGTGGATCGAGCACCAGTTGTCCCAGGCCACGAGATCGCCGAGCTTCCAGGAATGCTCGTAGACGATGGAGGGGTGTTCCGAGATGTCGAACAGCTGCTCCAGGATTTCCTCGCTCTCGGCTTTCGGGAGGCCCTCGATGCGCGTGGTCATGAGGCGTGAGACGTAAAGCGACTTGCGGCCGGTCTTCGGGTGAGTGATGAAAATCGGCTGCTCGTGGTGGCGCACCTGTGAGAGGTCGATGACATCGAGGTTGAGGCGTTCGCGGCGCTTGTAGTCGTGCACCTGAAGGACCTTGCGGCCCTCGAGCCTGTCGCGCAGCGCGCGGGGGATCATCTCGTAAGCCTCGTACTGATTGGCGAAGCAGGTTTCACCGCCCCAGGTCGTGAGCTTCTGCGCATAGAGCATCGTGGCGCGATGCGGCTCCGGGTAGTAGCTGGTATCGTGGTGGAACCACATCTCGCCATCGCCGAAGGCGCCGAGCGGCTTACCGTTCTCGACGATATTCGTGACGTACATGAAGGGCGTGTCGTAGTCGCCGCCCGGCAGGTTGCCGACAGCGGGGCGCTTTCGGATCGACACCTTGCCGAAGATCTCGCCGGCCGCGATCTGGTGCTCGTCCCCGAGATCCTGACCGCGGAACACGACGACGACGTGATCCTCGAAAGCTTTGCGGACCGCGGCCTTCGTCGCCTCGTCGAGCGGTCTCGTCAGATCGACGCCTTTGATCTCGGCCCCGATCTTCGTGTGCAGCGGTACGACTGAGATGGCCATGCGAAACCTCCGGATATATCGGCGCGTAAAACCGCATTTCAATCGAGAGTGAAGCCGAGCCGCAAGCGCGGGTCAAGCGCGCAACGAGACACCGCGCAACTAGACCGAACATCCCGCGTCATCGTAAGATCCCCCAGCGTCCCCTTCTCCATCGTCGCCGCCCGTCTCATCTGCACCTCCTCGCCCAAAACGACGCCCCCGCCCCTCCCTCAGAACACCGTCTCGAAGCCGCGGCATTTCGCCTGCGTGCAGCCGAGCCATCGCGTGCCGGTGATGTCGGGCTTCGAGCGACCGGGCTTCGACACCCACGAGCAGTTCGTCAGCGTCGTCGCCGCGATCACGCAATCGTCGATCGTGCAATCACCGCCGAGATTGTCGAGCACGAACTGGCAACGCTCGAATTCGCAATCGATGAGCTTCACACCGCGGAACGAGGTGCCGGGAAACGAGCAATCGAGAAAGCGAACGTCGGCGAGCAGCGCAGTATTGAAGAGGCCCCAGTAGAATTTGCACGCCGCGAATGTGCAGCCCTGCAAGACGCCGTCGATGCTGAGCCCTTCGATGTCGATACCGTTGAACGTGCAAGTGCGGAACACCGCATCGCGCCAGTCGTCGCGCGGCGGCCCCGGGTTCCCGACATCGAACACCTCGTTCTCGAACAGCATCTGGAATGCTCCTCCGTGAGAGTGCCGCCGAAACGGCTTCCGTCTCCGCCTCTTAACGCTGCCGTCACGATAGGCCAGTTCCGGGTCATCGAGTTATCCCCGGCGACACAGACCGTGCGATGATGGTTGGTTGACGTCAAAAATAAGCAACAAAACATTGAAATAATTGAATTTTTCCATTGACAGCGCGACGCTCTCGGGGTATCGATACGTCACGCTCCAGAAATGTGCCGGCATCACCAGCACCGCCGCCAGCCAGCCGCGCTCCCGAGCCCTTCCCTTTTCCTCATCTCGAAAAGCATCACCCATGGAGACGCCCCCCGTCGACCCGAGGATCGAGAGGGTGCGCCTGCTTTACGTCGGAAGCGATGTCCCCATGCGGGAGATCTCGCGGCGTGTCGGCGTGCCCCTGACGACCCTGCAGACCTGGATAAAGCGCCACGGCTGGCCGATGCGGGGAGCGCGCCCGTTCGGCCAGCGGCCGGCACAGCCCCCGCCTCTCCCCGAACCTGATCCGGCACCAGCTGCCCCCCAGGCAGCGGGCACCGGCAAAATCCGCGCTGGTGCCACCGGCGCCGCCAAACGCAAACGGCCGACGACCAGAACCCTCGTCGACCGCCTCTACCGCATCATCAACCATCACATCGAGGTCATGGAGAGCCGCATGTCGGACGACGACCACACTACCCAAGGCGACAACCCCGAGCGCGACGCCCGCGCCATCGGCAATCTCGTGCGCAGCGTCGAGAAACTGAAGGAGCTGGAGCCTGAACATTCCAAGCGAGACGACCGCTCCGTCGGCACCAGCCGCTACCCCCTCTCTCCAGGAGAGGAGGAGAAGCTCCGCGACGAAATTATCGACCGTCTGCTCAGACTGCGAGAGCGACTCAGAACTCCGCGCCCTGATTGACAGCCTCGACGCCCAGCAGCTCGCGATCGTCGCGCGCGTCTGGTCGCACTGGGCCCGCGACGAGCAACTTCCACCGTTCGACGGCGACACCCGCGCGCCCTGGCGGACCTGGCTCATGCTCGGCGGCCGCGGTGCCGGCAAGACGCGCGCCGGGGCCGAATGGATCAAGGCGCTCGTCCGCGAAGCGGCACACCGCGGTGATGCGCAACATCTCAGGATCGCGCTCGTCGGCGAAACCATGCGCGATGCACTGAGCGTCATGGTCGAAGGCGTTTCCGGGCTTCTCGCGATCCATCTCAATTTCGAGCGGCCCGAGTTCCAGAGCCAGCGCCAGCAGCTCGTCTGGCCCAGCGGCGCGATCGCACAACTGTTCTCGGCCGAAGACCCGGACGGGCTGCGCGGACCGCAGTTTCATGCAGCCTGGTGCGACGAGCTCGCGAAGTGGCGTCACGCCGAGGAGACGTGGGACATGCTGCAACTGGCGCTTCGTCTCGGCGAGTGCCCGCGCCAGCTCGTGACCACGACGCCGCGACCGATCGAGTTGCTTCGCCACCTGCTCGCCGATCCGACAACCGTGGTCTCGCGCATGAAGACCGAGGACAACAGGTTCAATCTCGCGCCGAGCTTCATCGCCGAGATGCGCCGCCGCTATGACGGCACCGCGCTCGGACGACAGGAGCTCGACGGCGAGATCATCGAGGACTACGCCGGCGCGCTATGGCGGCGCGATTGGATCGAGGCACTCCGCCTGATCGGCCGCGATCCGCTCGATGTCGCAACCGAAATGCGCCGCATCGTGGTGGCGCTCGATCCGCCCGTCACGGCAACAGAAAACTCCGACGCTTGCGGCATCGTCGTCGCCGGCCTCGGCGCCGACAACCGCGGCTACGTCCTCGCCGACCGCACATTGCAAGGCCGCGAAGCCGCCGCCTGGGCGCGCGCGGCGATCACGGCATGGCGCGACTTCCGTGCCGATCGCCTCGTCGCCGAGGTCAACCAGGGCGGCGATCTCGTCGCCTCCGTGGTGGCCCAGATCGACAACGCGGTGCCGCTCACGAAAGTGCGCGCGACCCGCGGCAAGTATGTGCGCGCCGAGCCCATCGCCGCTCTTTATGCGGAGGGGCGCGTCGTGCACGTCGGACACTTCAAGGAACTCGAGGGCCAGATGCTGAGCTTCGGCGCCGGCGGTCTCGCCGGTGGCCGCAGCCCCGATCGCCTCGATGCCCTCGTGTGGGCCTTGACCGACCTCATGCTCGACCACACCGCGCCGCCGAGCATCCGCACGCTTTGAGGGGGAAATCGGGAAGTCGGGAAATCGCGAGGTCGGGCCGAACCTGACCACGCTCGTTTTCTCGGCTCAAAGCACTTTCTTCCCGACTTCCCGAATTCCCGATCTCCCGACTTCCCGATCTCCCGACTTCCCGAAAGGTCAAGGCATGCATCACCCACCTGCTTCGCAGGCGGCGCGCCCGCTCGCGCGTATTTCCGCCGGCCTCTCGCGCTTCTGGCCGCGGCGCACGGAAGCCAAAGCCTCCGCCGCCGGTCATCTCATCGCGATGGAAACCGGCCGCGGCGAACCCGTGTGGACGCCGCGCGACTACGCCAGCTTCGCCCGCGAAGGCGTGATGCAGAACGCGATCGTCTACCGCGCCGTGCGCATGATCTCCGAGTGCGCCGCGTCCGTGCCGCTGCTGCTCTACAGCCGCGATACCGAGATCGTCGAGCACCCGCTCATCACGCTACTCGGCCGCCCGAGCCCGGGCACGACCGGCACCGATCTGCTGGAGAGCTTCTACGGCTTCCTGCTCGTCTCCGGTAACGGCTACATCGAGGCGGCGGGCCTCGGCGGCGAGCTGCGCGAACTGCACGCGCTGCGCCCCGATCGCATGAAGGTGATCCCCGGCCCCGACGGCTGGCCGGAGGCGTTCGAGTATTCGGCCGGCGGCGCGAAGGTGCGCATCGCAGGCGAGCCGGCACCGGGCGTTCGCGCCGTGCTGCACATGAAGCTGTTCCACCCCGCCAACGACCACTACGGCCTGTCGCCGATCGAAGCCGCCGCCTCCGCCATCGATCTGCACAACGCCGCCGCACGCTGGAACAAGGCGCTGCTCGACAACTCGGCGAGACCATCCGGCGCACTCGTCTACTCGAACGGCCAGCACATGACCGCCGAGCAGTTCGAGCGCCTGAAATCCGAACTCGAAGCGAGCTTCCAGGGCACCCGCAACGCCGGCCGGCCGTTGTTGTTGGAGGGTGGGCTCGACTGGAAGGCGATGAGCCTCAGCCCGCGCGATCTCGACTTCATGGAGGCCAAGCACGCCGCCGCCCGCGAGATCGCATTGGCCATCGGCGTCCCCCCGATGCTGCTCGGCATACCCGGCGACAACACCTACGCCAACTACGCCGAAGCCAACCGCGCTTTCTGGCGACAGACCGTGCTGCCGCTGGTGCAACGCACGTCACGCGCCCTGACACTCTGGCTCGCCCCCGCCTACGGCCACGATCTCCGCTTCTCACCCGATCTCGACGCCGTAGAGGCGTTGGCTCCCGAGCGCGAAGCGCTGTGGGAAAGGATGGAGCGAACGAGCTTTTTGTCGGAGGCCGAGAAACGGACAGCGGTCGGCTACGGCGACAAACCGGAGAGTGGTGATCGCACCGCCAGCCCTTTCGCCCGCAAGTACCGCGAAGATCAGGCCCGAGATGATCAAGGGCGGTGGGTGGATGAAGGCGGTGGGGAGGACGACCAAGGTGGAGGAGATGATACAGACATCGAATTCGAGCCCACTGCAGGGCGGCGGCCGAGCAAGCCACCAGCGCCCCCGCCGAAGTCACCACCCCCATCAAATCAACAACCAAGCACACCCAAAACCCCATCACCATCGACACCAAAAGGCCGCGAATTCACCGACCATGCACAAGAGCGCGCGACAGAACGAAACTTCACACCGGACCGCATCGATGCAATCATCGACAACAATGCGAGATCGCGCGTGGGAAAGGTCGACTTCGACGGCAAGAAGACATGGGAATACCGAGATAGCCGGGGGAACACCGTGGTGACCAATGAAGGTGGCGGCATCGTAACTGTCTTCTCACCCGGCCCAAAGGGAACCTTTATCGAAAGACCATAGGATTACAGAAATGGATACGAACACAGCAATGGCACTGCACTCAGAACTCCAGAATATTCTAGCCGCAGACTGGAAACTCTCTCGAGAAGGCGACACCATCGTAGTCACGTCTCCAGGTTCTGCTCTGCCGCAGAAGGAGCGAATCGCGGCCTTGCAAAGCGAGGCCTGGCGGATTGCGGAATTCACTGCTTATTCAAATTTCGTCAGTATTGCCAAAACACCTGATGATGGATTCGAAATCACCTCTTACCAGGCATCCGGTAAAGGATTCACCATCCGGTTGAGGCATGGGCAATCGAATACTTCACCGAAAGTTTTTTAATACATACGATCTGCGCACAGCCCTCTCACCCGAACGCGACGCCCTCTGGTCCCGCCTCGAACGCACCAGCTTCCTCTCCGATGCCGAGAAGCGGGCAGCAGTTGGATATGGCGACAAACCAGAGGGTGGTGACAGCGCCGGCAGCCTCTTGGCGAGAAAGTACCGCGAAGATCAGGCGCGCGATGATCAGGGAAGGTGGATAGATGAAGGTAGAAGGGAGGAAGACGAAGCCGATGGCAGTCAAACTGAGATCGAGTTCGAGCCTACAGCAGGTCGCGGGCCGAGCAAACCACCAGCACCGCCGCCCAAGTCACCACCGACGAACCAGCCTCAGCAACCTGTTCCCATTCCGCCCGGCACCACCATCCGCAACAAGGATCTGGCTGGCAAGAAGCACCCTGATACAGGCATCCCGTTCGACAGCCAGGGGTTTCCTGATTTTTCCAGTGTTTCGCAAAGATCAGTGCCGGTACCGCATACTGGTGGGCGAGCCGACGTAAATGCAGCAAACCGCGCGGCTGGGTTTGACAGAACGCCCGACGGCATGGTCTGGCATCACCATCAGGATGGACGCACAATGCAGTTGGTGCCTGAAAACATACATCGCCAAACCGGCCATACTGGGTCGCGAGGCATCGGCAGCCTTCCAGGCAAGAGGTGATCAACGATGTGGCCAAGTATGCTTCGATCGAACCAGCCGACAACGGCTCAAGCAATAGATGAGTTCGCACGTGCGAGACGCATACGCCTACCTGATCAGTACAAGAACTTCCTTCTCGAAAACAATGGCGGCGTGCCGGAGCGACGCGTCTTCCCGATTTCAAAATATCCCTATGATACGCACGGCCAGATCAAGGTATTTCTTGGCATGGAATGCCAATGGGCCACAGATACGCTGACATATGCGTATGATCTCTATGTGGATTCGATACCCCCAGAACTATTGCCAATCGCTAGCGACGACTTAGGAAATTACGTCTGCCTTCAGCTAAACAATGATCCGGTACAGGTTGTATTCTGGGATCATCGGCATTTTTGGAGCACTGGCCAGTGGCGTGACCAGGACCTCTATCACGTAGCAGACTCTTTCGACGAATTCTTGGAATTGCTGGAGCCAGTCCCCGAATAACCAACCTCATGGCGATCGATACACCTGCTCCTCGAAGGCGGGCTCGACTGGCCGGTCGCGAAGGCGACAATCTAACATCGCGATGAGCCTCAGCCCGCGCGATCTCGACTTCATGGAGGCCAAGCACGCCGCCGCCCGAGAGATCGCATTGGCGATCGGCGTGCCCCCGATGCTGCTCGGCATTCCCGGTGACAACACCTACGCCAACTACGCCGAAGCAAACCGCGCCTTCTGGCGGCAGACGGTATTGCCACTCGTGCAGCGAACGTCACGCGCACTGACGCTCTGGCTGACGCCAGCCTACGGATACGACCTGCGCTTCGCTCCCGATTTCGACGCCGTCGAAGCGCTCTCCCCCGAACGCGACGCCCTCTGGTCCCGCCTCGAACGCACGAGCTTCCTGACCGACGCCGAGAAACGCGCCGCCATCGGCTACACCACCGACACGGAGGGTGGTGACAGCGCCACCCGCCCTTTCGCCCGCAAATACCGCGAGGATCAGGCGCGGGACGACCAGGGCAAATGGGTGGATGAAGGTGGTGGAAGTCGCGACGGCGGTGGCGAAGGCGGCAGCGAGAGAGGGCGCGAGTTCACACTCGTGTTTGAGAGCCCACAAAGCGCCCCCAACCCGCAATCACCCGAAGATCCGGACACAGAAGACCCTTCCAGCGAAGCACCGCTGCTGGTACAAATCGCCGATCGGCCTTTGCGCGGACCTGGGCATCACATGATGACCAACGAAGCAACGAAAATGGTTGGGAACTTCTCGACGAACGCACTACATGTTTTTAACGATAACATTTGGAATGGCGGCGGCCGAATCCCCCTAGAAGATCACCGCAACAGCAAAGCCCACTACGAATACAATCAACGTCTCAAGCCATTCATTCAAAATTGGTTGAACGGCCAGAATTCATACGGGAGAGCCATAGATCCAAGCCAAATGACGAAAGGAGAAGCCCAAGAACTAATCCGAGCAATCAACCGAACTCCCGAACTAAGCAACTACAATCGCAGGGTCTTCATGAGAGCCGTCATACAGAACTTGAGACGCCTCTCGCCGCGGAATACAGACTGATCACCGTGCTCGGCGATCCAGGGGAGTAATGATCATGACAGATACCACGGTTACCGAGTGGGAGAAGATTTACGATGCACTGCTAAAACTCATGTCCCGCTGGGGACGCAATCAGGACTTGAAAGGGCCGGACGATTATCTTGTAGTGAGTGACGACTGGGGGACGCCGACACAAAGAATTTGCATATCGAATCCAAACCTGCCAATGGACGAAATCACGAGAGAAATCCAAGTTCTGCTCGCCGATTATCCAAGCTGGAGCATTTGGATAGGCTTCGTCGATGGAACGCCACGCCAGTCTCTACGCGTCTACGCTGACAAGATCGACCAGCTTCCCGACGACCCCGACGACCACCTTTGAACCAGAATCGAGGCCGCGGCTTCCGCGATCGACCTGCACAACGCGGCGGCTCGCTGGAACAAGGCGCTGCTCGACAACTCGGCGAGACCGTCGGGCGCACTCGTCT
>CAZNMY010000158.1:0-12210 GCA_964574325.1 uncultured Devosia sp. | reverse complement strand
GCCGCTCGCGTTCACGTTCGGGCTCGGCGGGCTCGCGATCTTTCCGTTGCGGTTCGGTGCGACGGCGACGCTGCTCGAGAACGCGTCGCCCGCCAACATGATCGAGATCATCGAGACCTACAAAGCGACGATCTGCTTCACGGCGCCGACCGCATACCGCGCGATGATGGCGGCGATGGACAAGGGCGCCGATCTGACGTCGCTGCGCATAGCGGTCTCGGCCGGTGAGACGCTGCCGGCACCCGTGTTCGAGGAATGGACGAGAAAGACGGGCAAGCCGATCCTCGACGCCATCGGAGCGACGGAAATGCTGAACATCTTCATCACCAATCGGATCGGTGATGCGCATCCCGGAAGCACAGGGCGCGCTGTTGCCGGTTACGAGGCAAAGATCGTCGACGATGACATGCGCGATGTGCCCGATGGCACGGTCGGCCGGCTCGTCGTGCGTGGCCCAACCGGGTGCCGCTATCTCGCGGACAGTCGGCAAGCGGCCTACGTGCAAGGCGGATGGAACATCACGGGCGATGCGTTCGTGCGTGACAAGGACGGCCGATTCCATTTCGCCGCGCGCAACGACGACATGATCGTGTCGGCCGGATACAACATCGCGGGCCCGGAAGTGGAGGCGGCGCTGCTTGCGCACGCGGACGTGGCGGAGTGTGCGGTGATCGGCGTGCCCGATGTCGAGCGCGGGCAGATCGTGGAGGCGCATGTCGTGCTGAGGCAGGGTGTGATCGGTGACGAGGCGTGCGTGAAGCGATTGCAGGACCACGTGAAGGCAGTTATCGCGCCGTACAAATATCCGAGGTCGGTGCGGTTCACCGAGGCGCTGCCTAAGACGCAGACGGGTAAGATCCAGCGGTTCAGGTTGAAGCAAGCGACTTGATCGAATGATCTGACCTCGCCTCTTGCGTCCCCGGACTAGCAGGCCGGCCGTATGGCCGGGTTGTGAAGATCCGGGGCCTTCACACCTCCGAAATGGGGCAAGACCCCGGCTCTCGGCGCTGACGCGTCTCGGCCGGGGACGCAAGTGGAAGGGGATGGGATCAAGTCGGAAGCGGCTGCCGTAAAGACCTCAATCGAGAGATATAATGGACAAGATTGCTGACGCTTCATTCGAAATCCTCCAGCCCGCCGGATGGGCGAAGCCGAAGGGGTACGCCAACGGCATCGCGGCGAGCGGGCGACAGGTGTTCGTCGCCGGGCAGATCGGCTGGAACGCACAATGCGATTTCGAGAGCGATGATTTCGTTGCGCAGGTCGAGACGGCTTTGCGCAACATCGTCGCCGTGCTCGCCGAGGCGAAGGCCGGGCCGGAGCACATCACCAGGATGACCTGGTACATTCTCGACAAGCGCGAGTATCTCGCGCGCGGACGTGAGGTCGGCGAAGCCTATCGCCGCGTCATCGGCAAGAACTTTCCCGCGATGACGCTGGTGGTGGTCGCGGGGCTCCTAGAGGATCGCGCGAAGGTCGAGATCGAGGTGACGGCAGTGGTTTCGTAGGTTGGGTCAACCCCGGACGCGCTTGGCGCGAGCGGGGGGCGACCCAACACCCACGGAATGCCGGAAAATGTTGGGTCGCGGCCAGTGGCCTTGACCCAACCTACGGCGTTGAACGGCAACTATCCACGCTCTGCCCGACCTTAAGCCAACGCCACGCCGACCGGCGTATGCGGCAGCTTCAATGCGTTTGCGACGGCTTCGTGGTTGATCTTGCCGTTCCAGACGTTGAGGCCGGCGGCGAGGTGCTTGTCGTCGGCAAGCGCGCGCTTCCAGCCTTTGTCCGCCAGCGCCATTACGAACGGGAGCGTCGCGTTGTTGAGGGCGTGCGCGGATGTCTTCGGCACGGCGCCGGGCATGTTCGCCACGCAATAGTGGATGACGCCGTCGACGGTGAACACGGGATCGTCGTGCGTGGTCGGCCGCGAGGTCTCAGCGCAGCCACCCTGGTCGATCGCGACATCGACGATGACGGAGCCCTTCTTCATCATCGCGACGTGTTCACGCGTGATGAGCTTGGGTGCAGACGCGCCGGGAATGAGTACGCCGCAGATCACGAGGTCGGCTGCGCGCAAGTGGCGGTCGAGCGCGTCGCGGGTGGAATAGGCGGTGTTGAGCGCGCGGCCGAACTGCGTCCACATGCGCCGGAGCACATCGACATTGCGGTCGAGCACCCAGACGTTGGCGCCGAGGCCGAGCGCCACGTCCACCGCATGCGTGCCGACGACGCCGCCGCCGATGACGACGACCTTCGCCGGGTCCACGCCCGGCACGCCGCCGATCAGGATGCCGTGGCCGCCGTGGGCCTTTTCGAGGAAGTACGCGCCGGCCTGGACCGACATGCGGCCGGCAACCTCCGACATCGGCGCGAGCAACGGCAGTGTGCCGGTTGGGGACGTCACGGTTTCATAAGCGATGCACGTGGCGCCGGAGCGGAGCAGGTCCTGCGCCTGGGCAGGATCGGGGGCGAGATGGAGGTAGGTGAACAGCACCTGCTCGGGGCGGAGCATCGCGCGCTCCTGGGGCAGCGGTTCCTTCACCTTCACGATCAACGCGGCTTTGGCGAAGATCTCCGCGGGGGCGGCGGCGATCCCAGCGCCTGCTCGCACGTAGTCGGTGTCCTCGCAGCCGATACCTTCACCTGCGCCCGACTCGACCAGCACCTGATGGCCATGCGCGGTGAGTTCGCGAACGCTGGTCGGGGTCAGGCCGACACGATATTCGCGAACCTTGATCTCCTTGGGCACGCCGATCAGCATGTGGTCTCCTGGCTGTCCCTCGAATTCTCCGGTGCTCATGCAACGGAGCAAAGGGCTAACGGCGAAGGTAATGCTCGGAATGCCTCCTTGCCAGGGGCCAGGAGTTCAGTGCCGCACCGGAGCTGCCGAGCGGCGACTGCTCAAAGCATGTTGTGGCTGCCGTCGCAGAAGGGCTTGCCATCGGTGGCCTTGCAACCGCAGAGGTTCTGCACGCCGTCGTTCTCGGCGGTGAAGCGCATCGGGGTGAAGCTGGAGCCCTTGTGGCTGCCGTCGCAGAACGGCTGCTTGATCGACTTGCCGCAGGTGCACCAGGCATATGACCTGCCTTTCTCGAGGGCTACCTGATAGGGCCCTTTCTGGGCGACGACGGGTTCATCGGACATGGTAGGATCCTTTCGGCTGCCGGTCACACGATATCGAGGTCGTTTTCGGCTCTAAGGGAGGCGGGGCATTTTGTCCAGAAGGCGAGGTCGCGCACCCGGCACGCCGAAAGGGGAGGCCGGCTCGTTCAACCGGCTGCGCACTTTGATGAGGCGAGCATCTTGTGTCGGGCGCGATGTTGATCTAGAAGGTGCGCCAACCTTATCCCGACAGATCGCCCGACCGCCGCATCGGCTCAGCCGTTCGCGCCATGGGCTTGTCCCAGTTTCGAGAGACGACCATGAAAAAGGACGCCGACCTGCATCCGGACTATCACCAGATCAAGGTGGTGATGACCGACGGCACCGAGTTCATCACGTATTCGACCTACGGCAAGGAGGGCGATTCACTCGCCCTCGACATCGACCCGACGACGCACCCGGCATGGACCGGCGGCGAAGCGCGTCTTTCCGATCGCGGCGGGCGCCTGTCGAAGTTCAACAAGCGCTTCGAAGGCTTGTTCAAGAAGTAAGCTGTCGCGTCTGGTTCACGCGGGCTCGCGTTCGATGCCTTTTCGCTTCGCGAAGCGGCAGGCGGGCCCGAGCCGCGTTGCAGAGCCGTCGTTCGTGCTCATCGTTCTTGCCCGCGTTCGGCCGAACGTCGCGTCGCGTTGCCCGGCAGCGCGCTGACCCAATTTTATTGCAGCCATCTCGATCCAAGTGCTGTGTCTGAAGTGCAGCGTTGCTGCCACAGTGTTGCCGCCTCTCGGCGTCTAGGATGACTTCATCGTAGTGGTGTGCTCGTCCGGCTTGCTATTCTTTGCTGGTCTTCAACAGTTCGCTCGCGTGATTCGCGAGAGCCGATCCGAAGTGTCCGGATCTTCCGTCAGGCATAGTCGTGCGGCGAGTGGTGCGGCGCGTGTCGTGCAGCCGACAAGACCGAGGCGTGTGAACACGCCGACCTCAAGTCCAGCCGATCTCGTCCAACGCAGTCAATCAAGGGTCACTCATGGGACGGTCGATCAAGACGCGTTCTCCGCGTGTTGAAGCCCTCAAAGTGGAAGGGCTTCCGGCGCCTGTCGAAGTGCGGCGTCATCCGACGGCGCGCCGCATGACATTGCGCGTGAGCCGGACGAAGCACGCCGTCATCATGACCGTGCCGATGCAGTGCAATCTCGCCGACGCCGGAAATTTCCTGCACACGCACATCGACTGGGTGCGCCGGCATCTCGGCGCGGTTCCGCAGCCGGTGGCGCTGGCGCACGGGGAGGTCATCCCGTTTCGCGGTGTGCCGCATCGCGTGGTGTTCACGGGGGAGCGGAACGCGGATTATCTCGTGAGGACGGAAGAAGAGGCGGGGGGCGCTGCGCGGCTGGTGGTTACCGGCACGCGCGAAGGTGGATCGCGGCGTCTGGCCAATTGGCTGACGCAGCAGGCGACCGAGCAACTCGATCTGCGGGTGCGGCATCACGCTCAGCGGCTCGGACTGAAGCCGAAGCGGATCGTGCTCCGGGACCAGTCGAGCCGGTGGGGATCGTGCTCGACGACGCGGGTGCTGTCGTTCTCGTGGCGGCTGATCCTCGCGCCACCTCACGTTCTCGATTATGTCGCCGCGCACGAAGTGGCGCATCTGGCGCAGATGAACCATGGGCCGAAGTTCTGGGCGCTGGTCGCCAAGACGATGCCGAAGATGGAGGAGTCGCGGGCGTGGCTGCGCGTCTACGGGATGGACCTGCACCGCTATCAGAGGTCATAGGCACGGCGGCGGATCTCGGGGTCTCTCAGGCTCAGGCGCTCGGCTGGCCGACGCCGTAGGTGTCGGGGTCGGCATCGATCGCTTCCAGGCGCGCCGCCGTAAACAGTCCGATCACGAGGATCGTCAGGGCACCGATCAGGATCGAGGGTTTCGATCCGATCGTGTTGATGCCGATCGCATAGAACGCAGGGCCGAGCGCGTTCCCGAGGGTGAACGCACATGAATGCATCGACACCGAGGTGCTGCGCAGATCGTTCGCGACGTCCGTCGCCTGGGCCTGCAGCGAGCCGTGCAGCATGAAGAAGCCGAAGCCGATGATCGCGAACATGCCCATCTGCAGCGGCCAGTGCCCGCCGTAGGCGATCACCGCCATGCCGATGGCGCAGATGGCGCCGCCGAACCGCAGCATGTTGTGCATGCCGCCTACGAGATGCAGCACGCGGCCTACCGTAAAAGTGTACATCAGGCCGCCCATAGCGAGGCCTGAAATGACGAAACCCGACTCGCGCAGGCCGCCTTCGCCACTCGCTTCCAGCAGAACGGCGACGAACGGCACGATGCCCATGACGGCCATGCCGTCGAAAAAGACGCCGGAGTAACAGGTCTGCATCCGCGGGTTCCGGAACAGCGACGACAGCGTTCCTTTGATGCGCGCCATGTTGATGGGGTAGCGCTTGGCGTCGGGCCGCGGCTTCAGGTTGCGTTCCAGCATGATCGAAGCGGCGATCGCGACGAACGCTGCGCTGCCGACGGCGATACGCCAGCCGACGAAACTCGCGATGATGCCGGCAGCGATGACGCCGAAGAGCTGGGCGCTCTGGGATGCCATGATGAGCTTGGAGAGAGCGACCTGGCGCTCGGCTGCCGCCACCCGGTCGCCGACGATGGCGAGCGCCACGGTAAATACGCCACCGCCGAAGATGCCGCCGAGGATGCGGGCCGCGTACATCACCTCGATGGTGGGGGCCAGCGCCATCGCCACCAGCATGGCGGCGAGCGCGGAGCTGCAGATCTTGAGGATGCGGACCTTGCCGTAAGCATCGGCGATCGCGCCGACGAACGGCTGCGTCATGGCGTAGGTGAGGAGGAAGGCGGTCGAGAGCAGCGCCACGGCTTCGGGTGACGTCGACAGATCCCGCGCGACCTGCGGGACGACGGGGTCGAGCAGGCGAAGCGACAGAGAGCCGACGAAACAGCTCGTGGCGAGCAGAAAAATGAAGTTCATGGATGACCCATCGGGTGGCGACGACCTTAATGGGCTGCGTCGGCGGGAGCGGCAAGGTCGACGGGTGCATGCGTGTCGTGCGCGGGCCGGGAGGCTCGAAGGCTGTGCGAGAGCCCGGTCAATGCGGAGAAGTCCGTGGCGAGCCTCAGCGTTCTGGTTTAGGCTGGCTCGAAGAACAGGTTGGCCTGAAGAAAAGCCATTACCGCCTGCGACAGGGGACGCCCCCCGATGGGGCAAGCGCAGCGGAGGAAACAGCGGCACCCCCTCGAGGGCGCCGGCCGATAGGGGGCATATGCGCGCGCTTCGTGGATTGCTGATCGTCCTGGTGGTGTCGGCCGTGATCGCCGGGGGGTATGCTTGGCGATCTTCGATCGCGCCGATCGAGCGACCGCAGGCTTCGAGCTTTCCCGCCGAGAGCATAAAGGCTGGTGCTGCGCTTGCCGCGATCGGCAACTGCGTCACTTGTCATACCCGTGAAGGCGGCGTGCCCTACGCGGGGGGAAGACCGATCGATACCCCGTTCGGCAAGATCCATGCGACGAACATCACGCCCGACGTGTCGTCGGGTATCGGGGGCTGGTCGGAAGCAGCGTTTTCGCGAGCGGTGCGCGAGGGCGTCTCTCGCAGCGGTCGCCACCTCTATCCGGCGTTTCCCTACGACCACATGGCGAAGATGTCCGAGGGGGACGTCAGAAGCGTCTACGCGTTCCTGATGACCCGGCGTGCGCAGGAAGAGACGACACCAGCCAACGCCATTCCCTTTCCGTTCAACATCCGCAGTCTCGTGGCGGGATGGAAGCTGTTCTACCTCGACCGCGCCGGGTTCAAGCCGGATGCCTCCAAATCGGCCGAATGGAACCGTGGCGCCTATCTCGTCGAGGGGCTGGCGCACTGCGGCTCGTGCCATACGCCGCGCAACATGCTCGGCGCGGAGGACAAGTCACGGGCCTATGCCGGTGCGGAGGTGCAAGGCTGGACCGCGCCGGCGCTGGGCGCGACGTCGACGGCGGCGGTGCCGTGGACGGCTGAACGCCTCGCCGACTATCTGGGTAAGGGGCGCAGCCCGCAACACGGTGTGGCAGCGGGGCCGATGGCCGACGTGATCCGTAACCTCGCTCAGGTGCCGGATGCCGACATCAAGGCGATGGCGACGTACGTGGCGTCGCTGGCTGGTGCGCCGAGCAAGGAGCGGCAGGATCAGGCTTCGAGGGCGATCGCGAGAGCGCGCGGGGAGGGGCCGCAGTCGCGTGCCGCAGTCGTGCCGTCACCGGGGGCGACGATCTATGCAGGCGCGTGCGCGAGTTGCCACGGCGAGGCTGGCCGTCACCCGCTCGATCCGGCGCTCAATCTCGCATTGTCGACATCGGTTCGGGCGGTTTCGCCGAACAACCTCATCCGCGTCGTGCTCGGCGGCATCGGGCGGCCAGACAACCAGCCGGGGCCGCAGATGCCGGGGTTCGCCGGTGCGCTGACGGAGAAGCAGATTGCGGAGCTGGTCGGGTACGTGCGCGCCAATTTCACCGATCGTCCAGCGTTCGCAGGCGTGGATGTGGCGATCAGAAACGCCCGGCAGTAGTCGGAAGTCGGAAGTCGGAAGTCGGAAGGGCGAGGAGAGGCTCCATGGCCAAGCTCAACATCAACGGACGGGCCGTCGAGGTCGATGTAGAGGCGGACACGCCGCTGCTGTACGTGCTGCGCGACGATCTGAAGATGAACGGAGCGAAGTTCGGCTGCGGCCTCGGGCAGTGCGGTGCGTGCACCGTGCTCGTCGACGACAAGCCGGTGTTCTCGTGTGTCGTGCCGATGTCCGTGCTGGAGGGCCGCAAGGTCACGACCATCGAAGGGCTCGGAACGATCGACAAGCCGGGTCCGCTGCAGCGCGCGTTCATCGAGGAACAGGCGGCGCAGTGCGGCTATTGCACTGCCGGCGTGCTGATGCGGGCTGAAGGTCTGCTGCGGGGAAACCGGAAGCCGACGGACGCGCAGATCCGCGAGAAGCTTTCGGCGAACCTGTGCCGATGCGGCACGCACAACCGCGTCATCAAGGCGGTGAAGCGAGCGGCGGAATACATGCGGACGGCGTCGGTTCCCGGCAGCGACCGGACCTGAGGAGAGCGCGACCATGACAACCAAGATCAAGTCCGCTGAGCGACTGTCGGGGCTTTCGCGCCGGGCGCTGATCGCCAACGGCGGCGCGCTGGTGATCGGTTTTTCCATGACCGAGGCTTTCGCGCAGGCGCCGGAGACGCCGCCAGCCGCCGCACCACCGCCGCCGCCACTGCCCGGCTCGCTGCGCGGCGCGCCGATGATCGATGCCTGGATCCGGATCGATGCGGCCGGCAAGGTTACGGTACTGACCGGTAAGGTCGAGATCGGGCAAGGTGCGAAGACGGCGCTGCGGCAGGTTGCGGCCGAGCATCTGGGCGTGCCTTACGGCTCGGTCGATCTCGTCACGGCCGATACCGCGCGCACGGCCAACGAAGGCTATACGGCCGGCAGTCAGACGATGCAGGACAGCGGCACCGCGATCATGCATGCGGCCGCGCAGGCGCGCGAGATCCTGATCGGGATCGCGGCGGGCAAGCTCGGCGCGGATGCCGCCACCCTCGAGGCGGCGGACGGTTTCGTCGTTGCGCCGGACGGCAGGAAGGTGGGCTACGGCGAACTCGTTGCCGGCGACGTGCTCAAGGTGCGCGCTCAGCCGGCCGCTGCGTCCAAGCTGCGTGATCCCAGGACGTACCGGGTTGTCGGCAAGGCCGTGCCGCGCATCGATATTCCAGCGAAGGTGACGGGGGGCGCTGCTTTCGTGCACGACTTCCGGCCCGATGGCATGCTGCACGCGCGTGTGGTGCGTCCACCGAGCTACGGGGCAAAGCTCGTCGGCGTCGACAGCGGCTGGATCGAAAAGCTGCCGGGCATCCGCGGCGTGATCCGCGACGGCAACTTCCTCGCGGTCGTCGGCGTGCGCGAGTTCCAGGTCGTGAAGGCGATGGAGCAATTGGCGGCGGCGGCAAAGTGGTCGGAGCAGCCGACGATGCCGGAGCAGGCCTCGTTCGACAAATGGCTGCCGGCGCAGGACAAGCAGGCGATCCCGATCCGCGACGTCAAGGGCGACGCGCCGGCTGCGGCGAAGACGCTCGAAGTCGAGTATTTCCGGCCCTATCACATGCACGGCTCGATCGGGCCATCGTGCGGCGTCGCCCAGTTCAAGGACGGCGACATGACGGTATGGGCCTGCTCGCAGGGGATGTTTCCGCTGCGGGCGGCGATAGCCGAGCTGACGCGGTTGCCACCCGCCAAAGTGCGTTGCATCCATCTCGAGGGCTCGGGATGCTATGGCCACAACGGCGCGGACGATGCGGCGGCGGACGCAGCCTACATCGCTTTCAAGATGCCGGGACCGGCGATCCGCGTGCAATGGATGCGGGCGGACGAGCACCTGTGGGAGCCTTACGGGCCGGGCATGGTGATGCGGGTCAAGGCCGGCATCGATGCCAAGGGCATGCTGACCGGCTGGGACTACGAAGTGTTCACGGATGCGCACTCGACGCGGCCGGGGGGAGCGGGTTCGACGCTCGTCGGGCAGTCGATCGAGAACGGATTCAAGTTGCCGCCGCCGCGCCCGATCCCTCAGCCCAACGGCTCGGGTGATCGCAACATCATCCCGCCCTACAAGGTTGCGAACCTCCGGCTGATCCACAACTTCCAACCGCACATGAAGCTTCGCGCGTCGGCTTTGCGCGGGCTCGGCGCCTACTCGAACGTGTTCGCCATCGAAAGTGCGATGGACGAGCTGGCAGCGGCCGCCGGGGAAGATCCGGTTGCGTTCCGCCTCAAGCACCTGGCGCATGACGCCCGGGCGAGCGATTGCCTGAAGCTCACGGCGGAGAAGTTCGGCTGGAAGGCCGGCGCTGTGAGCGGCCGGGGCAGTGGGCGGGGGCAGGGCATCGCCTACTCGCGTTACAAGGGGCTCGCCGGCTACTGCGCCGTCGCGGTCGAGGTCGATGTCGATCAGGAAACCGGCCGGGTGCGCCTCGTCCGTGCGGTATCGGCAGCGGACAGCGGCACGGTCGTCAATCCGGACGGCATCAAGAACCAGATCGAGGGCGGTATTCTCCAGGCGGCGTCGTGGACGATCCACGAGCAGGTGAATTTCGACCGCACGCGTGTGCTGTCGCGCGACTGGAGCCGCTACCCGATCCTCACGTTCAAGGAGACGTTCGAGAGTGTGGACGTTCACGTGATCGACCGGCCGGGGACGCCGTTCCTGGGAACCGGCGAAGCGAGCCAGGGGCCGACGGGCGCTGCGATCGCCAATGCGCTGTTCCACGCCACGGGGCAGCGGATCCGTGCTCTGCCGTTCACGGCGCCCCGCGTCAAGGCGGCGATCGGCGTTTGAGAATTGTCGCAGGCTGAAGTTACATGTACGTTGCCGGTGCTGTGGTTGCTGCTGTGGCTGCCCGACGAGAATCCGGAAACCGGACGGTCGGGAAAGTGAAAATTGGGGAGAGAAACATGACCAAGACTCCGTCGAACCGGAAATTCGTTCCGCATCGCCGTCAGGTTCTGCGCGGGGGGGCAGCGCTACTGGCCGCTCCGGCATTGCTTCGTGCGACAAGCGCACAGGCAGCATGGCCCGCTGACAAGCCCGTGCGGTTGATCGTGCCGAATTCTGCGGGAGGCCCTTCAGATATAACGGCGCGTCTGATTGCGCCGGGCTTGCAGGAGGCGCTGAAGCAGTCGGTCATCGTGGAGAACATCGGTGGCGGCGGCGGCAACATCGGCATGGGGCGCGCCGCACGCGCCGAGCCCGATGGTTACACGCTGCTGATCTCGACGCCGGCCTTTGCCGTCAATCCAAGCCTGTTCGACACCATTCCCTACGACGCCTTGAAAGACTTCGCGCCGATATCCGAGATTGCGACGACGCCCAACATCTTCTGCGTACAGCCATCGCTCGGCGTGAAGACCATGAAGGAGTTCGTGGCGGCGATGAAGGCCGACCAGAAGAAGTTCAATTTCACCACGCCGCCGGTCGGGAATACGCCTCATCTCGCGATCGAGCTGTTGAAACTGCGTGAAGAGCTCAAGGGCGTCGGCACGATATTTCACACCGGCGGTGGGCAGGCCATGCAGGGCCTGCTGTCGGGCTCCGCGCAATGCTACGTCGGGGCCATCGCTACAGCGCGGGCTCACATCGCAGCTGGCACCGCAATCGGTCTCGCCGTCACCGGTGCGGCGCGTTGGCACGACCTGCCGGACGTGCCGACGATGCAAGAGATCGGCTACAAGGATTTCGTTTTCGACAACTTCATGGCCTTCTCCGCACCGGCCAAGACACCTCCGGAGATCGTCGCTCGGTTGGAGAAGGAGACGATCGCGTTGCTGAAAAAGCCGGAGATCAGCCAGAGGTTCGTAAAGAGTGGCTTCAAGGTGGAGGCGCGGCCGGGCAAGGCGCATACGGAACGCCTGATCCGCGAGGTGCCGATGTACGGCCAGATCATCAAGAACGCCGGCATCAAACTAACCAAAGGGGGGTGACGGGAAGAGGGTAGAGAAGGGGGCGGCGGGACCAGGGGCCAATTCTGCGGCCCCCCCCACCCACCCATCGGCGTACTTGATCCGGCGAGAAATCTGCCCCACAAGCTGGCCCGACAATTCTCGGGGCCTTGCGTGCGCTGTTCGCCCTTGGTGGTTCACCCGGGAAGAGCGCACTCCAGGGGCACGTCACTTCAAGGGCAGGTCATGGCTATTCTCGTCGACAAGAACACCAAAGTGATCTGCCAGGGCATCACCGGCAGCCAAGGCACGTTCCACACCATCCAGGCGATGGACTACGGCACGAAGGTCGTGGGCGGCGTGACGCCGGGCAAGGGGGGCTCGAAGCACCCCGACGCCAAGCTCGCGGGCGTGCCGATCTTCGACACGGTTGCCGAGGCCAAGGCCAAGTCCGGCGCGACTGCGACCTCGATCTACGTACCGCCTCCCTATGCGGCCGACGCCATCCTCGAAGCGATCGACGCGGAAATCCCGCTGATCGTGTGCATCACCGAGGGCATTCCGGTGCTCGACATGGTGCGGGTGAAAGCCAAGCTGGAAAAAGCCA
>CAZNMY010000157.1:0-12289 GCA_964574325.1 uncultured Devosia sp. | reverse complement strand
GACGCCATCGTGCCAGAGCCCCTCGGCGGCGCTCACCGCGATCCCGAGAAGGCGGCCCGGAACATCGGCGACGGCATCGCCAAGGCGTTCGCCGACCTCGATGGCAAAAGCCCCGACGAAATTCGCCGCCAGCGCCAGGACCGATTCCTCGAAATCGGCCGCTCGATCTGAGCGTCTCATGCCCGCGGATGCGCCGCGTCGTAGACCTTGAGCAACCGGTCGCGATCGACCTCCGTGTAGACCTGCGTCGTCGACAGCGACGCATGACCGAGCAGCTCCTGGATCTGCCGGAGGTCCGCGCCGGACGAAAGCAGATGTGTCGCGAACGAATGCCGTAGCGCGTGCGGCGTCGCCGTATCCGGCAGCGACAGCTCCTCGCGCGCGCGCTCCATCGCGAGCTGAATGAGACGCGGCGACAGCGGCCCGCCTTTCTCTCCGAGAAACAGCGGCCCGTTCGGCTCGAGCGTGTAGGGCAACATCTGACGATACCGCGCGACCGCCGCAACCGCGACCGGCAACACCGGCACCACGCGCTCCTTGGCCCCCTTGCCGACGATCCGCAGCACGTCGCGATCGGCCGTCGGCGCATCCTTCGCCTTGATGCCCAGCGCTTCCGAGATCCGCAGGCCCGAACCGTAGAGCAACAGCAGCACCGCCACGTCGCGCGCCGTCACCCAGTCGAGATCGGCCGCCATGCCGCCATCCACGACCGCGCGCGCCTTTTCCACCGTCAGCGGCTTCGGAACGCTGTGCCCGACCTTCGGCAGCGTAACGGCAAGAATCGCGCGATTGCGCAGGATCTCGTCCGCCTCGAGCCACCGGAAGAATGTGCGCAGCGCCGACATCGTCCGCGCCAGCGTCCGGCTCGAGGCCCCCGACGCACGCCGGCTCGCCATGAACCCGCGAAACGTCTTGGCATCGAGCCGCGACAGGTCCGCCAACGCGGGCACACGCCCCAGATGCCGCGTCAGATAACCGACGAAGTGCGTGAGATCCCGCGCATAGGCCTCGCGCGTCAGCTCCGCGTGCCCCCGATCGAGCACGATGTGATCGAGCCAGCGCCGCACCACGTCCGCCACCTCGCCCGCATCCAGCGACGGCGCGGGCGTAACGCCATCGAACGTGTCGTCGAAAGTATCCAGCATGGAGCCAACCCAGGATTCCCTCGTCATCCTCGACCTCGCCCCCGGACACTGATCCGAGGGGGGCGAGCGTCGGGGACCCAGCGCAAGAATCGTCCGCCAGGACGCATCTTCTTCGACCATCCCGCGGTCACGGTTAACAAGTCGTTAACGCCTACCTGATGACCCATGCTTCTTCGCCGATGGTTCAAAGCAACAAAGTCATCCCGGTGCTCGTCACCGGGATCCAGTGCGCCACGATTGCCAACGATCGAGTTTGCGGCACGCTGGGTCCCGGGGACGAGCCCCGGGATGACAATGATAAAGCGCGGCTGCAGCTGAATTACCGGGGTGATCACGAACGCCTTTGCCTCCCGCCCGCCGCGGGCGATACTGCCGTCAGAACAAGGCAGAAGCCGAGGAACACCCGGAGGAAACCAATGACCCTGATTCTGTCGAACGAGGACGTCGGCCGCCTGCTCACCGTCGAGGACTGTATGGCCGCAATGGAGCCGGCCTACCGCGAGCTCGCGCAGGGCAGAGGCGTCAGCCGGACGCGCTCCGATTCGATCGTTGCCCACCGCACCGAGAAAGATGCCGTCTACGGCCTCAAGAGCATGGACGGCATCGTGCCGAGCCTGGGCGTCGGCGCGGTCCGCATCAACTCCGACGTGATCTCCTGGCCCAAGGTCGGCAATACCCAGCGCCGCAAGAAGATACCCGCCGCCGACGGCCGCTGGGTCGGCCTCGTCCTCCTGTTCTCGACCGACACCGGCGAGCCGCTCGCGATCATGCCCGACGGCGTGATGCAGCGAATTCGCGTCGCATCCGCCAACGGCATCGGTATCAAGTACATGGCCCGCCACGACGCCTCCGACCTCGCGATCATCGGCACCGGCTGGCAGGCCGGCACCCAGCTCATCGCCGCCTGCGCCGCGCGCTCCATTACGCGCATCCGATGCTGGAGCCCGTCCGCTGAGCGACGCGCGAAATTCGCCACCGAAATGTCCGAGCGGCTCGGCCGGGCGGTCGAGCCGATGCCCGATGCGGAAAGCTGCGTGAAGGGCGCCCACATCGTGCTCTGCGCCACGAGTTCGATCGATCCCGTCTACGCCGCGCACTGGATCGAACCCGGCGTACACCTCTCGTCGATCAAGCCCGCCGAACTCGACAACGCCACCTTGAAACGCTGCGACCGAGTCGCCGTCCACGTCCACGAGGGCCAGCCGCTGAGCTTCGTCGAGAAAGGCGTCGATGCCGCCGAAGCCGAGCTGAAAAAAACCTGGGCGGAGCAGGAAGGCATCGACTTCGCGAAGCTGCCCGACGTCACCGACCTCGTCTCCGGCAAGCACAAAGGTCGCGAGAAACCCGAGGACGTGACCGCCTTCGTCAACAACATCGGCCTCGGCTACCAGTTCGCGGTCGCCGGCGCCGTCGTCCACCGGAAGGCCGTCGAGCAAGGCCTCGGCCACAACCTCCCCACCGACTGGTTCACCGAAGACGTGCATCCTTGAAAAGGAGCAAAATGGGGTCTCCCGGGGTCAGACCCTGCGGGTCTGACCCCGTGGCCACTCCGATCACATCCAACGCTCACGTCATCCTCGTGCAAGCACGGCGCAGCCGTGTCGACGCACGGGGAACCAGCGCAAGAAGCCGCCGAAGGCGACAAAAGAAACAATGCGTCCAGCGAAAGATGCCGTTGAAATGGGGTCAGACCCGCAGGGTCTGACCCCAGGCGTCATTCTCCTCAGCGTGTCATCCTCGATCGGGCCGCAGGCTCGTCCCGAGGACCCATTTTGCCGGCGGCACTGACGGTGCCGACGGTTCGGATCAAATCAGATCGTGGCGGCCTGAGCTAAAGGGATAGGCATGGCTTGCATGGCCGTCAGGCCATCTGCGGGCACCGACAACGCGACCACGCGATCCTGGTTGTAAGGGGTCAGACCCGCAGGGGCTGACCCCGTTTATCCCTCCCGGCTATCGGCTAAGGTTCGCTCCCGGTCCCCATCGGCAAAAGCCAATCAGCATGCGTCCCCGGACAAGCGATCGGACCGTCGGTCCGAGCGCGCAGAGCCGGGGTCTTTACACGCCATTTGTTGGGACAGTCGCCGGGGCTCACGTTTTGTGACGCTCGTTCAGGGACGCAGCGGAAAAATGGTGGCTGTCCCGATTATTTGTTTCCGCCCTCAACTCATCGCCAGCGCCCCCAGCGCCATAACCGCCGCCGCCAGCCCCGCGAGCTTGCGCCCCGTCACCCGCTCGCCCAGCACCACCACACCGAGCGCCGCCGACACCACGAGACCCATCTGCGCGATCGGCACGATCACGCTCGCCTCTCCGACCGTCAGACCCCGCATCATGCAGATGAACCCCGTCCCACCCGCTACCGCCCCCCACAATGCCACCGGCCACACCTTGAGCGGGAGCCGCAGCCCGCCCTCGGACCGCACCGAAACGATCGTCGACAGCATCAGATAGACGAACGAGTGCGTCACGAGTTGCGTCGCAGGCGTGCCGCCCCACGACAACCCGATCTTGTGAATGGTGTTGCCCGCGCCCAGCGCCAGCGTCGCGGCGATCGCAAGCAGCAGCGACCGCTTCGCCTCGGCCGACAACCGCGCCGCCCCGCCGCCCGTCCCGACCAGCAGCCAGATCGCAACCAGCGCCAGCCCCAGCCCCGCGAGTTTCACCGGCAGCGGCGGCTCGCCGAGCAACAGGATCGCCAACCCCGCCGTGACCAGAAAGTTCAAACGGAATATCGGCCCGTTCACGCTGACGTTGCCGTGCCGCAGGCTCCACGCAAAGCAATTGAAGCCGACGAACATGAACACGCCGGCCAGCAGCCCCAGCCACACGTGCGGCCCCGGCTTCAACTCGTTGGCCACGAGCCCATAAAGAAAGATCGTGATCCAGAACAGCACCGACTGCGCGACGATGAACTGATGCATCTTGTAGTCGCCACGCATGCTCCCGGCCGCCGCCTGCTTGAAGGCGAAGTCGGTGAGCCCGTTGAACAGCAGCGCGGCGAAGGCGAACCAGAGTGCGGTCGTCATGTATGGCCCTTGGCGCCTTCGACCGGATGGCCGAGCAGCAGTACGTTGTCTCGCGGCCAGCGATAAGGCATGCTAACTGGGGCAAGCCCTCAGTGCCGCCATGAATATGTGTGAAGACCCATGGCAGGAAAGCACGGCGACCAAGAGCGTCGGCCCTGGACAGTAGGCGAGGGCATAGGGTTTGAAAGGGAGGAAGTCATGACAGTCAAGCGCAGAACAGTTCTCAAAGGTATCGGTGCGACAGCGGGCGCAGCAGCCCTCGGCATGCCGGCCATCGCTCAAGGTGCACCCTTCAAGATCGGCCTGATGACCGTGAAGACAGGTCCGCTCGCCCAGGGCGGCATTCAGATGGAGCAGGGCCTCGTCACCTTCCTCAAGGAAAAGAACAACACCCTCACCGGCCGCAAGATCGAGCTGGTCGTAGCCGACACGGGCGGCAACCCCGCCGGCGCCAAGACCAAGGCCCAGGAACTCGTCGAGCGCGACAAGGTCAACGTCATCCTCGGCCCGCTCGCCGCATTCGAGCTGCTCGCGATCACCGACTATGTCCGCCAGAACAAGACCCCGCTGATCGCCGTCGCCGCCGCCGAGGACGTGACGCAGCGCAATGCCAATCCCTACATCATCCGCCCGACCGCCACGTCCGCGCAGTGCTGTCACGTGATGGGCGACTACGCGGCCAAAGAGCTGAAGAAGAAGCGCGCGGCCACGATCTCGGAGGATTTCGCCTTCGGCTACGAGCAGATGAGCGGCTTCCAGCGCGTATTCGAGGACAATGGCGGCAAGGTCGTCAAGAAGCTGTGGCCGCCGCTGGTCACACCCGACTACACGCCCTTCATCGCGCAGATCCCGAAGAACGTCGACTGCGTGTTCAACGGCTTCGCCGGCTCCAACCCGGTCAAGTTCATGCGCGCCTACGCCGACCTCGGCCTCAAGGATCGCATTCCCCTGCTCGCCGGTTGGACCGCGATGGACGACGCCCTTCTGCGCTCGCTGGGCGACGAAGCCGTCGGCGTCTATTCCGCTGCATTCTACTCGGCCTCGGCCGAGTTCGAATCCAACAAGCGCCTCGTCGCCGGTCTCGCCAGGGACTACAAGGTGCTGTCGGGCGGCTACGCCGCCGGCATGTACATCGGTGGCCAGTGCGTCGAGGCCGCACTCGCCATCGCCGGCGACAAATCGAACGACGGCACCGTGTTCGCCGATGCGCTCCACAAGATCGATCTCAAGGATACGCCGCGCGGCGCGTTCAAGGTCGACAGCCGCGGCAACGCGGTCGGCAACGTCATGATCCGCCGCTGCGAGCGTCAGGGCAAGGAACTCGTCAACAAAGTCATCAAGACCTACCCGAACGTCAGCCAGTTCTGGACCTATGCCGAGGCCGACTTCCTCAAGAACCCGGTCTACAGCCGCGATTACCCGCAGGCCAAGAACCTCGAGTAGTGGGCGAGAATTCGTAGGTTGGGTCAAGCGAAGCGCGACCCAACTTTTCTCCGCCTGCCGTGCATTGTTGGGTCGCGGCCCGCAGAAATGCGGCCCTTGACCCAACCTACGAGGATCCGCGGCTTCCATGTCCAGCCTGCACCTGACGCTCGCCGTCAACAGCGTCGCCATGGGCGGCTTACTCTTCCTGTTGTCGGCCGGCTTCTCGCTGATCTTCGGCCTGATGCGCATCCCCAACCTGATGCACGGCTCCTTCTTCATGCTGGGCGCCTACATCGGGTTCTCGATGATCGGCCAGGGCATGTGGTTCTGGGCCGCAGCGATCGGCGGCGGCATCGCGATGGCGCTGCTCGGCGGCCTCATCGAGCGGCTGTTGTTGCGTCGCCTCGCTGGACAGACGCTGCCGCAGGTGCTGCTCACCCTCGGCTTTTCCTTCATGATCGCCGACATCTGCCTGATGATCTGGACCGGCGATCCTTTCCAGCCGCCCACGCCCGCCCATCTCCGAGGCGCCTGGATCGTCGGCGACATGGTGTTCCCGATCTATCGCCTCGTGATGGTCCTGGTCGCGGTCGTCATTGCAGCACTGCTCTGGCTGATGGTCGACAAGACGCGCATCGGCGCGATGATCCGTGCCGGCGTCGACGACCCCGAGATCGCGCGCGCCGTCGGCATCAAGGTGAGCCAGCTCTTCACGCTGATCTTCTGCCTCGGCGCCGGGCTCGCGGGCTTCGCCGGCGTCATCGGCGCGCCGTTCCTGTCGATCTATCCCGGACTTGACGCCGAAATGCTTCCGCTCGCCCTCATCATCGTCATCCTCGGCGGCTCCGGCAGTCTGCTCGGCGCGTTCGTCGGCAGCTTCATCATCGGCTTCCTGTTCAACTTCGGCCAGGCGCTGTTCCCCAACCTCGCCTACGTGATCCTCTTCCTGCCGATGGTGCTGATCCTTGTGCTGCGGCCACAGGGCCTGTTCGGGAAGCTCGGCTCATGATCCAACTTTCCCTTCGCAACGTCGGCATCGCGCTCGGGCTGCTGTTCCTCGCCACACTGCCGCTGTGGATGCAGCACCCGTACTACATCAACACCTCGAGCCAGATCCTCTACTGGGCGATCATCGCGCTCGGCCTGAACGTGCTCGTCGGATACGCCGGCCTGACATCCCTCGGCCATGCCGGACTGTTTGCGATCACCGGCTATTCCGTGGCGCTCCTCGTCGGTGCCGGCTTCGGGCACCTCACCGCCGCCATCGCCGCGATCGCCCTCACGCTCCTCGCGACCGCCGTGTTCGCGGTGCTGGCGTTGCGAGCGACGGGCATCGGCTTCCTGATGATTACTCTGGCACTGGGCCAGATCGTGTGGGGCATCGCCTATCGCTGGGTCGACCTGACCAACGGCGACAACGGCGTCAACCTCAAGGTCCGGCCGATGCCTTTCGGTATCGACCTTTCCAGCCCCTCCGCTTTCTACTGGGCGACCTTCATCGCCTTCGTCGCGACCCTCATCGCGATGCAACTCTTCGTCCGCTCGCCGTTCGGCGCCACCGTGCGTGGCACCCGCGACCAGCCCCGCCGCATGACGGCCCTCGGCTTCAACGTCTGGCTGATCCAGTTCCTGGCCTTCCTGTTCTCGGGCTTCTGGTGCGCGATCGGCGGCCTGCTCTATATCTACTACAACCAGTTCGTCGCCCCTCCCGTCGCCGGTCTGCAAACCAGTGCCGAGGTGCTGCTGATGGTGATCTCGGGCGGCACCGGAACTTTGCTCGGCCCGATTGCCGGCGCCGCCATCGTCATCATCATCAAGAATGTCGTCAGCGCCTGGATCGAACGCTGGAATCTCGTGCTCGGACTGATCTTCGTGATCATCATCAGCTTCATGCCAGATGGCCTCGTCCCCGGCACGAGGCGACTTTGGCGCGCCATGCGCGGAACCGACGTCGCCGAGGCGGCCGCCGCGCGCGCTGCAGGCAAAGCCGCCAGCGATGCGGCCAATGAAGCTGACAGCGCCAAGTCGAAAGAGGGCGTGCGATGACCGGCAGCTACGCCCTGGAAGTCCGCAATCTCTCCAAGTCCTTCGGCGGCCTGAAGGTCACCCAGAACGTCAACCTCGCCATCGCGCCGGGCGAACGCCGTCTCATCATCGGCCCCAACGGCGCCGGCAAGACCACGCTGTTCAACCAGATCACCGGCGAGATCGCGCCCAACGCCGGTGGCATCCATCTGATGGGCCGCGACATCACCAAGGTCCCTTCGCGCCGCCGCGCGCATATGGGGCTGTCCCGCACCTATCAGATCATCACGCTGTTCCCCGGCGATACGATCCTGCGCAACGTCACGCTGGCCCTTCTCGGCCTCTCTCCGCTGCGCTGGAACCCGATATCGGACCTCGACCGCTACACCCATCTGGTCGACGGCGCGCGAAAGGCGATCGACATGGTCGGCCTCGGCCATCTCGCCGAGCGCCCGCTGTCGGAGACCTCCTACGGCGAACGCCGCCGCGTCGAGATCGCGATGGCGCTGGCGCAGTCGCCCAAGGTTCTGCTGCTCGACGAGCCCTACGCCGGCTTGTCGATAGACGAGCGCCAGGACGTGATGAAGCTTATCGACCGCATCCCACGCGACGTGACGATCGTGATGATCGAGCACAACATGGACGTCGCCCTCGGCTTCGCCGACCGCATCACGCTGTTGAATTTCGGCGAAGTGATCGTCGAAGGCACGCGCGCGGAAGTCGTCTCCGACCCGCGCACCAGGGAGGTCTACCTTGGTCATGGCTAGGATCGGGCAGTCGGCAATCGGCAATCGGCAATCGCAGACAGGAAGTTTCATGGCGCGACGGGGTTGCGAGATTCCCGATTGCCGATTGCCGATTGCCGACTGCCCATTCGCCAGGTGCATCCCCGCATGACGTCCCCCACTCCAGCCCTCTCCCTCACCGGCATCGACGCCTATTACGGCGACAGCCACGTCCTGCACGGCGTCTCTTTCGAGCTCGGCGAAGGCCGCCTGCTCGGACTGCTCGGCCGCAACGGCGCAGGCAAAACCACGTCGATGGCCGTTGCCATGGGGCTCGTGCCGCCGAAGCGCGGCAGCGTCAGGGCGTTCGGCAAGGAAGTTGCCGGCTTTTCGCCCGAACGCATCTCGGCGGAAGGCGTCGCACTCGTGCCCCAGGGCCGCCGCATCTTCAAAAGCCTGTCGGTTCGTGAAAACCTCGTCGTCGCTTTTCGCAAACCTGCCGGCACGAGCGTCCCACCGTGGACGCTGGAGCGCGTCTTCGAAACCTTCCCGCGGCTCGAGGAACGTCACAGCCAGTTCGCCGGCAGCCTCTCCGGCGGCGAGCAGCAGATGCTGGCGATCGGCCGCGCGCTGATGAACAATCCGCGCGTGCTGCTGATGGATGAGCCATCCGAGGGCCTCGCCCCCCAGATTGTCGCCGAGGTCGAACGCACCATCGCGCGCCTGAAGGGCGAGGGCCTGTCCATCATCCTCGTCGAGCAGAACATCAAGCTGACCCTCGACATCGCCGACGACATCGTCATCATGAACTCCGGCCAGGTCGTATTCGCGGGCCCTTCCGCCGAAGTCCGCACCCGGCAGGACCTGATCGAGCTGCACCTGGGCGTGCATTAGTTCCGAACGAGCAGTCGTAGGTTGGGTCAAGGCCACGGGCCGCGACCCAACATTTGCCCGACTACAGCGCAATGTTGGGTCGCTCCCGGCTCGCGCTCCGCGCGTCCGGGATTGACCCCACCTACGTAGAAAGCACCTTATTTTAGGGAACCAGCGTCATGACGAGCCCCGCCGGAACCACCGCCGAGCTCCGCATCATCTGCGCCGGCGGCTTCAAGACGGCAATGCTCGACATCGCGCCGCGCTTCGAGGCCGCTTCCGGCCACAAGATCGCGATCACGTTCGGCACGCCCAAGCGCAACACCGAGCTGATTTCGGCAGGAAGCGGATTCGACCTCGTCGTCGTAACCTCTGCCACGCTCTCCGAGACGACCAGACCGCACATCGCTCAACCCACACGATTTGACGTCGCGCTCAGCCCCGTCGGCATGGGCGTGCGCGAAGACCTGACGACGCCGCCGGTGGATGGCGTCCAAAGTTTCAAGGCCGCGGTGCGCTCGCTCGCCTCGATCGGCCTTTCGGATCCGACATCCGGCACGACGCTGGCCAATGACATCATCGCTGCGGCAAGAACGATCGGCCTGGACACCGAGATCGAAGCCCGCAAACGCTACTTCGTCGGGCCGGGATCGGTAGTATCGACCGAGGTGGCCAAAGGCAACGCAGACGCCGTCATCACGCTGTGCACGGAGATCATCGGCACCCCGGGCGTCCGCTACATCGGTCCATTGCCGCGTGTGATGAAGCTCGGCACCACGTTCACCGCCGCCATCGCAGCCGCCACCGGAAAAGATGCGATCGCCGCAGCTTTTCTGGCATTCCTGAAATCCGACGAAGCACGCGCCATCATGCGCACCAAGGGTCTGACGGTCGCTTGAACCGACAAACAGCCCTCCCACAGCCCTGCAGATGCTGTATGAGCGTCTGCAAGTCGGTAGCGACGGCCCCGACCGCACGCCATGAAACGAGAGACGAAACCACATGACCTGGAACAAGTACGAGCCGACGGCTGCCCGCAAGCACGGCAAACCCGGCCGTGAAAGCCGCCCGAAATCGCTGACGTTCGACATCCATTCGCATGTCGCGATTCCCGCAGCCGGCAAGATCGCAGGCCCGCACGTCAAGCCCGAGACGGTGCCGCTCGGCTGGTTCTCCGATGATGCGACCAAGGCCGTGAACGTCAAGCAGGACGGCGACATCCCCTCGCGCATCAACGGCGAGAGCGTCCGCCTCGAAGACCTCGACAAGATGGGGCTCGACAAGCAGCTCATCATGCCACCGCCCGGCCAGTGCTACTACAATGTGCCGAGCGGCATCGCGATCGAAGCGACCAAGGTCCTCAACGACGGCCTCGGCGAGTTCGCGGCCAAGCGCGCCGACAAATACGTCGCACTCGGCTCCGTTCCGATGCAGGACGGGGAGGCCGCTGCGATCGAACTCGAGCGCATCATGAAGCTCGGCCTGAAGGGTGTGCAGATCCTCACCAACATCAACGGCAAGGAACTGTCCGATCCCGCATATGCGCCGTTCTGGGCCGCCGCGGAAAAGACCGGCGCCCTCGTCGTCATTCATCCCAACGGCTTCACCCACGGCGAGCGGCTCAGCCGCTTCTACTTCTCGAACGTGATCGGCAACCCGCTCGAGACGACGATCGCGCTGCACTACCTGATCTTCGACGGCGTCCTGGAGCGGCACCCGAACCTCGAGCTGCTCGCCGTGCACGGCGGCGGCTACCTCGGCGGTTACTCCGGCCGCATCGATCACGCCTGGGGCGCCCGCTCCGACTGCAACGCAAATCTCCCCAGGCCGCCGACCGAATACCTGAAGCGCGTCTACGTCGACACCGTCGTGTTCACGCCGCATCAGCTTCGCGCTCTCGTCGAGACGTTCGGCGCCGACCATGTCCTGCTGGGCACGGACTACCCCTTCGATATGGCCGATTACGATCCCGTCGGTCACGTCGTCGACGCCGGCCTCGATGCCAAGTCCGTCGAGGCGATCTGCGGCGGCAATGCCAAACGTCTCCTGGGGCTGTGACGATCGGCCCTCGGCTCTTCGCTACGCAACGCCTGCCCAGCGCAGGCGTTGCGCGAGCGCATCGTGGCGTCAGTCCTGCGATGAGACGAAACGGTTGTTTGACATTGGCGGTGGATCGCGTCCGCCCAACCGTCTACCTTCACACCGTACGACCGAACCGACACCTGAACTGACGCGCCTGACGGGAGTTCTTGTTCAATGCCCAAGCTCACATCGATCGCCCTCGCGCTGGCCTTGTCTCTGATGGCCGCGAGCGGCCCGGCATTCGCCCAGGTCTGCGTCGAAAAGGCTGCCGAAGGCACCGGCCCCAACCGCGATGCAGCCATGCGACAGGCCTACGCGGCCGTGCTCCAGGCGACCGATCCCCAGCTTCTGAGAGCCTGGACGGCAGGAACCCAGCGGATCGGCGAGGCGCCCGGCTACACGGTTCGCAAGCTGACCAGCAAGTGCACGCAGGGCGGCGCCGGCCAGATCTGCCGGATCGAAGTGAACATCTGCAAGAATTGAACGGCAGACATCGACGAGAGGCAGGCCCCCTGCCAATCGCCGCTTGCCCCGGCGTGTCGATTGGCTAAGTTGCGCGCGTGCCGCAGCGCAACAAGATCGGCCGACGATCCGCCCAGAAAGCTGATCCGCCGAGGAGGCCCCCCATGTCCTACACGAACATCATCGCCGAAGTGAAAGGCCGCGTCGGTCTCATCACGCTCAACCGTCCGCAGGCGCTCAACGCGCTCAACTCCGAGCTGATCGTCGAGGTCAACCAGGTCCTCGACAAGTGGGAGGCCGATCCCGCCATCGGCTGCATCGTCGTCACCGGCTCCGAGAAGGCCTTCGCCGCCGGCGCCGACATCAAGGAAATGCAGGCCAAGACCTACATCGAAGCCTACGCTGGCGACTTCATCGGCACCTGGGAGCGTATCGCCCGCTGCCGCAAGCCGGTCATCGCGGCGGTCGCCGGATTCGCGCTCGGCGGTGGCTGCGAACTCGCCATGATGTGCGACTTCATCAT
>CAZNMY010000156.1:0-12491 GCA_964574325.1 uncultured Devosia sp. | reverse complement strand
CATCCACGACACGTCGATGGGAACGTGGAAGGCCGCCTGCGCGGCCTTGACGACGTTTGGGGATAGCGTGGGGGCGTCTTCCGAGACCCTGGCGAGGATCGTGTTCCGCAGATCCTCGCACCCCGTCATGGCCCTCGCAGGAGGGCCATCCACGACACGTCGATGGGAACGTGGAAGGCCGCCTGCGCGGCCTTGACGACGCTGGTGTAGGGTGGCTTTACGATAGGCTCCTACTTCGCGGCAGCCGGTGCCGGTGCCGGCTTCGACAGGATCTCGCGGACCATGGGTTGCCACTGGTCCTGCTCCTTCTTGATGAAGCTTTCGAGCTCCTTGCGCGACATCGGCACCATGTAGGCGCCGATGTCGACGAGTCGCTTCTGGACAGCCGGCAGCATCATCACCTTGTTCATGTCGGCGTTGATCTTGTCGACGATGGCGTCGGGCACGCCGATCGGCGCGACGAGCGCGGCCCAGCCGATCGCCACGTATCCAGGTACGGCTTCGTTGACGGCGGGAACGTCGGGGAAGTTCGGCAGGCGTTTGGCGCCCGTGAATGCGAGCGGCTTGATCGACCCGCCTTTGATCGTTCCTTCGAGCGCGGCGTAGCCGTCGATGATCATGTTGACGGCGCCGTTCATCACGTTGTTGAGGCCTTCGGCGCCACCGCGGAAGGGAACATAGCGTAACGGCGCACCCGAGCGGAGCTTCAGCAGCTCGCCGGCCATGTGCGGCAGCGTACCGCTGGCGTTGGCGGCGTACAGCACTCGATCGGGGTCCTTCTTCGACAGAGCGATCAACTCGGCCATGGAGTTCACGCCGAGGTTCGACGACACCGCGATGACGAGCGGCTGGTCGCCCATGTAGGCGATCGGCTTGACGTCGATACCCACGCGGGTAGGTGCGCGGGCTTGGCGGATCGGCAATACGGTGAATGAAGATGCGGATGCCTGGAGCAGTGTATAGCCGTCCGGCGTGGCAGAGGTCGCTTGCTGGGAGGCGACCAGTCCGCCACCGGTAGAGTTGTTCTCGATGACGACTTGCTGGTCCCATTCCTTGCTGAGCTGATCCATGACGATGCGCAGCACGACATCGGGGCCGGTGCCGGTGCCCGTCGTCGTGATGACCTTCACGAACCGGGACGGGAACTTGTCCTGCGCGTCTGCGGGGGCGACCCCGACGGCGCAGCCCATGAATAGGGCGCAGGCGCCGAGGCGCGCGGTCGTGCCGATTGGTGTTGGCATGTCGGGCATTGCTCCCTGAGTGTTCCTGGCCGGACGTCCTGGCACGGCTCCGGTTGGGATCATAGCCCAGCCCGGGTGGGCCAGAAAGAGGATCACGCGTTCGCTACTCAGGGTTTTCTGCAGGTCGCATGTGACCCGCGCATCTCGACCCTCACGATCTGCACAGCAACTGGCACAGCACGAGCGTCGGTCTTGCCTGCGACACGATGGCAGATCATGATGCCGATATCGAATGGAGCCGCACGCTCAGATGCGGCCCGGTGATACGGAGGAATCGACATGAAGTGGAATTCGGGTCGAGGCGTGCGCCTCGTTGTTCTCTCGGCGATGACTGCGGCCATCGGGCTTCCCGCGGCTCACGCGCAGGACAAGTGGCCTTCGCGGCGCGTCACCCTCGTCGTGCCTTTCGGGGCCGGGAGTGTAACCGATGCCATGGGCCGGCTGATCGCAGATCAGTTGCAGACGGCCTTCGGCCAACCGTTCGTCGTGGAGAACCGCGCAGGAGCAGGCGGGATGCTCGGAGCCGGCGCCGTCGCCAAGGCCGAGCCCGACGGCTATACGCTTCTGATGGGCGGAAACACCACGCACTCGGCCGTGAATGCGCTGTTCAAGAACGTCCCCTACGATCCGCTCAGGGATTTCACGCCGATCGCGCGGATCGGCAAGTATCCGTCGGTGCTGGCGACGAACCCGCAGCAGCCCTTCAAGACGATCCAGGAGTTCGTCACGTACGCGAAGTCCAATCCGGGCAAGCTGTCCTGCGGCCACGGCAACAGTACCGGTCACATCACGTGCGAGACCGTCAAGCTGCGGCTCGGCCTCGACCTGGCACGCGTGTCCTATAAATCGAACCCGCCGGCACTGCAGGACCTCCTCACCAACAACATCCATCTGATGGTGCCGGATTTCCTCACCGGCGTGCCGCAGATCCAGGCCGGCAAGATCGTTCCTCTCGCAGCCGTGATGCGCGACAGAAGCCCGCTGTTGCCCCAGGTGCCGACGTTCCACGAGACGGTCATAAAGGACTTCGAGGTGGCGCCTTGGACGGGCCTGTTCGGACCCGGCAAGCTTCCAGCACCGATCGTCAAACAGCTCTCGGATATGGCCGGCAAGATCGTGAAGGACCCTGAGATCGCGCGCAAGATCGGGTTGATGGGGACCGAGCTGTTCTACATGCCGAGCGGTCCATTTGCAGACTACGTCAAGTCCGACGTGCCCGTCTGGCATGCTCACGCGAAAACGGCGGGTATCGTGCCGCAGTGAGGTCGGAGGAATTCGGGCAGCCGGAACTCGGGCGGCAGGGAGGCGGGGGCCGCGCCAAAGCAAAGCAGCAGGAAAGGCGTGTGCCCTTCCTGCTGCCAGAGTTCCTGCTGCCTGCTGCCTGCGAAATCAGCGCTTCGAGAACTGGAAGCTGCGGCGTGCCTTGACGCGGCCGTACTTCTTGCGCTCGACGACGCGGCTGTCGCGGGTCAGGAAGCCGCCCTTCTTGAGCACGCCACGCAGATCCGGCTCGAAGTAGGTCAGTGCCTTCGAGATGCCGTGACGGACGGCGCCGGCCTGGCCGGAAAGACCACCGCCGACGACGGTCGCGTTGATGTCGTACTGGTCGAGACGGCTGGCGCTGGACAGCGGCTGCTTCAGCAGCATCTGCAGAACCGGGCGGGCGAAGTAGGCGGAGAAGTCCTTGTCGTTCACGATGATCTTGCCGTGTCCCGGTTTGATCCAGACGCGAGCGACCGCGTTCTTGCGCTTGCCGGTGGCATAGGCGCGACCGTACTTGTCGAGCTTCTGCACGTGGACGGGCTTGGCGTCGGCCAGGGCCGTCGCGGTGACGCCTGCGGGCGCGCCGGTGAGCGTGCCCAGATCCTGCAGTGATTTGGTTTCGTCGGCCATGTGCCTCAGGCCCTCACGTTCTTGCGGTTCATCGTCCCGACGTCGAGCTGAGTCGGGTTCTGGGCGGCATGCGGGTGCTCGGGGCCCTTGTAGATCTTGAGGTTGCGCATCAACTGGCGCTGCAGCGGCCCGCGACGGAGCATGCGCTCCACAGCCAGCTCGACGACGCGCTCGGGGAAGCGGCCTTCCAGGATCATCCGCGGTGTCCGGGTCTTGAGACCGCCGGGATAGCCCGTGTGCCGGTGGTATTCCTTGTCCGTGAACTTCTTGCCGGTGAACACGACCTTGTCGGCGTTGACGACGATGATGTTGTCACCGCAGTCGACGTGGGGGGTGTAGATCGGCTTGTGCTTGCCCTTGAGGCGCATGGCGATGATGGAGGCGAGTCGACCGACGACGAGACCTTCGGCGTTGATCACGACCCATTTCTTCTCCACCTCGCCGGGCTTGGCGACGAAGGTGCCCATATCTGCGAGATCCTTGGAATTGGCGCCGGAACGACGGCGCGGGTTGGATCGTGCGGGTATACACGGCTGCTTCAATGGGTCAAGTGGGATCGTGAATATCTCATGAAATCAGATGGTTAGTGTATGAGGTATCTGATTACCGTATTGCGGTATTATTCTACCTTGCTGATGCGCCGGGCGGGATCGCGTAGGTCGACGTGGCGTGCGCGATCATGTCGGGAGAGCCTTCCGAATATAGGTAGACTTCGCACACTGCCAGACGGCGTCCGAGCTTCAGAAGGCGAATGTGGGCGATGAGATCCGCCGGTTGCGGCCGGGAGAGGAAGTTCATGGTCATATTCGTCGTCACGGCTTGCAAACCGGCTGCTCCGAGCCGCGCCAGGATTGCAGCATAGACGCCGAAGTCCGCCAGCTTGAACATTGCCGGGCCGGAAATCGTGCCCCCCGGCCGGATCACGCGCTCGTCATAAGCCATGCGAACGACGGTTACCTGATCGTCGCTGCGTTCAATGGTGACGGGGCCATTTCCTTCCTGCACCTGAGGAAAGTGCTCGGCGACCATGTGTGCTAGTTCAGCAACACTAAGTAGAAGTGGCGTCTTCGACATTCTTGTGCCTTGGTTTGGGCGTTAACGCTTCGCGGGCGACGGAACCTGCAGACCCCGGAGGGCATTCGGGTTGGACCGTCTCGGGCAATTTGGAGGCTGACATGACTATTCTCGCGGGTAAGCTCACCGCTCCTGCTTCGTACTCGAGTGCTTGCGACAGGATACTGCGGCGGGCGCTGCTCGTCCTGCTCGTTGCGTTGGCCGCGACCGGCATTGCCATGGGAATGCCCGAGCGGGCGTTGGCGCAACAGCAGCCGGGGGCGCTGCCTGCGGCGCCGGAGATCAATCAGGTGCGCTTGAACGACAAGCAGGTCGTCGGCTTCCTCGGTGCGCAGAAGGATCTGGTGGCGATCACGGCGAAGCTCGAGGCTGCCGGTGATACGATCGACGAGAAGCTTCAGAAGGAGCTCGACGAGATCGGCAAGAAGAACGGCTTCAAGGACTTCGCCGACTTCGAGGAGATCCGCGCCAACGTCATGATGGTGCTCGCCGGCATCGATCCAGACACGGGCGAATATTCGGATCCGATCGAGTTGATCAAGAAGGACATCGAAGCGATCAAGGCCGACAAAGCGCTGTCGGATGCGGATCGCAAGGTTCAGCTCGACGAGATGAGCGACGCGCTGAAGGAGATGCAACCCTTGAAGTTCAAGGAGAACATCGACGTCGTCAAGAAGCACGCCAAGGCCATCGACGAGGCGCTGAAGTAGGATCGCCCGCGGATGGATCGGCCGACGGATAGAGACGCTGATGGGCCGGTGCGTGTCGTCAGGCTCGCCGACGCGGTGGGCGTTGCCGAGGTGATCCTCGATCGCCCGGCACGTCGCAACAGCCTGACGCTCGAGGTGATCGAAACCCTGCGCGGCGCTTTCGAACGCCTCGCTGCCGACCGCGACGTGAAGGCGATCGTGTTGTCGGCGCGGGGGCCGGCGTTCTCGGCGGGTCACGATCTCAAGGAAATCACCGCCCACCGGGCCGATCCAGATGGCGGCCGCGCGTTCTTCGAGCAGTCGATGCAGGCGTGCGCGCGCATGATGCAGACCATCTTGGCGTGTCCGCAACCGGTGATCGCGCTGGTCGAGGCGACAGCGACGGCTGCGGGATGCCAACTCGTCGCGACGTGCGATCTGGCGGTTGCCAGTGAAGACGCTCGGTTCTGCACGCCGGGCGTCAACATCGGCCTGTTCTGTTCGACGCCGATGGTGGCGCTGACCCGCAACGTGCCTTCCAAGCGCGCGATGGAAATGCTGCTGCTCGGGGAGATGATCGACGCCGGGCTTGCCGCCGACTGGGGGCTCGTCAATCGCGTCGCGCCCCGGGCCGAAGCGCGCGCCGTCGCGCTGTCGCTCGCGGGGCAGATCGCAGCGAAATCTTCGCTCACGGTGTCGATCGGCAAGCGCACCTTTTACGATCAGGCGCATCTGCCGGTCGACGAAGCCTACGCGCTGGCCGCGCGCGTGATGGTCGAGAACCTGCTCGCCCGCGATGCCGCCGAAGGGATTTCCGCCTTCGTCGAGAAACGCCCGCCGGAATGGAAGGGCTGCTGAGCCGCCCGGCCTTACGCCATCAGCCCGGCTGCGAACTCCCAGTCGCTTCGGCCCGTCTCAACGACATCGGCGACGATGCGCGCCATGGCGGGTCCCAGAAGGAAGCCGTGCCGGTGTGCGCCGTTGACGTGTATGGTGCGGCCCTGAACCACGACACGCGGTACGTTGTCGGGGAACGCGGGGCGGACGCCGGCTGACGTCTCCAGGATTTCGGCTTCGCCGAATGCGGGCGACAGCGCGTAGGCCATCCCGAGCAACTCCAGTGCGGAGCGGACCGTCATCGGGCTCGGGTCCTCGCTCTCCAGCACGGTCGCGCCGACGAGATGCAGACCGTCGCCCCACGGCACGATGTAGAGCGGGAACCGTGGATGCAGAAGGCGCACGGGCCGGCGCAGAGACACGTCGCGCGCGCGGACCAGCAGCCGCTCTCCGCGTACACCGCGGAGCGTCGGCAGGGCGTCTCGTGCGGCGAGCGCGCGGCAGTCGATCGTGAAGTCCGCGCTCGGATCGGGCTGCCAGGGCTCGCCCAGATGCACCTGCGCGCCGGCCTGTCGTGCCAGATCGAGCAAGGCTGCGAGGGCAGCCGGCGTTCGCATGTGCGCCTCGCCCGCGAACAGCAATCCCGATTTGAACCGGCCGGCGAGATCGGGTTCGAGGTCGTCGATGCGCGGGCCGTCGACCATTTCGTGGCCCGTGGCGAGGCGTGCGAACCGCTTCAGCTCGGACAGATCGCGCGGCTGTGCGACCACGAGCGTGCCGGCCTTGACGATGCCGGGATAGGCTTCGAGCCACATCGGCAGACAGGCGATGCCTGCGTCCCGGACGATCGGCTCGGCAGCTTCGGCTTCGCACCACGGCGCCAGCATCGCGCCGGCATATCGGCTTTGACTGTTTGCAAATGGCTCGGGGGAGATTTCGAACAGACGCACGTGATGCCCTGCGCGCGCCAGCGTGAGGGCTTGCCACAGGCCGAATATCCCGGCGCCGGCAACATCGATCTCGAGCTTCGCCGTCATGCCTGTCGTTCCTTGCCGCTCAATCGCCGAGCGCCACGCCTTCGCGGCGGGGATCGGCACCGCCTTCGAGACGGCGGCCGGGCCTGACGACGATTATGTGCGTTCCCGAGGTCATCGTGTCTTGTCGCACCTCGTGTCCCAACGCCTTCATCTGGAGGGGCAGGAGAGCGCCGCCGAGGTCCTTCTCGATTTCCAGCGGGCCGTTGCGGCTGCCGAAATTCGGCAGGTCGGCCGCGGCTTGAGCGTCGAGCTTCCAGTCGATGAGCCCGATCAGCGACTTCATCACATAGAGCGGAATGCGGCTGCCGCCTGGCGAGCCCAGGACGGCGAACAGTCGGCCAGCGGGATCGAATACGATGGTTGGCGCCATCGAGCTGCGGGGCCGCTTGCCGGGCTCGGGCGAATTGGCGATGGGGTGGCCGCGGGCGTCGTGCGTAAGGAACGAGAAGTCGGTGAGCTGATTGTTGAGCAGGAAGCCTTCGGCCATCAAGCCGGAGCCGAAACCCGCCTCGATCGTGCTGGTCAGCGCGACCGCATTGCCGGCGGCATCGACGACCGACAGATGCGTCGTGCCGGCGATCTCGAAGGTGGCGTCGATGCCGGTGCGCTTCTCCGGCGCGCCCGGTGGCAGTCCCGGCTCGGCGCGGGGTGCTGCCTTACCGGCCACGATGAGGCGGCTGCGTTCACTCAGATATGCCGGCGCGGTCAGACCAGCCGGGACCTTGACGCGATCGGGGTCCGCAATCCAGCGGTCGCGGTCGGCATAGGCGAGGCGCTGCGCCTGGGCGATGAGATGAACCGCCGCCGGACTGAGGGGGGTGGTGCCGACACTGTGTGGGGAAAGGAGGGTGAGCGTCATGACGGTAGCCAGACCGCCGGACGACGGGGGCCCCATGCCACAGATGCGGTAGCGCCGATAAGCGCCGCAGACCACGGGGCGTTCGATAGCCGCATATTCCGCGAGGTCGTCGGCTGTGATCGAGCCGGCGCGTCCGTGCGCGCCCGACGTGACGGCGCCCACGATCGCCTGGGCGACCGGACCCCTGTAGAGCGCGATGGGACCTTCATCCGCGATCCGCCGCAGGACGCGAGCGTATGCGGGATTGGCGAGCTTCTCGCCGACGGCTCGCGGTTTCCCGCTCTGATCGAAGAAATAGGCGCGGGCGTCGGGCGCGAAATGCTCGGGCCCGCGTTCGCGGAGCAGGCCGTTGAGACGTTTGGAGACGGGAAAGCCGTGTTCGGCGAGCGCGATCGCGGGCTGGAACAGGTCGCGCCATGCGATCTTGCCGTGCCTTTCGTGCGCGCGAGCGAGCATGGCCACGAGACCGGGGACGCCGACGCTTTCGCCCGAATTCACGACGCTCCAGAAGCCGCGCGGCTTTCCTTCGGCTGTCATGAAGACGTTGGGCTGGATCTTGCGCGGCGCCGTTTCGCGGCCATCGTAGCTGGTGAGACGCTTCCCCGCGCTGTTCCAGTGGATCAGAAAGCCGCCGCCGCCGATGCCGGAGGATTGCGGCTCGACGAGGTTCAACACGAGCTGCGCTGCGATGGCGGCGTCGGTCGCCGTGCCGCCGGCGCGCAGGATCGCGAGTCCGGCCTCCGCCGCATGTGGATTGGCCGCGACGATCATGTGCCGCCGCGCCGTGGCGAGCTGCTTGGGAATGAGCCCCACTGCTCCGTCGGTCTCGAAGGCGCGCTGGGCGTTCGTCGCCGGCACGCCCAGCACCAGCATCGATGCCAGTGCGGCGGCGAGCCGGATGCAGGCTCGTTTCTGAGGTCGGACGGTCGATGGAATGGTCACGGGCTTGGACGTCATGAAACGAGGAGCGGGCATCTGAAATCGTAGCTTGTGTCGGGGGCGGGCGAAAGCTCGCAGCCGGTGACATTCGGGGCTCGCCCTGGGGGCAATTGCCGCGGCGATCATCGTGTCCGTCCAGCCGCTTCGCGCGAGACGAGTTCGATCATGCGGGAGCGCACGTCGGGCAGCGTCGCGCCGGCAGGCGTCAACAGACGCGCTTCGAGGAAGTGCCCGGTGAGAGCGAAGGCTTCCCTGAGGTTCTGCCCCGTCACGCCTCCCGCTGCGTTTCCGTCCCGAATGAACGCCGGCAGCCGCAGCAACTTGTCCTGATAGGGCTCCCCGGCGGAAGCCGAGACCGCGCGGCCCGAGCGCGGGGACACGTAGATGAGGTCGTCGTTGGTTCCGGTCGAGGCGCATTGCGACAGGTCCAGCCCCAGTCCCAGCTCATCCAGCAGCGAAAGCTCCCACCGCGCATAGAGCGCCGGCCAGACCGTGGGGTCGTCGAGGAACGACAACACGAACATCGTGACTTCGTAGAGGTTGGGGGCGGGATCGCGCTCCGGCAGCAGGCGTGCCATCGTGGTCAGGGTCGAGAGCCCGGCCAGCGCCTTGGCATCGCTCATCGCTTCGGCGCCGTAGCCTCGCCGCAACTCGACCGTGATGTGCCCGAGCTGGTCAGCGAGCCGCGCCTTCCACGTGACGTCGACATGGTTGCCGGTCTGCAGCACGGGCCGCAGGCGGCGAGACCGGCCGCCGTAGACGAGACCGGCGTGGCGGCCGTGCCGCGCCGTCAGCACCTCGACGATCGCCGCCGTCTCGCCGTGTGGGCGGACCGCAAGGATCAGGCCCTCGTCGCTCCATTGCATGTCTCGCAGTTACGCGAATCCAGTGCTTGACGCAATGTTCGCCGGCAGAGCCGCCGAACACGGACGGCCGGCATTCAACCGAAGTTGAACACGCGGATGGGGCGGAACTCGCCCTGTTCGAGTACGCCGATGGCGAGCAGGCGTCCGCGTGAGACGGCGTAGGCTTCGCCGCCCATGACGGGTGCGTCGCGGCCGCGGATCAGGATCGCCTGCCCGCGCATGATGCGGGCCGCATCGTCCTGGGCGACGCTGACCTGGGTGAGATCCGCGAGGGCTGCTTCGACGCCAAGGAGGGAGCTTGCGAGCGCGGCGCCGCCGTCGTCGAGGCGCGCGGCTTCGTCGAGCTCGTCCAGCGTGATGCTGTCGTCCTCGTGGAAGGGACCAACGCGTGTGCGGCGCAATTCGATGACGTGGCCGTAGCAGCCGAGATCGCGGCCGATGTCGCGGGCGAGCGCGCGCACGTAGGTGCCGCGACCGCACTCGGCTTCGAACACGGTCGTGGAATCGTCGGGCATGTCGGTGACGCGGAGGGCATCGATGACGACTTCGCGCGGCTCGAGCACGACGGTCTCGCCTTCGCGGGCGAGATCATAGGCGCGGTTACCGTCGATCTTGATCGCGGAGAATTGCGGCGGCGTCTGCATGATCGCGCCGATGTAGCGCGGCAGAACGGCCTCGATTTCGGCGAGCGTCGGGCGGTTCTCGGATGTGCTCGTGGCCGGGCCTTCGGCGTCGTCGGTCGTGGTCTCCTCGCCCCAGCGGACGGTGAAGCGATAGGCTTTCTCGCCGTCGACCGCGAATTGCACCGTCTTCGTGGCTTCGCCGAGCGCCAGCGGCAGAATGCCCGTCGCCAGCGGATCGAGTGTGCCGGCGTGTCCCGCCTTTTGCGCATTGTAGAGCCGCCGCACCGCGCCGACCGCCTGCGTCGACGTCATGCCAGCGCGCTTGTCCAGCACGATCCAGCCGTTGACGGGATTACCTTTTCTGCGACGTGCCATGAAATCCGTGAGTGGTGAGTGGTGAGTGGTGAATAGGGAGTAGGGAGTAGGGAGTAGGGCGAAGACGGGCAGCCACGTGCGGTGACGGCGCGCGTGATGGGAACGCCGTAGATCCCACTCACCACTCACCACTGGCCACTCACCCTTTCTTCGTATCGGCCCTGACCTTGGGGCTGTCGAGCAGCCGGTCGATGCGGGCGGCTTCGTCGAACATCTCGTCGAACTTGAAACGCAGGTCCGGCGCGTATTTCAGATTGAGCGTCTTGGCGATGGCGCTGCGGATGAAGCCCTTGTTCTTGGCGAGCGCCGCGATGACTTCCTTCGCGCCCTCCCCGCCGAGCGGCATGACGTAGACCGTCGCGATCTTGAGGTCGGCGGTGATCCGGACTTCAGGCACCGTGATGACGTGGCTCGACAACACGTCGTCGTGGATGTCGCCGCGCGACAGCATTTCCGCGAGTTTGTGGCGGATCATCTCGGCGATGCGGAGCATGCGCTGAGACGGCGGCTTGCCCGCAGGATCGGATGGTTTCTTTGCCATGGTGTTTCCCGCCGACGGGATCGAACCGCGGCGGCCTCGTAAAATTGGAGTGGCGGACCCTCCGGAAATCGGAGTGATCGGCAACCATCGAAATCGGGCGCGTTCGAATTGGGCGCAAGTCCGAGTGCGGGCTAGATGGTGTCAGACCCTTAGGGCCTGACACCCGACCATTACAAACTGCGCTTGATGATCTCGACCTGGTAGCACTCGATCACGTCGCCTTCCTTGAGATCCTGGAAGTTCTCGAACGCAATGCCGCATTCCTGGCCGGACACGACTTCGCGGACGTCGTCCTTGAAGCGCTTCAGCGTCGACAGCTTGCCTTCCTGCAGGATGACGACGTTGTCGCGGATGAGGCGGAGGCGTGCGCCGCGCTCGACCTTGCCGTCGGTGACCTGAGCGCCCGCGATCTTGCCGACCTTCGAGATGTTGAAGACCTGCTTGAGCGTGGCGTGACCGAGCATGACCTCTTTGCGCGTCGGCGCGAGCAGGCCGGACATTGCCGCTTTCACTTCATCCACGAGATCGTAGATGATGTTGTAATAGCGGATTTCCAGCCCGTGGCTGTCGGCCAACTGCTTGGCCTGGCTGTTGGCGCGGACGTTGAAGCCGATCACGATCGCCTTCGACGCGTTGGCCAGCGCCACGTCGGATTCGGTGATGCCGCCGACGCCGGTGTGGATCAGGCGAGCCTGCACCTCGTCGGTCGAGATCTTCTTCAGTGAGCCGATGATGGCTTCCACCGAGCCCTGCACGTCGCCCTTGATGACGAGCGGGAACTCCTTGCGGTCGGCATCCTTCAGCTGGGCCATCATGGCTTCCAGCGTGCGCGGCGTACCAGCCGAGCCGAGGGTGTCGCGGCGCTTGCGGACCCGATAGTCGGTGATCTCGCGGGCACGGGCTTCCGATTCGACGACGGAGAATTCGTCGCCGGCTTCGGGAGCGCTGTCGAAGCCGAGCACCTCGACGGGAACGGCGGGGCCGGCCTCCCTTACGTTGGCGCCCTTGTCGTCGATCAGCGCACGCACACGGCCCCAGGCCGCGCCCGCCACGATGATGTCGCCGACGCGGAGGGTGCCGCGTTCGACCAGCACGGTGCCGACAGGACCACGGCCGCGCTCGAGCTTGGCTTCGATGACGTAGCCGTTGGCGGTGCGGTTCGGGTTGGCCTTGAGCTCGAGGATTTCGGCCTGAAGGACGATCGCCTCCAACAGCTTGTCGAGGCCTGTGCCCTTGATCGCGGAGACCGGCACGTCGAGCACGTCGCCCGACATGCTTTCGACGACGATCTCGTGCTGCAACAACTCGGTCGCGACCCGCTTGGGATCGGCGTCGGGTTTGTCGATCTTGTTGATCGCGACGATGATCGGCACCTGGGCAGCCTTGGCGTGATTGATCGCCTCGATCGTCTGGGGCATGACGCCGTCGTCTGCGGCGACCACGAGGACGACGATGTCCGTCACCTTGGCGCCGCGGGCACGCATGGCCGTGAAGGCCTCGTGGCCCGGCGTGTCGAG
>CAZNMY010000155.1:0-12934 GCA_964574325.1 uncultured Devosia sp. | reverse complement strand
GAGTGGTGAGTGGTGAGTGGTGAGTGGTGAGTGGTGAGTGGTGAGTGGTGAGTGGGGAGTAGGGAGTGGGGAGTAGGGAGTAGGGAGTAGGGAGTAGGGGAAGGGCGGTAGATGAGAGTGTTCTTTCCCGATACGCCGGAGTTGCCGTTGCCGCCGGGGCATCGATTCCCGCGGGGGAAGTATCGGCTGTTGCGGGACAAGCTGGCCGGCGAGGGCGTCGTCGATGCGCGGGGCATGTCGGCATCGCCGGTAGGGGCGCTCGAGGATATCGCGCGGGCGCATTCGCGGGATTATATCGACAAGGTATTGTCGGGTGGACTGACGCGGGAAGCGCAGCGGCTGATCGGGCTGCCGTGGAGTGAAGTTCTGGCGCTGCGCGCGCGCGTGGTCGTGGGGGGCGCGCTGGCGTCGGCGCGTGAGGCGTTGGCGAACGGGGCTTCGGGGCAGCTCGCGGGGGGCACGCATCACGCGCATCGCGAATTCGGCTCGGGCTTCTGTGTGTTCAACGATCTCGCAGTGACGGCGCTGACGCTGTTGCACGAGGGGGCAGTTGCGCGGGTGGCGATCGTCGATCTCGACGTACATCAGGGCGACGGCAACGCGGCGATCCTGGCGGGCACGCCGGGTGTGATCGTGCTGAGCGTACACGGCGAGCGGAACTTCCCGTTCGCGAAGATGGTGTCGGATATCGACGTGGCGCTGCCGGACGGCACGGACGACGCGACTTATCTGGCAGTGCTCGCGCCCGCGTTGGAGCGCGTCGCCGCGTTCAGGCCGGACCTCGTACTGTATCTGTCAGGCGCGGATCCGCTGGCAAGCGACAAGCTGGGGCGGCTCGATCTGACGTTCGCGGGGCTGATCGCGCGCGACCGGATGGTGTTCGAGATGGCGCGGCGGCTCGGTGCGCCCGTCGCGATCGCGATCGGCGGCGGTTATGCCGATCCGATCTGCGACACCGTCGAGGCGTATGCGAACACGTTCCGCGCGGCGCGCGAGGTGCTGAGGGTGTAGTCTTGCCGAACTGTCACGGGAGGATCCGCACCAGGCGAAAACCAACATTGTAATAGCGATTGACAGGGTCGCGGAACTCCCGGTGCGCGGAGCGAAGAATATTGTAGTGGTCCGCGAATGAGCCGCCTCGGACCACGCGGGCGTCGCACTTGTCGCGCTTCAGAGATGTGCCGTCCGATGGCGCGCCGTTATACCCTTCGCTCCAGCAGTCCTCGACCCATTCCCAGACGTTGCCGTGCGTGTTCTTCAGGCCCCACGGGTTGGCATCGAAGGTGTTGACGACGACCGTTCCGCCTCTATCGAATTGGTAGTTCGCTTGTGCTCCCGTGATCGTTTCTCCCGTCGAATAGCTGCCCGTGGTGCCGGCTCGCGTGAAGTACTCTCTCTGTGCTTCGGTCGGCAACCGATAACGCCGGCCGGTCTTGCTCGAGAGCCATTCGGCGAAAGCGATTGCATCGAGGTAGCTTACGCACACGACGGGATGGTTGTCGTCCTGCTGGAAGCCCGGCGATTTCCAGTCCACGCCCGAACTCGATTGCCACTTACCGAGGCGAAGGGTTCCCATCCAATATGTGCACTGAGCATTGCTGTTCGAGCGGCTGGTTTCCGTCACGAATTGGCTATACTGACCACGCGTGACGGCGTGCGCTGCCACACTGAAAAGGGGAAGTTGAATTTCAACCATCCTCCTCACTCCTTCAGCCTGTGTCCGATGGGGTTCGCCCACTGGCGAGCCCATCGCGAACCTGCCAGGCTTCACCTGTACCAATGGCATGTTCTCTGCTGGCAACGGCATCGAGCCAATGACCGGATTCTTCTCCGTCGTGACTATGGAATTTCCGAGCCCGACGTTGCCGCGGACTGCTTCGATCCATTCGGGCGCCACCTTGTCCACTGCAAGCACAGCCACTGCGACACCAAGCAAGGAGAGAGCTGCAACCGCCATTCTGCGCCATGATACGCCGGCTAGAGGCTTGCGGCGCATGGTTCGAGGCTGGATGGCGTCGAGCAGAGCGGTCATGCTCTGGCCGAAGTGCTCGAAGAGGATCGTGTGCTTATGATGAGCGACCAGTTCCCGAATGTCCTCGGGCAACTCATCCTTGACCGGGAGTTGCGTCTGATCCGCCAGGACCGGGATTACCTTGATGCGCTGTGCGAGCGCCTGTGCGATTTCCTTGCGCGCGTAGTCCATGCTGCCTTCGGCCATCCTGGCGCGCAGGAGTTCCATCCACCGCGGACCAATGAGGACCAGCAGCACCTTCGTGCTCGCCAGCGCAGTTGTCAGCACTTCTTCGAAGCGCTCTCCCGGCTTCAGTTGGTCGACGTCGAGGAACACGTTGTCGGCGCCGAACTCGTCGCAGAGGTGCTTGTGAACCCGCGCTGCAAAATTCTTGTCGTCGTCCCGCCTGTAGTTGACGAAAATCTTGCCACCCATTGAAACTACCCCCTTCGAAAAGTTCCCTCTACCATAGCGTCGACGAGCGGGCTGCACGAGTTGAAAACTTCGGGTGGTATCTGGAGAGCGACTGCAAAAGAGGACTCAAATCACTTGTCGTCGTCGTCCTTGCGCATGAAGGGGGCGACCCAGAGGGGGACGGTGAGGTTCAGGATCACGACGCGCATGATGTGGTGGCTCGACACGAACGCGGCATCGAGGCCGAGGGCCATGGCGAGCAACGCTGTCGTCTCGACGCCGCCGGGGGCGTAGCCGAGCCAGACCTGCAGCACGGGCATGCCGACGAACCACGCCAAGGGGGCAGCCCATGCGAGCGCGACGAGGCTGCAGACGATCAGCGAGCCGATCCCGGCGACGAGCGTGACGAGGAACAGGCGCATGTCCGCGCCGGCGAAGTTGGAACCGATCATCGAGCCGAGCACGACGAACATCATGAACACGAGAGGCTGCGGCATGGCAGTGGAGACGATGCCGGGACCATAGAGCAGGGCCGAGAGCAGCATGCCGCCGAACAGCGCCGGTGCGGGTGTGCCCATGCGCTTGAAGAACGCTGCGCCTGCAAATCCGGCAGCGATCACGAAAGCCAACTGCAGCGGCTTCACGACATCGCCGGCGGGTTGGAAGAAGCCGGCCATCGGGGTGCCGCCGACCATCGTGACGACGCTCGGCAACAGCAGCAGGATCGCGGTCATGCGCACGATCTGGATGATCGCGACGCGGCGGGCGTCCGCGCTCGATTCCATCGCCAGCGTCATGACGAAATTGAGCGCTCCGGGCATCGAGGCAAGGCGTGCGGTGGCGCGGTCGAGGCCGTGCACTTTCTCGAGGTAGTATGCCCCGGTCCACATGATCGACAGCATGCAGGCAGCCAAGCCCGCCATCGTGACCGGCCAACGCGGCAGCAGGGCCAGCGTCTCTGGCGTCACGGTGGAGCCGAGGGTGACGCCGAGCAGGACGATGAAGATGTCGCGCAGGTCCGAGTTGATGCCGACCTGCAACTTGGCGAGTGCGCAGGCGGCAACGGCGGCGGCTGCGCCCGACAGAAATGCCAGGGGCAGGCCGAGCTGCCAGAACACGACGCCGCCCGCCGCGCCGATCGCGAGGGTTTTCGCCGTGAGTTCGAGGGAGACGGAGGGACGGGCCATGGGGAAGCTATAGCGCGGCGATGGGCAAGAAGGACAAGCGCGGGGATGCGAATTGGTTAGAATAGACGAGGCATGAACAGATATTCGTGTCGGAGCCGCCGCGTGCTTCGCCAAGTGCTGCGGTTCGATCACGCCGTTCCGGGGAACGAAATCGATGAGTGCAGTGCCCATGACCGTCGCCGACGCCATCAGCGGCCGCCAGAGCATCCGGGCGTACAAGCCCGATCCGGTGCCGCGCGAGACCATCGAGCGCATCATGGAGATCGCGGGGCGGGCGCCGTCGGGCAGCAACACCCAGCCCTGGAAAGTACGTGTGCTGACCGGGGCCGCAAAGCAGGCGCTTTCGGCCGAGCTGATGCGGCGGCACGAGAGCGGCGACAACGGCACCTGGGAGTACGACTACTACTCCGATGTGTGGCGGGAGCCGTATCTCGCGCGGCGGCGTCAGACCGGTTGGGGGCTCTATGGTCTGCTCGGCATCCCGAAGGGCGACCGCGAGGCGAGCCGTGCCTATCAGGGGCAGAACTTCGCGTTCTTCGGTGCGCCGGTCGGCATGATCTTCACGATCGACCGGGATCTGGCGCGCGGGGCGTGGCTCGACTACGGCATGTTCCTGCAATCGATCATGATCGCGGCGCGAGCGGAGGGGCTCGAGACGGTTCCGCAGGCGGCGTTCTGCGTGTTCCACGATACGATCCAGCGGATGCTTGCCATTCCCGAAACCGAGATGGTGGTCTGTGGGATGGGCCTGGGCTACTCGCTGCCGGACGCCAAGGTGAATACCTTTCGGACGGAGCGCGAGCCGGTGGCGAATTTCGTGACGTTCGTGGACGAGGTGGCTTGATCGGGCGGGCGCATCATCGCGCTTCGGGACATCATGACATATGAGGCGGGACTGTTTTTCTGCGTGCTCGGTGTCCTGGCAGGGCTACCTGCCGCCGTGATCGCTGGAATGCCGGGCTTGAGAAATCATCCTGCCTGGAAGCGCGTTCTCGTTTTCGTGGGAGCTCTCATCTGGCTCTTGCCGCTGGCTTTGGTTCCGGCACTCATCATCATGTTCCATGTTTTCGGTATCGACATGGTCGATTGACGGCGACCGGCAGGCGGGGCACGAGCGACCTACGCAGACAAGGAGCCCTTTCGTCATCATGAGCCCGGCAGAGCATGATCAGGTGCCGTGGCGGATTCAGGCGGGCGTCTACGGCGTCGGGCTGTTCAGCACATCGATCTTCTACATCGGGTCGGTGATCATTCCGCTCTATGTGTACACGATGAATCCTTCGCCGCTGCTGTTCGGGCTGATGTTCAGCCTGCCGCATGTGTTGCCGCTGGTGCTGTCGATCCACGGCGGGGCGATGATGGACCGGCTCGGCGCGCGGCAGGTGATGCTCGCGATCACGACGCTGGGGGCTGTGGTGCCGCTCATCTATCCGCTGGCGCCGACGATCTGGGCGCTGATGCTGCTGCAGATGCTGCTGGGGTTGTCGGAGTCGCTGGGCTGGCTCGGCGCCCAGACGATGATCGGACAGTACATGCAGGGGCGTACGATCTATGCGGGCCGACTGAGCGCGGTGATCCGGATCAGTCAGCTCGCCGCGCCACCGCTCGCGGGCGTCACGTGGGATGTGGCGGGGCCGTGGGGGGCGTTCATCCTGATGTCGGTTTGGGCGTCCGGCGCGATCTTCTGCGCGCTGTGGCTTCCGGCCCGGCCTCCGGGCAAGGGCCAGGACGATGTTGCAGTGCCGCGGGTAAAGATCCGGATGCGCGATCTGACGCCGAAGCTCGCCGACTACATCACGGCGTTCCAGTTGCTGCGGTCGCCAGCGGTGGTGGTGATCGTGCTTCTCGGCGCGATGATGCACATCGGCAATGCGATGCAGGGCTCGTTCTATGTCGCGTGGCTCACGGAGATGGGGATCACGGGAACGTCGATCGGACTTTTGAGCGCGGCCGGAGCGATCGGAGCTGCGCTGTTCTCACTGCTGACGGCGCCGCTCATGCGATACATGGGCGGGCTGTGGATCGCGCTGCTGTCGATATGGGCGGGGCTGCTGCTGATCTGCGTGACGCCGCTGCTGGGCAGCTATTTTCTGCTGCAACTGGCGATGTTCCTGCGCTCCGGCGCAAATGGCCTCGCGCAGCCGCTCATCATCTCGCTGGTGCTGCGCGGCGCGGGCCGCTCGAACCAGGGCAAGGCGGTCGGGCTGCGCGGCACGGCGAACCGGATCGCGTCGATCATCGCGCCGCTGTGCATGGGGATCGTCGGCGAGATCGCGGGCCTCGAGGCGTCGTTCTACATCGTCGGTTTCGCGATCAGTGTGATCCTGGCGGCAGTCGCCGTGTACCTGTGGCGGCGGCCTGAACTCGGCCAGGCCGGGGAAGACTGAGGGGCAGGTTCACTTCCTCGCGCTCGGCGGCTGCATGAGGATTTTGACGCGATCGGTGAGCGGCTTGGGGGCGCTGACGATCTCGGCGACCAGCCTGGTCATCGGTTCTCCGGCGAGTGGGTCGATCGTGAAAGCGAGCCGCTTGGCGTCGGCGAGGAACACCTGATCCTTCATCAGCGCATCGAAGCTGTCGCGGATCGTCTTCACGCGTTCGGCCGGCACACCGGCTGCCATGAACAGGGGATAGCTCATCGCGTATTTGAGCGACCAGAAGCGCAGCACCTCGTGGGCGTCCTTGTTGCCGGCGGCGAGTTCCACGGCGGTGGGGACGTCGGGGAGGAGCGCGATGCGCTTTTCGCTCGCCTGAAGGAGTACGCGGACCTTCTTGTCGCGCCACCAGTCGGCTTTCGCGGATGTCAGATTGGGCAGAACAGCGGTATTGCCATGGACCTCGCCACGCTCGGCGGCAGTGAAGATCTCGGCCTGGCTCTTGTAGCCGGTCACCATCTCCATCTTCGTGCCGAGCAACTGGTTTACGAGCCAGGGCACGACATAGTTGTCACCGCCGACGCCCATCGAGCCCAGGATGATCTTTTCATTCTTGAGATCGGAGAAGGTCTTGGCGGGCGCGGTATGGTAGACCCAGACCACCTGGGGAAGCTGCATCGGCGAGCCGATCCAATTCAGCTTCAGCGCGTCGAACTGGACGTTGCCGCCATCGCGGGAAAGCATCTTCAGGCCCGGCTCGAGCGCTATGTTGGCATTGCCCATGCCGATCACCGTGCCGTCCTTGGGCGCGGCGTTCTGCATGTAGTTGGTCATCGCGAGGCCGGAGGCGATGGCCATGTTCGAGACGACGAACGTGGGATTGCCGGGGATCGTGCGGCTCCAGTGCTGCGCCATCGTGCGGGAGACGAGGTCGTAAGCGCCGCCCGCGCCGGCGCCGACGATCAGGCTGATCTGTTTGCCCTTGTAGAAGTCGGGTGCGGCCGTCGATTGCGCCTGGGCGTGAGCCTGCGGGGGTGGGACGGTGAAGCAGATTGCGACGGCGATCGCCGCCACTGTCTTGGTGAACCGCATGGTTTCCTCCTTTGGCTCCCGGTTGCGCCGGGTGGCGGCCTCGATCAAACCACGCTGGGCCGCTCGTGGGCAATGACCAACCGGCGCTCACAGATCGAGTTGTGGCAGGGGGCTGTTCACGAAACATACTGTGCAGCGGGCTCGACATTGCCTATTCTCGGCGCTCACACCGTCTAATCCCCGATGCACCGATTTCAATCGCGTGCACTGCTGCACTGGAGTCCCAAGCATGGCCAACGCGCCGAAGTCTGCCGCCACTGCCAAGCCTGCTGCATCGAAGTCCGGCCGCAAGGTCGTGATCACGTGCGCGATCACTGGCGCGATCCACACGCCGTCGATGTCGCCGTACCTGCCGATCACGCCGGAAGAGATCATCGAGCAGAGTTTGGCTGCGGCGGAAGCGGGAGCAGCCATCCTGCATCTGCACGCGCGCGATCCGATCACCGGCAAGCCCGACCAGACGCCGGAAGCGTTCGGCCGGTTCCTGCCGCGCCTCAAGCAGCAGACGAACGCGGTGATCAACCTGACGTCGGGTGGCTCGCCGACGATGCTCGTTTCGGAGCGCGTGCGGCCGGCGTCGGAGTTCAAGCCGGAAGTCGCCTCGCTCAACATGGGCTCGATCAACTTTGCGCTCTACCCGATGCTGGAGCGCTTCAAGGAGTTCAAGCACGACTGGGAGAAGCCTTATCTGGAAGGCACGAGGGACCTCGTATTCCGCAATTCGTTCAAGGACATCGAGTACGTGCTCGAGACCTGCTACGGCAACGACACGCGGTTCGAGTTCGAATGCTACGACATCGCGCATCTCTACAACCTCGCGCACTTCCTCGACCGTGGCCTCGTGAAGCCGCCGCTGTTCGTGCAATCGGTGTTCGGCATTCTCGGCGGCATCGGTACGCACCCGGAGGATGTCGCTCATATGAAGCGTACGGCCGACCGGCTGTTCGGCGACAAGTACTCGTGGAGCGTGCTCGGCGCGGGGCGGCATCAGATGAGCATCGCGGCGATCGCTGCGGCGCAAGGCGCGAACGTGCGCGTGGGTCTGGAAGATTCGCTGTGGATGGGGCCGGGCCGGCTCGCGAAGTCGAACGCGGAGCAGGTGCGCAACGTGCGCTCGATTTTGGAGGGGTTGGGCCTCGAGATCGCGTCGCCCGACGAGGCGCGCGCGATACTTTCGCTGAAGGGCGCGGACAAGGTGAATTTCTGAAGTGACAACGTAGGGTGCGGTAGCGAAGCGTGCCGCACCCTACGGAGGCAGCCGCAGGGCGAACTGCTGCCACTCTATGACGCGCTCATGAATTCTCGCATAAGGCGCGGGTATTCTTCCTCGCTCATGTGCTAAGCGAGCTCCAGCCTCAGGCTCTTGCCCAACGTCTTCGCCGCCCGCTTCAAAGTGGCGAGCGTCACACTGTCGTTGTCTGGATCGAGGAGGCGATCCAGTTGGGCACGCGTAGTTTGCATTTCCGCAGCCATGGCGGTCTTGGTCAGGCCCTTCTTTTTCATTTCCGCTGCGATTTGTGCAGCGATGATTTTCTTGCCTGCGATGAGGTTGGCCTCCTCCAGGATGCCCTCCTCCTCCAGGAAGCTTTCGAAACTGGAACCGTGGTGCTTCTTCTTGGCCTTGGTCATGAGGTCATCTCCTTGAAGCGCTTTGCTGCGAGGTCAATCTCGTCAGTTGGCGTCTTCCGCGTCTTTTTCACGAATCCGTTGAGCAGCACGATCAAGCCGTCGTCGAAGGCGAAGATCACGCGTGCGATCCGTCGCTCCGACAGCTTGGAGCGCACTTCCCAGAGACCGTTGCCCAGCGAGTCACACAATGGCAATCCAAGTGGCCAGCCCTGCTGCACGGCGAGGATGTCTGAGCCGATTTGCACTCGATCTGGCTTGTCGAGCGACTTCAACCAATCGCGCACTGGTTCCCGTCCGTTGGCGGTAGCGTAGAAAGCGGCCGGAATTTTCTTCGTTCGGACAGCCGTTGCAGAATTGTATCAAATTTGATACGCAGCAGCAATGGATTTTTCGAGCCGGCACCCACTTGACTGGCAGGGTCATCGAAGTTCAGACCTTGCTTACGAACACCAACGCAACCGGAGTGAGGTAACACCCGCCCATGAACATCAAAGTCGGACTGAAGGCGATCGAGGAGGCTTCGGAGAAGCTTTCGAACTGGGGCAAGTGGGGCAAGGACGATCACTCCGGCACCCTCAACTACGTCAAGCCGCAGCACATCGTGGAAGCGTCGAAGCTCATCAAGAAGGGCAAGCCCTTCGCGCTCGGCATTCCGCTCGACCGCACGGGGCCGCAGACCGGCCTGTTCGGGGGACGCTTCAACCCGATCCACCAGATGCTGGCGACCGGCACCGACGCCACGACCGGCCAGCAGGACTGGAACAAGATCCGCTACGCCGACGACACGATCATGCTGTGCGTGCAGGGCGCGACGCACTGGGATGCGCTCGGCCACATCTTCTACGAGGACAAGGCCTACAACGGCCATGACGCCAAGCTGATCGACAGCCGCGGTCTCAGCGTTCTCGGCATCGAGCACTCGAAGGACAAGATGACGGGCCGCGGCGTGCTGCTCGATATCGCGCGCTTCAAGGGCGTGGAGTATCTCGAGGACGGCTACGGGATTTCCAACGACGAGCTCGACGCCTGCGCCAAGGCGCAGAAGGTCGAGATCAAGGAAGCCGACTTCGTGATGATCCGCACGGGGCAGATGGAGAAGTGCCTCAAGACCGGCGAGTGGGGTGGATACGCCGGCGGCGATGCGCCGGGCGTCAAGTTCGAGAACTGCTACTGGTGCCAGGACAAGAAGATCGCGGCGATTATCTCGGATACGTGGGGCGTCGAGGTTCGTCCCAACGAGACGACGGAAGCCAACCAGCCCTGGCACTGGGTCGTGATCCCGGCGATGGGTCTGTGCATGGGCGAGATCTTCTATCTGAAGGAGCTCGCCGAGGATTGCGCGAAGGACAAGGTCTACGAGTTCTTCTTCTGCGGGCCGCCGCTCATCATCACGGGCGGCACGGGCTCGCCGCTCAATCCGCAGGCGATCAAGTAGGTTGCTGCATGGCCCTCCTCCCGCGGAAGCGAGAGGAGGGTTCTTGTTTCGAGCGCTGAATGGGGGATTGCGTGATGCCGGCTCGTCCCATCGCTGTTGCGGCGCTTGCCGCGATGTTCGCGGGCACGCTCTCACTTTTCGCCGCCACAGCCGGGAGCGCACAGCCGGCCGGTAGTGCATCCGACTGTCCGGAGGCGTCGGGTATCGCGGTGCTGCCATCGCCGGTCGCGCCGTGGAAAGGCGCGCCGCTGCGCGTCGTTTTCACGTCGGAGAAGCCGCTCGACGGTGAGTTGTCGCTGATCGGTCCGCAGGGAAGCGTCGTTGCGAAATCCAGCCAGCGTCACGGTGGTCCGCCGTACTTCTGGTATGCGGAGGTCGCCTCTCCTGCAGTTGGCAACTGGCAGGTGAAACTCACGCGCGACAAGGCGTCGGGCGATTGCGCGCCGCTCACACGTCAGATCGCTGTGCGGGCGACCGCGCCGGCACGGCCGGGCACCGTGAAAGGCAGCGTCTGGCCGATCCGCGGCGCGTGGAACCGCGCGAACGAAAATCTCTACTCGGCCTGGATCGAGAAACTGTTCGATGCGCCGGTCGAGGCGACGTTGTCCTGGAAGGCGCTGCACGAGGTGTTGCGCGATCGCCAGCGGAACTTGCTGTTCAATCATCTGGGGCTCGGCGAAGACCAGCTCGGGCAGATCATCAAGCCGGACTGCGCGGACCTTCCGTATTTCCTGCGCGCGTATTTCGCGTTCAAGATGGGGCTGCCGTTCGGCTACGCTAAGTGTACGCGCGGCGGGGCGGGGCAGCCGCCCCGGTGCTACGAATGGTGGAACATCCAGAACGAGGATACGCGTAACCTGCCACCGCCCGAACAGCAGAAGCCGCCGGGGAATGCCGGGTTCGGAGGGTTATTCGGACAGGGGGCGAAGGTTGCCGCGAAGGCGGCGGAGTTCAAGCCGCCGCGCGTGCCGCCTCGTCCGCCGGGTCTGGCGCCGGGCTTCGGGCATTATCTGAAGTATGCGATCGCCGAGAGCGTGCATTCCGGCTCGGGGCGAACGGCGGCGCGTGACGACAACACCGACTACTATCCGATCCCGTTGAGCCAGGAGGACCTGCGGCCGGGCACTGTGTACGCGGATCCCTATGGCCACCTTCTCGTGCTGACGAAGCGGGTGGCTCAGACCGAAGGCGCTGCTGGCGTGTTCCTCGCGGTCGATGCGCAGCCCGATGGGACCGTTGCGCGCAAGCGTTTCTGGCGCGGCAATTTCCTGTTCGCGCAGGATGCGGCATTGGGAAGTCCCGGCTTCAAGCGCTTCCGGCCGGTGGTGCGTGGCGGCGCGGGGCTGCGGCGGCTGTCGAATGCCGAGATCGCGAAAGAGCCCAATTACCGGGACTTCTCGCTCGATCAATCGAAGCTCGGCGTCGAGGATTTCTACGACAAGATGGACGACCTGATGTCGCCCGCGCCGCTCGATCCGCTGCGCGCGATGCAGGAGGCGATGACGTCGCTGGAAGAGCAGGTGCGGGCGCGCGTCACGTCGGTCGAGAACGGGCGTAAATATCAGCTCAGCGGTCGCGGCGATGCGAGCATGCCTGATGGCGCGGCGATCTTCGAGACGACGGGTGCGTGGGAGGATTTCGCCACGCCGTCGCGCGATCTGCGGCTGCTGATCGCGATCGATGTGGTGCGCGGATTTCCCGAGCGCGTGGCGCGGCGGCCGGGCCGATACGCGATGCCGGCGGGCAAGAGCGTTGCCGACGTGAAGGCTGAACTCGCCGGTGTGCTGGCGACCGATCTCGGAGCGCGGAAGTTCTCGTACACACGCAGCGACGGCTCGCAATGGACGTTGTCGGTCAAGGACGTGATCGACCGCGTGCGCGATCTGGAGATGGCCTACAACGTCAATGATTGCGTGGAATTGCGGTGGGGGGCACCGGCCAACAGCGAGGAAGCCGCGACCTGCAAGCGGAATGCCCCGCCGGCGCAGCGCGCGAAGATGAGCGAGTACCGGCCGTGGTTCCAGGAACGCCGTCGGCCGCCGCGGACTTGATGCGCGCAAGCCGGATCGAATCCGCGCGACATCCGGGCCGTTCTGCGGTATCGGCAGTGGCAGAGGGACTGACCGTCTGTTGGGGGTAGGTCATGGCGAATTTGGATGCCGGGCGGGCTGGCCCGCGCATTTCCGGGGCTGCGCGCGTCGTCGAGTACGTGTTCGGGCGCAATGCGCTGATCGGGATCGCTTCGGCGATGCTGCTGCTGATTTCCGGCTATGCCACGTGGGCGGGAATGCACGACTTCATCGTCGGGGTGTCGAGTTCCAGCCAGGGACGTACGGCTCCGGGCGGCATCAACGTCAGCCACGATAATCTGGTCGTGTGGATCGTCATTGCGCTGACGTTCCTGATGTGGCTCGCACTGCGCGAGAGTTTCGGCGCGGGGCGGACCTGGAAAGAGCGCCTCATCACGTTTCCGCTCTATGTGTTCCTGGCGCTGTGGTCGATCGGCTTCGGCTACGGTTTCTGGTGGTCGCTGATCGCGGGACAAGAGGCTACACGGTCGGGCATCGCGGGTCTGCAGGAGGATGCGCGGGACGCCGGGAGCACGATCTCGGCGCGGATCAACGCGGTGAAGCTGCAGCTCGACAGCGTCGTGAGCTGGTCCGACGGGCAGATGTCGCGCGAGGAGACGAGCGGGGGAAGCTGCGGTGTCGCTTCGGGCGCCGGGCGCGGGCCGCTCTACAACGCGCGGCGTAGCGTCAGGGATTCCATCACGACGCTGCGCGACGGCGTG
>CAZNMY010000154.1:0-12986 GCA_964574325.1 uncultured Devosia sp. | reverse complement strand
CGACGGTTCGGATCAAATCCGGTCGTGGCGGCCTGAGCTAAAGGGATAGGCCTGGTCGTGCTGTGTGATGGCATCGTGCTCACCGTGTTCGACCGAGAGACAAGCCTTTCCGAACCGCTATTTTCGACACGCGTAGCCGACCTGACCAAAACATTCGACACGCTCCGGCACATTCTCGATCCCTGGGCGATCTGGTTCTTCGAGAAGCGTCGCATCATGCGCTTGGTCGACAAGGTGTTCGACAGGGAACACAGCCTTGAGCGGGCTGACGAGTTTGTATCCCTCATCAAACGCCGCGTAGACGGCAAGCGCGCGACCATCCTCGATAACTACCGTGGCCGCTTCAGTCTGGAGGAAAACCGGAAGGCCGAGATTGACCGGATTCGTTCAACCGAATTGCGAGAGATTACGGAGGTTCTATTTTTTTTCCCACATAACAAGGCAATGCTCGACGCCATGGTCGGCAATCTGATGGATGCCTACCCCAGGCAGGCGTTCCAGGTACTGAGCCGCCTGTTACCGGATGAGCCACGCGACGCCAATGCCGCGTTCCATGCGCATTCGCTGTACTTCTTGATGCATCTCGCAGAGCGGCATCCGTCAGCCGGTTGGCTCCCGACCTGGCTTCATCGCGTCGGCAGGGATTACTCTGTGGAGGCGGCCGTCGAGCACCTTGTCGGCTGCTGCCTCACCCATTTCCGCAACGATACGGCCCGCAATTGCATTCTGCTATTGGCATCTGCTCTTCGCCGCCTCGCCAAGATTTCGGTTGTGGCCAATCCGGAAAGCTGGCGGCAGGGCGAGTTAACGCATCTGCTGCACCGCTATCTCGAACCGGAGCTCGACTGGTCGCAGATCCTCTCTTCACCTGAGCGGTACATGTTTCGGGAGCTGGATCGGGTGGAAATGCTCGGGACCAGCCGCATCGTACGCGAGCTGCGGGACGATCGCGGCAGCTTCCGTTCCGAGAGCGCAAAAATGCGGTTGCGCGAGCTATGGCATCATGAAATCAACCTTCTTGGACAACTGCGCAACTACGCAACCCTCGTCCGCGAAAGGGACTTCGGGGAGATATTCCCGTCCGAATGCGTCGATACGCGATACGACTATCTCGGGCACTATTCGCTCTGCCTCATCGAGGCATTTCCGAAGTGGAAGACCTATGCCATGAACCACTACCGCGACGACATAATAGCGATCGCTGCAAGCGGATCATGGCAGGCGCGCCGGATGCTCGGCCTCGCGGAGTCCGATCCGGCGCCTATGGTTTCGTCGGGCGCAATGGCGGAGCGCTTCTTTCTTGGCGATCGTGAACTTCATCAAAATATAATCCTGGCTTACGACGCCGTGAAGTAGAGCGGAGACCGCCGGCATCTGCAATGGCAGCCGCCGGGGCACCCAGAGGTAGGCGCGCCTTCACCCACAAATGTGGGACGACGCTATGGAGATCGCTGAGCAGATCGACATCGGAGTGCGCGACGCACCACCCCCAATTCCAGACGTAGTCGGCGGCGCTTGCCGCGCCGCAGATCGCATGAAGCTCGACGTCGGCAATTGGGATCTACCGATAATGATGCCGAGACAGCGGCACGCTGCAATTTGTGCGCCCCGCATTTACCGGCGTGCACTGACTGCTAAGATGGTGCAGTCAATCAGGGGGCTAGGACTGCAGACATGGAAGATCGCCACGCTAGGATCGTAGGCAACATCAAGGGCTTCGACGAACTTGCCCAGCTTGAGGCGAACGCTGCTAAGCGCGGCGCGTTGTCGGAGGATTTGAAGAAGCTGATCGATCGACGTTCGGGCGAGTTGGGCCGCGCTCTCGTGGCGCAACGAACCGGTATCAATCTGACGGAATTGTCGCCAGCCGAACAGAAGGTCATAGACGCTATAAGCCTCTACGCAGGTATCAAGAAGCGTCAGGGCAGCGATGCCGGTCGCACGTTCCGACAGGTGCAGAACAAGGGACTGCTCGGTGCGGCTGAGGCCGCCGTCATGCGAAAGTCACCGACACAGGGCTATCAGACGCTGCACGACGAGGGGCGTGAAGATCTGTCGTACGAGCAGATCATCATCGATCATCCCCAAGAGTTCTCCGCTCGTGCCGTCTGGTTCGCGCGACGGCAGCTCGGCCTTCCCACAGAATCCGACAGGCCTCCGGCCAGAGCAGTTACGCCGACTCAGCGTCGCACAGAGGCATTGGTCCAATGGCTCAAGGCCCGCAGCCAGGACGACGCGGGTCTCATTCGCGCCTACGATCACAGCGAGGCGGCCAGAGCGGTTGGAATCGACGACATGGCCCGATCAGGCCGCGTGTTCGGCAACGTGCAGTCGCGCATCGATTTCTCCTGCTATGTCGTGGGACTACCGCCGCTGGGACTGACTGCGACGTCTGCCTTCGACAAGGCTTGGCAGCAGGAAGACCGCTCGTGGGCATACCCAGTCGCCGCAATGGGTGAAGCAGCACGACGGCGTCGCTGGAGCAGCGAGGATTTCCAAGCCCTGCTGCAAGCAGCAGAGGCCTTACCGGGACAGGCCTACCAGTCATGGCGGAACGAAATGTCCGTCCGGGAAGACCGGATCAAAGCTTGGGCGTTCGGCTTTGAGCGGGCGGTTGGCGACAGTGAACCTCCGGTCCTGAATGTCGCGGAGGCATCTTCCTATTGGGCGCTGGTATGCAACCCGAGAAAATGGGCCATCGACCAGTTCCTCGCACGCGATATCGCACACGACACATGGGGAGTTCGCAAATCTGACGCAGCGCGCTTCGCCCCTGGCCAGCTCGCGGTTATTCGCGTTGGTGTCGACGGCCGCAGTGCCAAGGATCGGCAAGGACAGGACAAGCTCGAAGCAGGGATCTACGCCCTCTGTCGCATTGAAAGCGAGGCGTTTCCCGGGACTGGCGCGGCCGACGAGTTCTGGTCCGAAGGCGAAGGCAGAGAACCGGGATGGCCAACGGTAAAGATCCACTACCTGCGGACCTTCCTCAGGCAACCTCTGACCATCGCTCGACTGCGTTCTGAAATGCCGAATGCTACGAGTTTTCTACTGGACGGATTGCAAGCTTCGTCCTTCCCGATCACCGCTGAGGATTTCCAGGGAATTGTCGAGCTCCTTGGTGATGATATCGACGAGATGGCTTTGATCGAACCGAACTTGGATGTCGTGGTCGACAAGTTGGCTCAGCTCGAAGCCACCTTCATCCGTGCGAGCCCGGAGGTGAAGGAAAGGCTGAGCCGCAAGATCGAGCGCGGACCGATCGGGTCACTGGTCAAGAAGCTGAACGGCTACAAGTGCCAACTATGTGAAGCGCTTGGCGCAGATCCCCTTGGATTCCGCAAGTCGAGTGGCGAGCATTACGTGGAAGCGCATCATGTGATGCCGGTCGCGATGCGCCAGATTGGCTCCCTTTCAGCATCAAACGTCATGACCGTATGTGCCAATCACCACCGCCAGCTTCATTACGGTAACATCGCGATCAAGCCCGCTGAGGCAGCCTTCCTGATCGAGATCGACGGCCGTTCCGTCAGCGTGCGGCGTACGAGATTACTCGACTTCGACATCCAGCCATCAGCAGAATTGAGTTCAGGGCCTTCCGGCCCGTTTCTCCCTTCTCTATGAAGATCGCTATGAATGACATCGATATTTCGTTTGACTTCCGCTGGGACGCCGGCGGCAAAGATCCCGACGCGTACAGCCCCACCCTGCGGCGCTACCACCAACTGCTCTGGAGCAAACCTCTGCCGTGCGGAACGCATTTGGCGCTGAGTGCTAAAAAACCTGGCTCTTATCTTCACCACAGCTCTGCGCTCGCCGACTTCTCCCTCTCAAGCGACTCGGTCATCCCTACCTTCACCCGCTGGAAATCGCTCAGGCACGTCACCAGCCTCTTTCCCGAAGCCGAGAATGAAGCTTTTCGGACCATCGGTTATACGATCGGTGGGATGATGATCTTCCCCGCCAATCGCATCGACGGAAAGCACACGATCAACGTCATGCGAGGCTTCACCCGGAAGATCGCGGACAGGTTCGATCTCACGCTAGAGTGCATCCGCCGACACTACATTGGGTCACCCAGTCCGCTCGGGGAGACGTTGTCGCGGTATGGCACCTTCTTCACCCTCTTCGCGGACTTCAAAGGCTATGTGACTTTTTCCTACTTCAGGATCTGACCTTCGACGACTACTCGTCGGTCCGCTTCTTCATGCCCTTTGATAACTTCACGACACCGTCGGTCCCCAGAAACCGGGACGAGTACGAGGACTATCGTCACCGCAGTATCGAGTTCGTCACTGCGCGCAACCGGAGAATTGCAGGCGCCTTCCTTCATCCCGGCTGATGCCTGTTCGCCGCCGCCCGCTGTGCGCGGTCCAGCTGTTGCCGGGGCCACTCGAAGATCAAAGCGCGCAGCGATGCCTGGGCATCGAAATCTACGCCCATCGAGACCGCAAGAAGATCGACACCTGATCTGACGCGATACCCCTGACAGCAGACACGGTCGGCGGCGCTATCTGCGCCCCACTTTCAGTGCTCTCGATGGCGGCTATTGGGATGTCTCGACGACTTCCGTCTACATGATAGCGACCTAGTAGGCAGCAACCAATCAGTCGCTCGCAACGCTCACGGATTTGTCACTGTCGGCACGCGCTATGGTTTTTCCGCGCGTCGGTCGTCAGCACTGCTGCTTTGTCATGCAGGCAGGGTTCTGCTTGACGGCCGGTCGCCCGTATCCAGTGTTATGCTGCCGCCGGCGACCCTAGAAACGCAGGTGCACAACTTCGCGTTGGATGCCTTTTCGCTGTCGCTGAAGAAGACATCGCGGTGGTCGACAACGCCACTGACATCACGAATGCTCAGTGCGCACAAGCCGCACTCGCCGCGGCGACAATCGGAAATCATCGCGACGCCGGCTGCTTCGAGGGCTGCCAGGATGGTCTGGTTGACCGGCACAACGATTTCCAGGCCGAGCCGCGGAATCTTGACGGTGAAAGGTTCGGACGGATGGCGACCGCTGTTGCCGAAGGTCTCGAAACGGAGACCCGCAACCGGCCTGCCGGACTGGCGCCAGCACCGTTTTGCGGCTTCCAGCATTCCCAGGGGGCCACAAACATAAAGCTCGCCGGCGGGAGCGAGACGGGCAATCTCGGCGTCGAAGTCGACGCGCTGGCCGGCATCGTCGAGGAGGACGGTCAAGCGGTCGCCGATCGCCGCGCGCAGCTCATCGGCGAGTGCTGCATCCGATTCGTTGCGACACGCATAGAGGACGCGGAACCGCCCTTTGAATTGGGCCAAAGCCAGCGCCATCGAATAGATCGGCGTGATGCCGATGCCGCCGGCCACCAGCACATACTCGGGGCGGCCGTGGCTGAGTGCAAAATGATTTCCAGGCGTGGAAATCGTCAGGTTTGCGCCTTCAGGCAGCCGCCACATATAGGCCGATCCGCCACGGCTGTCGGGTTGTCGCTTGACTGCGATCCGGTAGACGTTGTCGGTGCCCGGCCCAACGGTCGAGTAGCTGCGAACGTCCGGCCGGCCGTCGATGTGCACGACAACCTTGATGTGGCTGCCGGGCGTCGGCGCCACGAACGGTCCGGCCGGTTCGATCTCGAACATTCTGACATCGGATGTGAGATCGCGGATCGAGCGCACACGGGCGCTTTTCCAATCGATGGGAGAGGACGCGATCATCGCTCAGCCCGCCGTTCTGGGCGTGATGGCGACGGGATTGACGGCTTCCTTAGCGACGTACTGGTCGATGATCCGGCGCGCCCACAACGCGCCCGCATCGATATTGAGATTGTAGAACGGCATCCCTGGACTGGCATCGATCGCGCGTTGCTGCGCCTCCAGCACGATGTGATCCTGATCGTAGATACCCTTGCCGTTGTTGACATGGCCGAGGGTCAAATCGCGAGTAAGCTGTGAATCGTCTTTGCGAAACGTGCGGACGAAATTCCAGAAGTAGTGGCAGCTCCCGTCCTTCTCGGGTGTGAGGGCCGCGAGAAACGCGCCATTGACCCCTTGCGAGCGATCGCCAGATCGGGCTCCGGTCCCCGTCAAACAGACACCCACGTCCCCGATTACGACGGACGGCGCCTGGAAGGTCACGATCTGCCAGCGGTCGACATGACCGGGGCGCCCCAGGTGCTTCGCCCAGAACGGCGGCGGCTCGATGTCGATCATCCACCGCGTCATCGTGGCGGCGTCGGGCGTGTGCGTCACGTCAAAGGGCGTCTCGTCGATCGCGTTATCGCCGATGCTGCCGGCATGGACATAGGTCTCGTGCGTCAGGTCCATCAGGTTGTCGATGACGAGGCGGTAATCGCATTTGAGACTGTAAAAGGTGCCGCCTTCGCCGACCCATTCGGTGCCGTCGTTCCAATGGAAATCCGGGATCTTGCCGGGATCGGCGAGTGCGGGGTCGCCAGGCCAGATCCAGACCAGCCGATGCCGTTCCGCGACCGGAAAGGCGCGTACGCAGGCCGACGGGTTGATGGTCCGTTGCGCGGGCATGTGGGTGCAGCGGCCGGCCGAATTGTAGACGAGCCCGTGATAGCCGCACATGACGTCGTCGCCCTTCAGGTGCCCCATGGAGAGCGGCAGCAGTCGGTGCCAGCAGGAATCTTCGAGCGCCGCGACCACCCCATCCGTGCGGCGGTAGAAGATGATGGCAGTGTCGCAAATCGTACGCTTGGTCAGCTCATGAACGATCTCGTGACTCCACGCTGCGGCGTACCACGCGTTCAATGGAAACGTCTTCGCACCTACCATGTCACCGAACCTTCCAAAGCACTGTGGACGGTGTGCCGGCCACTGCCAACGAGAGTGGAGCTTTCTCGCGCATTCAGCAATCCGATCAAATCGATTGCATCGATCAGATCATTTGATACAGTCGGTACCAGCGAAGTGACGGCGCGGAGGTCCGGGGCCTTGTGGGCAAAGAGTGGGATGCACGATCGGTCGATTTCGCCGCGCTCCGGACCCTTCGGATCGTGTTCGACCAGGCTTCCTTTTCCAAGGCCGCAGAGGCGCTCGGCGTCAATCAGTCGAGCATCAGCTACACGATCGACCGCTTGCGCGACGCCTTTCACGACCCGCTGTTCGTGCGGCAGGGCAGCGGCATCGCCCCGACCCACCGGTGCGCCGAGATCGTCGAGCGATCGAGTCGCCTGCTGGACGAGTTCGAGGCGCTGGTCGCTTCGCCTGAATTCGATCCCGCCAAGGCTACGGACACGATCACCATCTGCTGCAACTCCTATGAGCAATCCATCTTGTTCCCACAGATCGTTCGGGAGATGCGGCGCGTCGCACCCGACGTGATCGTCGAGGTCACGCCCGCCACCCATCAGGGCATGGCGTACCTGAAGCGAGGGCAGACCGATCTCCTGATCGGTCCCTACAAGATCGACAACGAGAGCTTTTATCATCGTCATTTGCTGACCGATCACTACGTCTGCGTCATGGACAAACGGCATGCATTGAGCGGCAGGTCATTGAGCATCGAGGACTACCTCGACGCCAATCACGCAGTCGTCACCTACGGTGGGGCCTGGCGGTCGCCATACCAGATCGAACTCGAGCGGCGGTCGCTCAGTCTCAAGCGCAAGTTCTCCGTGCCGAGCCTTTCCGATCTGGCCGATATTCTTCCCGGCACCGATCTCATCTCGACCATCCCCAGCCGGACCTCGCAACAATTCGGACCTGCGTTCAGCATTGCTGCCTGCCCGATCGTTGCAAGGTTTCAGGTTGGACTTGTCTGGACGTCCCGGACGCAGCACTCAGCAGTGCACAGATGGATGCGCCAGTTGATCATTGAAGCCTGCCATCGTACGCGGAAAGCTGCTCCGTCGCCCAGGACCACGAGATAGCGGTGGAGTTAGGAGATTCTCGCCGAGAGCGTCATTCGGCAGCCGCAGGTCTCGAGATGTGGTTCGCCTGCGAGGCGTCTGGAGGCATAGAGGTGTGGCGATCAGAACGGGAGTGAGGCGCCGTCTGGGCAATCGCTTCGCGCGGTAGCTCTAGGAGCTTCTCTAGAAGAATACATGGAGAACCCTTACGTCGAGCAAAATCTGCGTGATCAGCACCAGCGAAGGCGGCGCACACGGCAACCCACGATCAAGGCGGCGCCGACTGATCGATGTCTCCAAATGGGATGTCTCGTCGGCGTTGGATGCTCCTCCTTTGACGGAGCGATCCGAGGCTGCTTCCTCTGCTTCAGCCGGTTCCTCTTGGTCGATCCAATTCCGGCCGGCTCTCGATCCATGCAATCATCTCTGACGCCAACCACGCTACGCGGCCGGGGCCGACACGCCGACGTGGAGGAAGGATGCCGTTGGTGGTGTATCGGTAGACCGTAGCGCGGGACAGGCCGGTTCGCTCGACGACAGTCTTGATGCCCCACAACGCGGGACCGTCGGCGTCGGCGGAGCGGGGTAGGTACTCAGTCGAGACTGGCATGGTTGAGCCTTTCGCGAAACGTATCGCCGCTAAGGAAGAGGAAGTCCCTGCTGGCGTGGTGAGGCGGCACGCGGATGAATGTGACACCAGAATTTCGGGCCATCGCGGTCGCCCAGTCGATCGTCACGGGTGGGACGAGGTTTCGGGCCGCTGATCGATCGCCAGGCAGACTGTTGGAGAGGAGCGTCGAGCCGACGGACGAGCCCATGACAGCCAGCAACATGAAGGACGCGGCTGCAGCCGAGCGCCAGAACGAAATCTGATTGCGAGCATGTCGCATCTGGAGCGTCCATCTCATCGCAGCGGCCCGATAGGCATCGCTTCTGTAGAGCTGCAGGAGGTCTGGAGTGGTTGCGTGATGCCGGTGTTCATTGTGCCGCTTCACAGTTGCTGGCTTCAGCGCCGTTGCGAACCAACCGAACGCCACGAGCTGCAGCCCAATGAAGAACACCAATGCTGTGCGGTAGGCTTCGGGCGGGTATTGGCCGGCGTTCGGTTCCCACATGGCGACGATCGCGCCGAACACCGACTGCACGGCGAACGCGGCGGCGACCTGCAGCAGGTTGAGAGCGCCGTTGGCGCGGCCGGAGGCATGCTTGGGGAAAATCTCGCCCAGCACCGTGTAGCCGAGCACGGTGGCGACGCCTGCCATTGCGATCAGGCTCCAGGGCACGATCGTGGGAACCGGCCAGTCGAACACGAGCGCCACCTGCGCCATCAGTGACAGCGCAAACGTGCCGGCCAGCAAGAATTCCGTGCGGATTCCAATCCGACGCAACCGGTCGGCGGCAAGGCCGAGCAACAGGCCGCTGATGCTCAGCATAATCGCCATGATGCCGAGATGGCTGACAATACCAACATGCTCCAGCCCATCGACGTCCCGGAGCCAGGGCGCAGCCCACAAGCCCTGCAACGCCCATGGCGTGCCGATGCCCAGGGCGGACAGTGGCGCGATGCGCCAGAAGCGCGCGTCGGCGTAGATGGTCCAAACGGTGATCGCCGGTCCGGAACGTGGTGGCGCTCGCGACGGCATATGCTCGGGAACCAGCAACAACACAAGCAGCGCCGTGAGTGCTGACAGTCCGCCCATCACCGCGAACAGTCCGCGCCAACCGATGCTGTCGATCATGAGATCGGCCGGCGCTGTGGCCGTGACGGCGCCGAGCGTGCCGAGCATCATCATCCAGCCGTTGACGAGCGCCTGCCGCTCGACGGGGAACCACAGCACGATCGCCTTGAGGCCAGCCATCAGGCCGGCGGCGACACCGAGCCCGATGAGCGCGCGGCCGATCATGAGCAGCGCGAGATTGTCGGCAAGTGCGAAGACGAGCGCGCCGACGCTGGCGATCAACAAGAGGATGCATTGGACGAGTTTCGGGCCGTGGCGGTCGAGCAGGATACCGCACGGAATTTGCATGGCGCCAAAGGCCAGAAAGTACGTCGACGTCAGCAGCCCGAGCTCGGTGGCACCGATGCCGAGCTCGGTGGCGAGCTGGCCAGCGATCAGCGCATTGATGGTCCGCAGAAGATAGGAGAGATGGAAGCCTGCCGCGAACGGCAACAGCACGCAGACCACAAGCCGCCAGGGCACAGCGGATATGCGCCATCGTCGCCTGCTGCTTACGGCGGGTCCGAAACGAAGCTGCGCGGCGTGAGCCATCGGTGGTCACCCTTGCCGGTCGCGGGACCAGATGAGGCGCACGACACCGTCATCGCTCGACTCGAGCAGGGCGCCCCAGATCGGCTGCGGAAAAGCCGGGTCGTCGAGCTTGACGCGCAGGTAGGTCTCGTCGCTGCGCTGCTTGGTTTTGCGCCAGGCCGCGCCGATCTCGGTGCTGCCGACGAAGATCCGGAAGTCCGGCGCGCCGTCGCCATCCTTGCGGTCGTTGGCGACGAAGCGGACCTTGGCGGTCAAGGTCAGCGTCTTGATGGTTCCGGCGTAGCCGTCCTGAGCGGCCGAGAACGTGCCGATGATGGGCATGGGGTCACTCCTTGGTTGTGAGGGGAAGGGAGGCCGGTCCGCGGTAGGGCCGCATGACAAGGTCCTTGTGCACGATAATTCGCAGGGGCCAGCCGGGGCGTACGGTGATGGTCGGCTGGACGTTGAGGGTGCGCTCGACCATGCGCTGGCCGGCGCGGTTGGTGGTCTGGCCTGTGGACTCGCGCAGTGCCTTCACGAGATCGCTGTCGGTGTTGCCGAATGCGAGCTGGTTGCCGACGCCGAGCAGCGTCGACAAGGCGATGCCCTTGATGAGCTTCCAGGTGTGCAGGTCGACCTCGTCGGCGAGGCCGGCATAACCGCCGGTGTCGGTGGCCGGCAGATTGTCGATCACGATCGAGCTGCCGTCGGGCAGGATGATGCGCTGCCAAACCACCAGCGCGCGCTCCTGGCCGAACGCGACGACGCTGTCGTACTTGCCGACGAGGCGCGAGCCCTGCGGAATCAGCAAATGCCGGCCAGAGACCGTGTCGTAGACGTGCTCGGTGACCTGGGCGATCACAAATCCTGGCAGATCGGAGCTGAGTCCCGAGACGAGGCTGGCAGCGATCACCGTGCCGGCCATCACCTGGTAGGGCGAAGCCGGCGTCTGCAGCGCGTGCGGATTGTAGATCTCCTTCTCGGGCCCGGATTTCAGGAACGACAGCTTGCGCGTCTGGTCGGTGGTGTCGGTCGCAGTTAAATCGGTATCGGTGCCACTCAACACGCGAGCTCGATCAGCGGCGCGCAGCCCCCGCAGCGACTCGAGACCGCCATCGGTGAGCGCCGGCCTCGGCGCCGGTTCAGGCGCCGTGCGCGGCGGAACAGGTGGTGCGGTTTCGCGAGGGGCGGCCTTGAGCTGCAGCCGGAAGAACAGCGGTGCCTCGCGTGCCTGGGTCGCCATGCGGGCGAGGCGCGCCTTCTCTGCCTTCTCCGTTTCGGACGCAGCATCGGTGGTAGACGCCGTCAACTGGCGCACGCCGGGCGGCAGATTCGATGCACCTGCTGGTCCCTTCTGCTCGCCTGGTCCTTGCGTACGGACGCCGTCGTAGCTCGACGGTAGTTGACCAAGGCCGTCGGCGATCGGCTTGCGGTCGACGTTGTAGAGCTCGAGCGGGTTGGCCGTGCGCCATGTCGGCGGTTTCAACGCCACCAGAACCAGCCCGGAGATCATCATCAGCACGACAGCAGCGCCGCCGATCAGCACTTTGCGATTGATGCGTGTGATCGGCTGTGGCCGGGCGCGCAGCTCGAGCGTCTCGGGGGGAACCTTCTCGTCCGGTTTCGCTTCTGGCTTGTTGGTATCGTTGCTCATCCGCGCTGCTCCCGCCAGACGGCATCGGTTCGGACGATGCGCACAATTCGCTGTGGTGCGGTGCCGAGACGAAGCTCTGCGGCGGCAAACAGCCGGTCGACGATGTAGGTGGCGCCGCGCACGCGGTAGTTGACGAGTGCCGGCTTGCCGTCAGGGCCGATCACGAACAACGGCGGAGCCTCGCCCTGGGCGAGCCCCGGCGGGAACTGGATGTAGACCTTGGCGCCGTCGTCGAACACCTGGCGCGGCTTCCACGGCGCGTCGCCCTCGATGGTGTACCGGAAGCGCAGCTGGTCGAGATTGACGCCGGTGTCGGCGACGACGGTCTGCGCGGCTTCCGCTCTGGCGCGGTCGGCCTTCAACGCCAGCAGTGCAGAAGCCGGATAGGTCCACGACACGGAGGCCATGTAGGTCTTGTCGGTCGAGCGCAGTTCGAGGTGATACGTGCGCCGGTCGGTGGTGATGACGAGGTTGGTCTCGAAATCGGCGCCGATCGGCTTGACCAGGATGTGCACCTGCGCCGTCACGCCCTCGCCGCTGGTGGTGTCGCCGACCACCCAGCGGACCGTATCTCCGGCCGAGACTGAGACCAGCTTCTCGCTGGCTTCCAGCGCGATGTCGGTGACCTGGTTTACGGCGGCGTAAACCTGATAGAGCGCGCCCACCGTGAAGGGATAAACCTGGATCGCGTTGATGTAGCCGTCCTTGGCCGGCTCGATGCGCGCGTCACGGTTGGCGCCGGCCACGCGGTCCTTTGGCGTGGGCTCGTCTTTCGCGCGCTCCGTTCGCTTCGACGGTATCGGCTTGAGTTGGCCGGGCAGCGGCAACGGCTTGGGCACCTCGACGATCTGCACCGGCTGCTTGGGCTCCGGCTCGCGCTTGGCCGCGGTGAAGTCGCGGTTGTCGAGCAGCGGCACCTCGGGCACGCGGATGTTGGTCGCACACGCCGAAAACGCGAGCGCCAGACCGGAAACTACACTCAACACCTGTCTCATTTGCCGTCTCCCGTAGTGACGTCCTGCGACCAGTTGAAGGTGTGGATGTAGATGCCGAGCGGATTGCGGCGGACGAGGTCGACGGTGCGCGGCGCGGTGACCACGATCGAGAAAAGACCGGTCAGGCGTCGGCTGTCCTTCGGCGTGCCGCCTTCGAAAGCGCGCTCCAGCCAACGGATCTGGAATGAGCTGTCGGATGCGCGCACCACGCTGGTGATCTCGACGGTCACCGTCTCGCGTC
>CAZNMY010000153.1:0-12999 GCA_964574325.1 uncultured Devosia sp. | reverse complement strand
CGGCCGCGGCGGCAATCGATAGATCTAGTACATCTAGCAGAAGCATCAATTGATCGCGGGCGGCCGACAGACGGACATGCGCATCCGCCAGACGCTGGCGGCGCTGTCGCTGCTGGTGAAGCGCGGCTGGATCAAGCCGGAGATCGAGACCGATCTCGCCCGCGCCTACGACTATCTGCGCACGATCGAGCATCGCGTGCAGATGGTGGCCGACGAGCAGACGCATTCGCTGCCCGACGACGCGACCGAGCTGGAAAAATTCGCGCGATTCGCAGGCTATCCAGGTACGGCCGAGTTCTCGACGGCGCTGCTCGAGGTTCTGGCGACTGTGCAGCGGCACTATGCGGCGCTGTTCGAGGACAGCCCCGATCTCACGCGCGGCGGCACCAACATGATGTTCGCCGGGGAGGCGGACGATCCCGCCACCGTCGAAGCGCTCGGCAAGCTCGGCTTCTCGCAGCCGAGCCAGGTGATCGAGACCGTGCGCGGCTGGCATCACGGGCGTTATCCCGCCGTGCGCAGCGCGCAGGCGCGAGAGCGTCTCACGGAGGTGCAGCCGCTTCTGATCGAGGCGCTGGCGGAGACGGCCGCTCCAGATGCCGCATTCGCGAGCTTCGACCGATTTCTCTCGCAACTGCCGACCGGCGTGCAGTTGTTCTCGCTTCTGCGGGCGAACCCGAAGCTGTTGCGCCTCGTCGCCGACATCATGGGCACCGCGCCGCGGCTGGCGCGGATTCTCAGCCGTCGGCGGCGAGTGCTCGATGCGGTGCTCGATCCGCGCGTTCTGGGTGATCTGCCGCGGCAGGAAGAGATCGCAGCGCTGATAGCTGCTGAAATGGCCGGCGCCAGCGACTTTCAGGATGCGCTCGACCGCGCGCGCGTCATCGGCAACGAGCAGGCGTTCCTGATCGGCGTGAGAGTGCTGACGGGCATGATCTCCGCGCCGCTCGCCGGTAGCGGCTATGCGCAACTCGCCGAAGAGATGATCGGCGCCGTGCAGCGTGCCGCCGAGGCGGACTTCGCCATCGCCCACGGCCAGGTGCCCGGGGGTGCGGCAGCCGTCGTCGCGATGGGCAAGCTCGGTGGTCGCGAAATGGCCGCGTCGTCCGATCTCGATCTCATCGTGGTGTACGACTTCGATCCGGAGGCGACGCAATCGGACGGCCCGCGGCCGCTCGCGGTGAGCCAGTATTTCGCGCGCCTGACGCAACGACTGATTACGGGACTGTCGGCGCCGACCGCGGAAGGTCAGCTCTACGAAGTCGATATGCGTCTCAGGCCGTCGGGGCAGAAGGGTCCCGTTGCGACGCAGCTTTCCAGCTTCATCGACTATCAGCGCAAGGACGCTTGGACCTGGGAGCACATGGCCTTGACGCGCGCGCGGGTCGTCACGGGATCGCCGGCGATACGCGCAAAGGTCGAGAATGCCATCGCGGAGGCGCTGCGCATGCCGCGCGATCACGCCAAGATCACGGCGGACGTGCGCGACATGCGCCTGCGGATCGCGGCCGAAAAGGGCACCGACAACATCTGGGAGTTGAAGCAGGTCCGCGGCGGTCTGGTCGACCTGGAATTCATGGCGCAATACCTGCAACTGGTGCACGGCCACGCCCGGCCCGACATTCTCGACCAGAACACGGTGCAGGCGTTGCGCAAGCTGGAGTTGGCGGGACTGCTCGACGCGAGCGTCGCTGGCGTGCTCATTCCCGCGGCACGCCTCATCTCGGATCTGACGCAGATCCTGCGGCTGAGCCTGGACGCCGAGTTCGATCCGAAGACCGCGCCAGAAGGGCTGAAGGCGCTGCTCGCCCAGGTCGCGGGCGCGCCGACCTTCGCGCAACTCGAGATCGATCTGCGCGCCACGCTGGAGGAGGTCGCGGCGATGTTCGACGTCGTCGTAGTGTAGGCGGCCACGCGCGGATCACCGCATCGACAAGGTCGCGATGACAGGCAGATGGTCGGAGCCCAGACGCGGCCCGGTCGTGACGCGGACCGGTGCGAAGTGCTGCGATGTCAGCACATGATCGATCGGAAACAGCGGGGGAAGCCAGCGGCTCGTCCCGGGCCAGGAGCCGGACAGCCCGGTGTGGCGGACGAGGCCGGCCGCACCGGCGAAGCGGGCCAGCGTGAAACTCCAGGGCGTCAAATTGAAGTCGCCCGCAACGATCACGGGAGCGCCGCGCGACGAAGCCAGATGCCGGGCCATCCACGCCATCTCGCGCTGCTGGCGGCGCGGGCCTTCCGGGTTCATCAGATGGACGCCGACGATCCGCACGCGTTTGCCGTGCACATCGACCGCCGCGTCGATCGCTGGCGGCGTACCGTCGCCGCGCAGGATGTGCCGACTTTCGGTGATGGGCCATCTCGACAGGAGAGCGCTGTCGCACCCGGCCCAGTCGTTGCAGAAGCGCCGGTGCGGGTAGCGCTCGCGCAGGCTCGCGTTCAGCGCGTCCGCAGTACGACGGCCGACCTCCTGCAGCAGGATGATGTCGGGCTCCTCGACACCAACCAGGGAAACGAGATCAGGGACGGATCTGCCGCTCCAGTGGACGTTGAAAGTCATGACCTTGACCGCGCGCGCATGTTGGCCCGCCTCAGTCGTTCCAGCGAAGCGCAGAATGGGCGCGAAGAAGAGCAGCACGGCGACGAGAGCGATCACGGAGGCGCGCTTCAGCCCGGCGCGGCTGCCGCCGAACCAGGAGACGAGCAGTGTGGCGAGTGCGGCTCCGGTCCATCCCGGCGCAAAATTGTTGATGCCGTCGAGCAGGGGGACGAAGCGGCCGAGCAGTGCACCAGCGATGACCACGGCAAGCACGAAGCAAGCCAACTCGGCGAGGACGCGCGCCGACTTGCCGGCGAAGCCTTCGCGCGCGGAAGCCACGGCGCCACAGATCTGGCGGAAGACGCGCGCCAGCGGCGCTGCAGATGAAGGCACGGACATCGGCTTCATCGCCCCGGCGTGATCCTCATGATACGGGCGGATGGCGAATCGGTCATCACGTAGAGCGCTCCGTCCGGACCTTCACGGACGTCGCGGAAGCGGTCGTAGTCTTTGTTCAACAGCTTCTCCTCGGCGACGACCTTATCGCCATCGAGCACCAGCCTTGCGAGTTGGACGCCGTTGAGCGCACCGACGAACAGATTACCCTTCCACTCCGGGAACAGGCTGCCGGTATAGAATGCCATGCCGGACGGCGCGATCGACGGGTCCCAATAGTAGACGGGTTGCTCCATACCCGCCTTCGCGGTGCCGACCCCGATCTTCGTGCCGGAATAGTCGCGGCCGTAGCTGATGATGGGCCAGCCGTAGTTCTTGCCGGCCTCGGGGATGTTGACCTCGTCGCCGCCGCGCGCGCCATGCTCGACGGTCCAGAGCTTTCCGGTGACGGGATGGATCGCGGCGGACTGCGGATTGCGGTGACCGATCGACCACACCTCAGGCGCCCACCCCGGCCGCTTGGGGTTCGACTTATGCGGCGAGCCATCGGGATCGATCCGCACGACCTTGCCGAAATGGTTCGCCGGATTTTGGGCCTGCTCACGTGTGGCGGCATCTCCCGCGCGGCCAGTCCCCCGCTCGCCCAGCGTCACGAAGAGGCTTCCGTCGGCGGCGAATGCGATCCGCGAGCCGAAATGAATAGGGATGAAGTAGTCCGGCTTTTGCCGAAAGATCACCTGCAGGCCAGTAAGCCGGCCGCCGCCGCCTTCGAGCTCGAGCTTGGCGCGTGCGACGGACGTGCCGCTGTTCCTGCCGCCGCGGGGCTCGGAATACGCGAAAAAGATGATGCCCGACGTCGCGAAATCCGGAGCGAGCGCCACATCGAGGAGCCCGCCCTGGTTCTGCGCGACGACGGGCGGGACCCCAGAGACGGCGCCGGTGATCTGACCATTGCGATCGACGATGCGCATCCTGCCGCCGATCTCGGTGACGATGAGCCCGCCACCCGGCAGGAAGCGGAAGCTCCACGGCCGATCGAGCCCGCGCACAAACGTCGTGACGGCGATGCTCGAGGCAACCGCGGGCGCGGGAGCCTGGGTGATTTTCTCAGCCGACGCAGGCAAGGCCAGGGCGACCAGCGCCAGGGGCAGGGCCAGGCCGATGTGGCGTTGGGGCAGGCACTCTTTCACGCTGCGTGTCCGTTCCATCAGACTGTTCCCCACACCCGGCACACTCCCGGCCAACGTCTTGTCCGGGAGATATGATGCCGGCAAGTCGAATCCAAGGTACGGATCACTTCTCCCGATCGTATGCACCGAGACCGGGTTTGAAGCTCTTGTCGTCGAGGAACTGCTTCATGCCTTTGCTTGCGCCCTTCTCGGGATCGCGCATGATCATCTGGTCGTTCTTGGCGTTGAGATAGTCGGCGGACGCGTCCCAGCTCATCTCGCGCACCCGATGGTAAGCGGTCTTGGCCGTGCGCAGCACCAGCGGGTTCTTGTCCATCATCTTGGCGGCGAGGTGCTTCGTCTTCGCGACCAGTTCCTCCTTCGGCACTGAAATGTTGACGAGGCCGATCTCGGCGGCGCGCTTGCCGTCGAAAGTGTCGCCGGTGAGGATGTAGTAGAGCGCGTCGCGCTGCGCCAACGCCATGGCGACGGACTTCGTGACGATGCCGGCGGGAATGATGCCCCAGTTGACCTCTGACAATCCGAACTGCGCGTCGTCGGCGGCCACCGCGAGATCACACGCGCACAGCACCTGGAACGCGCCGCCGAAGCACCAGCCGTTGACCATCGCGATGGTCGGCTTGGGATAGTACATCAGCCGGCGCCACTGCCAGTAGGCGTTGGCGTTGTGCAGACGCTCACGCAGGCGGGGATCGCCGGCATCGGGGATACGGAAATATTCCTTCAGGTCCTGGCCGGCGGAGAACGCGTCGCCCGCGCCGGTGATCACGATCACCTTGGCCTCGTCGTTCATTTCGAGCTGGTCGATGGCGGCAACCATCTCAAACACGATGCCGGGGCTGATCGCGTTGCGCTTTTCGGGGCGATTCAGCGTGACCCACGCGATGCCTTCCTCGATGCGGATCTTGACGTTGGTGCCGGGTTCGACCTTCGAGTCCATCAGTTGCTCCTGTTCCTGCGAATTCATATAGTGTCGCCGTAGATGCCGCGCGCCCAAGGTCGCAGAAACCGGGGCGTCCGCAAAGGGAGGAAGTGCATGACTGGAAAGCGTTACCTGTGGTTGCGCAGGGCAGTGGCCGTCACCGCAGCTTTCGCACCGGTGGCCTGCCTCACGACTGCAGCCACGGCGCAGCAATATCCCGAGCGGCCGGTCAAGGTCGTGGTCGGATTTCCCGCAGGTAGCGGCGCGGACATCCTGTGCCGCTACTTCGTCGAGGGCATGGCCAAGGTCTCCGGCTCGACGTTCGTCGTCGAGAACAAGCCGGGCGCGACCGGAAACATCGGCTCGGAGACCGTCGCGCGGGCCAAGCCGGACGGCTACACGCTGCTGATGGGCGCCAGCTCGAACATGGCGGGCGGCCCGAACCTCTACAAGAATCTCTCATGGCACCCGCAGAAGGACTTCGACGTGGTGAGCACGTTCGCCCAACTGGGCTTCGTGCTGACGGTCGCGGCGAACAGTCCGGCCAAATCGGTCGCCGAGTTCACGGCGCTGATGAAGGCCAAGGCGGGCAAGGCCACGTTCGGGTTCGGCAACACGTCGGGCCTCGCAGCGTCCAGCCTCTACGCTCACGAGGCCGGCTTCAAGGTGACGAGCGTCGCCTACAAATCGAACCCTCAGGCAGTGTCCGATGTCGCGGGGGGGCAGATCGACTACGTGTTCTCCGACGCGCTGTTCTCGATGAGCCAGCAGAAGGCCGGCAAGGTGCAGCTTCTGGCCGTCACAACGCCGCAACGGCTGACGAGCCTGCCCGACCTGCCGACGATGGGACAAGCTGGTCTCTCCGCCGTCCAGGTCGCGCCGTGGTGGGCCCTGTTCGCCCCCGTGAAGACGCCGCCGGACATCCTCGCCAAGCTCGATGGCTGGCTCAACACCGTGGCGCGGCTGCCGGAGGCGCGGGAGTTTCTGGTCAAGCAGGGCATCGAGCCGCTGCCGGGAACGGCGGCGAAGACCCGCGAGATGCTCGCAGCTTCGCTCAAAGAGTGGGCGCGGATCGTCGAGTTGGCGAAGATCACGCCCCAATAAGGCAATCCGTCCCACATTCGGTGAGACGCGTCATGTGGGGATGGCCGGTTGGCCGACTCCACGTCGCGGCCGTGCGGCGGCATAGTCCCAGCCGATCGGCTCGGGGGGACGCGAGCGCTTTCGGGAGTTCCACTGAGATCTGACCTGAACGGCCTCGGCATGGGCGTAGACCGTGAAGATCGAGCCTGAGTGACCCCATTCCCGCTCGTGAAAGTTTCCTTTGCCAAGCCTCGTTACCAACTCCGGATGCTCAACTGATGCGCTCCAATTTTCTGCAGGACCTGTTGGCGGGTCTGCTGTTCATGGCCTTCGGTGCGGGGGCTCTGTGGTTCGGACAGTCTTATGCCTTCGGCGCGGCGACGCGGATGGGGCCGGGATTTCTGCCGAATGTGCTGGGCTGGATGCTGGTTGGGCTCGGCGCGTTCATCGCAGTGCGGGCGCTGGTGGTCGGCGGGGGGCCGATCCCGCGCATCCACATTCGGCCGCAGATCATGATCATCGCAGCGTTGCTGGCGTTTGCGCTTCTGATCGAGCGGTTCGGGCTGATGGCGGCCGCGGCGGCGGTCGTCGTGCTGGGATCGCTGGCCAGCCGTGAGGCGCGGCCGCTCGAGATCGTGGTGATCGCCATACTGACGGCGGCGGGCGCCGTCTTACTGTTCATCAAACTGCTGGGGCAGCCGATGCAGCCCTGGACGTGGGGATTCTGATCGATGTTCGACATCCTCCAGAATCTGGCGACCGGCTTCGGCGGCGCGTTCACCCCGATCAATCTCGGGCTTTGTCTGATCGGCTGCCTCCTGGGAACGCTGATCGGTGTGTTGCCGGGCATCGGCCCGATCGCGACGATCGCGATGCTGCTGCCGATCACGTATGGGCTGTCGCCGCTCGGCGCCCTCATCATGCTCGCCGGCATCTACTACGGCGCGCAATACGGCGGCTCGACGACGGCGGTACTCGTCAATCTACCGGGGGAATCGTCGTCGGTCGTCACGTGTCTCGACGGCTACCAGATGGCGAAGAACGGACGCGCGGGCTCGGCGCTGACGATCGCCGCGCTGGGATCGCTGTTCGCGGGATGCGTCGGCACGCTGCTGCTCGCCGCGTTCGCGCCGATCCTGGCGAAGTTCGCCGAGCAGTTCCGAAGTCCGGAATACTTCGCGCTGATGCTGTTCGGACTGATAGCGGCGGTCGTGCTCGCCTCGGGTTCCGTGGTGAAGGCGATCGCGATGGTGGTGCTGGGCCTGCTGTTCGGGCTTGTCGGAACGGACGTGTCGAGCGGCGTCACCCGCTATGGCTTCGGCGTGCCGGAACTCTACGACGGCATCGACTTCGTGCCCGTGGCGGTCGGTCTGTTCGGGCTCTCGGAGATCATGTCGAACCTCGACAAACGGGCGGAAAATCGAGATCTCGCGGCGAAAGTCGGGAGCTTGTGGCCGACGCGGGACGAAGCGCGGCGCGCGGTTCCCGCCGTGCTGCGCGGAACGGTCGTCGGCTCTCTCCTCGGCATCCTTCCCGGTGGCGGCGCCGTGCTGTCGTCGTTCGCGGCCTATACGCTGGAAAAGAAGATCTCCAAGACACCCGAGCAATTCGGTAAGGGTGCGGTCGAAGGCGTGGCCGCGCCGGAAGCCGCCAACAACGCGGGCGCGCAGACCTCGTTCATACCACTGCTGACGCTCGGCATTCCCTCCACGCCGGTCATGGCGATCATGGTCGGCGCCATGATGATCCAGGGGATCGCACCGGGCACCGCGCTCATCAAAGAGCGGCCGGAGCTGTTCTGGGGCATCGTCGCGAGCATGTGGATCGGCAACGTCATGCTGGTCATCATCAACCTGCCGCTGATCGGGCTCTGGGTGCGGCTGCTGCACGTGCCTTATCGCATCCTGTTCCCGATCATCCTCGTCCTGTGTTGCGTCGGCACGTACTCGACCGGTAACTCGACGACGCTCGTCATCATGCTCGCCATGTTCTCGGTGCTCGGCTACACGTTCGTGAAGCTCGGCTGCGAGACGGCGCCATTCCTGCTCGGCTTCGTGCTCGGTCCGCTGATGGAGGAAAATCTGCGCCGCTCGATGGTGATCTCGTTCGGCGACCCGCTGATCTTCGTGCAGCGGCCGATCTCTGCGACGATCCTGTTCTTCACGCTCGGCCTCGTGCTGCTGATCGTGCTGCCGCAATTCCGCAAGACGCGCGAGGTCGCGTTCTGACGATGCCGAGCGGCGGAGACGAGAGACGGCGCAATCTGCTGCGGCGCATGTTCGACGCGGCGGTCGCAGCGGCTCATCCGGCCATTTGCCTGCCGCCGCATCTGCCGGAGGTTCCACCCGACGGCCGCCTGATCGTGGTCGGCGCGGGAAAGGCGGGGGCTGCCATGGCAATCGCGGCCGGCGAGCACTACGCCAGGCTCGGAGCCATCGGTTCGGCACGCGTATTTGGATCGGTCGTGACGCGCCACGGATTCGCGCTGCCGCCATCGATCATCGACATAACGGAGGCCGGACATCCGGTCCCCGACGATGCGAGCGCTGCGGCAGCACGGCGAGCGCTCGCGCTGGCGAGCGAAGCCGGCGAGCGTGACCTCGTGTTGTGTCTCCTCTCGGGCGGCGCATCCGCCTTATGGTCGGCGCCGGTGTCCGGCGTCACCCTCCAGGAGAAGCAGGCGCTGACGCGGGCGCTGCTGAGGGCTGGCGCGCGCATCTCGGAGATCAACACGGTTCGCCGGCACATCTCGGCGATCAAGGGCGGGCGGCTCGCCGCCGCGGCACACCCCGCGCCGCTCCTGACGCTCGCGATCTCCGACGTTCCCGGCGATGATCCCGCCGTGATCGGATCGGGTCCGACGGTTGCCGATCCTTCTTCGCTCGCCGATGCCCGGGCGGTGCTGGCGCGCTTCTCGATCACGCCCTCGGCGGCGATCGCAGTAGCGCTCGCAGATCCTGCGAACGAGACGCTGAAGCCCGGCTCCGCCGTGCTGTCGAACGCGCGCTACGCGTTGATCGCGACGCCGCGCGCTTCGATCGATGCTGCTGCGGGGCTGGCCCGCGCCGAGGGCTACGAGATCGAGATGCTGGGCGATGCGCTCGAAGGCGAGGCGCGCGAGATCGGGGGGCGTCACGCGGCGCTGGCGATGGCGGCAAGGCGCGCGGGACGCCGCGTCGCAATCCTGTCGGGTGGCGAGTTGACGGTGACGGTCACCGGCACCGGCTCGGGCGGCCCCAATCAGGAATACGCGCTCGGGCTGATGATCGCGCTCGATGGCGCTGCCGGCATCGGCGCGCTCGCCGCCGATACGGACGGCATCGACGGCGGCGGGGGCAGTGCTTCCGATCCCGCGGGCGCGATCGTCGGCGAAGACAGCCTCGCGCGCGCGGCTGCCCGGCAACTCAATCCCGCCACGTTTCTCGCCAACAACGATTCAACCGCGTTCTTCGAGAAGCTCGGCGATCTCGTACGCTCGGGACCGACCCAGACGAACGTCAACGATTTCCGCGCCATCCTGATCGAACCCGATGTCGACTGAGCCCCGTCCCGAACAATCCGATCGACACCGCGTCGTCTCCCGGCGCACGATGTCGTGCATCGGCGGCGCGCTCGCGCTCCTGCTCGATGCCCGAGCGGCGCTCGCCGATCTCAAGCTGTGCAACGGCACATCGAGCCGGATCGGGGTCGCGATCGGCTACGAGGGCAAGTCGGGCTGGTCCACCGAGGGCTGGTGGAACGTGCCGTCGCAATCCTGCGAGACGATCCTGCGCGGGGCGCCGCCGAGCCGCTACCTCTACGTTCATGCCATCGACTACGACCGCGGCGGCGAGTGGTCGGGCTCCAGCTTCATGTGCACGAGCGACAAGTCGTTTCGCATCCTCGACACCAGGGATTGCGAAAAGCGCGGCCATCGCCGCACCGGCTTCATGGAAGTCGACACCGGCGGCAACCGCGACTGGACCCTCCGGTTCAACGATCCGGAATAATCACGCGAACGATCTCAAGACACCGCGAGCGATGTGACCGTGCAGATCGAATCGCATTGCGGATCGGTTAAGTGCATTCGCTGTCGGAACTGCCCGGCGAACCAAGCGTTTTCTCTGCGAGGGTCCACACTCTCGTTGGAGAGAACGATGATCAGACCAACCATGATGACCAGCGCGGCGGTACTGCTGCTGTTCGGCGGGGCAGCCGCAATGGCGCAGCGTAACGAGCAACGCGACGCTCCTTCTGCGCCATCGCAGCAGCGCCCCGATGCAGGAAGAGAGGCTCCGGGCAAAGAGCCAGGGGACGGGCGGTCGGAAGTCCAGCGCAAACAAGCGCCCAAGGGTGAAGCAGCCAGCGAGAAGTCGTCCCAAAGTCAGACCCAGGAGCGAGCCCAGGATCGTGCCCAAGGTTCAACCCAGAACCAAGCCCAGGATCGGGGCGACCGCCAGGACAGGACAAAAGGTGCAACCCAGTCACGTCCCGATGGCAAGGCAGAACCGAAGGCGCGGGCCGGCAAAGGGTCCGAACCGCGGACACAGCAGCAGTCGCAGGATGCTCCTCAGAAGGACGACACCGGTGACGTCCGACGCGGAAAGGCCAAGGCGGAGAAGTCATCCGAGCCGAAGGCGAAAAGCAAGAGTAGCGCCGAGACCGCTCCCGAGCCCAAGGCGAAAGGCAAGGACAAGGCAGCGACTTCAAGCGAGCCCAATGCGAAGCGAGCGCGAGAGAGTTCCGAAAGCGCTGCCGGCGACAGCCGTCCTGCGGGTGGCAAAGCTGCACAGAACGACGGGACGAACGAAAAGGAGGGGGCTGCGAGAAGCGAAGGGAAGGTTCAGATTTCAGAGCAGCAGCGCAGGACCGTGCGGGAGAATTTGTTCAAGAACCGCAAGGTCAATCGGGCCGACAACGTAAGGGTGACGGTCAATATCGGTTCTCGGCTTCCGCGGTCCGTCAAGTTGGCGCCGCTGCCCCCTTCGATCGTCTCCATCGTCCCCGCGTATCGGCGCTATGAATACGTCGTCGTCGACAATCGGATCGTGATCGTAGAACCGGCAACATATGAAATCGTCCAAGTGCTCGACGAATCTTCGACGCGCGTTACCGGGAGAACGGACGGCGGCCGGTTGACGCTGACCCGCGAGGAACAGGCGATTGTCTTCCGGGAGATCGAGGTCCGGTCTCGCAACACGTTGGGGCTCGGCGCCTTGACGGCGGGCGCGGGAGTGCCCCCCGGCGTGGATATCCACATTTTTCCGACGCGCGTCGTGGAACGCGTCCCGAAATTGAGGAACTACCGCTATTTCTCCGCCGACAACCGTGTCGCGATCGTTGATCCGGAAGGGCGGAACATAGTGTTCCTGGTCGAAGAAAACTGACCACGAACCAGCAGACATACGTTGCCGGGCCCGTGGCGTCCCAGTCGCCACGGGCCGTATTCTTTCCCGGTGCGGCGGTCGGCACGTGCAGGAATGCCACACCCACGACGACAGCAGCAGTGTGAGGCCACGGCCAACTTGTGCCGGCCGGTTGCGCTCGCGTATCAATCGAATCAGCCGACGACGAAAACCGCTCCGGCCTCGAGGCACGACGATGAGAACTTCGCTCGCATGGCTGCCGGCACTGGTCGCCGGTCTCCTGGCTGCGACGGCGCCCGCCTTCGCGCAGTCCGGCTTCGTCTTCGAGAGCGACGCCCGGCGGGAAGCCGAAGAGCGGGAGGCCGCACGCGCGGCGCGCCGCGCTGCCGCCGGCCCGACCGTCTATCCCAAGCACATGGACGGCGGCGAGCGGCCCGACATCAAGCCAGCCGAACCGCCGATCGTCTATTTCGATCAGGCCGAGGAGCCCGGCACGATCATCGTCGATACCGCGGGCAAGCGACTGTTCTTCGTGCTGCCGGGAAAGAAGGCCTACCAGTATCCGATTTCGGTCGGCCGCGACGGCTTCACGTGGTCGGGGACCGAGAAGATCAGCCGCATCACCGCGTGGCCGTCGTGGACGCCGCCGCCGGAGATGCACAAGCGGCAGCCCGGCCTGCCGATCACCGTGACGGGCGGGCTCAAGAACCCGCAGGGCGCGCGCGCGCTCTATCTCGGCAGCACGATCTATCGCATCCACGGCACCAACAACGACCGTACCGTAGGGCGTGCGAACTCGTCGGGCTGCTTCCGCCTGACGAACGAGCACGTGGTGCATCTGGCCTCGATCGCGAAAGTCGGCGCGAAGGTGCGGGTGCTGCAGGCCTACAACGGCGGCGTCAGCGAGACCGCGCCGATGTCGTCGCTGTTCAGCTTCTTCGGCGGGAGCGAGCCGGCGAAACCGGCAGCGCCGCCGCCGAAAGCCAAGCCGGTCGTGAAGAAGGCGGCCCCCGCGGTTGCCAAGGCGGCGGCTCCGGGTACGGTTCCGGCGGCAGCGGCTCCGGCGGCAGCAGCGCCGGTGACGACAGGTTCATTGCCCGCGCCGGAGGCGAAGCCTGCCCCCGCAGCAGAACCGGCCACGGCTGCGCAGTAGGGGCTCGCTCCTTCACTCCCCGCGCGACTGACGCCGCGTCATGAAAGCCAGCCGTTCGAAGAGGTGGACGTCCTGCTCGTTCTTGAGGAGGGCGCCGTGGAGGGGCGGGATCAGCTTGCGCGGGTCCTTCTCGCGCAGCGTCTCGGGCGTGATGTCTTCGTTGAGCAGCAGCTTGATCCAGTCGAGCAACTCGGACGTCGACGGCTTCTTCTTCACGCCGGGCACGTCGCGGATGTCGTAGAACACGCTCAGCGCCTCGTTGACGAGGCGGCCCTTGAGGCCGGGGAAGTGCACCTCGACGATCTGCTTCATCGTCTCGGCATCGGGGAACTTGATGGGGTCACGCAGAATGTGGTGGATATGGCTAC
>CAZNMY010000152.1:0-13046 GCA_964574325.1 uncultured Devosia sp. | reverse complement strand
GTCTGGCGCTCTTCGGGCGTGCGGGCCAGTTCCAGGATCGTCGGCACATCGGGAAGGTCTTTCGATCTGACTTTGGTGATGTTGGCGATGAAGCCGATCTTTTTCTGGCTGATCCACTCCGGACGCAGGCCCTTGATGCTGCCGAGGACGGTCGACACGCCGTGGATCTCGCCGCGCTCCATCGCAAGAAAAATGTTGGCCATGCCGGGGAAGCCGGTGATGACCTTGAAGCGCGTACCGAGGACGCTGTTGATGACGGAGGGAAAGATCGCCGTCTCGCCGCCGGCTCCGGTGCTTCCCAGCGCGAGCTGCGTGCTTCGTGCCTCGTCGAGGGTCTTGGCCGGAGACGTGTTCCAAACGACGAGCACACCGGGAGCATCGGCCATGCTGCCGATCCATTGGAATTTCGTGGCGTCGTATTTGACGACGGCTGGCGTGAGCAATTGCGTCATCGCGATGGGCTTCAGCGGCACGAGCAGGGCCGTGCCGTCGCGCGGCGCGACGTTCGCGACGTAGTTCGCGGCCACCACGCCACCACCGCCGGGCATGTTGGTGACGATCATGTTGGGATTGCCCGGTATCAGTTTGGGCATGTGACGGGCGGCGAGCCGCGCATAGAGGTCGTACGCGCCCGTGCCGACAGCAACGTAGATCGTAATCGTTTTGCCTTTGTAGAATTCAGCCGGTGTTTGCGCCGCCGAGGGAAGCGTGGACAACGCAACTGCGGCTGAGCCGAGAAGGCTCGGGACGAGGTGTTTCATTCTGATCTCCTCGATGTGCCGCCGCCTCGACGAGGTCACGGGGCTGGTGCGCCGAAGACGGCAATCAAGTGGATTGACGACTAAATGTCAATATGCTGTCCTTTAGGGAGATGGGTGTCGGATTGGCATGTGTTGAGCCGGAGTGGCGGTCGATATGACGACGGGAAATGGGAATCCGCTCGTGTCGTCCCGGGGTCGTGAAGTGGTTCGTTTCGGTGATGTGCAGGTCGACCTCATTCACGAGGGCATCGGCCCGGTCATCGTGATGCTGCCGTCGCGTGGACGGGATTCGGAAGATTTCGACGAGGTTGCTGCGGGGCTCGCGAGCGAAGGATTCCGGGTGCTTCGACCACAGCCGCGTGGGGCGCATCTAAGCAGCGGGCCGAGCACAGGAATTCGCATGCAGGATCTCGCGCGCGATGTCGCTCTCGTGATCGAGCGCGAGGGGGCCGGGCGGGCGGTGATCGCCGGGCATGCGTTCGGAAACTGGGTCGCGCGGATGGTTGCGACCGATCATCCGCTGCTCGTCCGCGGTATCGTGTTGATGGCTGCGGCTGCGAAGACGTATCCGCGGGAACTGCATGCAGTGGTGCAGGCGGCCGGCAACCTCGGGCTTGGCGACGAGGAGCGACTGGCAGCGTTACGGCAGGGCTTCTTCCTGCGGCCCGAGGATGCTGATGTGTGGCTGTCGGGATGGTCGGCCGGGGCGATGGCGGTTCAAGGTGTGGCGGTCGCGGCGACGAAACAGGACGAATACTGGAGGGCGGGCGATGCGCCGTTGCTCGATATCGTACCGGAACGAGATCCGTTCAGGCCGCGGGAATCCTGGTTCGAAGCGCGCGACGCTTTCGGTGATCGGGCCACGGTGCGAACGATTCCCGATGCGAGCCATGCCCTGCTGCCCGAGCAACCCTCGGCGGTGATCGCCGAGATCGCCGCCTGGGTCAGGGGGCTACCGCCTTGAATACGAGGCGCTCAGCTTCTGCCTTTCCAGCGGAGCAAGGCGAAATGTGTGGGGGCGAACAGGGCAACAGGCAACACGACCATCATCATCGCCAGCCAAAGCAAGGGATGCATCCAGGTCTGTGCGGCCGTGTCGCTGAAGCCGTGGACGTAGTTGATGTTGACGGCTGCGATGCCGGGATCGGGCCGCGGGCCGGGCATGAAGAGGTAGCATACGAGGATGACGACCCACGCCAGTACCGTCCAGACCTTCAGGGCCCGGCGATCATAGCCGCTGCGCCAGACGAGATAGAGGAGGAGAAGTGGCAGCCATCCGTGAAACAGCGAGAGCCCACGCAGGAACAGCGGTTTCGTCGCGTCGAACATGTAGCCGGTGACGCCGGTGATCGGATAGCCGGCGAACTGCGCGAAGAAGTCGACCAGCCACAGGATCTGCGGAGCGAGGATGCCGACAGCGCTCATGGAAACGAGAAGGCGGTTGTCGAGCCACATGCCGGCCAGCGTCAGGATCAGGGCGACGTCGCAGAAATATAGGAAATTGGCCGGGCCGTAATAGTAGAGGTAGACGGGAACGAGGACGGCCATGAAGGCGGTGTATGCGATCTTGAGCGCAATCGGAGTATCGAGCGTGTCGGTGTTCACAGATGCCTCCGAGGGCAAGACTGCAAGGGGTGAATTCGTGTCGAGGTCGGTCTGAGAGGGCGGGGGAATTCGGTCTGGTGTTCGAGATATGTCGGACCGACGCTGCGGCAGGGATAGAGCCGGGCCGCATTCACGATAGTCCGTGAGCGTTAAGAAACAGGGCACGATCGCCTGTTGCGCGTGATGCGCAGGGTGGCTGCAAGGAAACCAAGGGAGGAATACGTCGTGACCAAATCCATCTTGAAGATCGCAATCGCGTCATCGGTGCTTTCACTCGCGTCTCAATTCGCAGTCGCGCAAGACTATCCGAGCAAGTCGCTGAAATTGATCGTGCCGTTTCCGGCAGGCGGGCCGGCGGATACGATCGGGCGGATCTATGCGGAGAAAGTCTCACAATTGATCGGCCAGCCGGTCGTCATCGAGAACCGGCCGGGTGCCGGCGGGGTTACCGGAATCGCTGCCGTCGCGAAGGCCGATCCGGACGGCTACACGATCGGAATCGCGACGTCCGGCACGCTGGCGATGAACGTCGTGCTGCAGAGCAAGTTGCCGTATCATCCGTTGAAGGATCTCACGCTGGTGACTCAGGCGGCATCGGTGCCGGAGCTGTTGGTCGTGGGGCCGCAAGTCGCGGCGAAGACCGTGGGTGAACTCGTGGCGTTGGCCAAGGCGCAACCGGGCAAGATCAATTTTGCGTCCACGGGGCTCGGCAGCATGCCGCACATGGCGGCGGAGCTGTTCAAGATCACGGCTGCGATCGATATGGTCCACGTGCCTTATGCCGGCGCGGCGCCGGCCGTGAACGATCTGCTGGGCGGCCACGTGCAAATGCTGTTCGCCGACGTTCCCGTGCTGCTCGGCAGCGTGCAGTCCGGGAAGCTTCGGGCGTTGGGCGTCGGCAGCAACAAGCGGGTTGGCGTTCTGCCGAGCGTTCCGACGATGGCGGAGTCGGGCCTGCCGAAAGTCGAGGCCGACAACTGGTACGGGATCGTCGCGCCGGCAAATCTGCCGCCGACGGTCGAGGCGAAGCTGCACAAGGCATCGGTCGCGGGGATCAAGTCGACGGATGCGACAGAGCGGCTCGGAAAGCTCGGCGTGATCACGGTCGGCAGCTCCACGCCGGAGTTTTCGGCTTATGTGAAAGGCGAGATCGAGCGCTGGGGCGGTGTCGTCAAGACGGCGGGAATCAAGCTGAAGTAATGTCGGCTGCGCTCCGTCCTGCGCAGTTCTGCACGGTGTCGGGTCCTCGGGGGCCGACACCGTTGTGAGTGATTGAGCCAGATCAAATTGCGCGCGTCCGGGTTGTTTATCGATTGTCGCTCACGTCAACACCGGACGAGCGAAGCGGGCATGGATACTTCAGAAGTCACGGCTGAGCCTGAGGTCGAGAAATCGCCCTACGAGAGGGTCGGCGGGGAGGTCGTGGTTCGGCGCATCGTCGACCGGTTCTACGATGTCATGGATACCGATCCGGCTGCGGCTACGATCCGGAAGATGCACGGCAAGGATCTCGGGCCGATGCGGGATCGCCTGTTCGCGTTTCTGAGCGGATGGCTCGGCGGGCCGCAGCTCTATTTCCAGTTGGCCGATCGCAAATGCATCGTGTCGGCGCACAAGCCCTTCGCGATCGGTGTGGTGGAGCGCGACCAGTGGATGATGTGCATTCGCAAAGCGATGGAAGACTGCGGCGTCGACAAGGAGACCCGCGAGCTTCTCGATACGCCGTTCATGCGGGTGTGCGAGGCGTTCCGGAACAAGTGAGTGTGAAGGCGGTTCTGGCGTGGTGTGAAGCACAACTGTGCGACCGGCGTTGTAGCTTGGGTCAATGCCGATGGGCCGCGACCCAACATTTCAAGGTACGTCGTGGATGTTGGGTCGCGCAGTGCCTGACCCAACCTACGTAAGAAGTGCTTCAGCTTTTCAAGTCGACGCCGGTGCCTGGACCCGTGGGGATGATGACATTTCCGTTGGTGACGGCGAGACCGGTGAACGGATCGTCGAGCAGGTGCTCGTGCTCGGCGAGTTCGCAGGCGTGGTCGAGGCGCGCGACGCGGGCGACGAGGTGGGCCTGGAAAGCCTGGAGCAGCGATGGGCCGAACGACGCGCCGAAACGGCAGCCGATGCCGTTGGCTTCGCAGATCGCGATTGCGGCGAGTGTCGCCTGGACGCCGCCGATCTTCGGTATCTTGAGGTTGATGACATCGACGGTGCGCTCGCGTGCCAGGCGGGTGACGTCGGCGAGCGAGGCTGCGGCCTCGTCGGCTTCGACCGCGACGGGCAACGCGCGGGTGAGCAGCGCGAGGCCGGGCAGGTCGGCGGCGGGCACGGGCTGTTCCACGAGGCTGATGTCGTGGCGCTCGAACGACGGCCAGGCTTTGAGGAAGCCTTTGGCCGAATAGGATTGGTTGGGATCGAGCGTCAGTCGGACGTCGGGACCGAGCGCCGAGCGGCTCGCCGCGATGCGGTCGTGGTCGAGGCGCGGGTCGCCGCTGAGCTTCAGCTTGAGGGTGCGATAGCCCTCGCCTGCCAATGCGGCGCACTTTGCCGCCATCTCTTCCGGCGACTTCAACGGGATGAGACGCGAGCAGGGAATCGTCGTGCGGTGACGGCCGCCGAGAAGCGTGCCGATGCTGGTGTCGAGGCTGCGAGCGACGAGATCGTAGAGCGCCATTTCAAGGCCGGCTTTGGCGCTCGGATTATAGACGACGGCGGCATCGAGCTCGGCGACGAGGCCCGCGAGATCGTCGGTGTCGCGGCCGATCAGGCGGGCCTCGAGGAGATCGAGTGCTGCGCCGACGCCGGCTGCGTGACCCGTGACGGCGGCGAGGGCATGGCCGTAGCCGATGCCGGTGGTGCCGTTCTCGCCAGTGATGCGGATCGTCCAGCCGCGGACTTCGGGAATTGCCGCGCGTGCGAATTTCCAGTCCGTGTCCTGCTGGCGCTGAACGCAGGGCTCGAACGAGACGGCTGAGATCTTCATGCGGGCAGCTCCCTGTTCAATCGAAAACGGCCGGCCCAGAACATCGTCTGACCGGCCGTGATCATGGGCTTGCGAACAGGAAGGTCAAGTTTATGCCGCTGCGGCCTTCGCGGTCGCGTCGATGTGGCCGGCGAGGTCGGCGTCGATGCCGAGGCGCTGCGCCAACTCGCCGAGGAAGCCGGCTTCCTCGCGGGTGTCGGGGTCGATGGCGAGACGGGCGGCCGTGTAGACCTGCACAGCCTCCTGCGGGGAGGATACCGCGGCGGCAAGGTCTTCCGCGGTTGCCGGGTTCTGGATCTCCTGCTCCAGGAACGCCTGCGCTTCCGCGCCGACGCCTGCCTGTTGCAGGCCGCCGAGGATCTTCTGGTGCTCTGCAGCGTCGATGCGTCCGTCTGCTGCTGCGGCGGCGATCATCGTGCGGATGTAGAGCGTGGCGGTGTCGTTGGAGATGGCGTCCGGTTCGAAGCCGGTGCCGGTGGGGGCAGGCTCCGAGAGCAGGCGGCGCGGGTCATCGTTCGAGATGAGCGGGCGGCCATCCTGATAGTTCTGGAAGGCCTTGTAGGCGAGGCCGCCGATGAGGGCCAGTGCGCCGAGCTTGGCGGCGGTGCCGACCATTCCACGTCCGGTTCGCGTGCCGAGCACGATGGCGCCGAGACCGCCTGCGCCGGCGGCTGCCGTGCCGGGGTTGTTGCGGATCCATTCCTGGAGTTGAGCGAGGATTTCTTCCGGCGATTTTCCGGTCGCCTGTCCAAGTGCTTCACGGGCTTTGCCTGAGGCGCCGGTCATATCGTCGATGCGGCCTGCGCCTTCCTTGGCGCCGGCGGTCGCCTGGCCCAAGAGCTGGCCGAGGATGTCCATCAGGCCGCCGCCTGCGCTGCCTTGTCCGCCGGCTTGTGCGCCACCTTGCGTGCCGGCTGGACCACCGAGCTGCTTCTGGAGCTGGCCGAGGATGTCGCCGAGGCCTCCCATGCCGCCCAGTCCGCCTTGGCCGCCCGCTTCGGGAGCTGCTCCGGCGCGAGGTTGCGCGTTGGGCTGACCTGCGCCGCCCATGTGCTTCTGGAGTTCGGCGAAGATGTCGCCCAAGCCGCCGCTTCCACTGCTGCTTTGGGGAGCCTGAGCCTGCTGGGCTTGCGGCTGCAGGATCTTGCCGAGGATGTCGCCGAGACCGCCAAGGCCGCCTGCCTGATTTCCGGCTTGGTTCTGCTGGGCGGGTGCGGGTTGTGCGCCCTTCATGAGGATGTCGAGGATCGACTTGGCGTCAAACATGGGAGCTGCTCCGGTTCGGGGGCGACGTCGGCTGATCGACGTGTGGAGATCGAAAGTCTGCGCACAACGTAGGCTTCTACGGCGGATGCACAATCCGTCCGCCGTCGAATATTTGATATCACGGTTGCCAGCCTAATTCTTCGCTCGGCTGCAGAACTAGGCCTTCGTCGCTGCGCTCTTCGTTGCTTCCTGGGCGTTCGGCTCGTCGACAGGGCCGATGAAACGTCCGAATACGCGCCATATTCCGTTGCCGATATCGTCCATGAGTACGAAGACGGCGGGCACGAACACCAGCGACAGGATCGTGGAGGAAATCAGGCCGCCGATCACGGCGACGGCCATCGGTGCGCGGAATTCGCCGCCGGAGTCGATGCCGATCGCGGCAGGCAACATGCCGCCGACCATGGCGATGGTGGTCATGACGATCGGGCGGGCACGCTTGCGGCCGGCGTCGACGATGGCTTCGGCCTTCGGAACGCCCGCGGCCATTTCCTCGATCGCAAAGTCGACGAGCATGATGGCGTTCTTGGTGACGATGCCCATCAGCATGAGAATGCCGATCACCACCGGCAAGCTGATCGGCATCTGCGAGATGATGAGCGCGACGATGGCGCCGCCGATCGACAACGGGAGCGAGAACAGGATCGTCACGGGTTGCAGGAAGCTCGAGAACAGGACCACGAGCACCGAGAACACCAGCATGATGCCGAGCGCCATCGCTTTCGCGAAGCTCTCGAAGATCTCGCCCATGATTTCGGCGTCGCCGAACTGCTTCAGCTGGACGCCGGGCGGCAACGCCTTCACGGCGGGCAGGCCCTTCAACGCTTCGATCGCCTCGCCGAGCGGCGTGTTGCCGACGAGGTCGGCGCTGATGGTGACGCGACGTTCGCGGTCGTAGCGGTCGATGGTGGTGGGGCCTTGGCCGTATCGGAAGCTCGCAAGCGAAGCCAAGGGAACGGCTGTTCCGGAAGCTGTCGGCACTCTCAAGGCGCGCAGGAGCTGGACGTCGGCGCGCGCGCTTTCGAGCAACTGCACACGGATCGGCACCTGGCGATCGCCGGCATCGAATTTCGCGAGCAGCGGGCCGACGTCACCGATGGTTGCGATGCGGACGGTTTCGGCGATGGTTTCGGTCGAGACGCCCAGGCGTGCTGCGAGCTCGCGATCCGGAACGACGCGCAACTCGGGGCGCTCCAGCTCGGCGGTGGAAATGACCTCGGTGATCTGGCGGAGGCGCTTGCCTTCGCTGGTGATCGCGGCGGCGGCCTTCTCGACCGCTGGGCCGTCACGGCCGACGACAACCATCTGGAACTGGCGCTGGCCGTTTTCCTGCAGGAACCAGAAGCGGATGTCGGGGATGCGCTGAAGCTCGGCTGCGAACACCTGCTTCAACCCGTTGGCGTCGAGTTTGCGCTCTTTCTTCGGGGTGGTCATGACGACCAGCGTCGCCTTGCGGACCTCGTTGCCGGACCCGAGGATACGGCCGCCGGTGACGTAGACGTGCTGCACCTCCGGGCGTTCCTTGAGCTTGCGGCTGATCTCGGCTGCAGTCTTGCGGGTGTCTTCGAGGCGGGAACCCGGCGACAGCTCGAACGCGATGAGAATGCGGCCGTTGTCCTCAGGTGGCAGGAAGCCGGCGGGGAGCAGGCGCATGCTGAGGATCGAAATCGCGAAGATCACCAATCCGAGGCCGACCGTGGCGATGCGGTGCTTCACCGACCAGGTGATGAGCCGCGTGTAAGCCTTGATGACCCGGCCTTCGTGGTGCTCCTTGCCGCTGTCGCGCATCAGATAGGCTGCCAGAAGCGGCGTGACGAAGCGCGCGACGAGCAGAGAGAAAAATACCGCGACGGCGACGACGAGACCGAACTGCTTGAAATACTGGCCGGGGATGCCACCCATGAAACTGACCGGGGTGAACACGGCGATGATGGTCGCGGTGATCGCAATCACCGCGAGACCGATTTCGTCTGCGGCTTCGAGGGCGGCACGATAGGGCGATTTGCCCAGGCGCTGGTGGCGGACGATGTTCTCGATCTCGACGATCGCGTCGTCGACGAGGATGCCGGTAACGATGGTGAGCGCGAGCAGGCTGACGAGGTTCAGCGAGAAGCCCATCAGGTCCATCGCCCAGAAGGCGGGGATGATCGAGAGCGGCAGGGCAACGGCGGCGATGACCGTCGCGCGCCAGTCCCGCAGGAATACGAAGACGACGAGAATCGCGAGCAGCGCGCCTTCGATCATCGACTTCATCGTAGCGGTGTAGACGCCGAGGGTATGGACGACCTGGCTGTCGATCAGCTCGAGCCGGATATCGGGATGGGCCTTCTGGATTTCTGCGATCTTCTTGGCGACGCCGGCTTCGACGGTGACGTCGCTCGCACCTTTGGCGCGGCTGATGGCGAAGGCGACGATCGGCTTCTCGTCGAGCTCTGCGTACTGGCGCGGCTCGGCGATCGTATCGGTGACCGTGCCGAGTGTATCGAGCCGGACGGAGCGGCCGCCGGGAAGCGCGATCATCGTGCGCGCAAGCTCCTCGACGGATTTGCTGCCGGCGAGGGTTCTGATCGCCTGCTCGCGTGCGCCGATCTCGCCGCGGCCGCCGGCGAGGTCGATGTTGGTCGCGCGGACCTGACGATTGACGTCGCCGGAGGTGATGCCGAGCGAGAGCAGGCGGTCGGGATCGAGCGAGATGCGGATCTCGCGGTCGACGCCGCCGACGCGCTCGACCTTGCCGACGCCCTTCACGCTCTGCAGCAGGCGCGAGACGGTGTCGTCCACGAACCACGAAAGCTCTTCGGGCGTCTTGGTCGGGGCACGCGCGGAATAGGTGAGGATCGGCAGGCCTTCGATATCGATGCGCTGCATGATCGGTTCGTCGATGGTGCGCGGCAGCTCGGCGCGGATGCGCGCGACGGCGTCCTTCACGTCATTGACGGTGCGATCCGTGGGAATGCCCAACTCGAACTGGATCATCGTGGTCGAGCTGCCTTCGACCACGGTGGAGTTGATGTGCTTGACGCCGGTGATGCTGGCGACCGCGTCCTCGACCTTCTTCGTCACCTGCGTTTCGAGCTCGGAAGGGGCTGCACCCGACTGAGTGATCAGCACTTGCACGATCGGCACGTCGATGTTCGGGAAGCGCGAAACAGGGAGCTGCCGGAAGCTGAACAAGCCGAGCGCGATGAAGACCACGAACAACAGCAGCGGCGGCACCGGATGGCGTATCGACCAGGCCGATACGTTGATGCGGTTCGACATTTCGTGTGCCTCTAGGTGGCCAGAGATGGCCGTGATTCAATTGAGCTTGGCGGACGAGCTGCGGTGCTCGACGGGCGTGATGAGGTCGCCTTCACGCAGAAACGTGCCGGCCTTCGCGACGATCATATCGCCAGCGGCAACGCCGGAAACGATCTCGACCAGGGTCGGGGTGTGCAGGCCGGTCTCGACCTTACGCGTCACGATGCGATTGGCTGAGACGAGCTGTACGAAGGCGCCCTCGGCTCCGAACAGGACGGCGCTGGCGGGGAGCGCCAGCGTTTCGGTCGCCCTGACGAGGACTGCGCCGCGGCCGAAACTGCCGATACGCACGCGCGTTCCATCGGCGATGGTAATGCGGACACGGCCCTGGCGGGTCGCCTTGTCGACCTCGGGCATCACGAGGCGGATCCTGCCGTTGACTTCACCCGTGCCTGCAATCGAAACGACGGCTTTCTGATCGGCCGCGAGGCGCGCGAGATCCTGCTCGGGCACATCGGCCTCGAGTTCGATTTCGCCGTTCGCTATGATGTTGAACATCGGCTGGGCGACGGCCGCGCCGGAAGCAACGCCGCCGATACGCGCGTTGCGGCGGCTGATGACGCCTGCGACGGTGGCTTGCACTTCCGTGCGCGACAGCTTCCACAGAATGTCGCGGCGCTGGGCTTCGACCTGTGCAAGCTCGGCCTCGGTGACTTTCAGCCCGTCCTCGGCGGCTTTGAGCTGGGCTGCGGCTGTCCGCGCTGCGGCTTCGCGCTGGTCGAGCGTACTGTCGGAGAGTACGCCGGACTTGCTCAGCGGCTTGGCGCGGTCGAGCGCGTTGGCGCTCTCGTCACGGCGCGCCTGGGCGGCGACGATGTTGCTCTGCGCCTGGGTGATCGCGGCGGATGCTTTCGCGCGCATCGCGTCCATCTGTGCGAGCGAGGCTTTCAGCGTTTCTTTTTCCAGTCGCGCCAGCAATTGGCCCTTCTCGACGCGTGCGCCTTCCTCGACCAGCAGCTCGGTGACTCGGAGGCCTTCGACCTCGGGCGCGACGAGGACTTCCAGGCGCGGCACGAGGGTGCCTGTGACGAGCACCGTGTCGCGGATCAGAGAGACGCCAGCGCGCACCACGGTGACGGACGGCGCTGCTTCCTCGCGTGCGCCTTTTCCGGCTGCGGGCTTAGGTGTTTCGATCTGCGAGGCTTGGCTGTCGGGCGTTCGGGCGAACGGCGGCAGTCCCTGCGCGTAGAGACCAACGCCGACCGCCGCGGCGAGGATCACGCCTGTAAGTTTCAAATTCATGGGTGAATTCCCTTGCGCGCCGCTTTTGCCGTTCGGGGTTTCGGCGGACCGGCCAATGGCGTCCGAGTTTCAGTCTGAGATTTCGTCCGAGATTCTGGCAGGTATTCTGGCTGGGCCTCCGGAGCGTTCAGCAGTCCTGCTACGATGGCCGTGATGGCGGGGATCACACTCTTGGCGTCGAAACCGGGATCGACCGCACGTCTCCAGAACATGCCGTCGCCGAGGATGCAGATGATGCGCGCCAGTTCCTCCGGCGGAAGCAGGGGGCGAATGCGGCCTTCGGCTGCGGCGCGCGTGAAAAGCTGCTCGAAGCTCGATTGCACGAATTCGTCGACGGAGCGGTAGATCTCGCCGACCGCCTCGTTGCGGCCGGCTTCCATGCCGATCTCGATGCAGAGCCGGCGCTTATGCTGCGGTTCCTCGATGGCGTAGTGCTCGCCGAGCTTACCGAGCGCGACGCTGAGGTCGGGCTCGTCGGCGAGGGCTGCGAACTGGCTCGCCAGCTTGTTGCGGTCGCGCTCGGCGATGCCGGCGATCAGCGCCTCCTTCGAGGGGAAGTAGACGTAGAGCGCGCCTGCGCTGACTTTGGCGTGCTTGCAGATGTCCTGCATGCTGGTGCGGTGGAAGCCCGACTTGGCAAAGCAGATCTCGGCGGCGTCCAGGATGTGGGTTCGCCGGGCTTCCTGGGTGGCTGGGTTGAGCTTGGGCATCGCTTCGCGGTTTCAGAGGGGCGTGACCTGGGGCAGGTTCTGCTCGCAGTTGCGAAAAGAAAAACGAATGATCGTTTTCTTTGATGATCTCAAATGACCGCCAAGTCAAGGCAGGACTCGGTCTTGGGTAGGGAGTAGGATGAGATCCTGATCGCAGCCCGATCGCTCCCTCTCAGCGTGTGATCCTCGGTCGGGCCGGAGGCTCGTTCCGAGGACCCATTCCGCCGTCGGCACGGGCGGTGATCGCAACGACGTACGTCGCAGGCTGCACCATGGGGCCGCGGGAACGCGGGCTACGGTCCTGACGGACCTCGCCCACGCCCGAGGATGACACTGGAGTTTGGGAATTGGGTCAGGCCCGCGGGGTCTGACCCCGTCCTCTGATTTTTCAAATTTGGCGATCGGGGTGCGATGACCTTGTTTGCGCTCGGGGCTTTTGCGGCGGCTGCATACTTCGCGGCCATGGCCGGCCGGCAACCGCGCCCGGCGGTGATCGCGGCGGCCATCTTGTGGCTCCTCTACGGCGTCTACGAGATCCTGATCGGTAGCGGCGTCCTGTGCGATGCGAACTGCAACATCCGCGTCGATCTGTTGCTGATCTGGCCGGTGTTGCTGGTCACTACGCTGCTCGCCCGCACCACACCCGCTCCGTGGAAGACCGCCGGCATAATTCTGGGCGTGGTCGTTCTCATCCTTACCGTCCAGGCGGTTGTGATATTCGGTTACGTCATGGTGTTCGACCCGCCGGAGGCCCCGCCATCGGTTCGCGGCTCACAGCCGAGCCCGAAGTGACAGCATGCCTCGCGGCAGTCCGTTGCGGCCATGTGAAGCTACTTGTGCTTCCAGACGGCTTTGCGCTTCTCGACGAAGGCGGCCATGCCTTCCTTCTGGTCTTCGGTCGCGAACATGGCGTGGAATACGCGGCGCTCGAAGCGGATGCCCTCGGACAGTGTGGTTTCGTAAGCGCGGTTGACGCTTTCCTTGGTCATCATCACGGCCGGCAACGACATGCCGGCGATGGTGTCGGCGGCCTTCATCGCCTCGGCCAACAGGTCGGCGGCTGAGACGACCCGCGAGACGAGGCCCGCGCGCTCGGCTTCGGCGGCGTCCATGTTGCGGCCGGTGAGGCACATTTCCATCGCCTTCGACTTGCCGACGAAGCGCGTGAGCCGCTGCGTACCG
>CAZNMY010000151.1:0-13071 GCA_964574325.1 uncultured Devosia sp. | reverse complement strand
GTCTTCCGAACTTCAATGTTTTCACTTGCGACTCACTTGTGTGAATCCGGTAGCCCCTCGTGGGAGAGGTGGCGCGTAGCGCCGGAGGTGGAAGCGTCTGCGCCAATCCCTCTTACAAGAGGGTGGGCTCAGCGCTTGGCCCACCACGTGTCGAAGTCGTTGCCGGTGAGGCGGGGCACCTGCGGAAATGCAACGCGGGTGCGCCACGCGAGCCATTGGCCCGGCACATGGAACAGCGGCACGACATAATCGCCCGATAGAAGAACGCGATCGAGCGCCCGCACGGCCGATACGAAATCCTCGCGCTTTTCAGCGGCCAGCAGTGCGCCGATCATGGCATCGGCGGCGGGGCTGTGCACGCCGGCATAGTTGAACGAGCCTTCCGCCTTCGCTGCCGCTGCCGACCAGCGATTGTACTGCTCGTTGCCCGGCGACAGCGAGGCCTGCCACAGCGCCTGCGCCATGTCGAAGTCGAACGCTTTCATGCGCGACGAGTATTGCGCGCTGTCGACCTGCCGCAGCCGCAGCGCGATGCCGAGGCGCTTGAGGTTCTCGGCGTAGGCGAGCACCAGCCGTTCCTGCGTCCGGCTGGAAGCGAGGAATTCGAGCGCCAGCGGCTTGCCGGTGCCCTTGTGCACCATCCGCCCACCGGACAATCCGAAGCCTGCCGCCGCCAGGAGGTCGCTCGCCTTCTTGAGCCCGGCGCGGGTGTTGCCGCTGCCGTCGGTGACGGGGAGGTCGGGGCGGCCCTCCATCAGACTTTCGCGGACGGCGCCGGGAAACTTCGCCAGCAGCTCGCGCTCGCGTGCGTCGGCGGGGCGGCCGCTGGAGGCCAGCTCCGATCGGGCGAAGTAGCTGGTCGAGCGGCGGTAGAGGCCGTGGTAGAGGTTGCGATTGAGCCATTCGGCATCGAGCAGCTCGATCAGGGCGCGTCGCACGCGCTGGTCGTCGAGCGGCGCGCGGCGGGTGTTGAAGACGAGTGACGACATGCCCGCGGGGATGCCTATCCTGAGCTCGCGTTTTTCCGCCTGGCCGTTCGACATCGCCGGGAACCTGTAGCCCTCCGCCCAGCGGGTGGGATCGTCCTCGACGCGCGCATCGAGGTCGCCGGCCTTGAACGCCTCGAACATCGCGCCCTGATCGCGAAAGAACTCGTAGGTGACTTCGTCGAAGTTGAAGCGGCCGCGCTGCAGGGCGAGGTCGCGGCCCCAATAGGCGGGATTGCGCCGATAGGTCAGGGATCGGCCGATGTCGATTTTCGCGATCGTATAGGGTCCGCTGCCGACGACGGGCTCTGTCGTCGTCCGCTCGATCTGCTCGTCGCTCATCCTGTGACGCGGGATCACCGGCATCAGGCCCAGGATCAACGGCAGCTCGCGATCACCGCGAGCCTTGAAGTTGAAGCGCACGGCGCGCGGCCCCACGATTTCGATCGTCGAGACCTTCCCGTAGTGGAGGCGGTGGAACGGCCATCCCTTCTGCGACAGAATCTTGTGGGAGAAGATCACATCCTCGACGGTCACGGGCTGGCCATCGGAGAACCGCGCCTCCGGCCTCAGATGGAAGGTCACGTGGCCGCGGTCGGGAGGTGTCTCCACGCCCCCGGCGATCAGGCCGTAGAGGGTGAAGGGCTCGCTGGCGGATCGCGCGAGCAGGCTCTCGAACACGAAGTCGCGCAGCCCTTGCGGCGTATTTCCTCGGATCGTGAAGGGGTTGAGGTTGTCGAACGAGCCGTTGACGCCGAGCCGGAGCTGCCCGCCCTTGGGGGCGTCCGGGTCGGCGTGGGGCAGGTGCTTGAAATCCGCGGCCAGTGCCGGCTTGCCATGCATGGCGATACCGTGAGCGACCGACTTGGCGTCTTCGATCGCGGCCACCTGGGCAGCCGCGGCTCCCGCCGTGACCAAGGCTGCGGCGCCGGCCAGAGCCAGCCAGGCAGCGTTACGGCCCGGATGGCGGCGGCCGGTCTGATCGGTTGACTGCGGGTGCATGGTGATTGGCGATCCGAGGAAATGGCGACCCTCCGACGCTATCACCGACCTGCGTCGGAACCGAGACGGGGATGGCGTGGCAACGGGGACACGGCAGCGATTGTTAACAGCTGCGTCGGAATGCGCTGCGGCTTCGGCCACGGGAATGCCTCAATCAAGCCTTTACTCCGCGGGACATGCGGGTCTCACGGACTTCGCCAGGCGTAACGGGGAGCCGGGGCGGGTAGCTCAGGCTGGATTTTCTTGGCTTTCACGGGGTGCCGTTGTCGCGGTGGCGACAGCGGAGTTGGCACGGCTACGGGGGGCGAGCAACGCTCGCTTCGAACAACGAAAGGTCCTTGGACAGATGGCGGAGTGGATTTCACGCGCGTGCGGCGCCCGGCTTGCAGCATCGGGCTTTGCAGCGGCGGGCGCAGCCCTGATTATGACGACCGGCTTCTCCGGCGTGGCGACGGCGCAGCAGGCCAAGCAGGCAGCGCCCGCTGCCAAGCAGGCGGCCGCCCCCGCAACGCAGCAGCAGAGCGCTTGGGTCAAGTTGTGCGAAAAGGCCCCCTATACGAAATCGGGTCCGGACGGCAAGCCGCAGCTCGACAAGGACAACAAGCCCGTGATGGAGCAGAAGCAGCTCTGCCTCACCCATCACGAGCAGATGACCAATACCGGCATCACCATGGTGTCGGCCGCGATCCAGCAGCTCGAAGGCATCGACAAGCTGCATATGATGGTGATGGTTCCGCCGACGACGGGCATCGTGATGCCCGCCGGCATGAGCGTGGTGGTCTACAACAAGGAACAGGTCGACAAGCTCGAGAAGAAAGAGAAGCTCGACGAGAAGACGCTGGTCGGCCAGAAGCTGATGTTCACGATCTGCCACCAGAACGGCTGCACGGCCGAGAACGAAGCGACACCGCAGCTCGTCGACGCCATGAAGAAGGGCGTCGTCATGGTCGCCTATGCGACGCACGTTTCCGGCCAGCCGATTCCCTATCAGGTGCCCCTCGTCGGGTTCACGCCGACGTTCGATGGCAAGCCCGTCGACAACCAGGCGTATCAAGCCCAGCGCGCCAAGCTGCAGGAGACGTTCATGGCGAACCGTCTCGAACAGATGAAGCAGATGCAGTCCGCGCCGCAGCAGGCGCCGGGTGCGCCCGCCGGTGGCGGCGCGCCCGCAGCCAAGGCTCCCGCGAAGAAGTAGAGTTCGCTCGCACGCGCGGCTCACGCGCATCGCAGGCAATTCGACCGCCGATACCGACGCCCGGCCCGCAACGGCCGGGCGTTGTCGTCTGGAGGCGTCTCAACGGGCGGCGGGGGCAGCCGAGAAATTCGGCAAGCGGGTCGGAAGGCAAGCGACGGACAGCAGGATCACCAGAGCTGCGAAGGTGAGCACGCGGAACAGCGCATCGAAGCCCCAACTCGAATAGACGAACGAAATGAGCGGCAGCGCCATCGCCAGCGAGGTGAAGCTCACGACGTAACGCGCACCATAGACGCGGGCGCGGAACTCGCCGGTCGCCATCTTTCCGATCATGAAGTCGGTGATCGGGATCTGGCCGAAGGCGCCGAGCATGAAGCCCAGCGCGACCGCCAGCGCCCAGCCTTCGGTCAGGCCGGGCATCATCGCGAAGAAAACGAGTTGCACGACGGCGGCTCCCATGAACACGGGGCGCGGGCCGTAGCGGTCGAGCAGACTGCCGACCACCAACTGGGCGAACGAAGCGACGGCGAAGACGATGAACGTGAAGAAGCCGACCATCGTCGCCATGTCGGCATTCCCCGCGAGGCCCCATGTGCGAAGCGTCGTCAACAGTGACTGCGCGATCCCGGGCAGGCGCTCGTCGAACAGCTTGGGCAGCGAAAACGCGGTCGACTGGAAGATCAGGCTCGAGAAAGCCGCAGACACGAACACGATGAGCGAGATGCGCTTCAGCATCTGCGCGGCATCGGGTGTGAGGTGCGAGGTGGCCTGGGTCCGCGACCGCGGCCGTTGCACGTAAGGAGCAGAAACCTCTGGCCAGCGCAGAACGGCGTAAGCGATGCCGACCGCGATCGAGATCAGGCCGGGCACCATGAAGGCAGCGCGCCAACCCGCCAGATCGATCAGGTAGCCGGTCAGCAGGGCGGCACCGGCTACGCCGAAGTTGCCCCAGACGCCGTTCACGGCGAGGCGCATACCGGTGTTCTTCCACTTCTCCGTCACGATCGCGAGCCCGACGGGATGATAGATCGCCGCGAACATGCCGATGACGAACAGCCCGATGCCGATCTGGAGCGGGGAGCGCGCCATGCCTGTCAGGATCGAGACGACGCCGATGCCGACGAAGAACACCACCATCATGCCGTCGCGGTTCCACTTGTCCGCGAGCCAGCCGGCGGGGAGCGAGAACAGGCCGAAGGCCAGGAAACCCGGTGTGGCGAATTTCAGAAGGTCCGCATACGATAGCCCCCATTCGCGAGACAGCGTGAGGGCAGCGACCGTGGCGAAGATCAGCGTGAACAAGTGATCCAGGAGATGGCCGACGTTGAGCAGCAGGAAGTGGATCCTGTCCCGATTCGTCTCGCTCTCCATGGAACCTCGCTGGTTGGACAGGCGGAACGTCGGACAGGATAATGGGTGGCCGAGCCGCTCTCGAAGCTTAGCTGTGGGGGCTTCGTGTTGTCACGTATCCGTTGGTGCCCCTGGAGCATCATCCCAGGGCAATTCAATTCAGGTCGTCATCCCGGCCAAGTCAGCGGCACCGCTGCCGCGAACGCGAGCCGGGACCCAGCGCAAGGAGTGCCGAAGGCCCAGAATGACGGCCCAAAATATCGTGTGCTCCGCACGCTTTTTCCGCTGGGTCCCGTGTCTCTGGTGCGGGTAAAGATTCTTTTGATTCATGGAAGTAGGGCCCCATCCGATCGGGAACGGTCTGTCCGCTGGGTGGCCCGAAACGTGCTTCGGGCTCGCGGTTGGGTTAATTCCCGCGCGACGGGCCACGAGAGGTGATTCGCATGGATTTTCTGCAAGCTGTGCTGGAAATGCTCCTGGCCTGGGCACGCGCGATCTGGCCGGGCGTCCTGGGCGCGGGGGCCTGCGGCTATCTGGGCTGGTCCGTCATGGGCTTTCCGGGCTTCCTCATCGGAGCCGCGATCGGGGCGCTGGGCGGGACCTGGACGGGAAACCGCCTGGCTCTGGTCCCCGTGCGGAAAATGACAGGGTCCGCCACCAACGACCAACTGATCTATGCCGGGGGAGCTTTTGCGCTGGTGGTCGGCGGCTATTTCCTCGTGCAGTTCGCCATGCTCATCGGGGCCATCGTTGCAATCTTGGCACTCGTCATGTTCTGGATGCAGGGCTGAACGGCGTGTATCGAGACGGTCCGGCGGTGCAGTTGCTCCTTGTGCGTCGGTTTTTACCGCGATGACCGTATTGCATTGCAAGGGGCCTCGATATCCGGGTAGCGGACGTATGGCTTGTGCGCAAAGTCGACTTCGGGCATTGCCTTGGCCGTTGCGCGCCGACCACTACTGTCCCAGGGGGCGCTGGTGACATGCCATCCGGATCGAGCCGACCATGAGCCATACGAAACCGAGCCTTCTGACCATCGTTCTCGCGGCCGGCAAGGGCACGCGCATGAAGTCCGCGGTGCCGAAGGTGTTGCATCCGGTGGCCGGGTTGTCGCTGGTCGGGCACGTTCTCGGGCTGACCGGCGAACTCGGGGCCGAGACACGTGCGGTGGTCGTCGGTCCAGGCATGGACGACGTGCGCGCCGAGGCAACCCGGCGGGCGCCCGGATCTCAGGTTTTCGTTCAGCAAAATCAATTGGGTACGGCAGATGCGCTGCTGGCTGCGCGCGAAGCGATCGCAGCCCACGCAGGTGACGTGATCGTGCTCTACGGCGATACGCCGCTGATCACCGCGCCGACTCTGGCTGCCATGCGCAAGGCGCTCGATGCCGGATCCAACGTCGTCGTGCTCGGCTTCAAGGCCGCCGATCCCACGGGCTATGGCCGATTGCTGACGGGGGCCGGCGGCGAGTTGCAGGCGATTCGCGAGGAGAAGGAGGCGACGCCTGCCGAGCGCGCCGTCGATCTGTGCAATTCCGGCGTGCTGGCGTTCCGTTGTCCCGACCTTCTGTCGATCCTGACCCGGATCGGCAACGCCAACGCCAAAGGCGAGTACTACCTGACCGATGCCGTGGAGATCGCGCGGCGGGACGGGCTGAAGGCGAGCGTCGTCGTGTGCCCGGAACAGGAAGTGCTGGGGATCAATTCGCGCGACCAGTTGGCGGTGGCGGAGGCCATCTTCCAGGGCCGTGCGCGGCGTCATGCGATGGCCGAGGGGGCGACTCTGATCGCGCCGGATACCGTGTGGTTCAGCTACGACACGCGGCTCGGGCGAGACGTCACGATCGAGCCCAACGTGTTCTTCGGTCCCGGTGTCACGGTAGAGGACGGCGTGGTGATCAACGCCAACTGTCATATCGTCGGCACGCACATTCGGGCGGGGGCGCGGATCGGGCCGTTCGCCCGTCTTCGCCCGGGGGCCGACATCGGCACGGACGTGCACGTCGGCAACTTCGTCGAAGTGAAGAACGTCGTCATGGAGGCCGGCGCCAAGGCCAACCACTTGGCTTACCTGGGCGATGGGCGGGTCGGGGCAGGGGCCAACATCGGCGCGGGTACGATCTTCTGCAACTACGACGGCTTCGACAAGCATCACACGGAGATCGGGCCAGGCGCCTTCGTCGGCTCGAACTCGGCGCTGGTCGCGCCGGTCAGGATCGGTGCGGGCGCTTATGTCGGCTCGGGCAGCGTGATCACCAAGGATGTTCCGGACGGAGCGCTGGCGCTCGAGCGGAACGATCAGCGGGTGGTCGAGGGGTGGGCGGAAAAGTTCCGGACGTTGATGCGTCGGAAGAAGGCCAAGGCTGCAGAGTAGACGCCGCCTGCCGGTCGCAGGGAAGCACCGATGGCCGGAGAGATAGAGACGCAGAAGCGGCCAGAGCAATGCGAGAGCAATGCGAGAGCAATGCGACGGAGAGATGACCCAAAGGCGTGAAACAAGCTGTTTTGCTGTTTGATTTGTGCCCGGGAACGGGGTGGTCCAAGAGTTGCGCTGGTGAAAGAATCGTCGATCGGTCTTCCGGTCGAATGGACGAAGGTGCGGTAGGCCGGTCATCCGGCCGCCGATCCAATGGACCCGCGCCGACGTCGCGCGCGGGACGATGAGGAGCCCACGGCATGTGCGGTATCGTTGGAATTCTCGGAGCAAAGCCGGTCGCACTCGACCTCGTCGATGCGCTGCGCCGGCTCGAGTATCGCGGCTACGATTCTGCCGGCGTCGCCACCGTCGAGAACGGCCATCTGGAGCGCCGCCGCGCCGAGGGGAAGCTGCGTAATCTCGAAACCCGCCTGCAGGCCGAGCCGCTCGCCGGGCGTACCGGGATCGGTCACACACGGTGGGCGACACACGGCGGCCCGACCGAGCGGAACGCGCATCCGCACATGAGCGCGCGCGTGTCGGTGGTCCACAACGGTATCATCGAGAACTTCCGGGAATTGAAGGCAGAGCTTCAGGGCAAGGGGCACAAGTTTGCTTCCGATACCGACACCGAAGCCGTGGTCCACCTCATCACCGACGAGCTCGATGCGGGACATGACCCCGTCGAAGCGGTTCGCCGCTCGCTTCAGCGGCTTTCCGGTGCGTTCGCGCTGGGCATCATTTTCGCCGGCCATGACGACCTGATGATCGCAGCGCGTCAGGGATCGCCGCTCGCCATCGGCCACGGCGACGGCGAGATGTACCTGGGCTCCGATGCCATAGCGCTGGCTCCGTTCACGTCCGAGATCACCTATCTCGAGGAAGGGGACTGGGCTGTCCTGAGCCGCAAGAAGTTGGAAATCTTCGATCGCAACGGGCGCTCCGTTCAACGCCAGGTGACCAAGTCGATCGCCAGCTCGCTGCTGGTCGACAAGGGCAACCATCGTCACTTCATGGCCAAGGAGATCCACGAGCAACCCGAAGTCATCAGCCACACGCTGGCCAACTATCTCGATATGGGCGAGGGCCGCGTGCAGTTCCCCGACCTGGGGATAGATCTGGCTTCGATCTCGCGCGTTTCGATCTCGGCGTGCGGAACCGCTTATTATGCCGGCGTCGTCGCCAAATACTGGATCGAGCGTTACGCGCGCATTCCCGTCGAGATCGATGTCGCGTCGGAATTCCGCTATCGCGAAGCGCCGATGTCGCCCGGCGGGCTCGCACTGTTCGTGTCGCAGTCCGGAGAGACGGCCGATACGCTCGCGACGCTGCGCTATGCGAAGGCGAACGGGCAGCGGATCGCGTCCGTCGTCAACGTGCGCACGTCGACGATCGCGCGCGAATCGGACGCCGTGCTGCCGACGCTCGCAGGTCCCGAGATCGGCGTCGCGTCGACCAAGGCTTTCACCTGTCAGCTCGCGGTTCTCGCCTGCCTCAGCATCGCGCTGGGACGTGCGCGCGGGCACATCGATGCAGCCAGGGAACGCGAGCTGGTTCAAGCGCTGGTCGAGCTGCCGCGCCACATCTCGGTGCTCTTGCGCAACGAGCACAAGTTCGAAGAGCTTGCTCATTCGCTCGCCAAGGCGCGTGACGTGATCTATCTCGGCCGCGGCATCAGCTATCCCGTGGCGCTCGAAGGCGCGCTGAAGCTGAAGGAGATTTCCTATATCCACGCCGAGGGCTACGCGGCCGGTGAGCTGAAGCACGGTCCCATCGCTCTGATCGACGAGAACGTGCCGGTGATCGTCGTCTGCCCGAAGGACGAACTGTTCGACAAGACCGTGTCGAACATGCAGGAGGTCGCCGCACGCGGTGGCCAGATCGTCATGGTCTCGAATGCCGATCCCGACGAGGCCGGATGCAAGGTGATGTCGTACATCGAGATGCCGGACGTGCACCCGTTCTCCGCGCCGCTCATCTATGCCGTGCCGATGCAGTTGATCGCCTATCACACGGCTGTGCTGATGGGCACCGACGTGGACCAGCCGCGCAACCTCGCGAAGTCCGTGACGGTCGAATAGTCGGGGCCGCAGCCGTCTCGCATCGGTCGGCCCCCTCTTCGAGACACGCCTTTCCGGGCCCCGCCTTTCCGGGAGACCGGCGCGGAGATCATCCGTGGCGAGGGGATGCCGAGGGGGGCGAGACGGGATATCGAGCCCACCTGACGCCTTATTCTGCCGTTAATCCGTCGCCAGTAGGCCAAACTCCGTAGAGCAGGGATCAGCGTCTTGAAGCCGTCGTGGATGATGACGGGTGACTGTTTGATCGGCACCGGTGTTCGATCTAACATCGGGTTCCGAGTCTCGGCGGTTACAGGAGTGCAGGGCGTAGGACGCGCAGGAAGGAATAGCGCATGACTCCGTCAATTCGACGGTGCATCCTCGCGGTTGTCATGGCGGGCGGCAGCGTCCCGGTCATCGAAGCCGTCGCTCAACAGGCTGGTGCTGGATCGGCGCAGCAGCCAGCTTCGGCCAAATCACAGCCAGCCAAGTCGGCGCCGCCGAAAGCGGTCGCCAGAAAGAAGGCCGCGGAGAAGGCTCCCAAGGCTGATCCGGCTGCGGCCCAGGGGCAGGTCGAGGACGGCGTCAATGCGCTGGCGCAGGGCCGCGCGGACGCAGCCGTCGCAAGCCTCACGAGTGCGCTTTCAGCCAGCAGCCTGCCGTCGACCCAGACGGCGCGGGCGCTTTATTACCGCGGCGTGGCTTATCGCCGGCAGGCGAAGCCGGCCCAGGCGATTTCAGATCTCACCAACGCGCTTTGGATCAAGGGCGGACTGACCGAAGAGCAGCGGCAGGACGCTCTGCAGCAGCGGTCCGGCGCTTACCGAGAAGCGGGCCTGCCCGATCAGGGAGATCCTGGCAATCAGCGAGCGGTGGCTGGCGCGAAGGCGGGATCGCAGTCGGCTCCGTTCGCTACCGTCGCACCGCCGGCGCCGAACGGATCGTCGACGACCTTGACCGCGGGCGGCGGCGGCTTCTTCGGCTCGCTGTTCGGTGGGTCAGCGCCCACGCCTCCCGCCCAATCGGCGCCTCGCAGCGTGCCCGGCGCGCCGGTGACGACAGCGAGTGTCGCGCCGCGCGTCGCGCCCGCGCCGCCGAACCCGGCGACGCCGCCGTCAGCGGCCACGACGGCGACCGGTTCCGTCAGCCAGGCAGGCAAGCCTTCGACCAGGCTGGTGCCCGTGCTCAATACGGCGTCCTCGTTGCCGTCGGGCTTCCAGGATATCGGGGACTCCGTCCGGATGGTCGAAGTCGACACGTCGGCGCGGGCAGGACAGCCCGCAGTGGCGGCAGCGCCCGTGGTCGTGCCGCCTTCCGAACCGAGTGCGAAGGGGAAGGCTGGGTCGGTGGTCGCGTCCCGTAGCGGGCCCAAAGAAGCAGCGAAGGCACAACCACTCGTTCAGTCCAAATCCGAGGCTGCTCCCGTCCCTGCGCCGCAGAAGGTCGCTTCTGCGCCCCAGGCCGTCGCTCCGGCGGGGCCTGCCGGCAAAGTCGCGGGCGGAGGACCTGTGCCGGCGCCGCGCGCCGGAGCAGCCGGTGTCCGCATCCAGGTCGCGGCTGTTCGAACCGCTGCGGAGGCGCAGGGCGTCTCGGCCAAGCTGCAGGCGCAATATGCCCGTGAACTCGGTGGCCGCGCTCCCGTGGTCGATCAGGTTTCTGCCGGGAATTTCGGCAGCTTCTACCGGGTGCAGGTCGGTCCTTTCGCCCCGACGAGGGAAACCCAGGAGTTGTGCGAAAAATTGAAGACCGGCGGCCTGGATTGCCGCCTCGTCAGTCAGTGAGCGCACGGCTGCTCCGAAGGTCGGTCTGTCAAATATTTCCCGGCCGTGCAATTGATCGGCAAGACAACTGCGCTAATCTTGAGGAAATTGATTACTCGGGCGAAGTTTACTCGGGCGAAGTCGGTTCGCTGCTCGCCGGATCGGGGATGTGGTCGTGGGTGGCAGCGAGCGTGGCTCGGGTAAGTCGGGAAGCGGCTCATCACACGGGCAAGCGGGAAGCGTGGCCTCACACTACTGGGGTCTCGGCGCGCGGCTTCGCAACTACTTCCTGACCGGCCTCGTGATCGTCGGGCCGGTCACCATCACGCTCTATCTCGTCTGGTGGTTCATTTCCTACGTGGACCAGTGGGTGAAGCCCCTCGTCCCCCGCATGTACACGCCGGAGAACTATCTTCCGTTCGCGGTTCCCGGCTTCGGATTGCTGCTCTCCATCGTCGTGCTGACCTTGATCGGCGCGCTCGCAGCCAACCTGATCGGGCGCACCCTCATCACATCGGGCGAGATGTTTCTCGATCGCATGCCGATCGTGCGCAATCTTTATCGCGGGCTGAAGCAGATGTTCGAATCTGTCGCGGCGGCAGCCCAGCCAGAGCGGCAGATGGTCAAGGTCGGCCTGATGGAATTTCCCTCCAAAGGGATCTGGTCGCTGGTCTACATCACCGGCGAGGCGACGGGGGAGCTCGAGGCGCTGGCTCCCGGTGGCGAGCGTGACAATCTGCTGGTCTGGATGCCCACGGGGTTCATGCCGCCCACCGGCTTCGTCTGCCTCGTGCCTCGCAAGGACGTCGTGCCCCTCAAGATGAGTGGCGAGGATGCCGCCAAGCTCGTCATGACGGCCGGGCTCGTCATGCCCGACTACCAGAAGAAGCTGCAGGAGCTGGCCGCAGGTACGACGTGAAGCGGGCAGGCGCCGGGCTTCAAGTGTCGGCGTCGTCTGGTTGCAGCGGCCCGTCCGGCAGCATGACCCACGCCGTCACCAGCAACGCGGCCATGTGAACGGCGTAGATCATGAGTGTATTGCGGCCGGTCCACCGCATCAGCGGCGCGATGGCGGCCGGCACGTCGTAGGAGTTCCTGCGAAAGCTCGCCAGCGTCATCATGGTCGCCGCGAGAAGGGCCATGCAGACCGCCGCGTGCGTTCCCTCGAACTCGAAGTGCCGGATCGAGGTCAATCCGATCGCGATGAGTGCGGCAAGCGCGGTGGCGTGGCGGGCGGTGGTGTCGGCGCTCCGGCCCTGGTCGAGGCGGACGGCCATGCCGAGCAGCGCGACGATGGGAACTTCGGCTCCGTATTCCAGGAACTCGTTCACCGGTTCGGTCAGCAGGGCCAGAAGGCCGACAGCGGGCACGAGGAGGAGCGATTGTGCCTCGTAGAGCCGCTCGAAGAAGGGCATCGCCAGCCGGGTCAGCGCGAGCGTGATCAGGATGTCCAGGTTGTGCTGCGCTTCGGTTGGAAAAAGTGTGTGGCTCAACAGGGACAGGCCGATCCCCAGTCCGATCCAGGAGGGCGGCACACGGGTCGAAGCGGAATATCCGATCAGGAATCCGAAGATCACGGCTACCGGCCGGCCGGCGACGCGAAGCCAGTCGTTGTCGAACACATAAAGGCCGATGTGGTCGGCGAACATCAGCAGCACCGCGATGCATTTCAAGATGTCGAGGGTCGTGACTTCGCCATGCTTCGGGGGATGCGCCGTCATGAATTCGTACCGCCGCAATTGACGAAGGAATGCTCAGACGAGGGAACGAGTGACACTTGCCATTCCCGTCGCCGACGGCAATCGTTGCCTGAAGCCTTGGCAAACGACGGGGCTTACACAAACGACGGGGCGATTGCGTGGTGGGTGCGAACCGGAGATGATGTCTCGACGAGCGCGAGGCATCCGCGAAGCGGTTCCGCCTGATCGGATGGCGCGCTGGCAGCGTCGCGGTTTTTCATGCAACGCTGCTCTGGGCTCAGCCTTGATCCTGTCGGACCGGAGGGAACGGAAATGGGTGAGAGCAAACGCGAGATCAGGCTGGGCATGTTCTTCGCGCCCGGCGGTCATCATATGGCCGCGTGGCGCCACCCCGATGCCTATCCGGCAGGTTTTTCCTTCGACAGCTACGTCAAGGCGGCCCGCACGGCCGAACGCGGCTGCTTCGATATGCTGTTCGTCGCCGACGTGTTCTCCCTGACGCCCTCGGGTGATCGCGCCGACGCGTTTCGTTTCGAGCCGATCACCCTGCTGTCGGCGCTCGCGACCGCGACGAACCGGATCGGTCTCGTCGGCACCGCGACG
>CAZNMY010000150.1:0-13696 GCA_964574325.1 uncultured Devosia sp. | reverse complement strand
CGCGCACTTCCACTACACGATGTCGATCGGCGCGCTCTTCACGCTGTTCTGCGGCTGGTACTACTGGTTCCCGAAGATGAGCGGCCGGATGTATTCCGAATTCATCGGCAAGCTGCATTTCTGGATGGCCTTCATCGGCGTCAATCTGACGTTCTTCCCGCAGCATTTCTCTGGACTTGCCGGGATGCCGCGGCGCTATGCCGACTATCCGGATGCGCTGCAGTTCTGGAACCACATCTCGTCGATCGGCTCGTACATTTCCGGGCTCGCGACACTGGTGTTCTTCTTCGGCGTGGCATGGGCCTTCATGAAGCGCGAGCAGGCTGCGGACAATCCATGGGGCGAGGGCGCGACGACATTGGAGTGGACGCTTTCCTCGCCGCCGCCGGTGCACTGCTTTGAGACCCTGCCGAAGATCACGCAGACCGCGCATCACTGAACGGCACGTCTCGGCCACCGGAAAGCGGCATCCGCCGCCGCGCTCATCCCAGTAGCGCTCGAAATTTCCGTCGCTATCCTGAGAGTCAGTGCTGCTTGCTGGCGCCGCAAGCTCGGCTTTGGCCCAGCTGATAGCCTGCTTCACGATCAACGGTGTCGACTTTTCGGAATCAAAGGTCGCATTCTCGATCATGATGCGAAGGTTCATACTCGTCAGGTCGTCCTCCGCGACCTTCCAACGCGCCTCCCGATGCGCGACCTCCTCCGGGCCTTGTTGGGGGTGCAACCGCTGCGCCTGCGAGGCCGCAGGCCTCAACTTGCGTTTCAGCACATACAGCCGGTCGCATGAGTAGGTGTGTCAGTAGATGCGCCGGTCTCACTGCAATTTACGCGCCATGCAGCAACTCTCAAAGGCTCGGTGCACTCGTCGGAAGCTCTCGCACCGCCGTGGCCCGCGACTGCGCGGCGTCGCTTTCCCGTTGCAGGCGTTCGGCCGCCTCCAGCTCTCCGCCAGCGCGTGCATGGCTTGCCAAATGGGCAAGCAACATGGCCTGCTCCTGCAATGACCTGACCACACTCCAAAGCCCGGCCTCGGTGCTCTGACTGAGAGCAGCGACCAGGCTGTCAGCGGTGAACGCGTGACCGGTATGACAGCGGTATCGCACGGGGTGCTCGTCTCGCAGGCGACTCAAAACGCCGTGGCACTCGGGACAGGTAAACAAGCTGGGCTCAGTGAACATGCGCTGGCCTTCAAGCACGGACATGTCGCCCGCGCGGACAGCCGCCTCGATCTCGAGCTCTACGGGGCGCGGTCGACCGGCGCTGTCGCCGGAGTAAATCGGCTCGCGAGCCAGCCGATCGAGCAACGGCCCGAGGCTCGCGATGTCGACGCAGTGATCGACTGCCGTACTCCTGATCGCGTTGCGTGGCATCTCCGGCGCTTCTGCCTCATTGGGATCCTGGACGATCGTAGTCCCGCCGCACAATTTCACGGCCTTTAGTCCCGCCGCGCCATCATCGAGATCGCCGGTCAGTATTACCCCGATCAGCCCGGGACCTAACGCGAGCGCTGCCGACCGGAACAACGGGTCGATGGCGGGTCGAGAAAGATTCTCGCGGGGACCGCGGTCGATTACCAGCGCGCCATCGGACGAGACCAGCAGGTGGCGATCCGGCGGAGCCACGAAGATTCGGCCGGCGGTGATGACATCGCCGCTGCAGGCGAAGGCGGCGGGCAAGCGACCCGCGCGATCCAGAATCTGAGCCAAAAGAGCAGGTCCTGCAGGATGCGTATGCTGGACGACCAGCAGAGCCGCCGGCAAATCGGGATCGAAAGAAGCTGCGAGCGTGCGCAAAGCGCGCACGCCTCCAGTGGAACTTCCGATTGCTATAGCTCTTACACAAGTCATGGGTGTATAAACGCGGAACGCATAGGTTGGTGCCATAAGCGCCGACACAACTGAGACCCAAATGGCCAAAATCCTCATCGTCGAGGACGACGGGCTTATCGCCGCCGACCTCGCAGACACCGTTTCAGAGCACACCGGAGCCGAAACGATCGTCGTCCCGAGCCTGGCGGAGGCCGAGCCGCTCACAGAAGCCGGCCTCGATTTCGCGGTGCTCGATATCAACGTACTCGGCGGCAACACCTATGAACTCGCGCGTCGATTGCGCGCTCTCGGCGTGCCATTCGCATTTGCGTCCGGCTCGAGACGCAACGATTTGCCTGCAGACTTGCAGTCCTGCCTCTTTCTAGCCAAACCGTGCCGGCTGGCAGATATCACCGAAGCTCTGGACGCAGCCATGCCTGCCGCGATGCGCTTGGGCGGTAAGCGCAACGGGGCCTGATCTACGGAAGCTCAGCGTCCGATGCATGCCGCAAGGGGACCTCGATCCGCAGCTGCGCTCCCTCCGGCGGAAAGTCCTGACGCACCCGGCTGCCGGCAATGCAGTTCGTGATCAGCCGCGTTCCGGCCCCTTGACGTGCGGGCCGGGGCGGCGGTCCGCCTTGCTCACGCCACTCCAGATCGAGCCAAGGGCCGCCCGGCCCCTCGCGATGCATCCAACTCAAATGGACTTGGCCGTGAGGCTCTCTCCAGGCGCCGTGCTTTGCCGCATTGGTTGCAAGCTCGTGCAGCAGCAGCCCGACGGGGGTGGCCAGGCTCGAAGGCAGGATGGTGGGCATCCCCTTCATGTGCAGGCGCTCAGCGCCGTCGTCGAGATACGGCCCGAGCTGCTCGCGCGCCAGCGTCTCGAGATTGGCACCTTTCCAACTGTTCTGGACGAGCAACTCGTGCGCTTTCGACATTGCCTGCAGCCGGCCCTCGAGCACCGTCATGGTCTCCGACGACGTGCCGGCGTCCTTGAGCGTAAGGCGCGTGACCGCTTGGACGACGGCGAGCGAGTTCTTGACCCGATGCGACAGCTCTCCCAGCAGCATCGTCTGGCGCGCCTCCCAGGTTATGTCGGACTGGCGGCGCTCAGTGATGTCGATAAACGTCAGAACGACACCCTCGATCCTGTCGTCGATGCTGCGGTAGGGGCGCAACCGCACCAGGAACCATCGATCTCCGTCGGCATGGACGGTATGCTCGATGGGAACGAGGTCGCTCAGCACGCGGCGTGAATCAGCGACGATGTCGGCGTAATCGAGCTGGTGCGTGAAGTCGGTCACTGACCGTCCTTCGTCACCGACAGCAATATTGAAGATGTTCGTGACGCGTGGCGTGAACAGCCTGATGTGCAGGGTCGAGTCGAGGAACAGCGTGCCGACGTCCGTCGCCGTAATCAGGTTCTGCAGGTCACTGTGTGCGCGCGACACCAGATCGAGCTTGGTCTTCAGCTCCGCATTGACCGTCTGCAGCTCCTCGTTGATCGATTGCAGTTCCTCCTTGCTGGTCTCGAGTTCCTCGGCCGTCGAGCGGTACTCCTCGTTGATCGACTGGAGCTCCTCATTGGCAGCACGCACCTCCTCGATGGCGCCTTCGTACTGCTCGCGGGTGGTCCTGAGCTGACTGCGGGTCGACGCCAGCTCGCGACGCAGCAACTCCTCGCGCGAGTTCAGGGGGCCTGCCCCAGGCTCCGCCGGCTCGTTGTGGGCAGCCCCGCCCTCGATGAAGAGGATCAGGGCCGCGTCCGAGCTGCCTTCCCGCGTGACAGGTGAGACCTGAACGATCACCGTCTGATGAGCGCCGTTGAAGCGAACCGGTACCGGCAGGGACAGACTGCGCTCCTTGCGCTCGAGCGCCGCGTGCAGAGCGGCCAGCAGTTCAGCTTTCAGCTCGGGTCGCACCAGCTCTGTCGCGTCGCTGGTCAGTGATCCGGCAGGCAGCAGCAAATAGCGGCCGGCGCTCTCCGACAGATTGACGACACGGTGCGCGGCGTCGACCAGCATGCTCGGCGGTGCGTTGAGTTCCAATGCCTGCGAGTGCACCGATCCATCGGCCGGCGGCGGGCGCTCGAAACGACGGCCACCAGACGCAATGACCTGGCGGTCGGCGGTCAGGCTCAGCGGTACTGGCGGCAGCCGGTCGCGCGGGCGATCCGTCCGCCGGTAGATCCGGGCTTCACGGTCGACGACCGAGAACAATCCCGCAGGATTGTCGGCGTGCTCTGACGCGCCCACAAACAGGAAGCCACCCGGCCGGAGAGCATAGTGAAAAACACTGCTCGTCTGGGCTTGCACGTCACGATCGAGGTAGATCAGCAAGTTGCGGCAGGAGATCAAATCCACGCGCGAAAACGGCGGGTCCTTGATGATGCTGTGTAGGGCGAACACCACCCGGTCGCGCAGCTCGCGCTTGACCCGATAGTGCTGGCTCTCCTTGATGAAGTATCGGACGAGGTGCTCGTCGCTGACATCGGCGGCAATCGCCAGGGGGTAGCGACCTTCGCGCGCGACGGCGAGCCCTTCGCCATCGAGGTCGCTGGCGAACACCTGGACGTCGTTGTCGAACTTGCGCCGCGCCGCCTCGTCCAGAAGCAGCATGGCGATCGAGTAAGCCTCCTCACCGGTCGCACAGGCCGGCACCCAGACGCGGATGGCGCCCTGCGCGCCGGCTTGTTCGAAGATTTCGGGGATGACGAGTGCATTCAACCGCTCGAATGCCTTGGCATCGCGGAAAAAGCTCGTGACCGAAATCAGCAGGTCGTTGAACAGCGCCTGCGCCTCGGTCGGTTGCTCGCGCAAGTAGGTCAGGTAGTCAGCGAGGCTATCCGCGCGCGCCACCTGCATGCGCCGCGCGACACGCCGAACGATGGTCGCCCGCTTGTATTGCGAGAAATCCTGGCCCGTCCGCATCCGTATAAGACCGAGAATCTGGCCGAGGGCATCGTCACGCTCGATCCCTGCCGCCCCTTCCAGATGCGGCCGGTCTTGCAGCAGCGTCGCCAGCTTGCTCGCCAGCGCGCGCACCGGCAACACGAAGTCGGCGCCGCTGGCCAAGGCGCTGCGCGGCATCGAGGCGAACTCCGCCTCAGCCGGATCCTGTACCAGAATGAACCCACCCTTCTCCTTGATCGCACGGACACCCATGGCGCCATCGCCGCCGCCGCCGCTGAGCACGACCGCGTAGCATTCGGCCCGGTGGGCAGCCAAAGTGCGAAAGAACGTGTTGATCGGCGCCCGCTGCCCACGTGGTGTTTCGAAAGCAGCTTCCGCAATCTGTCCATCCTCGAGCGACAACTGCCGGTCAGGCGGGATCACATAGACGGTGTCAGCCTCGAGCGGCATCCGCTCGTTCACCTGAACTACCCGCATGGGGGTGTGCTTGGCCAGGATTTCGGCCAGCTCACTGGCATGGTACGGATCGAGGTGGACGATCACCACGAACGCCGCACCCGGATTCTGCGGCAGCGCTTCGAACAGGTGCTTCAGGGCGGTGAGGCCACCTGCGGACGCTCCGATGCCGACGACCGGTACGATCGAATCCTCTTTCATAACTGACGCAGTCCTATAGGTTCACCTTTTAGTTCGACTATGCCCGGCGACCGTCAAGCGAATAGCACCTTGAGTGTTGGCGACCGACGAGGCCCCTACGCTCATTCGCGGGCTCAACTCTAGACCGCGTGACTGCACATCCGCACAGACCGAGGCAATCGCACCGCATTGATATAACGCCGGACTGAACCAACCGTTCGATCGTCTACTCGAGAGAGAATTGTACGCGGCTCCCGTATCAGATTGTGCTACAGTCAACATATCAGGTTTGCTTGGTCCTTGTAACCTACTCCAAATCCTTCTGTAATCGACATCTCTAGTAGCCAGCGTTCGCTCTGATGCCGAAGGCCCCAGCGTCACATATCGACAAGAAGACGACCGCTCCGCTGACGGGCCGCACTCGACTTCGCTCGCGGGTGAGCAGCGCAGTCACTGCGCGGCTCTCCGCCGCCCCACTTGTGATTCAGCTTTGGCTGCTGATTGCCGTGGTGCTGGTGCCACTGGTCACCGTCAGTGCCTATCTGGCTTATCGCGTAGCTGCCGCTGAGCGGGCCGTGATCGAGGCTCGCCGGTCCGACGTCACCAACAGTCTGGCTTTTCTCGTCGATCGCGAACTTGCTGTCATCTCCGGCAATTTGCGTGCCCTCGCTCAATCGCCCCGACTGCTGGCTGGTGACCTGATCGCTTTTCGGCAGCACGCCGAGGGCGTCGCTCATCTTCCGCACATCAACGCGATCGTGCTGTCTGATCTCACCGGCCAGATGCTCGTCTCGACCCTGGTAGCGCATGGCGAACCATTGCCCCGCCGCGCCGATACCGAGGTGTTCGGCGGTGCCTTACAGGGAACGACGGCGATCTCCGGCGTCACCGTCGGGCGCGAGTCGCAGAAGCCGGTCATCGTCATCACTGTCCCGGTCCGACGCAGCGGGCAGATCGATCAGGTGCTCAGCGCCGACGTCGGCCTCGACCGCTTTCAAGGTCTGTTTGCCGAGGCGGGCGTCGAAGACGGCTGGACGGTCGGCGTCGTCGATCGCAACGGACTTTTCGTCGCCCGCAATCTCGATATGCCGCGTCTCGCAGGCTCCCCAGCTCGTCCCGAGGTCGTCGCGGTAGCACGCGGCCAAGCTCTTTCGGGCCAGTTCGAGAACGTCACACACGAAGGAGCGTCGACAGCGAGCTTCTTTCGCCGTAGCTCTTTCTCTGGCTGGACGGCCGTGGTCGCGGTACCGACGATGGTCCTGACCGCACCACTCCGCCGCTCCCTCAGCGGTCTCCTGCTGCTTTCAACCCTCGTCGCCTTGATCACCGTAGGACTCGCCGCATCGCTAGCCCGATGGCTCAGCGCATCCGTGCGGCGCATCGGACCGGCGGCGGCCGCATTGGCTGCCGGCAAGGAACACTCCGGCCTGGCGCCCTCGTTCGCGGAAATGCGAGAGGTCGAGCACGCGTTCGAAGCGGCAGCTGCGGTCCGCGCCGCTCATCGGCGTCTGGAGCAGCGGTTGGCCGAGAGCGAAGAGCGACTGCGCATTGCTGTCGCGGCCGGCGGATTCGGCACCTGGGACTCAAATCCCGGATCGGGCCAGACCATCTGGAGCCGCGACTACTTCTCCCTGCTCGGCATGGCAGTTGGCTCGCCCGAGCCGATACCGTCGGAAGCGCTCTGGCGCGAGCGCCTGCATCCCGACGATGCCGCGCGTGTAGTTGCCGAAATCGAGCAGTCACGCCGCACCAAAGGCCGCTACCAATCGGAGTATCGCATCATCCGCGCCGACAATGGTGAAACCCGTTGGCTGCGCGCCGACGGGGCATTCCTGCCGTCACAGCTCGATGGCTCGCAACGCTTCATCGGTGTCGTCCGCGACGTTACCGAGCGCAAGCGCAACGAGGAACGCCTCCAGCTCCTGATGGGGGAGGTCAACCACCGGGCCAAAAATCTTCTCGGCATCGTGCAGGCCATCGCGCGGCAAACCGCGCGTGGGGCAAGCGATGTCGATGGTTTCGTCACAAGCTTCGCCGATCGCCTCAACTGTTTGGCCGCCAGCCAGGATCTGCTGCTGCGGCACGAGTGGCGGGGCATTTCGTTACAGGAGCTCGCAGCCGCCCAGCTCTCTCACCTCGCAGGTTCCAGTGGACAAATCACGATGGAGGGGCCGCCGCTGAAGCTTGCCGCCGCATGCGCCCAGCCGATCGGCATGGCATTGCATGAACTCGCAACCAATGCAGCCAAGTATGGGGCACTCTCCTCGCCGCAGGGTCGGGTCCTGATCAGCTGGTCTGTCCGTGGCGAAGGCGCAACATCGATTTTCCGGCTGTCGTGGCAGGAGAAGGACGGCCCGCCGGTGGCCGAGCCCAGCCGGCGCGGGTTCGGTCAGAACGTGCTCGTCGTCATGGTTGAAGCGGCGACCCGCGGCAAAGCAACCATCGATTACGCTCCGAGCGGGCTGACGTGGGTCCTCGACGCGCCGTGCGCCATCGTCTTCGATGACGAAGACAAGGATCGGTCCCATGATCGGCAAGGCAAACGAGATGCGAGCGTAGGTGATTAGCCCCACTCGCACTCGCGTCTGATCCTTATCCGTCCACTGTGAAGCGGTTGGCCCCCGTTCCCAACTGAACAATGACCCCGCTCGGTTCGCATGTATCGCTGCTTGATCCTGGGGTTGTGAGAGGAGGCGGGGGCCGTCTTGGATGTCGATCCGGGGTTTGACCCAATTCGAATTCACACTGATTGCCGCAACCGAATCTACGCGACCTCATCAAGCTCGATGGTGACGAAGAATGCCGCACGGACGCTGCCGGAAATATGGGATGCCGTTGCCTCCCCGGCGAATTGATCTGTCGCGTGCGGACGGCTCGTCAGATGCCCCAGGGGGCAGCATTGTCGTATCCCGTTGGACCTGTCTTCGTATTCTTGACAGATATGTGGACGTGCTTGTCGTGCGGGTTGCTCCCGGTATAGGGGCGCAACGTCCATGCGGCTGCGCCTCCGACTGGTGACGAACTGGCGATACGCCGACTCCAGATGATGTATTTTACGCGTGGGTCTTTCTTCGTGCGGATAACTTCGGCAATAACCCCGGCATCGCAGCCATTTGCCTTGTCATGAGTGATGTCGATCGCAGCAACGACGCCGATTCCGCCGTCGCGAATGCGCGCGCAGTGATCCGAAGTGCCACCGCCCGAGCAGTGGCGCGCGTCGCCGGGTCTGGATCGGTGTGCGCATCGTCGAGATTTATTAGCTCCTGCGATGAATTGCCATTGATTAACTGATTCAGGCTGTCGGAAAGCTGACATCTCCTCTGCTGATGAGCGCCTTGAGAATGACGCCGGCGCCGCATTGCTTGGAGCGTAGCTCGGGATCGTACACCGGCTTGTAGCCGCCGCCCGGCTTGGGAACCTCCTTGAACTTACCTTTGTCGTACAGGCTGCTGAAACTCCAAAGATACGGGCTCGCCATCGAAAGCTTCGCGCGATAGCTCATGCCGTTGTAGGCCTCGAGCCGATTGAGAGTACGCGCCAGCGACCAGTCGGTCTTGCCGACGAAGCCGTCGTAAGCCAGCGCGGCCAATGCGCTTTCGTCGAACGAGAAAGGCGGCTTTCCTTTGTCTTTGGGATAACCCGCCGGATGGCGCTTGGTGTAGTCGTCCAGGGGATCGCCGTTGAAGAGATGCCGGTCGAAGGCGAACGAGCATTCCAACGCATGCAGAATGCCGATGACGAACTGGATCCGATCGCCCAAGCAACGACCTTGCCAAAACGTTGGGCTATAGCTCAAGCGCTGGCCTTCATCAGCTACTTCGATGACGGCCACGTCTTATTGTCGAACGATGCGCTAGCGGGACTTTCTCACCCCTCTCCGTCTCGACAACCTTCGTCCGCTCATGCAGACCGGCCTTCCATCAGCGGATCGGCGGCTCCAGCCATCCATCCTGGCAGGCTCGATCCCGCCGTATGGACCACAGCTATGATCATGGCCGGCGTCGTCTCGCCCTTCATAAGCTCTCATCACAGGACGCTGAGGTGAACGCGTCGATCGCGTGCCGGCGCATCGCGCTCACCGGCTCGACCGGATCGAGCACGCGCTGGTCGATCGAACACAACGCATCGCGTTCATCGATGGATGAAACGTGAGGCCCCAAGTCACGCAGCATCCCGTCTCCGATCTCGTAGATCCAGCCGTGCAGATGGAGTTCCTGGCCGCGCATCCACGCCTTTTCGACCAGTGGCGTTGCCGCGATACGGCGCACCTGCATCTCGATGTTGAGCTCGCACATGCGGCTCTCCTGCTCGAGCGGCGCGAGCGTGTCGAAACGCGTGCGATGCTTGCGATAGAGCATGGTAATCGGCTGAAGCCAGTGATCGAGCAGCGCGCCACGGTCGTCGGCGAGGGCTCGTGCGACACCGCCGCATCCGTAATGTCCGCACACGATGATGTGTCTGACCGCGAGGTGCTCGATGGCGAACTCGAGGACCGACAATATGTTCAGGTCGCTCGTATGGACGATGTTGGCGATGTTGCGATGGACGAAGACCTCGCCGGGGTCGAGGCTCAGGACGTCATTTGCCGTGACGCGGCTGTCCGAACAACCGAGCCACAGATAGTTGGGGACCTGCTGCTCGGCCATACGGCGGAAGAACTCCGGGTCAGCACGCCGCTTGTCCGCTGCCCACTGGGCGTTGCGATCGAGAAGATGGTCGAGGGTGCGAGACATCGTCAGCCGCCGTTTCCAATCGCCGAGGGCGTTGCCGGTTCTGACATCGACGGGTTGTCGGTGCGAATGGCCCACCGCACGACGTGAGCCAACAGCGTGCTGGCGACATCAGAGGAGCGCTCCAGCGACGAGACGAGTTGGAGCCACTCCTCGTTGCCGGCTCGCGCGGCGAACCGCGATGCGGCAGACGTCACGTATTGTGCCGGCGTTTCGTCGAACGTGGCACCAATGCGCACGATTTCATCGAACAGGCTGTCGTCGCCCAGTGCCGTCAGCGCAAGCTGCGCGTCGTTTTCGCGGCGGAGCTTGGTAAGGAGGGTGCCCAGATGCATTGTCGAACCTACTGGACCAAAGGCGAAGTGTTGGCGTCGAGGGTGATGCCGGAGATGACTGCGGCGCCCGCCAGTAGAGACACATACTGGCGCAAGGCTCCCCGCGTGACTTTCTCGTCGAGCCACTCGGCTATCCTCTCCTCCACAACCTCGAAGGGGACGACGCGGCCCTCGATGCGCCGATCGAGAATGACGACGTGAAAGCCGTAGCGGGTTTCGATCGGAGAGGTCGATAGTTCACCGGGCTGCATCCGCTCGATCGCCGCCTCGAACTCAGGCACGGTCTGCCCGCTTGTGATCTGCCCGAGATTACCGCCCGACCGTGCGGATGGACATGCAGACATCTCGCCGGCCAGTTCCGCGAAGCGATGTGGATGAGACGACAGCACTTCGATTGCCGCCCGAGCGCGCGCCATCGCGCCATCGCGGGCGCCCTGATCCGCCGGTGATGCAGGAAAGAGAATGTGCCGGACCTCGTGGATGTCGGGCGAGCGGAAACGCCGCGTGTTCTGCTCATAGAACCGCAGACACTCTGCAGGTGTCGCCGTCGGCGTCTCGACCTGCTGCTCGACGAGCGTGCGGATTATCGCCTCCTCATCGGTTTCGCGCCGTCCCTCGGTGTCCTCTGCCGGCTCGGCTTGAATGTGGAGACGCATTGCCTCCTGCAGCAGGAGTTCGCGGACGACGAGGGCACGCGCGGCAGAGACCCACGCGTCAACCGGCTTTGCGGATGGATGGTTTTGCGTTTCACGCGCGATCGCATCCCGATCCAACGCGACGCCATTCACCGAGATTTCCTTCGGGCGAGGAAGTTCCGTCGCCTTGTTCTGGCAGCCGTGGATCGGGGCCGCCGCGGCTGCGGCAGGTGATTGCCGAGGAGCCTGATAGAGGGTTGTCATCGGTCTACTCCGCGGCTCGAGTGATGTCGCGACCCCGCCCCATCTGCCCGAGCGGCCGACGTGTCCGAACGACCTGATAGCCCCGCCGGCCCAGATACCAGACCGGCGCCGACCAGATGTGGACGAGGCGAGAGAACGGGAACAGGAGGAAGATCGTCATGCCCAGGACGAGATGGACGAGGTAGGGCCAGTCGAGTCCCTGAAGAGTCTTCGCGTCGACCGGCTGAACGGTGACGATACCCTGCGCCCAGTGCGACAGGCGCAGCATGACCTCTCCGTCCGAATGACCGAGCGAGAACGGCAGCGTCACCAGACCGAGGCACAGCTGCACCCACAGGACGATGAGCACGGCAAGATCCATGTACGTCGATGTTTGCCGAACGCGCGCGTCGAACAGGCGGCGATGCAGGAGCAGCGTCAGTCCAACGAAGCAGATCGTGCCGGCTATGCCGCCGGCGATGATGGCCAGAAACTGCTTCTGCTCGACCGTGACGAACAGGGTGTAGATGGCCTTCGGTGTCAGAAGACCGACCGTATGGCCGAGGAATAGGAACAGGATGCCGAAGTGAAACAGGTTCGAGCCCCAGAAAAGTTGCCGCTTGCGCAGCAGCTGACTCGAGCTTGCTTTCCACGTGTATTGCTCTCGGTCGAAGCGAATGAGGCTCCCGAAGACGAACGCAGAGATGCAGACGTAGGGATACCAGACGAACAGGATGTGAAAGATTGCGTCGCGCATGACTTGGTCTCCTCAGGCGCGCGGTGAGCGGGAATGGGTGACGAGCGTCCGGGGACCGGACGGGAGTGCCTGTGCCGTTCCAGGAGCCGGCCGGTAGGCTTGCCGCAGCTTGGCGACGACGCTGTCCCTGCCGCAATCGTCGGCCGCACCGGGACCGAAGCGCACTTCCTCGTCGGCCCAAGCTGCGTCGAGGGCTTCGAGATCGTCGGGCTCGGGATCTGGCTCTGCGCGCAGGGCCTCGATCTGAGCGGAATCGAGCTTGGCGCGCGACAGAGCGCAAAGCGCTGCGAACGCAGCTGCGTAAGGCGAACTCCGCTTGGCCAGCCGTTCGCGCAGCGCCGCGAAAACGTGGCCGGGCTGTCCGATCAACTCGATCGCATCCCCCGGCTCGCGCGTCGATGCGAACTCGAGGAACATCGGCAGGTAATCCGGAAGCTCGGACGCCGTCGCCGCAAAGCCAGCATCTTCGTACAGCTGGAGCAGATCGACCATCGCTTGCCCGCGATCACGGCTTTCACCGTGGACGTGCTCGAACAGATGCAGCGAAAGCGAACGGGTTCGGTCGAACAGGAGCACATACCGTTCCTGCGCATCGAACGTATCACGACCGGCGATGTCGTCGATCAGCCCTTTGACCTGATCGAGCACGGCTCCCTCGAGCACCGCCTCGCGCGCAAGTATCGATTTCAGTTCCGGAGCAGCGGCCGCAAGATCGTCCGACGGATAGCTCAGAAGAGCGGAGAGAACCTTCAGCGTCTTCATCAATAGGCTCCCATGCGCGGTTTGGCGTTCTTCACCTTGATGCCCCCGAAGAGGTTCGTCTTCTTGTCGCTCGGCATGCAGCCGTCGCCGAACGAGAACCCGCATTCGCCGCGCAGCTCGTAGGCGTCCTGCGTCACTTCGCGGTGCGATGTCGGAATGACGAACCGATCCTCGTAGTTGGCGATCGCCATCACGTGGTACATCTCCTCGATCTGCCGGCCGGTCAGTCCGACGTTGCGGGCGACGGCTTCGTCGATCACGCCATCGATCGTCTTGGCACGCATGTAGGAGCGCATCGCGAGCATGCGCTGCAGGCCCTGAACGACAGGTCTTTCGTCGCCCGCCGTCAGCAAGTTGGCGAGATAGCGGACAGGAATGCGCAGCGAATGAATGTCCGGCATGCCGCCGGTCATGTTCATTTTGCCGGCCTCTGCCGCCGACGTGATCGGGGAGAGCGGCGGCACGTACCAGACCATCGGGAGAGTGCGGTATTCCGGATGCAGCGGAAACGCGACCTTCCATTCCATCGCCATCTTCCAGATGGGCGAATGGCGCGCGGCTTCGAGCCAGGCTTCCGGTACGCCGTCCGCCCGCGCGCGCTCGATGACGAGGGGGTTGCTGGGATCGAGGAAGATCTTGAGCTGGGCCTCGTAGAGATCCTGATCCGAGGGCACACTCGCTGCCGCTTCGATCTGATCGGCATCGTAGAGAACCACGCCGAGATAGCGAATCCGGCCGACGCATGTCTCCGAGCACACCGTTGGCTGCCCCGCTTCGATGCGCGGGTAGCACATGATGCACTTCTCGCTCTTGCCGCTCGACCAGTTGAAATAGATCTTCTTGTAGGGGCAGGCCGATACGCACATGCGCCAGCCGCG
>CAZNMY010000149.1:1140-13795 GCA_964574325.1 uncultured Devosia sp. | reverse complement strand
GGTCGAACAGCGTGCGCATGTCGAGAATGGAATCGATGGCGACGCCCGCCATGCCGACATCGCCCTTCACGCGCGGGTGGTCGGAATCGTAGCCGCGATGGGTCGCGAGATCGAACGCGACCGACAGGCCCTTCTGCCCGGCCGCCAGATTGCGCCGGTAGAACGCGTTGGAATCCTCCGCCGTCGAGAACCCCGCGTACTGCCGGATCGTCCACGGCTGCGTCACGTACATTGCCGGATACGGCCCCCGCACAAACGGCGCCACGCCCGGTCGCCCATCCACGAAGTCGAGCCCCGCCGTATCCGCCGCCGTGTAGTACGGCTGCAACGGAATGCCCTCGGGCGTGACGGTAGGGGTCAGACCCTGCGGGTCTGCCCCCTGGGGATGCACTGCTTCGCGGGGGAGCGGCATGGCTGGGGTCAGACCCGCAGGGTCTGCCCCCGAACCGAGCGCAATTTTCGTGAAGTCGGGGACTTGGGTCATGTCGGCCATTGCCGTTACGGTTCAACGATTTGAGCCACACCGTCGCGCCGCGATCCCACGCGGTCAACCCCGACTTGAGTAACCCTCACCCCGCCGCGGTGTTCGCCAGATGCGTATCCCGGTAGACTTCCGCGAGCGTCACTTCGAGCCCGATCGATGCCAGCTCGATCACCCCACCCGGCCCGATCGTGTGCGGTTCCTGCGGCCAGTTGCCGTCCGCTCCGCGCCGCAAAAGCATCGCCTCGACCTTGGAAGAGTCCACCAGCAGGATCTCCTGCACGGACGGCAGCGTGGCGTAGAGCGGCACGTTGCTCCACGTATCGGCTTCGTTGGATGGCGAAAGCACCTCGACCAGAAGGATCGGATCGGGCGTCTCGCGCACGTCGGCGCGGTTCGGCGTGCAGGTGACGCCGAGTTCGGGAATGCGATAGTTCCACTTCGCCAGCAGGCGCGGCTTGATGCCGGGATTGGCGACGACGCGGCAGCCCGGAAGGCACCCGTCGATGTGATTTCCCAAGATGATTCCGAGCCGTTGTTGAATACTTCCATGTGCGTCGCTCGCCGCATCCTGCGCACGCACCTCGCCATGGACCAATTCGTAGATGCGCCCGCTGCCGTCGCTCGGCAGAGCCAGAAATGCTTCGACGGTCATCCGGGCGGCATCATGCCGCGTAAGTTGCTCGGCGGTGCTCATATGGGCCTTCGCTCTCGGGGAACGCTGGGCGAGAGAATAGCCGTTTTGCGGGCTTTCGGGAAGGAAACGTCGCCCGCCCCGCCAAGCCGGTTTTCCACCGGCAGTTTACCATGCGGTCGCCGCAGGTCTTCGATCCTCCCCGGCGAAGCTGATATGGAAGCAAGAGACCACCACCCGAGGAACCGAGGATGAGCATGCGTTTGCGCCGGACTTTCGCCGCCTCCGTAGGCGCCATCATGATCGTGTTCGCAGGCGCTACCGCACCGGCGATGGCCGTGTCGGCAAAAGTGAAGAAGGCGTGCGTCGGCGACTACAAGCGGCTGTGCCCCAGCTACAAGGTCGGCAGCCCGGCCCTGCGCGCGTGCATGGAAGCCAAGCAAGCCGAGATCTCGTCGAAGTGCGTCGACGCGCTCATTTCCTCCGGCGAAGTGAACCGCTCCGCCCGGCGCTGATCGGATCACCGTAGGTTGGTGTCGACCCCGGACGCGCATGGCGCGAGCCGGGGGAGGCCCAACATCAACCGTGGAAGTGTTGGGCCTCGATCCGCTGGAGACGCGGCCCTCGACCCAACCTAAGCTTATCCTGACGACTTGACAGGGGTGCGTTTGCCGGGCCGTTCTCCCATCTTACGAAGGGAGACTGAACGTGACCGTACCTGCCGCCACCGAGGCCCTGTTCTACCATCTGGAGCGCCAGTCGCTCGAGACCGTGCTGCCGCTGCTGCTGTCGAAGACCATCGAGCGAGGCTGGCGCGCCGTCGTGCAGGCCGGCAGCGAGGAGCGCCTCGAAGCGCTCGACCTGCATCTGTGGACGTTCGACGAACAGGCCTTCCTGCCGCACGGCCGCCGCCAGGACGGCTTTCCCGAACGCCAGCCGATCTTTCTGACGACGGGGCCTGAAAATCCCAACGGCGCGACGGTGCGCTTCATCGTCGACGGCGCCGAGCCGCCCGATCCCGCCGGCTACGCCCGCCTCGTCATCATGTTCGACGGCCGCGACGAAACCGCCGTCACCGAAGCCCGCGCCCACTGGAACACCCTCAAAGCCAAAGGCTGCGCCGTCACCTACTGGCAGCAGGGCGAAAAAGGCGGCTGGGAGAAGAAGGCGTAAGGCTGGCTACGGCGCCGTTGGCAGAGCATCACGAGACTATGCTATTCTCGGACGTGGAGCTGATCGGGCGGCGATGCAGCGAGGGCATCGAGAAACATGCCGGCTAAGGTCTTTATTAGTTACAGGCGGGACGACGTGCCTGGCGACGCGCGCGGGGTGCGCGACGGACTGGTTGCCAAATTCGGCAAATCAAATGTGTTCATGGATGTCGACAATCTGCTCGTCGGTCAGCGCTTCGATATCGAGCTGGCCAAGGCACTGGATGATTGCGACATATTGATTGCTGTTGTCGGCCCACGTTGGTTGGAAATACTGAAGTCGCGCGATGAGAGCGAACGCGATTACGTGCGTGAGGAAATTGCTGAGGCGCTGAAGCGCAAGATCGCTGTAGTTCCAGTCCGTGTCGGCCGCGAGGGCAATATGCCTCCTTTGCCACGGGCTCACGATCTTCCCACGGACATTCGTGAGCTGTTCTTGTATCAGAAGCACGACGTGGCACATGAGCGTTTCGGGCGGGATATTGCCGAACTGACGACGGCGCTCCTGGCCCTGCGCAAAGCGACTTCTTCGGTAAAGCGTGCTCCGAAGTTCAGCGGTGTGCCGTGGCCCTGGATCGGAGCGACCGCTGTCGTTTTTGCGGCTATAGCGTTTGCTGCGGCCTACATTCTTGGCGTGCCCATGACCGGGACGGCCTCGATGCGGGGCGACACAAGTGTGGCGGCTCTTCAGAAAGACGCTGCCAGTACCCCACAGCCAAAGGATGCTGGGTCAGCTGGTGAGCAAGCAAGCACGCTTGCGTCAAATGAGAATAGTTCACACATCGGTGCTCGAACAGATGTGGAGTCGAAGCCGTCCCAAGGTCAACCGGCTGCAGCAATTAACGCCCCCGGGGCACTCCCGAAGCTGTTGGATGGAATTTCCGTATCGTACTATCAGCGGGAGCGGGACGAAGGACTCGTGAATCGCATCCTGAGTAAGGAGAAGCTCAAATTCTCGATCCTGGAGGGGCGGCCAGAGCAAAACCGATTCAAAACGAATGCACTCCTGATTGGGCGGCAGGTTCCGCTGGAAAGCGCGAAGGCACTCGCTTTGGCGCTGGTGCGCGGTGGCGTTCGGCTGCAAGCAATCGAGATTGCTTCTTTCAAAAACCCAAAGCAGATACTCATTCTCACAATGTTGAATGTAGACACCGATCCACCATCACTCATCGCCGATCCGGTGCTGAGGGAGGCCGATATTTCTGGGATGACCGTGGTCCCTGAATACCGACGCTGATCAAGCCGTTCCCACAGGTCCTGACCGAACAGCGAGCTCGCTCTTCATTCCTCACACCGCCACCGGCGCCTTGATGTGCGGATGGGGATCGTAACCCGTCAGCGCGAAGTCCTCGAACTTGAAATCGAAGATCGAGCGAACGTCGGGATTCACCTGAAGCTGCGGCAATCCCCGCGGCTTGCGCTGCAATTGCAGATCCGTCTGATCGAGGTGATTGAGATAGAGGTGCGCGTCGCCGAACGTGTGGATGAACTCGCCGGGCTTCAGGCCGGTTACCTGCGCCATCATCACGGTCAGCAGGGCGTAGCTCGCGATGTTGAACGGCACGCCGAGAAAGATGTCGGCTGAGCGCTGGTAGAGCTGGCAGGAGAGCTTGCCGTCGGCGACGTAGAACTGGAACAAGCAGTGGCACGGCGCCAGCGCCATGTCGGGAATGTCGGCGGGGTTCCAGGCCGATACGATGATGCGCCGGCTGTCCGGATTGGTCTTCAGCGTTTCGACTACCTCACGGATCTGATCGATCGTGCGGCCATCAGGCGCCGCCCATGAGCGCCACTGGCGGCCGTACACGGGGCCGAGATCGCCGTTCTCGTCGGCCCATTCGTTCCAGATGCTGACGCCGTGCTTCTTCAAGTAGGCGACGTTGGTATCGCCCGCGAGAAACCACAGCAGCTCGTGCACGATCGATTTCAGATGCAGCTTCTTCGTCGTCACCAGCGGAAAGCCGTCGGCGAGATCGAACCGCATCTGGTGCCCGAAAACGGAGAGCGTTCCCGTGCCCGTGCGGTCGGTTTTCCTGATGCCGGTGTCGCGCACGCGGCGCATGAGATCGAGGTATTGTTGCATGGAGCAACTCTACGCGATTCCGTGCCTGCCGTCGCGAGGGCGCGCGTCCATAATCCCCAGCCGCGTCAGGCGGGCCAACTCGCCAGGACCGCGAATTGCAACCCGTTGTAGAGCGCGTGCAGCGCGATCGGCAGCCACAGCGTGCCGAAGCGGCGGACGAGCCAGGCGAAATAGATGCCGATCGTGAACACCTCGATCAGCCCGGCGAGCGAATAGAAATGCAGCGCGGTCCAGCCGATCGTGGTGGCCACGGCCGCACCCCAGAAGCCGCGGCTCGTCTTGGTCAGGGCGGGCAGCAGGAAGCCGCGGAACAGCAATTCCTCCGCGACAGGCGCGCCGATCACGACGGCGAGCCCGACGAGCCAGTTCACCGGCGAGCGCGCCAATTCCCACATCGGTTTCAAGTCGGTGGCGAAATGCTGTGGAAAGAGCGAGTACACCAGCAGATTGTACGGGCCCAGCAACACGATCATGCCGCCCAGTCCCCACAGGAACGGCGTGAGCGACAGACCCCCGTCGAGCGAAAGCACGCGCATCCGGTCGCCGCCGAAGCGTCCCGCGCCCCACCACGCCATCGCGGCCATCACGGCCTGCATGACCATCAGCGTGATCATCGTGTTGGCGACGAGCCCGGCGTTCTGGCCGGGTGCGCCATGCCCTCGCCCGATCCACTCCCCGAGAGCTGCATGGATGGGCTGCGCGACGCTCGCGATCACCACCGCCAACGCGACCGCGGCCACGCCGAAAACCGTCGCCGCGCCGGCGCTCCATGGCGTGCGCGTGCCGAGGGCATCGTCGGGCGCCGCGCCCGGCGTCTCGGCAGATGGGACGGCGTCTGGCATCGTCGGCTTCTCCGGAAGACGGCGGGAAGGCGGAAAATTACGCGCCTTCGAGGAACGCGACGGGTTCGCCCGAGGCCGCGCCGAGGATGGTGCCGTCCCACATCACGCGCCGCCCCCGGACGATGGTGCCTTGCGGGAATCCGGTCACCGTCACGCCGTCGTAGGGCGTCCAGCCACAGCGGCTCGCGATGGCAGCGTTGCTGATCGTCACGCGCCGCTTCAGATCGACGATGGCGAAGTCGGCGTCCCAGCCGACTGCGATCCGCCCCTTGCCCCGGATGTTGAAGATGCGCTGCGGGCCATGGCTCGTCAGGTCGACCAGACGTGCCAGCGAAAGACGGCCCGCGTTCACGTGATCCAGCATGATGGGCAGCAGCGTCTGCACGCCGGTCATGCCGGAATGCGAGCCGGGATACTCGTGATGCTTCTCCTCGTGCGTGTGGGGCGCATGATCGGAGCCGAGCACGTCGACGATGCCCTCGTCGAGCGCGCGCCAGATCGCGGCGCGGTGGCGTTCGTCGCGCACCGGCGGGTTCATCTGCGCGTAGGTGCCGAGCCGCTCGTAGCAGTCCGGTGCGACCAGCGTCAGGTGATGCGGCGTGACCTCGACCGTCGCGAACGCCTTGTGGTCCGCGAGGAACGCCATCTCCTCCGCGGTCGAGACGTGCAGGACGTGCACGCGGCGCTTGTGCTTCTCGGCGAGCCGCACGAGCCGTGTCGTCGCGAGCATGGCGGCTTCGGGATCGCGCCACACCGGATGCGACGACGCATCGCCCTTCTTTCGCTCGCCCATCCGCGAGATCAGACGCGCCTCGTCCTCCGCATGGAACGCTGCACGCCGCGAGATCCGGCCGATGATGCGGTCGAGCGACGCCTCGTCGTCGACCAGCAGGTTGCCGGTGGACGAGCCCATGAACACCTTGATGCCGGCCGATCCTTCGAGCCGCTCGAGCGCGGGGATCTGATCGACGTTCTCCCGGGTGCCGCCGACGTAGAACGCGAAGTCGCAGAACATCCGGTGCCGTGCGGCCGCAACTTTCGCTGCGAGCGTTTCCGTCGACGTGGTCAGCGGATTGGTGTTTGGCATCTCGAACACGGCCGTGACGCCGCCGAGCACCGCGCCGCGGCTGCCCGTCTCCAGGTCCTCCTTGTGCGTGAGGCCCGGCTCGCGGAAATGCACCTGGCTGTCGATCACACCGGGCAGGATGTGCAGGCCCGCGCAGTCGATCGTCTCGGCCGCTTTCGCCGCCCCGAGATCGCCGAGTGCGGCGATCCGGCCGCCGCGCACGCCGATGTCGCGCACGCCCGTGCCGTCGTGATTGACGACCGTGCCGCCCTTCAGGATCAAGTCGTAGCTGTCGGCCATGGGGGGAGCCTTTTTCGGGCTGAATGGCTTGGGGGCAACCTCTCCTCCTGCTTCCCCGGACAAGCGGGCCGATCGTCAGGTCGGAGCGCGCAGTTCCGGGGCCTTCCCGCTACAAGTTCTGGGCAAGGCCCCGGCTCTCGGCTTCGCCTCGGCCGGGGATGCAGGAAGGCAGGTGGCGCAAGAGTTGACTGACAACGGTGCCGAGTTCTTGCGCCGGCTCGGCCGACCGCATACGTAACTCGGGCCAGATATGCAACCTTGGAACGGTCAGACGTGAGCCCAGTCCAGCACGCACTGTTGCCCGATCGAGGCGTCGTCTCCGTGACGGGAGAGGACGCCGACAAGCTGCTGTCGGGGTTGCTCACCAATGATGTCGAGCACCTCGCCTGCCAGAATGCCATTCACGCCGGGCTCCTCTCGCCGCAAGGCAAGATACTGTTCGACTTCCTCGTTGCCAGAACTGACGGCGGATTTCTCCTGGATGTTGCGCGAGACAAGGCCGCCGATCTCGTCAAGCGTCTGACGATGTACCGCCTCCGTGCGAAGGTCGATCTCGCCGACGTTTCAGGGGAGAGCGCCGTGTTGGCCTACTGGGGCAGCGATACACTTCCTGCTGGAGTCACCGCCTGCGCCGATCCGAGGCATCCCGCGCTCGGGCAGCGCTGCATCATGCCCGCGAAGAGCGTTTCGCCACTGTCCTCCGATGCCGCCGCCTACCACGCACACCGCATCGCGCTGGGCGTGCCCGAGGGGGGCAAGGACTACGACTTCGGCGACGCGTTCCCGCACGAGGCGAACTTCGACCTCCTTCACGGCGTTTCGTTCGACAAGGGCTGCTACGTCGGCCAGGAGATCGTGGCGCGGATGGAGCATCGCGGCACCGTCAGGAAGCGCATCGTGCGCGTCACCGGCGCGACGGACCTCCCGGAAGAACGCGCCGACATCCTGATGGGCGAAGTCGTCATCGGCAAGCTCGGCTCGGTCGCCGGCCACCACGGCCTCGCGATGATCAGGCTCGACCGCGCCATCGAAGCCATCGACAAGGGCATTGCCATCACCGCTGCCGGCATCGCGTTCGACGTCGACGCCGGCATGATCGCGCGTCAGCGGAAATTGATGGCGGAGAAAGCATCGCCGCAATGAGCAATCCGAACCCCACCCGCTGCCCCTGGGCCGGCGTCACCGACGGCGAGTACGCGCGCTACCACGACGAGGAATGGGGCGTGCCGCAGATGGACGATCGACGCCTGTTCGAAAAGCTCGTCCTCGAAGGCTTCCAGTCCGGCTTGTCGTGGCTCACCATTCTCAAGAAGCGCGATAATTTCCGCAGCGCCTTCGATGATTTCGACGCCGCTCGCATCGCGCGCTACGGCGACAAGGACAAGGCTCGGCTGATGGCCGACGCCGGCATCGTCCGCAATCGTCTCAAGATCGAGGCGACCATCGACAACGCGAAGGCGATCCTCGCTTTGTCGAAGAGGCAACCGCTGTCGAAGTTCCTGTGGGGCTTTCTCGACGACGGTCCGCTCATCCATCGCCGCGCCTCGTTGAAAGAAGTGCCGGCGCAGACGGACTTGTCGAAGCGCATTTCGAAAGCGCTCAAGGCCGAGGGTTTCCGTTTCGTCGGCCCGACCACCGTCTATGCCTTCATGCAGTCGACCGGGATGGTCAACGATCACCTCGTCACCTGCCATCGCCATGCGCCGTGCGCCGCATTGCAGACGAAACTGGCGGGCAAGCGGCTTTGAGCGAGCGACCATGACCACACGCGACACGCCCGAACCCAAGCCGCGCGCCTGGCAGCGCATGCTGTCCGGTCGGCGGCTCGATCTGCTCGATCCGCAGCCCCAGGATATCGAGATCGCCGACATCGCGCACGGCCTCGCCCGGGTCGCTCGCTGGAATGGACAGACCGTCGGCGCGCACGCGTTCTCGGTCGCACAGCACTCACTTCTCGTCGAGCGCATCGTGTTGCGCGAGACGGGCGAACCGAACCGCGCATTGTCGATGGCGGCTCTGTTGCACGATGCGCCGGAATACGTGATCGGCGATCTCATCAGCCCGTTCAAGTCGGCGCTGGGCATCGACTACAAGACGTTCGAATGGCGCTTGCTCGCGGCGATCCATCGTCGCTTCGGATTGCCCGATGTGCTGCCGGCCGAGTGGAGCGCGCTGATCAAATCAGCGGATCGTGCCGCGGCGTGGTGGGAAGCGACGCGGCTCGCGGGTTTCGGCGAAGATGAAGCGCGGCTCTACTTCGACAGACCGGCCGATGCCGCCGCCGGCATTCCCGAGGAAGTCGCCGAGTCGTGGATGACGGCAGACGCGCAATCGCGATTCCTGGCGCGCTTTTCTCACCTCGCAGATTGACGTGGAAACATACCTTTTGTGCCGACGTTCACGTTATGCAGCCAACGCTATAAGGCGGATTTGCGTCCAAGAATACTAAGTCATCTGCCAAAAATGGCCATGATCGATGTGTCTAACTCTCGGCCTGCAACGAGAGAAGGAAACGGCCCATGCAGATGCACGCCAAGCGGGGAGCAGAGCCGCCTCACGACGCGACGTCGGTGACGCGACAGATGCGACGGGACCGGCCGATGGTCGAGATCGGATTGAATGCCGCCATCCTCGCGGTGAAGGACAACGAGCCCCAGGTGCTCGTCGTTCGTCCCGAAGGCGAGGCGCGGGTCGGGATCGACGGCTTGCCGTTCGGCCCCTTCTCTCCCATCGAGCATCGCACACTCGAGGGCGGTCTTCGCGCCTGGGTTCAGCAGCAGACGGCGCTCGATCTGGGCTATGTCGAGCAGCTCTACACTTACGGCGATCGTGGCCGCCACGCGTTGCCCGACGACGCAGCGCCTCACGTCGTATCGATCGGCTATCTCGCGCTCACGCGCCTCGCGGATGACGCGGCTTCCCTGCGCGGCGCCTGGCGAAGTTGGTACGACTATTTCCCGTGGGAGGATTTCCGCAACGGCGAGCCGGGCGTTCTCGGCGAGATCATCGTGCCCCACTTGCAGGCCTGGGCCGATCGCCCTCGTCCCCCGACGGCCCCGCAACGTCCGGTTCAGCGTTCCGAGCGCGTTCGCATGTGCTTCGGCCTCGAGGGCGCGCAATGGGACGAAGAGAAGGTGCTCGAGCGCTACGAGTTGCTTTACGAGGCCGGCCTCGTTTCCGAGGCGCGCCGCGACGGTCGCGAGGTGCCCGAAGATACCGATGCGAGCCTCGCGACGCGGCTGGGCCTGCCGATGCGCTACGATCACCGCCGCATCCTCGCGACGGCCATCGGACGCATTCGCGCCAAGATCAAGTGGCGGCCCGTCGTGTTCGAATTGATGCCGGACGAATTCACGTTGTTCGAGCTTCAACGCACGGTCGAAGCCATTCTCGGACCGCATCTGCACAAGCAGAATTTCCGCCGCCTGGTCGAAACCGCCGGCCTGGTCGAGCCGACCGGCGTCGTGCGCACCAATACCGGTGGCCGCCCCGCCAAGCTGTTCCGTTTCCGCCGCGATGTCCTTCTCGAACGGCCCTCGCCCGGCGTGCGCGTGAAGACGGGCTGGTCGTAAAGCACGCCCCGGTCGGCGCTCGGTCTTCGTGCGCCGTCGAAGCGTCCATCAACTGATGAGCAACAGCCGCACCGTATCTCCCGGCAGCGTCGCAGGCGCCCTGTGGATGCAGGGAAGAACCGGCGAGCCCGGATAGGCGATCGCGATCCGCCAGAGGTTTCCCAGTCCGAACGGGAAGGGTTCTGCGCCGGCAAGCGGTGCGTAATGCAGATCGTAGCAATGCTCGGTGAGATGAGCGGCGAAGGCTTCGTCGTCAGGCCCGCCGTGGCTCTCCAGCAATCTTGCCCGGGTCTCCGCGACGTCGATCTTTCTGATCGCCGCTGAATTGGCTAACCCCTCCGAGCAGCGCCCATGATACGTGCACAGGTAGGTATCGGCTGCGACCGTCGCGCTGTCGACGTGGAACGAATAGACATCTGTCGGGACCGGCCCCGCCTCGTCGTCTCGCGGATAGCCGGCGATGGCGTCGAGCGTCGGCTCGAGCCCGTGGCCGCGCAGCAGTGCCAGATCGGCCAGCAGCACGTCGCGCGCCGCAGAACCCGCTGATCCGAGCGTCAGGGCCTCGAGATCATCGACATCGACTGAAGCGATCCCGTCGCCGACGCGGAGCCGGTCGACGACCTCAGCGAAATCTCCCGGCAGTTTGCGGCGCCAGCACAGCGCGTTGATGCCGTCGTCGAACCGCGCCCCGACCAGTTCATCGAAGCTGCCGACAATTCGGATCGAGGGTGATGTTCGACGATGCTCCATGGGTCCAATCTCGCGAGATCCCGCGCATCCCGCAACCAGGAAGCTTCGAAGTCGACTGCCACGGGCGATGCCAGGCCGCGCATATCCGCCGGCCGATCCGCCATCAGGGAACGTGCATTCTCGACGCGTGCTCATGCTTCGGGCGTGCACTGTCCCGAGTTTCAGCGAGCCGTGCTTCGCCGCGTGATATTTTAGAGAATTGGTGGAGCTGAGGGGAATCGAACCCCTGACCTCTTGCATGCCATGCAAGCGCTCTCCCAACTGAGCTACAGCCCCGAACCGATGGGTACATTTGGGATCGGCCGCGATGGCCCGGAGGGCCAGATCGGCGACGCGGCTCTAACTATGACGGTCTATCGGATTGTGCAAGCCCGATAATGCGATGCCCGGAGGAAATATCGGGGTATAGCTCTGCCGGGGTTCAATCCTCGAACGGGTCTTTCATCAGGATGGTGTCGTTGCGTTCCGGGCTGGTGGACAGCAGCGTGACGGGGCGCTCGATCAGCTCCTCGATCGTGCGCACGTACTTGACCGCTTCGGCCGGCAACTGCGCCCACGAGCGAGCGCCCGCGGTCGAGCCCTTCCAGCCCTTGAAAGTCTCGTAGATCGGCTGTACCCGCGCCTGCGCGTTGTGCCCGGCGGGAAGGCGCTCGATCCGCTCGCCGTCGAGCATATAGCCGACGCAGACCTTGATCTCGTCGAGACCGTCGAGGACGTCGAGCTTGGTCAGCGCGATGCCGTCGATGCCGGACACCTTTGCGACCTGCCGGACGAGGCAGGCGTCGAACCATCCGCAACGGCGCTTGCGGCCGGTGACCGTGCCGAATTCGTGGCCGCGCTGGCCGATGCGCTCGCCGATCTCGTCGGTGAGTTCGGTCGGGAATGGCCCCGAGCCGACGCGGGTGGTGTAGGCTTTGGCGATGCCGAGGACGTAGCCGATCTGGCCCGGGCCCATGCCGGAGCCGATCGCGGCCTGCGCTGCAACCGTGTTCGACGACGTGACGAACGGATAGGTGCCGTGGTCGACGTCGAGCAGCACGCCCTGCGCGCCTTCGAACAGGATGCGCTTGCCGGCTCGGCGCTCGCGGTCGAGGAGGTCCCAGGTGCAGTCCATATAGGGCAGGATTTTCGGGGCGATCTCGACGAGTTGGCGCATCAGATCGTCCTTGACGATCTCTGTCTGGGCGAGGCCGCGGCGCAGCGCGTTGTGGTGGACGAGAATGCGGTCGACCTTGGGGCCGAGCGTGTCGAGGTTTTTCAGGTCCTGCACCCGGATCGCGCGGCGGCCGACCTTGTCCTCGTAAGCGGGGCCGATGCCGCGCCCGGTCGTGCCGATCTTGCCGGTGCCGGCGGAGGATTCACGGAGCTGGTCGAGCTCGCGGTGCAGCGGCAGGATCAGCGTGGCGTTCTCCGCGATGCGCAGGCGCGAGCGATCGACATCAATGCCTTGCGTCTTGAGTTTTCCGATCTCGTCGATCAGCGCCCAGGGGTCGATCACGACGCCGTTGCCGATGACGCCGAGCTTATTGGGACGGACGACGCCGGAGGGCATCAGCGAGAGTTTGTAGGTGATGCCGTCGATGACCAAGGTGTGACCGGCGTTGTGGCCCCCCTGGAAGCGCACGACGATATCGGCGCGCTCCGAAAGCCAGTCCACGATCTTACCTTTGCCCACGTCGCCCCACTGGGCGCCGACAACCACCACATTCGCCATCG
>CAZNMY010000149.1:0-1130 GCA_964574325.1 uncultured Devosia sp. | reverse complement strand
CCCCAAACACGCCCGTATAGCAAGGAGCATCGCCTGGGGCCAGCCGGGCTTTGCATGCCGGTCGACCCACCCGGCGGTTCAGGGCGGCGGCAGCGCGAGGGTGTCGGTGTGGCCGACGATCGCAGCTGTGCGGGCCATCCGATGCCAGTCCGAGATCGTCTTGGCGTCGATGCGGCCGGTTTCCTCGACGGCGCCGGCGAAGCCTGTCGCGAGATCGGCGATGAGGCTCGCGTCAGCAGGGCCGAGGCGCCAGGGCGTATCGGCTTCCTCGACCGTGTAGCCGGCGGCGCGGAAGGCGGCGGCGAGGCTCGCTGGCGCGTCGGGGCCCGCCGAGATGCCGAAGCCCTTGTCGGTCTTCTGGTGGGCGATGAAGGCCTGGCGCATCGCGTCGTCGGCGGGGTGCTCGGGCTGCCACGTCTGCACGCCGTCGTAGGTGAGGACGGTGTAGAACGCGGCGCGGCGGGCAGCGACGGCTTCGGCGAAGCGCTCGATGAAATGCGTGGAGCAGAGGTCGAACAAGGCCGACGCGGTGACGAGATCGGCTGCTTCGCCGAGAGCTGCATCGAGATCGCGCACGAGATCGGCCTGCCGGAAGCGGACGGCGATTTCGCGGCCGGCCTTGTGCAGGATGACGCCGACGCGGCAGTCAGTGGTGCCGTCGGCCCAGGCGAGCAGGCGGTCGCGTGCGGCTGTCAGCAGGCGCGCGTCGTAGTCGACCAGCGTCCAGCTCTGGCGGGGCCCCAATTGCGGGGCGAGCGCGCGAAGGTTGGAACCGGTGCCGCAGCCCAGGTCGACGATGCGTGCCTCGCTCGCACCCGCGAGATGCTGCACCACACGCGCAGCGAGCCTCGGGTCGCGCGAGCGATGGTCGACCGGTTCACGCAGAGCCAGCCATTCCGGTGAGAAACCGCTCATCGGGCATTCTCCTTGATGACCGCTGCGACGGTGCGCGCGGTGTCGTTCCAGCGGGGGAGGTTGGCGGCGGCGGCCCAGGCTGCGTCGGCGATGCTGCGCCGGAGCTGACCGTCCTCCTCGAGTACGCGGCCGATGCTCCAGGCGAGCGCGCGGGGGCTCGCCGGCTCGACCTTCACGGCAGCGCCGTCCGGCACTGTCTCGGCGGCAGCGCCCCC
>CAZNMY010000148.1:0-13812 GCA_964574325.1 uncultured Devosia sp. | reverse complement strand
GCAACGGGCGCAGCCGTCCGAAGCTGATCCATGGCAGGTCGAAGTTGAGCGCCGGCATGGCGAGCTGCCACGCGAGTATGTCGCCGACGATGAAGCCGGCGACGCCCCAGAACATGGCCGCGATCGTGGCGAACTTGATCGGCCCGTCGAAGTAGGCGGCCTGATCGTGCACTGCCCCCATGTTCATGAGGATGTAGATCGCGCCGATCGCGCCCGATGCGGCGAGAACCACACCGTGGAATCGGATGCCGTCGTCGACGCCTGCCAGCGCCCACGTCAGGCCGACGATCGCGAATAGAATTCCCGCACCGACGGCAAGCGCATCACTGAGCGCGTGCCTTTCTTGCGTTGTGTCCGCTGAAGAGCCCATGCGTACCTTCCCCCTATGCGAGCGAGTGCTCGCAGTGACCGGAACAGATGCGGGCACCGTGGATCTCGGGCTGTGCCCGCTCATTGATCCCGATCAACGTACCCACTGCATTGCCGGGCCCAGGATGTCGCAGTGCACAATCGAGGGTTTCCGCTCGTGGGGGGCGGCGAAAACCTGATACGCACCAAAAGCCTATAGACAAAAGTATGAGTGCGCGGTGCACTGGGCTCGGTACCGGGATCATCGCCCGGCAACGGAGCTTCACTGCCATGCGAGATCGACCGCCGTCCCTTCGAGTTGCCGCCCAGTTGCCCTCCGGCGACGAGATCTACCTCGACCACGTCGGCCACTTCGTCGATGGCGCGGATGCCGCGGCCCAGGCGCTCGTTCGTGCCGGCTTCACGCCCACGCCGGCCTCCGTGCAGGTCAATCCCGATCCGGCGGGCGGACCGCCGCGCCTGACCGGAACCGGCAACGTCTGCGCCATGTTGCGCGGCGGCTATCTCGAAATGCTGTTCAAGACCGCCGACACGTCGCTCGGCGCCGAGTTCGACATGGCGCGCGCGCGCTATCCGGGTCTCCATCTCGTCGCCTTCGCGATCGCCGACGCGCCAGCGAGCCACCGGCGGCTGGAGCGTTCCGGCTTTCCGATGCAGCCGCTGGTCGCGATGCAGCGCCCGGTCGACACCGCCGACGGCCCCGGCATCGCCGCGTTCGAGGTCGTCCGTCTCGCGCCCGGGGTGATGCCGGAAGGCCGCGTACAGGTGCTTCGCCATTTGACCGAGCACACGGTGTGGCAACCGCGTTGGCTCGAACACCCCAACGGCGCGCGATGCCTGCGGTCACTCGTGATCGTGGTCGCCGATCTGCGAGAGGCCGCTGAGCGGTTTTCCCGCTTCACCGGCCGGCCCGTGCAGATGGCAGACGGCGCCTGCCGCATCTCGCTCGATCGCGGAATCCTCGAGTTCGTCGACACGGCAACCTGGAACGAACGCTGGCCCGCGATCGAAGTCCCGTCGCTCCCGTACATGGGGCAGTGCGTCATCGAAGTCGCCTCGCTCGATCAGGTGAAGCGCTGTCTCGAAGCGGGCGGCTTCGCGCCGCAATCGTCGGGCGACGGCCTGTCGATTGCATTCCCGGAAGCGCTTGGCCACGGCATCTGGACGTTCGTCGCCGCCGAAGATTGACGCAAGGCTCTGCTCCCGCTGCGCATATCGAAGCCGACCTTCGCCTCGGTTACGCCACCGAAAATCCGCGCCACCAGCGAACCTGGGCCGCATTGGGGCTGCATCCTCGGACATCGTTTGAAACTGATGTTTCGAGGAGATGTCCCATGCCCTGGCAGCCCTATACTTGGCAGCCCCTTACGCTGCTTGCAGCGATCGCGGTCCCGTTCGCGGCGATGCTCGCGAGCCCCACCTCTGCCCAGGAGCCGACGCGGATTTCCGGCCCGGCGGTTCACGAGAACCTCGCCGTGTATTTCATCCACGGCAAATCCGCATCCGGCCCCGTGCCACTGACGCTGAAAGAAGGTATGGCCGCCGGCAAGGTCGTCGTCCACGAGACGGGCAACGTCAACAGGCTGTCGATCGAAAATACCGGCGCCGAGGAAGTCTTCGTTCAGGCCGGCGATATCGTGAAGGGCGGCCAGCAGGACCGCGTGTTGACGATCAGTATGCTGGTTCCGGCCCGCTCCGGCCGCCTCGACATCGCCGCCTATTGCGTCGAGCAGGGCCGCTGGTCCGCCCGCGGCAAGGAGGACGTCAAGCGCTTCGCGAGCGCCGAGAAGGCGCTGCCGTCGCGCGATGCCAAGCTGGCGATGTTGACGCCTGCGAAGCCGCGCGCGGCAGGAGGCCCCGAAGCTTCGGCGATGACGATGGCGGGTGGCTCTCGGACCAACGGAATCGCGAACTATGGTCCGGTCGCTCAGCGCCAGGCGCTTGGCGATACCGGCTCGCGCCAGTCCGAGGTGTGGTCGAGCGTCTCGAATGCGCAGCGCAAGCTGACCGAGAACCTCGGCGCGCCGGTGGCGGCTTCTGCATCCGCATCGAGCCTGCAGCTCTCGCTCGAGAACGAACGCCTCGTTGCCGCCCGCACGTCGTTTCTCGCATCGATGGAAAAGGCAGCCGGCGCCGACGATATCGTCGGCTATGTCTTCGCCGTCGGCGGCAAGCTGAACAGCGGCGACGTCTATGCCTCGAACGCCCTGTTCCGGAAGATGTGGGGCAAGCAGCTCGAAGCAGCCGTCACCGAAGCTATCGCCGAGAAGGATGCAACGACGTCCGACTTGCCGGCGATCGACGATGTCAGAGGCTTCATGACGCGCGCGGAAGGCGGCAAGAGCACCGAAGCGAAACTCCTCGGCGACACGCTCGTCCGCGAGACTCGGGACAGCGAAAAGGCCCTCGTCGCCGAAACCCGCCGGTCCTCCGGTGGCATGGTTCACAAAGCCTATGTCGCCCGTTGAGAGGCGGCTCGGAAAGGAGCGATCGCCCGTGTTTGCGGTCGCTCCAGCGGATTCAATGGGTTAGCCAAAAAGAGAACAAAGTTGGAACTTTCAGGTGGACTCTTGGCTGAGTCGATGGCATGTTCTCTCTACGTTCCGACGGCAACGGGAACATCGCAGAACAACAGCTTAATCGTCAAATCAATCAGCACCTTGGGTTCAAAAGTAATCGTAACAGTCGGTCTGTGATGCGTGGCGCCCTGTCGGCGCATTAGTGTGGCGTAGCCCGGTCCTCCGGGCAGACCCCTTCTCCCCGCAACTTCCGGCAGACGAGCTTCTCTCATGCGCACGTTCCTCATCTCCTACGATCTCGCGCGCCCCGCCCGCAACAAGCACGCGATGGCCACCGTCATCATGTCCTTGGGCTCGGCTTGGGCTCGTCCCCTGGAGCAGACGTGGTACGTGCGCGCCGAGTTGAACGACACCGAGATCGAAGGTCGGCTCGCCATGCTTCTCGACGACGAGGACGGCCTGATCGTCCAGTCCGTCGCCGAGGAAGGCGTGATGACCAACACCCAGCTCCGCTGGTTCCGCCAGCGCCGCCCGGCATTCGAGCTGGAGGCCGGTGGCAATGTCGTGGCTTTCCCGAGCTTGCCGGCTGCCCCCGCCGATCAGGCCGAGCTGCCGCTCGCCGCCGCGTCCTGAACGCGACGGCCGGATTGATCGTTCAGCCGACCGGAATTGCGAATACGAAACGGGCTGGCCGCAATCTCCGCCAGCCCGTTTCCATGTCTGCTCGCCACGGCCGACCAAATCGGAACATGGCGTCGAGGACTGCAATGACATCGTGTAATGGAGAATGGGCGACCACCGCACATGCACCGACGACCACCGCGGAAGCCTCCTCCCCAGCCGTCAAGGCCCGCGCAAGGCGGGCCTTCCACGGCACCTCTCGGGATCTGAGCGCCCGCCTATTCGGCTGAAGCCGCCTGCTGCACCGCCGCCGGAACGGCGGACCGCAGCGTATCCGTCAGCGCGATCGCGCTCATGTTTAGCAGCCCGCGCACCGTGATCGATGGCGTCACGATATGCACCGACTTCGCAGCCCCCAGTAGGATCGGGCCGAGCACCACGGCATCCGAGGCAGCCTTCAGCATGTTGAAGGCGATGTTGGCCGCATCGAGCCCCGGCATCACCAGCAGGTTCGCCCGTCCCTTGAGCCGCGAGTTGGGGAAGATCTCCTCGCGGATGAACGGCGACAGCGCAGCGTCGGCGAGCATTTCGCCTTCGACCTCGAGCTGCGGCGCCCAGGTGCTGAGGATCGACAGCACCTCCCGCATCTTGGTGGCGGACGGCGTGTCTTCCGAGCCGAAACTGGAATGCGACAGCAGCGCCACTTTGGGCTCGATGCCGAACCGCCGCAACTGATCGCTCGCCAGCAGCGCGATCTCCGCCAGTTGCTCCGCAGACGGTGCGTAGCTGACGTAGGTGTCCGTCATGAACAACGGGCCCTGCGGCAGGATCAGGCCCGACAGCGTCGCCAGCCCACGCACGCCGCCTTTTTGTCCGATCACCTGCGAGACGTGCCGAAGGTGGGTGTGGAAACGGCCGACGCTGCCGCAGATCATCGCATCGGCATCGCCGCGCCGGAGCAGCAGCCCGGCGACCACCGTCGAGCCGGCCCGCACCACGCGCTGGGCATGGCTCGGCGATACGCCCTCGCGCTCGACGAGATGATGATACTCGTCCGTGATCTTCGCCATCGAAGGATCGGTCGTATGGTCGAACAGGTCGAAGTCCTGGCCCGCCCGCATCCTGAGGCCCAGGTGCGACATCATCCGCGTGATGTTCTCTTTGCGGCCGACGAGGATCGGCCGCGCGATGCCTTCTGCCACGACCTGGCTCGCTGCCTGCAGGACGTACGGATGCTCGCCCTCCGCGAATACGATCCGTTTGGCGGCGCGCTTGTTTTCCCGCCGCGCGGCGTCGAACATCGGCTTCATCAGGAAGCCGGAGCGATAGACGAACCCCGACAGCTTCTCGCGATAGACCGCGAAATCCAGGATCGGCCGTGTCGCGACGCCGGTATCCATCGCAGCCTTTGCAACCGCTGGCGCGATCTCGATGATGAGGCGCGGGTCGAACGGTTTGGGCAGCAGATAGTCCGGCCCGAAGACCAGCGTGTCGGCGCCATAGGCCGAGAGCACGATGTCGGACGCTTCGCTTTCCGCGATGCTGGCGAGCGCGACCACGGCGGCCTTTTTCATTTCCTCGTTGATCGTCGTGGCGCCGACGTCGAGCGCGCCGCGAAACACGAACGGGAAGCACAGCACATTGTTGATCTGGTTTGCGAAATCCGTTCGGCCGGACGCGATCAGGGCATCTGGCCGGACCGACTTCACATCTTCCGGCATGATCTCGGGGGTCGGATTGGCGAGCGCGAAAACCAGCGGCCGCTGCGCCATGCTGGCCACCATGTCCTTGCTGACGACGCCGCCCGCCGACAGGCCGAGGAACACGTCGGCGCCGGCCATGACGTCGGCGAGCGTGCGCGCATTGGTCGGCTGCGCATAGGGCTCCTTGAACGGGTCCATCAGCTCCTTGCGGCCTTGATAGACCACGCCCTTGATGTCCGTGACCCACACATTCTCGCGTCGCAGGCCGAGCGAAACGAGCTGGTTGAGGCAAGCGAGTGCCGCCGCCCCCGCGCCGCTGGTGACGAGCTTGACGTCCTCGATCTTCTTGCCGACGACCTTCAATCCATTGAGAATTCCCGCTGCGACCACGATCGCAGTGCCGTGCTGGTCGTCATGAAATACGGGGATGTTCATGCGCGCCTTGAGACCGGCTTCGATCTCGAAGCACTCCGGCGCCTTGATATCCTCCAGATTGATGCCCCCGAACGTCGGCTCGAGCCGCGCGACGGCCTCGATGAACATCTTCGGGTCTTTTTCGGCGACCTCGATGTCGAACACGTCGATTCCGGCGAACTGCTTGAACAGCACTGCCTTGCCTTCCATCACCGGCTTGGCAGCCAGCGGTCCGATATCGCCGAGCCCCAGCACGGCCGTGCCGTTCGTGATGACGCCGACGAGATTGCCACGTGCGGTGTAGCGGCGGGCATTGAACGGATCTTCGGCGATCGCCGTGCACGCGTGCGCGACCCCGGGCGTGTAGGCGAGCGACAGATCGCGCTGGTTGGCGACGGGCTTCGTGGCGACGACGGCGATTTTGCCGGGCGGATCGGCTTCGTGATAGTCGAGCGCGCTGCGTTTCAGGTTGTTGTCCGGCATCGTTTGTCCAAATCCCCTGCGGCTTCACGCTTCGTCGCATGCCGTACCATCGGCGCACAAGTGCCAGCGTACGCACCTTTGCCCGGCAATGGCGACACCAGTGTGCCGTGAGATGAAGGCTTTGCCGACCAGACGGATGGACACCTTGACCGCGTCGGTTGTCGCCGTTGTGCCTTTCGTGACGGTGTGCCGCCGCAACGGAGAACGCCATTGCGGAAAAATTGACATCGCAGCACTTCACCGCCGACACTCGCATCCGGCAGGCGCCCAGATGGTGTCGAGTATGGTGCCGAAAATTTGCAACTGGGTGAATACGTCGACATGGCAGCGACTGAAATGACGGAGACAGAAACGCCGAAGCCGGGCAGCGTCGGCGCGCGGGAGACGAGGCCCCGGGATGCCGAGTTCCTGCGCGGTCGTGCCTCTTACCTCGACGACATCGATGTCCCCGGGTTGAGCCACGTCGCGTTCGTGCGCAGCACCGAGGCGCACGCGATGATCCGGCGTATCGACAAGACGGCGGCCGCCGCCGTCCAAGGTGTCCGCGCGGTGCTGACCCTCGCCGACCTGGCGCCCGTCGCTACGGCCCCGCGCATGCCGCTCATCGCAGCGCCCGGCAAGTCCACGATACCGGCGACCCCCTTCATTCTGGCCGATAAGGAAGTGGCCTTCGTCGGCGAGATCGTCGCCTTGGTCGTCGCCGCCTCGCGCTATGCCGCCGAGGACGCCGCCTCGCTGGTCGAGGTCGAATACGAGCCGTTGCCGGCCGTCACCGATCTCATCGGCGCCATCGAGCCCGGATCACCGACCGTCCGCTCCGAGTTGACGACCAATGTGCTCGCAACCTACCGGGTCGACTACGGCGACACCGGCGCTGCATTTTCCGGCGATGCCCTCGTCGTCTCGGACGTCATCACCCTGCATCGCGGCGGCGGGCACCCGATGGAAGGCCGCGGCATCGTCGTCGAGCCACGCGCCCGGGAGGGCAGCCTCACCGTCTGGGCCTCGACCCAGATGCCCAACGACCTGCAGCAGGCCATTATCGCCGCCACCGGAACGAACGACGACCGCGTCCGCGTGATCTCGCCCGACATCGGCGGCGGCTTCGGCCCGAAATACTGCGTCTACCCCGAGGAGATCGCGGTCGCTTGCGCGTCGAAGCTCCTCGATTGCCCGCTCAAGTGGGTCGAGGACCGTCGTGAGCATTTCCTCGGTGCGATCCAGGAGCGCGACCAGCACTGGACCGTGGAGATCGCGGTCGGCCGCGACGGCAAGCTGCGCGGCGTGCGCGGCCACATGGTGCACGATCAGGGCGCCTATACGTTCAAGGCCGCGAACCTTCCGTACAACTCGGCGACCGCCGTACCCGGCCCCTATCTGCTGCCGGCCTACTGCATGGATGTCACGGTCGCCTTCACCAACAAGGCGCCGGTATCCTCGGTCCGCGGTGCCGGCTATCCGCAGGCTGCATTCGTGATGGAGCGGCTGATGGACCGCGCCGCCGACGAACTCGGGCTCGATCGCGCACGATTCCGCGCCGATAATCTCATTCCCGCGTCCAGGATGCCTTATTCCAAGCCGCTGAAGGCGCGCTCGGGTGCCGGCATCGTCTACGACAGCGGCGACTACCCGGCCGCCCAGGAAAAGGTTCTCGCCGCTGCCGATTGGGCAGGCTTCCCCAGCCGCCGCGACGAAGCCCTGAAGCGCGGACGTCATCGCGGTATCGGCCTCGCCAATGCCGTGAAGGGCACCGGACGCGGGCCCTTCGAGACCGGCATCGTTCGCGTCGCGGCGTCTGGTCAAGTCTCCATCTATACCGGGGCGTGCGAGATGGGGCAGGGCCTCACCACGGCGCTGGCGCAGATCTGCGCCCAGGAGTTGGGCGTAGACCCCGCCGCCATCCATGTTGTCACGGGCGACACAGCCGCCTCCGCCTTGGGCCTCGGCGGGTTCGCCAGCCGGCAGCTCGTGACGGCGGGCTCGTCCGTGCGCCTGGCGTCGCGCGCGGTCGCGGGCAAAGCGAGGCAACTCGCGTCTCACATGCTGGAAACCGCCGAGTCCGATCTCGAATTGCGCAACGGCCGCGTCGAGATAAAGGGTGTGCCGGGCCGCGGTGTGGCGCTCGGCGAGCTCGCCCGCGTGCTGCGTGGCGCGCCCGGCTACGCATTTCCCGAGGGCCTCACCCCTGGCCTCGAGTCGTCCGAGGCATGGCAGACGGGACCGCTCGCCTACGCCAATACGACCCACGTCGCGGAAGTGGAGGTCGACGTCGAGACCGGCGGCGTTGAGATCCTGCGGTACGTCGCCCTCCAGGATTCCGGCACCCTCATCAATCCCCTGCTGGTCGAGGGGCAGATGATCGGCGGCATCGCCCACGGTATCGGCAACGCTTTGTACGAATCGATGCGCTACGACGCGGCCGGCCAGCCGCAGACGACGACGCTTGCCGACTATCTCATCGTCTCCTCGAGCGAGGTGCCGCGCATCGAAACGATCTTCACCCAGTCGCCTTCCCCGAACAATCCCCTCGGCGCGAAGGGAGCGGGCGAGGTCGGCACGATTCCGGCAGCAGCCGCCGTCATATCGGCAATCGAGGACGCGCTGCGTTCCTACCGCGTCCGGATAAGTCAGGCCCCGATCTCGCCGGTCGAGTTGAGCGGCATGATCGCGGCGGCCCGCGACAACGCGTGATCCGCCTGCCCGTCTTCGCTGTCGGTCTTCGCTGCCGGTCTCTCGTCTGCCGGTCTCTCGGCCGGCGGTTCGCAGCCGCGGTGCGACGCGACTACTCCCCCGACGCGACTACTCTCCGCCGCCCGTTGTCAGGATTTCGAGGACCTGCTCGGGCGGCGCGTTGCTGGGCAGTCGCGCGAAATCCGCAATCCGCTCGACAGCATCCTGCAGCCGCTCCTGAAATTCCGCCTTGTCGATCTCGATCGTGCCGAACTGCTTGAGATGCTCGGTTACGAACTGCGTGTCGAGCAGCGTGAAGCCCCCATGAACCAGCCGTGCACACAGATGCACGAGGGCCACCTTCGACGCGTCCCGCTCCGTCGAGAACATGCTCTCGCCGAAGAAGGCCCCGCCGAGCGCCACGCCATAGAGCCCGCCGACCAGCCGCCCGTCGAGCCGGACCTCCACGGTGTGACAGTGTCCCTGCCGGTAGAGATCCCGGTAGAGACTGCGGATCTGGCTGTTGATCCACGTCGAACGGCGCCCCGGCCGCGGCGCTGCACACCCATCGATCACACCTTCGAAATCCGTGTCGAACGTCACGTCGAAGCGAGCCTGCCGCACCGTTCGTGCGAGCCGGCGCGGCACGACCATTGAATCGAGCGGCAGGATTCCGCGCGCCTGCGGCTCGATCCAATACAGTTGCGGATCATCCGCGCTCTCCGCCATCGGGAAGATCCCGCAAGCGTAGGCGCGCAGAAGCATCTGCGGCGTGATTTCGAACAAAGGATTGCTGCGTGCTGCCATGGCGCGAGAACGGTTTGCGCGCGAGGGTATCCCGCGCCTGCGAGCCTTGGAAGATAAGGCAGCGCGCACCGGATTGCGAGAAGTTAACCGCCGCTCGCGGGCGCATTGTTTCGTATCGTGCGACGCCCGTCGCGCTCGGGCTCGGGTAAGTCCGCGGCACGGGGCTCGCCCCTCGGCAAGGCCATTGCTTCGCAGTGCGGTTCATCGAACATGGGGCCTCGCATGCCGGCTTCACGATCCGGTCCGTACGTATCGGCCGTCGAGATCAAGCCGAGCTTGTCGAGTTGATGTTCGATCGCATAGGCCGAACGGTTGTGCGACCGAGCGATCTCCGCGATCGTGCGTCCCGACTTGTAGGCATCCGCGACTTCCGAAACTTCACCGTCGTACCAGCGCGCTCGCGACCGGCTGGGGAACTGCTGCTGCTGCGAGCGTTGCCGCGTCGAGCGGTTCGCCTTCAACGCGTCGAGCAAACCTTCCCACACCACCATCGGCAGGTTCAGCGACCGGCCCCCCGGCGCCGACAGCTGCCCGAACAGTCCGCCGCGTTCGACTTCGAAGCGATACTGATCCGTCCCACTCCGCCAACTCACGCTTTCCCAACTGAGACCTTGCGACATGCCTGCCTCCCGACGCCACCAACGCACCAATGTCGACGATCATACACACGTCCCCAGCCCGAACAAGAACAAAAATAGAATATAAAAGGAACTTATCGTTATGGTGCGCGCCAGCAACACACGTCTCTCCGCCCTGTTGCGGACTGGAGCAATGCAACCGAGGTGCGGCTTGCTGCTGCCTGGCAGCACCTCCACGTGTTATGCTGCCGCCGAAATCACACGCGGGAGCGATGCAATGGCTGACCAAGCGCAAATGACGGGTGTGGGCGCGATGGGGGTCGGCGCGCCCTGGGCGGAGCACAGCGTCTCGCCACTGTGGGAGAACCGCGCCGCACATCGCAACAACGACGATGGCCGCGAGCGCGCCCACATCTGGCGCTGGAAGGACATGCAGACGCTGATCGATGCGGCGCTGGCCGAAAGCTCGATGGCCGCGATCGAGCGCCGCGTGCTCTCGCTGGTCAGTCCCTACACGCCGATGATCGGCGGCGCCGGCGGCACCACGCGCAATCTCAATGCCGGCCTGCAGATCCTGAAACCCGGAGAAAGCGCGCGGCCCCATCGCCACTCGATGAATGCGCTGCGATTCGTCATGTCGGGAAACGGTGCGACGACCGTCGTCGACGGCAAGTCCTGCCCGATGCAGGTCGGTGACCTCGTGACCACGCCCGGCTGGTGCTGGCACGAGCACAGGCACGGCGGCGACGCCCCGATCGTCTGGCTCGACGTGCTCGACGCGCAATTGCACCGCTACCTCGGCACCGACGCATTCCAGCCCGGCCCGCCGAACGAACTGCCCCAGTTGCCGCCGGATACGGCGTTCACGTCGTCGATGATGGTTCCGGAGACGGTGGGCGGCGGCAAGGGCTACTCGCCGGTGTTCCGCTATCCGTGGGAACAGGCCGCCGCTGCCGTATCGCAAGCGCCCCTCGGGCCGGACGGTGCGCGCCGCGTACGCTATGCCGATCCCACCAACGGCGGCCCCGTGATGAGCTTCCTCGACTGCGGCCTCGTCGAACTGGCGCCGTGCGCGGAAACGAACGGCTTCCGCACCACGGCAAGTAGTGTGTTCTGCGTCGTCGATGGTTCCGGCGCGAGCAAAATCGGGCGCGACGAGTTTGCCTGGAGCGCGCGCGATGTCTTCTCCGCGCCGTCCGGCACCTGGATCAAGCACAAAGCGTATGCCGACCTCACACGCCTCTTCTACGTCACGGATCGCGAGGTGTTGCGCCGGCTCGGCCTGCTGAAAGAGGAACACGCGGAGCAGGCCTGATCCCATGGCAATTTCAGGTACGTCGCAATCGACGATCGAAACGCCCGTTCTGATCGTTGGCGGCGGCCCTGTCGGGCTCGCGCTCGCCGGAGGTCTCGGCGCACGCGGCGTGCCGTGTCTCCTCATCGAGCAGATGACGACGGGCAGCGAGGAGCCGCGCGCAGCCACGCTCGACGTTCGTACGATGGAGTTCATGCGCCGCTACGGGCTGACCGATCGGGTGCGCGACGCAGCGACACCGGAAGAACTCCAGAACGTGCTCTATTGCACGAGCTTGTCCGGATACGAGATCGCGCGCCGGGACAAGCCGCTCCCCACCAGCAGCGCCAGCCCGGAACGCGGCGTCCGCATCGACCAGTTGCGCCTCGACCCGATCTTGCGCGATTTCGCCGCGAGCCATGCCGACACGAGATTGCGTTTCCGCTGGCGACTCGAAAGCCTGAAGCAACGCGGCGATTGCATCCTCGCCGAAGTTGCCGATCTCGCAGCCCTGAACCGTCGCACCATCGCCGCGCAATACGTGATCGATTGCACCGGCAGCGCCGGCACCATCCGTGACGGCAATGGCCTGCGCCTCGAAGGCACGGGTCCGACGGACCACTACGCGCAGATCTACACGCGCATTCCCGGTCTCGCACACCACGACGAAGGCGAAGACACCGGCGAGACGATGTTCGTCGATCCCGCCGGCATCTGGCGCACGCTCGAAAGCATCGACGGTCGCGGCCTCTATCGTCTGCTTCTCCGAGGCAAGCAGCATTGGGAAAACGCCGATGGGCTCGATGCGACCGCTTTGCTCGAGCAGGTCGCCGGCCGACCCGTCGTCCATCAATTGTTCTCGACGTCACGCTGGCAGGCACGCAACGCGGTCGCGAACCGTTGGCGCGAAGGCAACATTCTGCTGGCGGGTGACGCCGCGCATCAGTCGCGTTCCACGAACGGTGCGGGTCTCGTCCTCGGCCTTGCCGACGCGTTCGATCTCGCATGGAAACTCGAAGCGCGGCTTGCCGGCTGGGCGACCACCGGGATCGTCGATTCCTACGAGGCCGAGCGCCGTTCCATTGTCGATCGCCAGATCGCTGAGGCGGAAGCGATCGAAGAAGCCGAAAAGCATGAGCGTCCCTACGAGTTTCATCCCGACATCGCGCTCGACACGCCGGCGGGGCGCGCGGCGCGCAAGGCGCTGGGCGCAACGATCGATGCACGACATGCGCGAACCGGAACAGCCGATGGTCTGGCGAGCGCGCCGGTCTATGCGGGCTCGCCCATCGTCGCTGGTGATGACGCGCAAACGAGCGGAGCGCCTGCAGCCGTCCACCGTCCCGGCGTCACGCCCGGCGCACGTGCGCCGCACGCACGGATGCAGAACGGCTCATCGACGCTAGACCTCTACGGCAAAGGTTTCGTGCTGCTGCGTCTCGGACAGCGCGCGCCCGAACCCGGCGGCATCGATCGCGCATTCTCCCACCGCGGCTTGCCGCTGAGCTATCGCAGCATCGACGATCCCGCTATCATGCGCCTGCACGATTGTCGCCTCGTCCTCGTCCGCCCCGATGGCCACGTCGCCTGGCGCGGCGACACCCCACCCGACGATCCCCTGACCGTCGTCGATCGCATTCGCGGCGCGACATTGTGAGTGGAGGAGTGCGCCGTATCGAGCGTAGCGAGTAAAAAAATGAGACTCATCGATCTGAGCCGTGAAATCTATCACCGCACGCCGTCGCATCCGACGCATCCCCCCGTCGTCGTCACGACGTGGTACGACCACAGCGAATTGAAGCAGGCCGGTGAAACGCGTTTCTCGTCGATGGCGCTGAACATCTCGATGAGCGACCACGCCGGCACGCACGTCGATGCGCAGCGCCATTTCAATCCCGATCCCGCAGCCACTTCGATCGACGAGATGCCGCTCGAAGATTTCTACACCGAAGCGATCTGCCTCGACCTGAGCCGCGTCCCCTTGAAGCACGAGATCTCGGTAGCCGAGATGGAAGCGGCGCTGACGGCGTCGGGCCAGGAAATCCGCTCGCGTGATACGGTGCTCATCAACATGGGCGTGAACGCACGGTTGTGGGGGACCAGAGGCTATCTCCACGATTTCCCCGGGCTGCATGTGTCGGCCGTGCATTGGCTCGCCGACAAGGGCGTCCACCTGTTCGGCGTCGAGGCCGTCAGCCCTGCCCCTGAAGGCGAGCCGAACTACAAGGCCCATCTGGCTTGCGCCGAGCGCGGCATCACGCACATCGAATGCCTCTGGAATCTCGAAGCCGTCGTCGGCAAGGGCCGCTTCCGCTTCATCGGTTTCCCCCTCAGGATTCGCGGCGGCACCGCCA
>CAZNMY010000147.1:0-14132 GCA_964574325.1 uncultured Devosia sp. | reverse complement strand
GAGCGCCATCGAGAACTACTTCGCCGATCCCAGCACGCGCGTTCCGATGTGATTTCCCGGTTTCAGATCGGCCCCGGCGACCGCAGATAGCGAGCGAGGTGGCGCTGTGTCCGATCAACGACGATGTCGTCGATGCCGTGGCCGAGGTCGGGGCAGATGTGGGCATCGACGGGAACACCGGCATTCGACAGCACCTCGCGGGTGAGGTGAAGCGCGCCGACCGGGATCACCTCGTCGGCGGCTCCGTGCATCAGCAGCACCGGCGGCCGGCAAACGATCTCGTCACGCAGCCTGTCCGCACCCGCGATCACGCCGGAAAGGCCGACGATGGCAGCGGGTGCGATCCTGCGGCGCAGGCCGACGTGCAGCGCCATCATCGTGCCCTGGCTGAAGCCGACCAATGCGAGGCGTTCGGGCGGCAGGGCGAGCCGCTGCAATTCGGCGTCGAGAAAATCGTCGAGCGCGGCGGCCGCCGACCGGGTGCCGGCATCGAGTTCTTCGCGCGACAGCGTGTTCAGCGCAAACCACTGATACGCCGCCCCGCCCGAATAGGGCATGGTTTCGACGGCATGGGGGGAGACGAAAGCGGCGCCGGGAAGGGCTTGGGCCATCAGGTCCGCGAGCGGGATCAGATCGTTACCGCTCGCGCCATACCCGTGCAGGAGCACCACGAGGCTGTCGGTGTTCCCGTTGAGCGGTGGCCTCCGGGGGCCATCGAGCTTCTTTTCCATTCCAGCGCACCCCTCACACGATCGTCACAGCGGTTCGCCCTGAGATCCGGTTCGTTTCATGTGGGGATAGTAACCCCACAACAACCGCGCGGCCACTCCCCTCCACGGCCTCCAGCGCTCGGCCATCGCAAGAAGCTCGACCGGGGTGAGCCGCTCGTCCAAGCCAGCGGCGTGGGCTGCCGCGACCTGCAACGCGAGATCGCCGGCGGCGAAGGCATCGGCGCGGCCGAGACAGAACATGATGTAGATGTCGGCGGTCCAGGGTCCGATGCCCTTCACGGCACACAATGCCTGGTGCACGGCGGCATCGTCTGCGCGGTCGAGAACTTCCAGATCGACGGCATGGGACGTGACGGCCTCCGATATGGCGCGCAGCGTGCGGATCTTCGCAGCCGACAGTCCAACGGAACGCAGGTCTTCGTCGGGCGCGGCGAGCACGGCTTCGGGGGCAAGCGGCGACAGGCGCTCCGCCAGCCTTCCCCAGATCGCAGCGGCGCTCGCTATCGACAATTGCTGGCCGACGATGATCCGAGCGAGGCCGTCGAAACCCGCCGGCCGCCGCCGCACCGGCGGATCACCCGCGACGTCGTGCGTGCGGCGCATGACCGGACAGACGCGGCGCAGCGCTGCGACGCCCGCGGACACATCGCGTTCGCTGTCGATGAAACCCGAAGCGGTCTTCGATCGTAGTCTACGCATCACGCCACCAGAGGCTGCCTCGAGAGAATGGCTTCGACGATCGAATGGATCAATGAATTCCGCATCTGTGAAGACACTTCCGGCTCGGGCTCGCGCACTCTAAAATGTGCCACGCCGCAGCCCCCATCAGGAGGTTCGACCATGTGCCTGCATACTCCACTCCGGCAAGCCATCGCATTCGTTTTCGTGGTGCTCGCTGCGATGTCCAGCGCGGAACTCAGCGCAGAGCCGGCTCGGCAGGCCCCCCCCTCTCTCGACGTCAAATATCTCAACGTGAAATACGGCTTCTCGCTGGCCGTACCCAGCGACATCTTCGTTGCGGCCCCAACCCGGAATCCGGATGCCGGAGCCCTCTGGCAGAGCCGCGATGGCCGCGCACGGCTGCTGGCGGTCGCCGCCGAGAACGAGGCGGGAGACAGCCTGCCAGCCTATCGCCGGTTCCTGCTGAACAACCTCTACAAGGGCGCCGTGCTGGACTACGCGCCGATGCGCGACACGTGGTTCGTGCTATCGGGCCGCATCGACGACATGATGTTCTACGAGCGGATCACGTTCGCCTGCGATGGCCGCTACATCTACGGCTGGCAGCTCAACTACCCGGTGGCGGAGCGCAACCTCTACGACCGCATCGTCGAGGCGGTGCATCGCAGCTACCGGACGGGACGGGGGGAGGATGGCCGGTGTGGCCGAAACTGACGCGCACCCGAGGCCGCGAGCAGCGTTCCGTTTCGCTCCGAGCCCGAACGGGCCACTGCATCCGGGCCACGCGCTGTCGGCACTGGTGAACGAGGCGATGGCGGCAAAAGCCGGGGGGCGGCTTCTGGTGCGCATCGAAGATATCGACACCGTCAGATGTCCGCGGCATCTGGCAACGGCTGCGCTGGCGGATCTGGCGTGGCTCGGCCTTCGCTGGGAAGAGCCTGTCCGATACCAGTCTCAGCATTTCGCGGACTATCGGCAGGCGGCTGGCAAGCTCGAAGCGATGGGTCTGCTCTATCCCTGCTTTGCCACCCGGTCGGAGATTGCTGCGGCATCGCGTGAGGGCGCGACCGATCCGGATGGTGCGCCGCTCTATCCGGGCCTCTGGCGTGATGTATCTCCGACGCGCGTCAAGGAGCGAATGGAGCGCGGCGAGCCGTTCGCGATGCGCCTCGACATGGCGAAGGCGCTGGCGGCGCTTTCTCCGGAGAAGGCCGGCCGTCTGTCCTTTCGGGCCATCGACGAGCAGGGTGCGATCACGGTTTTGACGGCCAATCCCGCGCGCTGGGGGGACGTGGTGCTCGTCCGCAAGGACACGCCGACCAGCTATCACCTTGCTGTTGTCGTCGACGACGCGATCCAGGGTATCACCCATGTCGTGCGGGGGCTCGATCTGCTCGCAGCGACGGATCTGCACCGGCTGTTGCAGCTCCTGCTCGACCTGCCCGAGCCGCTCTATCACCACCACCGTCTCCTGACCGACGCGGCAGGCAGAAAGCTCGCCAAGTCGGCCGGGGATCTATCGCTCGCCGAGTTGCGCGCGCAAGGGCGGACACCCGCCGAAATCCGTCGAATGGTCTGTTCTGGATGAGGTTGCCGGAGCATATCGGTTGATTCAGGGACACACCGGGCGCCTGCCGCGACGGAAACGCAATTGCCGGATTGAAGTGATAACGATTTAGCAACTACACTGACGAAACCTTGCAGAGCGTTGTCCGATCGGGGAAAAAGGCTTTTCCCAGAGGTCCACGACCGAATGTGTGAGATGCAGGCGAGAGACGCGTGAAGAAGCCGGGTAAGCCGAAACCGAAGCGCAAGGCGCACAAATCCGCGCCCGCCAGAGCCGTTGCGCATGGCGCCCGGCCGGCAGCGGCGTGCGCGCCTGCGAAGGGTCTCGCGCCTGCGAAATCCCCGGCCAAGCCCGAATTCCAGGTCAAGCATGTGGCCGGATCGCGGGATCGGAAGCCCTCGGCTTCCGCCGGCATCGCGCGCGAAGCAATCGCGCTTCGTATTCCGTTTGGGCAGAGCGCGGTCCGATCCATCCAAAGCCTGGCCGGCCAAGACCGTTTCGCGTTCGGCTTGCTGCTGCTGCCGTTTCTGGTCGTCGCTTTGACGTTGACGATGGCGCAGTCTCGCCGCGCCCATTTGCCGGCACTGCCGGAGATCGCCCTTCGCCCGCCGGTCGAACGGGTTGCGATCGCGCCGGTTCAGGTTCAGGTTCCGGTTCTGGCGCCTGCTCCTGTGCGGACCCCACCGCCCATGGACCTCCCGCCCCCTGTCCCATCTTCCCCCGCAGCGGCGACGGCGCCGACGGCACCGATTGCCCGGGCATCGCGGGTTCCCGCGCCCAACGAGATCATGGTGCCGGGGTCTCTTGCCGCCTATCCGCCGCCAGTGCCGACGATCGAGCCGAGCGTCGCGCCGCCGACGACGATCGCCAGCCTCGATACGGCCAGGATCGCACCGCCCGTGCCCCGCGTTCCCGCACCCAACGAGATCGTGGTGCCGGGGCCACTTGTCGCCTATCCCCCGCCGGCCCCGGTCGTCGAGCCGCCGACCTCTGCGTCTGCCTCTCCTGCTTCCGCTCGGGCCGCTGTGATAACCGCGCCTTCGCCTGACGTGACCGTCGCCCTGCTCGATCAGCGAAAGCCCGTTCCGCTTGCGCCGCCTTCGACGGAGGCTGAAACTTCCGATCGCGGGCCTTCGCTGCCGGTTGACCTGACGTGCTCGCCATCGCCGGAGAGACTTGCGAGCTTCGCCAACGTGGGCCGCCTCGCGCGTGCCCGTCTGCAGCCTCGGATTCCCGGGATCGACGGTGCGACCTTCGGCCGGCGGCTCGCGGCAGCGGCCGTCGCGCAGACCGAGGATCTGGTGATCTACACCGCGCGCTATCAACCGATGGCGTATCCGCTGGGCGACGTGATGCCGCTGCACGGCGCCTGCATCGACGTGGTGATCCGCGCCTATCGCACGCTCGGGATCGACCTGCAGGAAGAGATCCAGAAGGGCCGACCGTCACGCGGCGACACCAACATCGACCACCGACGCACCGAAAACCTGCGGCGGTTCCTCGATCGCGCCGGCGCAAGCGTACCGATCAGTAGCTTCCCCGAGGACTACAAACCCGGTGATATCGTCACCTATCACCGGCCGTTCAGCCGGATCTCGACGTCGCATATCGCCGTGGTCACCGATGTGATCGCGCCGACCCGGCGGCCGATGATCGTGCACAACCGCGGCTATGGCCCGCAGCTCGAAGATGCCCTATTCGTCGATCGGATCACCGGGCACTACCGCTACATGGGGCCACCTCCGGCCGCCGCATCTCCTGCGAAGCCTACCTCTGCCCGGGCGACCACCAGAGGCGGCAATGCGACACCGGTCGAGCGCGCGAGCTTCCCCGCCGCGTCGTCCCCGCTCCAGGCGCAGCGCGCCGCGGAACGTCGGCCGCAATAGGTTCACCTCATTCCGCTGCCGCCGCCGTGCCGGGATTTGCGCTCGGCACGTCTACGGCCAGTTCCAGCGGCCGGGTCGCGGGAACGCCCTCCTCGAAGCCCTGGACCACCAGCCGGCCCTCGGCGGCATCCGCGACCATCGCGAGGCGCGTCAGGTCGTTCAGCACCGGCGGCTTCAACCAGGGAAACGCTGCGTCCATCTCGATGCCGCCGGCCCTCTGCATCGCCTCGAGGCGTCCCTCGCTGTCGATGCCGCGCGAATGCGCTCCGTGGTCGAGCCCCTGCCAATGATTGGTGACGCACGCCGGTCCTTCGATCACGTGCGCCCGCCGCTCTGTGCGCTCGATGATGCACGCCTCGTGTGGCGCGATGCCGGCAAGGGAGAACGTGACCGGGGCGGCGACAGGCGTCTCGATCATCATCCGGCGCGCTTCTTCATAGGTGCGCGCGGCTTCCATCACCGACCGCAACACGTGAGCCGCGGGCCTGTCGGTCGAGCGCCAGACACGCGCCTTCGCCGCCATCCAATCGAGCGCGAACAGACCGCCGCCCGCGCGTCTCAGCGGCGCCTGATTGATCGACGCCGAGAACCGTCCCGGCGCCATCGCCTGCAACACGCCGACGAAACCGGGCCACGTCATCGTGACGAACGGACCGGCAGGGCCGGCCACACGCGCGGCCATCACGTGTCGGCCGAGCCCCGGCGTGAACCAGTCGAGCGTCCGCGTCAGTCGCGCGCTGCGACCGTCCGGCGAGGGGCCGACACCCACGGTGCAGCCCCATTCGTAGTTGACCGACAGGAAGTGCCCGCCCGGGCGTCCGAGACGGGCAGCGAGCGCATCGATTTCGGCGAGGCTGGGGTTCGACTGACGGACCAGCCACTGCCGCGAGATCGCATCGAGTCGTCCGAGGAGCGCCGTGGGCACGCCACGTGTCGCCCCGTCCAGCAGCGCGTGCGCCACTTCTTCCGCGGCGGCGAGCGTCTCGGCCGGGAAATCCGGCCCGACGTCGACGACCGGGATCGCCGGCAGGGTGCCCAGGTGCGCGGGCGACGCGGCCTTGTGCGGCTTGTCGTGACCGAGCCGGAGCCGAAGCTGGCTGGCGATGACGGACGGTGATCGGTTCGCTTCGGGTTGCATGTCGCGCCTGATTGATCTGAGTGGTTCAGTGTCGTGAACTAAGTTCACGCAAGAATGAGGCGACGTGAGGACGACGATTTGGTGACCTTACCTTCAGCACGCCCATCGGATTTCTCTCGTATACCCAAAATCGCTGACGGCGTTCTGGGTTGCACTTCCGGCGTGGCGCTTCCGTCGACGACGTGATGGCCTGTCGGCCATGCAAGGGGCTACCAGCCCCTTCGCGATCCCGAACCAGGCTCCCGCCTGGACCGGCCTTGAAGAGACGAGCAAACCGAACCGTCGCGTCCCCGGACGAGCGCACATCGGCCCATCACGCCTTCAGCCCGAACATCTTCTGCGCGTTCTTGTATTGGATCTTCTCCTTGTCGGCCTTGGGCAGGTCGATCGTTTCCATGACTTCGATAGAGAGACGCGGGTACATGGTGCCCTTCTCGGGATCGAACGGGCAATCGGACGCAAACAGCACGTGATCGACGCCGAAGAAGCCTATGCCGCACACCGTCGGGCCTTTCGCGCCGGCGAGCGCGGTGTCGCCGTAGAAGTCCTTGAAGTAGTCGAACGGGCGCTTCTTCAGCCGCTTCAGGATCGCACCGTAATCCTCGTCGGACGTGCGCGCGCCGAGCTGGTCCCATGAATGCCCGACGCGGCCCTCGAAGTACGGGATGATCCCGCCGAGATGATGCGTGATGATGCGCAGTCCCGGGTGTTTGTCGATGATGCCTGAGAACACGAGGCGCGCGAGACACGCGCCGGTTTCGAACGGCCAGCCGATAACGCTGTTGATCTCGTATTTCGATTTCGTCTCGTTGCGGTAATCGGCCATTTCGTTGGTGCGGATGGGATGCAGCAGGATCGGCTTGCCCGACTTCTCGATCGCTTCGAAGATCGGCCAGAACTGCGGCTCGTCGAGCGGCGCGCCGTCGACGTTGGTGTGAAGCTGGATCGCGTTGGCGCCAATCTTCACCGCGCGCTCGACTTCGCGGACGGCGGCCTCCGGCGCTGCCATCGGAAGCGACGCGGCCCAGCCGGGATAACGCGCGGGGTCATTGGCGCAGATCTCGGCGAGGCCGTCGTTGCCGATTTTCGCCATCTCGACCGCCTGTTCCGGCCCGACGAGCCGATCGATCGCGGGCATGCCCAGGCACAGGATCTGGCTGTAGTCGTACTTCTCGAACTTATCGACGACCTTGTTGCGGATATCGAGATCGTAGATCGCGGGCAGGCCGCGCACGCGCTTGCCCATGTCCTTCTGGCCGGCCGGCGTCTCCAGCAGCATCTCGTAGAAGCGCTTGGGGAAGAAGTGATTGAAGGCGTCGATGTAGGGCATGGGTTCCTCCGTGGGGCGTGCCGGATTACGCCCGGCCTCGGTTCAACCTAAGCCGGCTGGCTGGGCGATGCCAACGGGGAGCGTGGTGAGTGGAGAGAGTGGTGGCGTTACCCCTCTGCGTGTCATCCTCGGGCGGGCCGCAGGCACGTCCCGAGGACCCATTGTGCCGGTGGCACTGTCGGTGCTCCACGGACGCACATCGCCGGCTGCATCATGGGTCCTCGGGAACGCGGGCTCCGGTCCTGACGGGCCCACGCCCGAGGATGACACGATGTTTTGGGTAGTCGGGGTCAGACCCGCAGGGTCTGCCCCCAAACTATGCCAATTCCCGCCGGACAATGGCGGCGCCGTCGGCTAGCGCGTTCAGCTTGCCGAACGCCGTGGCGCGGGGGAGGTATTTCATGCCGCAATCCGGCGCGGCGATGAGTTGTTCGGGGGCGCAGTGCTTCAGGGCGGCGCGGATGCGGGCGGCAACGACCTCGGGCGTTTCGATCTTGATATCGCCGAGATCGATGACACCGAGGATGACCTTCTTGCCCGCGAGATCTCTGAGCACGCCGAGATCGATCTTCGGCTGCGCGCTCTCGATCGAGATCTGTTGCGCGCTGGTTTGCGCCAGTTCGGCCAGGAACGCGTAGCCCTGCGGCTTGTTCGAGACGAGCTGCGCATAGCCGAAGCACAGATGCAGCGCCGTCTCGCATTTCAAGCCGGCGAACGCAGCGTCGATCGCCTTCACCGCAAACTTCTTGGCGGCTTCCGGGTTGTTGCGCAGCCACGGCTCGTCGAGCTGGATCACGTCGGCGCCGGCCTTCGCGAGCGCGTGCACCTCCTGGTTGACGGCGGCGGCGAACGCCATCGTCATCGCCTCCAGGTCCCGGTAGTGCTCGTCGACGACCTGCTGGGCCATCGTGAACGGACCGGGCAGCGTGATCTTGATCTTGCGATCCGTGTTGGCGCGCAGGAACTCGACGTCGCGCACCTCGACCGGGCCGGTCCAGCGGATCGGGCCGACGACGCGCGGCACCGCGGTGGAACGGCCCGCCTGCTGCTGGGGAATGAGAGCGGGGTTCTCGTTGTCGATACCTTCGAGCGCGGTTGCGAAACGGTTCGAATAGCTCTCGCGGCGCATCTCTCCGTCGGTGATGATGTCGAGGCCGGCGCGCTCCATGTCGCGGATCGCGACGAGAGTGGCGTCGTCCTGCGCCTGTTCGAGAAGCTCCGGCGCGACGCGCCACAGCTCGGCGCGGCGCGTGCGCGGCACGGGGCCGGACATCAGCGTCTTCCGGTCGATCAGCCACTCGGGCTGGGGATAGCTGCCCACGGTCGTGGTGGGGATCAGCTTTTGCACGGCCATGCTCACTTCCTCGTAAATCTCGCTCTCAACCGGCTGGCGGCCGAGGGCCGTCCGAAACGGTACCCTGTCACTGGGCGGCGTCGGCGGGTATGCTGCACGCTCGCGATACCAAAGGCGGATTGTCAAGCGCGACGCGCCATCGAGCGAGTTGGAAACCGAGGAGACGGAAATGGAACTGGGCATCGAAGGGCGCACGGCGCTGATCGCAGCATCGAGCCGGGGGCTGGGCCGGGCCTGCGCGGAGGCGCTGGCGGGAGAAGGCGTCAACGTCTGCATCAATGGCACGGGCAAGGAGAGCCTCGACAAGACGGTAGCCGAGTTGAAGGCGAAGTACCCCAAGGTCACCGTTACCGGCGTGCAGGCCGACATCACCACGCAAGACGGCCGCAAGACGGTTCTCGCCGCGTGCCCCAAGCCCGACATCCTCGTCAACAACAATGCAGGCCCCGAGCCCAAGCTGTTCCTCGACACGACGCACGAGGACTGGATGAAGGCGCTCGAAGGTAACATGGTGGCAGCTCTGATGCTGACGCACGCAGTGCTGCCGCACATGGTCGAGCGCAAATTCGGCCGCGTCATCAACATCACCTCGGCGATGGTGACGACGCCGCGCGCACACATGGCGCTCTCGTCGGGCGCACGCACCGGCCTCACCGGCGTGATGAAGGGCCTGTCGCGCGACTTCGCCAAGCACAACATCACCTTCAACAACATGCTGCCCGAGCGCATCGACACCGGCCGCCAGTATCAACTCGCCACCCGGATGATGAAGATCAAGGGTTGGACGCGCGAGGAAGCCCGCGCCGACCAGATCTCCGGCATCCCCGCCGGCCGCTACGGTACGCCCGAGGAGTTCGGCGCCACCTGCGCGTTCCTCTGCTCCGCCCACGCCGGCTTCATTTCCGGCATGAACATGCACCTCGACGGCGGCGCTTATCCCGCGCTGGTCTGACGACGATCGGTCGTCCCTCTCCCGGTCTCGACGGGCAGGCCCTGCGCTTGCCCATGGGCACTGCCCCGGGGAGAGGGGCCGCCGCTTGCAACGACGCCCTGCCTTGGAAATTTCTGCGCATGTATATTACGCCGATATTCAGCGCCGCCATTGCCGGAGGCATCGTTTCATGGATATTTCGCAGTATCTCGAGAATGTTCGCTTGGCCATGCTGTGGTTCCCGCTGGCGGCAGTGCTCCTGTTCCCTCCGATCTGGGCGCTGCACCGGAGGTGGTACGGCGAGCTGCACGAGTATCGGCTGACGATCACGGCCTTATTCATTTTCTACCTGATGGCCGCGGCTCTTTTCACGATTTTGCCATTGCCGGTCACCACGCCTGAGTTCTGCGCGCGTATGGCCAAGATCTCGCATCTCGAGCTGATACCTGCCAAATCGCTTCACGAAATTTCGCGCTATGCTGAAAGGCACGGGCTCGGTTGGACTCCGGGCGACCTCGTGCGAAATTTCGGCTTTATGCAGATTGCCCTGAATTTCCTCTTGCTTCTGCCGTTTGGAATATTCATGCGCGCCCTGTTCCGCACTTTGCTCATCGATACGCTGTTCTTCGCATTTCTCGTCTCGCTCCTGCTCGAGACGACACAGATCACGGGCCTGTGGGGTTTCGCCGACTGCCCCTACCGGTTGTTCGATGTCGACGATCTTTTCTTCAACACGCTCGGTGCGGGTGTCGGGTGGCTGTTGTGGAATGTGTTTTTTCATATCGTGCCGGATCCGTCGGCGCCGGAGCAGGAGATGTGGTACCGGCGCTGGAAGACGCCCCCAGTAGCAAGCGGGCCACGCGTCCCGTGAAGCGGCCGAGATTCGCCACGGTTTCGATCGCGTGACGGGATGCGGGCGCTTGCGCGGTTCCACTCCAGCCGGGCTCGCGATAAGCTCCGGCATCGATCCATCGCCAAGAGGAGCCTCCCCTTATGATGTCATGCCGTCCAGCCGGCACGCTCGCGTGCCTCGGCGTAGTCCTCACTGCCCTTCTGTCCCCGCAAGCCCACGCGCAGGACTGGCCGACCAAACCGGTCAGGATCGTCGTGCCTTATCAGCCGGGCGGCATCATCGATGCGGCGGCGCGCGTGATGGCGCCCAAGCTGACGGAAGCGTGGGGCCAGCAGATCATCATCGACAACAAGCCGGGCGGCAATGCGATCATCGGCATGAGCTTCGTCGCGAAGGCGCCGGCCGACGGCTACACCTGGGTGATGGCGACGCTCGGGGACTTCACCGTCAACCCGACGATGATCAAGGACATCCCCTATTCGATCGAGAAGCAATTCGCGCCGACCGCCTTCTTCACCTCGATCCCGACCGTGTTCGCCGTCAATGCGAACACGCCTTACAAGTCCGTCGCCGACGTGATCGCAGACGCCAAGAAGCAGCCGGGCAAGATCAGCTATGCCACACCCGGCAACGGCGCGATCAATCACATCGCGATGGAAGCCATCGCGCTGAAGACCGGCACCAAGTTCCAGCACATTCCCTACAAGGGCGGCGCGCCCGCGACGACGGCAGTCGCGGCGGGTGACGTGCCGGTCGGGTTGCTGGCGATGACGGCCGCAATACCGTTCATCAAGTCCGAGAAGATCCGCGTGCTCGCCACGGCGACGGCGAAGCGGCTCGAGTCCAACCCGCAATGGCCGACACTCGCCGAGCTCGGCATGCTCGATTTCGACGGCTCGAACTGGGTCGGCATGATGGGGCCGAAGGCGACACCCGCCGCTATCGTCGCCAAGATGAATGCAACCGTGAACAAGGCGCTCGGTATGCCCGACGTGATCGCGCGACTGGGCGCCACCGGCGGCACTCCCGTACCGATGACGCCGGCCGCATTCGAGAAGCGCGTCAATGCCGAGACCGCCGCCTTCAAACAGGTCGTCGAGAAGGCCAAGATCGAGGCGAACTGATACCGGATGCTCTGCGCGAGCTTTGCAAGCGGCCATCGCTTGTGGCAGGCTCGCGTGATGTTTTCCGTTCGCGCCATCGCCGCGTTGACGTTGGGCTTGTCGCTCGTCTGCGGATTCACCGTGGGGCACAGCGCAAGCCGTCGCGCCTTCCCTCGCGGTCGACCTCCATCTCGTGCTCGCCGTCGATGTTTCCTGGTCGATGGATCCGGACGAGCAAAGGTTGCAACGGGATGGCTACGTCGGAGCGCTGCGCGACGCGGCCGTGATCAAGGCGATCCAGTCGGGGCCGACAGGCAGGATCGCCGTCACGTACTTCGAATGGGCCGGCGCGGACATCCAGTTCATGGTCGTGCCCTGGACGATCGTCGACGGCGCCGCCACCGCCCATCGGCTGGCCGATACGCTGGCCGAGAGGCGGATCGCCCGGCATCGCATGACGTCGATCTCGAGCGCGCTCGAGTATGCACACCGACTGTTGAAGGAAGCCCCCGGCAGGGCTGCCCGCCGCGTCGTCGACGTGTCGGGCGACGGCCCCAACAACGGCGGCACGTCGCCGGTGACGCTCGCGCGCGACGTGCTGCTGGCCGACGGCGTCATCGTCAACGGCCTGCCGATCATGCTGAAGACCGGCAGCGGAGGCGGGGCCGGCTACGGCTTCGGGCAGGATATAGCCGATCTCGACGACTACTATGCGAACTGCGTGATCGGCGGGCCGGGAAGCTTCTCGATCCCGATCCGCAAGTCCGAGGAGTTCGCCACCGCCACGCGCCAGAAGCTGCTGCAGGAGATCTCGTGGCTGGCGGTCCCGGGGCCGGCGCTGCCGCGCGTGCTGAAGGCGCAGTACGCTCCACCTCTCTCCGTACCACGGCAAGGCACCTACGACTGCCTCGTCGGCGAGCGCAACTGGCGGCGGTACTATCTCGACGGCAGATAGAGAAGCACTTCCGCCTTTCCGCCGTCTTCCGTTCCCAATTGGGCCTCAACGCAGGCGTATGTGATTGATCTCCGGCGCGGCGTCCGTCGTCGGACGTGGTGCACACGGACGAGGCGATGCGGCTTCGGTTAACCGAAAATTTACTCTGGCAGGCTTAAGCCTTCCTTCATGTGTGTATCGCGTCTCCTCTCGTCCGCCGTCGTCGGCCTTGCCGGTCTCCTGTTGTGGGGCTGCAGCAATGGGCCGAACTATCAGGCCCGCCCCGAGCCCTGGCGCGAGCAGGAAGAACGAGCGTGTCTCGTCTCCGGCCACGTCCGGGAGCAACCCTGGCTCCAGACGCGTTCCTCGCTCGGCGGGAATTCTACCTATTGCGGCGCCATGCAGCCTTTCGCGATGGCCGGTGCCGCGGACGGTCGCGTTCAATTGCGCCCGTCGGCCATGGTCCGGTGCAACATGGTCCCGGCGATCGAACGCTGGGTCCGGCAATACGTGGAGCCGGAGGTGCGGCGTCATTACGGCGTGCCGCTGGCCGAGCTGAAGGTTGCCGCCTCCTATGCGTGCCGGCCGCGGAACGGCCAGTGGGGTGCGAAGCTATCCGAGCACGGCCACGCCAACGCCATCGACATCGCCGGCTTCATCCTGGCCGACGGCCGGACGATCACCGTCAAGCAGGGCTGGTGGGGAGAGCCGCGCGACCGCTCGTTCCTGCGCGCGGTCCATGCTGGCGCATGCCGGGAGTTCACCACCATCCTGGGGCCGCTCGCCGACGCCTACCATCGCGATCACTTCCATCTCGATCTCGCGCGCCACGGCCGCAGCGGGCGGGAAGTGGTCTGTCGCTGAGTAACGGCGGCAAGTTGCGCCTGCAGCCGGTTTTTCCTTGCCGGCGGATGTGAATCCAATACTGTGCGCCCGCTCGGCCCCATGCTCGCCCGAACCGGCAGGTATATCCTGATCCGCGAGGGCGATTTCCCCGCGAGCGACCGAGTTGCCCGCCTGTGGGCGAGCTCAAGGAGACGAAAACAATGCGATCCTTTTCGCGCGCTACCCGCGCGCTCGCCACCGTGCTGCCCATCATGATGGCCGGCCTCATCGCCATCTCTGCCCCCAACCCGGCATTCGCCCAGACCGCAGGAGCCCCCGTGACCACTCAATCCGGCCTCAAGATCATCGACAACACCGTCGGCAAGGGCGCGTCGCCCAAGACCGGCCAGATCTGCACCATGCACTACACCGGCTGGCTCTACGAGAACGGTAATCGCACGCGCAAATTCGACTCGTCCGTCGATCGCGGCCAGCCGTTCGAGTTCATCATCGGCCAGGGCCAGGTGATCCGCGGCTGGGACGAGGGCGTTGCCTCGATGAAGGTCGGCGGCAAGCGCACGCTCATCATTCCGCCCGACCTGGGCTACGGCTCACGCGGCGCCGGCGGCGTCATCCCGCCCAACGCCACGCTGGTGTTCGAGGTCGAGCTGCTCGGCGTGAAGTAATCCACCGACATATCCCCCTCCCCCTTGTGGGGAGGGGTTAGGGGTGGGGGACGATCAACGACTATCGCAATTTTGCTTCACCCCACCCCCGTCCCCTCCCCATCGAGGGGAGG
>CAZNMY010000146.1:0-14469 GCA_964574325.1 uncultured Devosia sp. | reverse complement strand
TGGTTGGAACTCATGTCGCACGAGATTGCGCCGGATCTATGGGGATAGGCATGTCTAGCCGATCCAGGAGGGAATTCATCCAAGCAGGATCAACCTGTCGCGGAATGTTCTTGATCGGACCGGGCGGGGAATGCACGCGTACAGCGATGCCGAATAATGAAGAAATCTCTATCAGGTCGTCAACCGAAGCGCGGAGGGCTCGAAACGAGCGAGCTGCCTCCCGATCTTGAAAGGAGCGGTCCTCCGTCAGGGGATCATCTATGGTTTCTGCAGACTTCAGGATGCTTCTCAACACTTCGAGGTTCGGGAAGTATGCACTTGACATAGATAGCGGGCGGCACTATCTTCACCTTACGCAACGAGGTGACCCATGTCCGTTGATCCCACCGACCCGATGTTCCACGACGAAGACGCAGCCCGCGCCTATTTCGAGGCGCAGCGTTGGCCGGACGGCAAGCCGTTCTGCCCGCATTGCGGCGCGTTCAACGTCCATCGCCTTGAAGGCCGTTCGCACCGCGCTGGCTTGATCCAGTGCAACGACTGCTTGCAGGCTTTCACCGTGATGGTCGGCACCGTCATGGAAAGCTCGCACTTGCCCCTGACGAAGTGGGCACTGGCGTTTCACAAGATGGCCGCCAGCAAGAAGGGCATCAGCGCAAAGCAGATGCAGCGCGAGTTGAACCTTGGCAGCTACCGCACGGCTTGGTTCATGTGCCACCGTATCCGCGAAGCCATGGGCTTGGACACCAGCGCTGGCCCCATCGGCGGCGAAGGCAAGACCGTTGAAGCTGACGAGACGTTCGTCGGCGGCAAGGCCAAGAACGTCCACAAGGGCAAGCCGATCCCGAAGAAGCACGCCGTTCATGCGCTGGTGGAGCGCGGCGGCAAGGTGCGTGCGCAGCACGTGGCAGACGTAACCGCCAAGACGCTTCGCAAGACGATCGCCAATCACGTCGATCCGAAGTCCACCATGAACACGGACGAGGCGCTGGCCTACTATCACATGCGGAGCGAGTTTGCGGTTCATGGCGCGGTGAACCACTCGGCTGGCGAATACGTGAGCAAGGACGGCAAGGTTCACATCCAGACGGCCGAGTCGTTCTTCGCGATCTTGAAGCGCGGCGTGATGGGTTCGTTCCACTCGATCAGCGAGCAGCACTTGCATCGCTACGTGGACGAGTTCGCCTTCCGCTGGAACGCTCGCTCGGCGCTTGGGGTCGAGGATGCAGAGCGCGCACGCCGCATGGTCAAGGGTGCTATCGGCAAGCGGCTTAAGTACCGAAGATCTGACCCAGACGTGCGTGGTAGCTAAGTACGCTTACCGTCGCCGGAAGCGGTAGGGTGCTCGTCATCCTCCCGCTTTTTGCGGGTGCCCTTCTTCATTTCTTTATGAGGTTTGGGAGGGGTATTGAGAGCGCGACGAACGGCGGCATCGCGTATTTCTTCCACAGTCATTGGTTTGCGCGTCATGGCAAGGTCCACTCTTCCCCCTCTAGATGAGGCAAAACTTGAGATAGAAACAGCCGCTCTCCGAGACGTGATCGCGAAGCTGACAATAGCATGGTCGTACATGGAAAGCACACTATCCCTTCTCTTGAAGGGGATGCTGCGAGACGAGTCTGGACTGTACGCATCTGCTATCTACTACTCGCCAGCAAGCGCTGACGTTCGCATCAAAATCGTCGACAGCACGATCCAAGTGTTCGCTCGGGCGTCTAAAGAACACGCCCGCATAATGGGATGCTGGCGTCACACTAGCGCTCGGATCAACAGAGCGAAGGCGGTAAGGAACACTGTGGCCCACAGCGTAATTGGCTATTCGCCAACAAAGACACGGTGGCACACCCGCCTTTCGCCCGCCCCATACGACTTCCGACGCAACGCCCCGGCCACTCCGAGACAGCTACCAGGGATGTCAACTAACGACATCAAACAAGCCATTTTGGCTATGGATGAAACGGCAGGTGAGTTGAACGGCTTCCTGATAATCATCGACGCCGTGGCTGAACGCAATGATCGTACATTGCGCGAAACACTTCTTGAACTAGAAGCGCGTCACTCGACTGAACACCCTCAGAAAGCCGCCCGGAAGACTCTAAAACCGAAAGGCCAGCCTTGACCATTTCAGCACTTATCTTTTTCTCTTTTTCTCCCTTACCCATAGCGCACCTCACCTGACGAGGTTGCGCCATTTATGCATTCGCCGGCCTGTCGAGAATCAGGATGACCTGATTCGTCATCTATGCAAAGTGCATACTTCCCCGAGGTTCTGTAAAATGTCGCGAGGGATCGTTTCTGTCATTCCCGTCGCCAAGGTCTGGCAGACATCACTAATTTCGCGTATTTTGGTTAGAAGCTCGGTGTCGTTTGTTTTTGAACTCTCGGCTGCTTGATTGGCATCTTCGGCGAGCCGTCGAGATATCGACCTAAGCTTGTTGATCGATGCGGGATTCAATCTCTGGAGCCTCGGTTTTCGATGAAGGATTCCACTAAAGGCGTCGGCTCCAACTTGCACCAGCTATAGACATTCTTCGCGATTTGACGATTTGCAGCGTCAAATCCATGTTCGGACGGTCTCCATTCCAGAATTGGCCGATCTGGAACGGCGAGTAGGCCCTCCAGCCATGCTTCCCATAAACATCTCTTCAGAATAATGGGCACTACCGGGCAGTTCAAAATCTTCTTTTTTCGGCAATGGCGGGCAATTCCTTGTTGAATACGTAATCGGAATCGAAGAAGTCAGGGCTAACGAGGAGCAAGAAAATTTCACTATCCAGTATGGCCGTTCGGATTACCTCGTCAAACGCGTCTCCGGCCTGAAGCCGGCGTTTGTCATACCAGAACTTGAACGGCGTTATGCGCTCGATCGCCCGCAAATGCGTAGCGAAGCGGGTGAGATATTCGGAATCTCGGTGAGTATAAGATATGAAACCTTGCATGTCCGACTTTCAGGCTCCGTTTTGCACCGAGGTAATCTAGGCGTGCTGGCTCATCTGATCACTCACGCCATGAACGGCGGATCGAACACGGCGGGGAAGTCTTCCGCTTCGATCCCGTCGACGCCGGGCGTCCGGCATTTGCCGGCGTCGTAGCCGAGCGCATAGAGGTTGGCGAGGTTCTTCGGATCGATGTCGCCGATCTGGCGCAGCGCCTCCACCGTCGCCTTGGCCTTCTTGCTGGACGGGTCTGCGATGTTGCAGACGCGGCAGACGTTGTCGGCCTCGACGCTGGCGTCGTAGCGCTGGAACGAGAGCACGGGCTCTGAGACGATGCGCTCGCCGCGCATACCTTCGATCTCGCCGTTGATCCTGAACGGCTTGCGTGGCGAGGAGAGCGCCTGCATCGCGGTGATGTTGTGCAGCACCGAGTCCTGGATCATGGCAGCCAGCGCTTCGATCGCCTTCTGCCAGTTCCACATGCCGTTCAGCGTATCCAGATCCTTGCGCATTCGCCACCAGCCGGTGCCCAAGGAGATCATGAAGAGGTTGTCGCGACCGGAACTCCAGCCGAAGCCATATGAGGGCAAGGTCGCCACTAGCAGCGCCTGCTGACTGGGGTTGTTGAAGCCGCCGACGCCGCCGTCGACGAACAGCCCGGTCTGCTCGACATAGCCTTCGCCCTTCTCCGCGATCTTCACTTCGATCGGTTCGAAGTACAGGGGCGCTGCCGTGCTGGCGCGCACCAGCATCCACAGCTCATATTCCTTGTTGTGCTTGTAGGTCTTGTCAGGGCTATCCCAGTATTTCGATCTGGGATTGTTGGTGAGCACCCAGGGGCTGCCGGTATCCATGCGCTTGGCGCAGATCATCAGGCCGGTGATCAGCTTGTCGGATTGCAATTGCTCGTGGCCAAGAGCCTCCTTCAGGATGCCCTCGACCGGCGAGTGGTCGTAGACGGCACGCCAGACACCCTTAGCTTTCGTCTTGAACGCTACGGGGCTGACCCGATCGTACAGGTTCTTGATTTCCGAGACTTTCCAGCCGAGCGCAATGCCCGTTGCGATGATCGAGCCGGTTGAAGTGCCGGCGACCAGATCGAAGTATTGACCGAGCCGGAATGCCTCAGGGTCGGGAAGCCGCTGCTTGAGCACGTCTTCCATGCGTTGCAGCATGCCCAGCGTAATCAGCCCCCTCACGCCGCCGCCGTCGAGCGCGAGTATGCGCTTGGGGCCGGTGCGCGCGTCGAGATGCCACTTCAGCCACTCGTTCATCTGACCAATCCCCTGCGCGCCACAATCCCACTGCAATGTCCCCTGGACATTAGCAGCCGCGATGGTGGGCACAAGGCCGCGCCGCGGGGACAACTGCCGCGTGCGGATTGGCGGCAACACCTCGAGGCGCAATACCTCATGCGCAACAGCGGGGGATTGTGTCGAGACCGGACTTTGGCGCCATACGCGCGGGTGATAGCTTCCAGGCGCGATTCACGCCGCTGTTAAATGCGGCTGTGGTGTTGGACCCTCCGGGTCTGACACCGATCACTGCCTTCAGGAGACGACATGGACAGGATCAACGCGCGCATCGCGGCCGAGATCAACTGCAAGGGCGAGCAGGTCGCGGCGGCCGTGGCGCTGCTCGACGAGGGCGCGACGGTGCCGTTCATCGCGCGCTATCGCAAGGAGAAGACCGGCGGGCTCGACGACACGCAGTTGCGCACGCTGGAGACGCGGCTGTCGGCTCTGCGCGATCTCGAAGAGCGGCGCGTCACCGTCCTGAAGACGATCCAGGAACAGGGCAAGCTGACGCCGGAGCTGTCGAAACAGATCCACGACGCGGAGACGCGGACCGTGCTGGAAGACCTCTATGCGCCCTACAAGCCGAAGCGGCGCACCAAGGCGATGATCGCGCGCGAAGCAGGGCTCGAGCCGCTCGCGGACGCGCTGCTGGGCTCGCCAACGCTCGATCCGGAAGCGGAGGCGCGGAAATTCATCGACGCGGGCAAGGGGGTCGAGGACGTGAAGGCGGCGCTCGAAGGCGCGCGGTCGATCGTCATCGAGCGGATCACGGAAACGCCGAAGATCGTCGGCGATCTCAGGGAGATGCTGTGGTCGGATGGCGTAATCGTTTCCAAGGTGATCAAGGGTAAGGAAGCGGAAGGCGCGAAGTTCTCCGACTATTTCGACTTCACGCAGAAGCTGAAGGACCTGCCGTCGCATCGTGCGCTGGCGCTGATGCGCGGCCGCAACGAGGGCATCCTCGATCTGGAGATCGATGTCACCGGCGAAGAAGGCAAGTCGCATCCCGCGGAAGGGCGGATCGCGCGCACGTTCGGTATCGAGGCGAAGGGCCGGCCGTCGGACAAGTGGCTGATGGAGGCGGTGCGGCTGGCGTGGAAGGCGCGTCTGCACATCTCGCTGTCGGGTGATTGCTCGTCACGCGCCAAGGATCAGGCGGACGGCGAAGCGATCTCGGTGTTCGCCAAGAACCTCAAGGATCTGCTGCTGGCGGCGCCGGCCGGCCACAAGGTGACGCTGGGTCTCGATCCCGGCATCCGCACGGGCTGCAAGATCGCGGTGGTGGACGCGACGGGCAAGGTGCTGGATACGTCGACGATCTATCCGCACGAGCCGCGCAAGGATTGGAACGGTTCGCTCGCCACGCTCGCGACGCTGGCGGCAAAGCACAAGGTTCAGATCATCGCGATCGGCAACGGCACGGCGTCGCGCGAGACCGACAAGCTGGTCGGCGAGCTGATGAAGAAGATGCCGCAGCTCGGGATCACCAAGGTGATGGTGTCGGAAGCGGGCGCGTCGGTCTATTCGGCGTCGGAGCTGGCGGCGAAAGAGTTCCCCGATCTGGACGTGAGCTTGCGCGGTGCGGTTTCGATCGCGCGGCGATTGCAGGATCCGCTGGCAGAACTCGTGAAGATCGATCCGAAGTCGATCGGTGTCGGGCAATATCAGCACGACGTCGACCAGAACTCGCTGGCGAAGTCGCTCGATGCGGTGGTGGAAGACTGCGTGAATTCCGTCGGCGTCGATGTGAACACGGCGTCGGCGCCGTTGCTTGCGCGGGTGGCCGGTCTGAATGCAACGATCGCCAGCAACATCGTGGCGTATCGCGACGAGAACGGCGCGTTCAAATCGCGGGCCTCTCTGAAGAAGGTGCCGCGGCTCGGGCCGAAGGCGTTCGAGCAGGCGGCGGGCTTCCTTCGCATCATGGACGGCAAGAACCCGCTCGACGGCTCGGCCGTGCATCCGGAAGCCTACGATCTCGTCGAGCGGATCGCGGAGACGGCGAAGCGACCGGTGAAGTCGATCATCGGGGATCGCGGGTTCCTGAAATCGATCAAGCCGCAACAGTTCGCGGATGCTCAGTTCGGCGTGCCGACGATCACCGACATTCTGGCCGAGCTCGAGAAGCCCGGGCGCGATCCGCGACCCGAGTTCAAGACGGCAGAGTTCATGGAGGGCGTCGAGAAGATCAGCGATCTCCAGCCAGGGATGGCGCTCGAAGGTGTGGTCACGAACGTCACGAATTTCGGTGCGTTCGTCGATATCGGCGTGCACCAGGACGGGCTCGTGCACATCTCGGAGATGGCGGATCGCTTCGTGAGTGATCCGCGCGAGGTGGTGAAGGCCGGCGACGTGGTGAAGGTTCGCGTCAAGGAAGTCGATGCGCCGCGCAAGCGGATTGCGCTGACGATGAAGTCGGGTGCGATCGACACGCGGAGCGGTGCCGGCGCGTCGCGCGATGCGCGTTCGGGGCCGCCGATGAGCGGGCCACGTAGTGCCTCACCGCCGAAGCCGCAACAGAGCGCGACGCAGGCGGCACCGCCGGCAGGTTCGCAGTCACAGGGCGGTGAATCCGCGTTGGCGGCAGCATTGCGGCGCGCGCAGGAGCGGCGCTGAGTGGCGAACGCGGGGCGCGGCCGGTTCTGGCTGCGCGCGTTGGGTGGCGTGGCGGGCGTCATCGCGAGCTATGCGCTCGCGGCGCTGGTGCTCGGGCTCGTGCCGGTCAATCGCAGTTTCGTCGAGCCTGCCGACGGCGTCGAGATCTTCGTGTTCACCAACGGTGTACATGCGGGATTGGCGTTGCCGCTGTCGTCGCCCGAGGCTGATCTCGCTGGTTTGTTCCCTCCGCCGCCGGGAAGCGAGGGCCGTGAGATCTTCGTGATGGTCGGGTGGGGGGACCGGCGGGTCTACACGGAGACGCCGACGTGGGCCGATATCAGCGTGCCGGGCGTCGTGCTGGCGTTGCTGGGTTCCAACGACACCGTCGTGCATGTGGAGCATATCGCGCGGCCTCGCGGCACTGCAGATTTCGTGGCTGTGCGGGTCGGGGCGGACGGTTATCGGCGGCTCGTTGCGCATATGCGGGCGTCGCTGCGCGGCAACGGCGCGGGGCGGCCCGTGTTTCTTCCCGGCGTGAACCACGGGCGGCGCGACGCCTTTTATCTCGGAACGGGGCGCTATACGGCTATCTATACGTGCAACGAGTGGGTTCGTGCGGGTCTCGCGGCGGCCGGCGTTCGCACCGCGGTATGGGCGCCGCTCGACTGGGCGATCTTTCATCATCTGAAGCGGTAGGCAAGAGTTCCTGTCGCGTGTTCCATTCGGGCGGCACTGGGCCACAAACTTGCTATTCCGGCGCCCGACGAACGTGTCGATCTGATGGTCGGAGCGTGGAGATCCGGGGTCTTCACAGTCGGAGGTGTAAAGGTCCCGGATAGCCTCGCTGCGCTCGGTTTCCGGGAACGCTGTCACTTGTAAGGTTGCGGTTTGGTTGCTGAACCGCGGCGTTTCACAACGACCGCGTTTCGCTCTACCATGGTCGCCGACCCAAACCACACCGACCCGACGAGGAGTCCGCATGTCCGAGATCATCTTCCATCACTATCCCGTTTCTCCCGTGGCCGAGAAGGTTCGCGCGGGTTTCGGCGTCAAGAAGCTCGCGTGGCGGTCGGTCGAGCACAACCGGCTGCCGGACCGGCCGGAGCTGTTCGCGATGACCGCGGGTTACCGGCGCATTCCCGTGATGCAGATCGGAGCCGATATCTACTGTGACAGCCAGTGCATCCTGCGCGAATTGGAGCGTCGGTTTCCGGAACCGTCGTTCTTTCCCAACGGCGGACCGGGCTTGCCGTGGGGCATCTCGCGCTGGACGGATACGGAGATCTTCGGGCTGATGTTCCGCGTGGCGTTCGGCCCTGTCATGGACAAGCTGCCGCCGGAGCTCGTCGCGGATCGCTCGCGGCTCTATCTGGGCCCGGGAGCCGATCTCAAGAAGGAGCTGCCCGATATTCCGCATTACGTGGCGCAAGTGCGCGGGCACTTCGGCTGGCTCGACGCGAACCTTGCGGATGGACGCCAGTTCCTGACGGGCGGCAAGCCGGGACTTCAGGACGTGCTGGCGCACTACATCGTCTGGTTCTTCACGGCGCGCTACGAGGGGCAGGCGGAGTTCATGGCCGAGTTCCCCAAGCTCGTCGCGTGGTTCGATCGGATGAAGGCGATCGGGCACGGCACCTCGACGCCGATGACGGCGGCGGAAGCACTGGCGGTGGCGAAGTCATCCGAGACGATCGTCGAGGCGAAGGCCGACAGCCAGGATCCGCAGGGGCTGAAGCCCGGCATGAAAGTGTCGATCGGGCCGCTCACGGACACCGGCGAGAAGCTCGTGCATGGAACCGTGCGCGCGGCGGGGCGCGAGACGATCGTGATCGATCACAGTCACGAGCTGTGCGGGAAAGTGGCGATCCACTTCCCGCGCGTCGGCTATCGCGTGGCCAAGCTGTGATGCGCCGGTTTTGAAGGCGTCGGGTTACACCGCGCTCGCGCGGCTCACCCGACCTTCACCGATCACCAGTGGCGGCGGTGGCCGATCGGCTGCCAGGCGTGGCCGCCGCGGCGAACGAGAACCTTACGGTTCTCGAAGCCGATCACGGCGGGGTGGTGGATCACCTCGCGCGATGCGGGGCGAACGACCATCGGCTGGCTCACGTACTGGTAGACCGGCGGATTGTAGGTGAACGTACGCCGTGCCGGCTGTACGAGCATGGGCTGCTGCACCTGGGCGAAGCGGGCGGGCACGACGTGCGCGACAGTCTGGGCGGGGGAAACCATCACCTGCTTCGACACGGTACGCGTAACGGCCGGCGTCACGACCTTGCACTTGATCATGCGGCCGTGGGCGTCGCGCTGGTATTCCCAGCGAACGCGCGCCGGCGTGACGACGACCTGGCGCTGGACGACTTGATAGGACGCGGGCACGTGACGCTCGACGGTGCGCGACGGCGAGACCATCACGGAGCGCGTGTACGAGCCGTAGATCGCGGGCTGATGCTGGACGTTGAAGCTGCCGGGGATCGCCTCGACGCGGCGGACGTTGTCGACGACGGCGGCGGGGTAGTGGATCACCTCGGTCTGAGCAGGCTTGATCACGACGGGGCGCTGGGCGATGCCGTAGACGTCGGGCTGACGAACCCGCTCGTAGCACTCGGCGCTGCGGCAGCCGTAGTCGCCGGCCTGGGCGGCGGCGGAGGCGAGTGAGAGCCCGACGGCGGCGGAAAGGCCAATGGCGGCAATGAGGTCGATACGCATGAACTCGCTCCAACTCGTGGGTGGGCGTGCAGCGCGAGGCGGCACGCGGAACTGATCTCCGAGCGTAGGGAAATCTGGTTAAGTCGCGAGAAAGGATGAGCTGGAGGGGGCGGCTTCTCTGGCAACAGGGTAAATAATGCGTCAACGGCTTTTCATGGATCGCTCGCTCGGCGGCGGCAGAGAACTTGCTGGTTGCGCGATAGGCTCAGGCTGGACTTCCGGGGTGGCCGTCGGAGTGCGCAGAAGGCCGCCTTTCGGGCCGAACAGGAATGCCGCCACGAACACGGCTGCCTGGATCAGCACGATGCACGGGCCGGTCGCGCCGTCGATGTGAAAGCTCGCGATGGTGCCGGCAATGGATGAGCCGATGGCGACCGCGGCGGCGATCGCCAGCATACGCTCGAAGCGGTCGGTGATGAGAAAGGCGATGGCGCCGGGTGCGATCAGCATGGCCACCACCAGGATGATGCCGACCGCCTTGAGGGACGCGACGATGGTGAGCGACAAAAGGATCAGCAATCCGTAGTGCAGCCGTTCCACCGGCAAGCCGATGGCGCGGGCGTGCTGGGGGTCGAAGCAGTACAGCAGCAGGTCGCGGCGCTTCACCAGTACGATGACGAGCGTGACGCCGGCTACGATCGCCGTCTCGACGAGGTCGCGGACTGTCACGCCGAGCATGTCGCCGAACAGCACGTGATTGAGGTGCATGTCGGTGTCGACCTTGGTGAACATCACGAGGCCCAGCCCGAACATGCCGGAGAACACGATGCCCATCGCCGTGTCTTCCTTCACGCGGCTGTTGGCTTTGAGAAAGCCCGTCGCCCAGGCACAGCCGAGGCCGGCCGCGAACGCGCCGACAGCCAGCGGCAAGCCTGCGAGATAGGCTAGAACGATGCCGGGGAGAACGGCGTGGCTGACAGCGTCGCCCATCAGCGACCAGCCCTTGAGGACGAGATAGCAGGAAAGCACCGCGCAAACGGCGCCGACCAGCACGGCGACGACGAGCGCGCGTTGCATGAAGCCGTAGCTCAGCGGCACGGTGATGAAGTCGAAGAGGTGGCTCACGGTGCCTCCTCGCTAAGAAGTGGGGCGCGTGACTTTCGGCGGCTGGCCAGGATGCCGTGCCTGGGTGCCCAGATGAACGCTGCGAGAAAGACGAGCGTCTGCAACACGACGATCACGCCGCCGGTCGCGCCGTCGAGGAAATAGCTGATGTAGGCGCCCAGGAAGCTCGTCACCGAGCCGATGGCGACGGAGATACAGATCAGGCTCGGAAAGCGGTCGGTGAGCAGATAGGCGGTCGCGCCGGGGGTCACGACGAGAGCGATGACGAGGCAAGCGCCGACCGTCTGCAGTGCTGCAACCGTGGCTGCGGAGAGCAAGGCGAAGAACAGCACCTTGAGGCGGCGCGGATCGATACCAATCGAGCGGGCGTGGGCCTCGTCGAAGAACACGACCATCAGATCGCGCCACTTGAGAACGAGTATCGCCAAGGTGACAACGGCGACGATCACGACCTGTAGCGCGTCCTCGTCGGAGATCGCGAGGATGTTGCCGAGCACGATCGTCTGCACGTTGACGGACGTGGGATTGAGCGACGACATCAGCAAGCCGGCCGCGAAGAACGTCGTGAATACCAGACCGATGACGGTGTCCTCGCGCAGCCGAGACTGCTGCTTTACGAACGCCATGCCAAGTGCGGCGATGAGACCGGCGAAGAACGCGCCGACCGCGAAGGGAAACTTGAGAAGGTAGGCGGCGGCGACGCCGGGAACGATCGAATGAGCCAGTGCGTCGCCCATCAGCGACCAGCCCTTCAGCATCAGGAACGCGGAGAGGAAGGCGCAGGCGCCTCCGACGAGCGCAGACACCCACATCGCCTTCAGCATGTAGTCGTAGGCGAACGGGACCAGGAGCTCGCTCATCTTGCGTCCTCCGTGGGCTTGGGTGCGGAAACGGCGTCCTCGCGTGCGATCGGCTGGTCGGAGGATTTCTTCTCGCCGTAGAAGACGACGGGGCGCTCGTCATCGGTCAGCACCGTGACGCTGCGCGCATCCTCGTCGTCGTGGAGCGCGCTGCCCGAGAGCCTGAAATGGCGGAGTACGCCGCCGAATGCCCGCTCGAGGTTTGCCTGGGTGAACGTAGTCGCGGTCGGGCCGGCAGCGAGAACCGTGCGGTTCAGGAGGACCACTTCGTCGCAGAAGTCCGGCACGCTACCGAGATTGTGCGTCGAGACGAGCATCACGTTGCCCTGTACTGCGAGCTGGCGCATCTGGTCCACGATGGCGTTTTCGGTTTTCACATCGACGCCGGTGAACGGCTCGTCGAGAAGGATCAGCCGGCCTTCCTGGGCGAGGGCGCGCGCGAGGAACACGCGCTTTCGCTGTCCGCCCGAAAGCTCGCCGATCTGGCGTTTGCGGAAAGCGCTCATGCCGACGCGCTCGAGGGCCTCGGTCACCTTGGCGTGGTCAGCCGCAGAGGCGCGGCGCATGAAGCCCATGCGGCCATAGCGGCCCATCATCACGACGTCCTCGACCAGAACGGGAAAGCTCCAGTCGACGTCCTCGGACTGGGGGACGTAGGCGACGAGGTTCCGGCGCTGGGCTTCCTTGACCGGCAGCCCTGAAATGCGGACCTCGCCCGCGGACGGGCGTTGAAAGCCCATGATCGCCTTGAACAGCGTGGACTTGCCCGAGCCGTTGATGCCGACGAGACCACAGATTGTGCCGGCCCGCAGGCTGAAGCTCGCGTCGTCGAGCGCGGTGTTGCCGTTGGGATAAGTGACCGTGAGGCCACTTACCGACAGTGCAGCCTCCCGATCCTGCTGCGCGTCACGCGTTCCCGGCGTGTCAGCGCGGGCACGCAGGGTCGGTTCTCCCGTCACTTTCCGAATCCCTTTGCGATCGTCTCGACGGTCACCTCGAGCAGCTTCAGGTAGGTCGGCACGGGGCCTTTCGCGGCGCTGAGGCTGTCGACGTAGAGCACGCCGCCATAACGCGCGCCGGTTTCCTTCGCGACCTGGCGAGCCGCCTTGTCCGATACGGTGCTCTCGGAGAACACGACCGGGATCTTCTCCTTGCGCACACGGTCGATTACGCGGCGCACCTGGCTGGGGGTGCCCTGCTGGTCGGCGTTGATCGGCCAGAGATAGAGTTCCTGCAGCGCGTAATCGCGCGCGAGATAGGAGAACGCCCCTTCGCTGGAAACGAGCCAGCGCTGGTTGGCCGGGATCGCTTCGAGGCGCTTGCGCAAGGGAGCATCGATCGCCTTGATGCGGGCGGCGTATTCGGCGGCATTCTTCGCATAGGTGGCAGCGTTTGCGGGATCGTATTGCGACAGAGCCTTCCGGATGTTCTCCACGTAGGTCAGCGCATTCGTCGGCGACATCCAGGCGTGCGGATTGGGCTTGCCGGTATAGGGGCCATCGCGGATGCCGAGCGGCTCAATGCCGTCGGTGACGATCACGCCCGGCACATTCTTCAATTGCTCGAAGAAGCGCTCGAACCAGCGCTCGAGATTCATGCCGTTCCAGAGGATGAGCTGGGCGGACTGCGCCTTGACGATGTCGAGGGGCGTGGGCTGGTAGTCGTGGATCTCGGCGCCGGGCTTGGTGATGCTGTCGACCACGGCGCTGGTGCCGGCGACGTTCTGGGCGATGTCCTGGATGACGGTGAACGTCGTCACCACGCGGAACGGCTTGGCCTGCTGTGCCGATGCCGTCGTGGACATCGTCAGCGCGGACAAGGCGATCCCGATCGCCGTCAGCGCCGAAATCCGGATTGTTGCCGAGCCGTTCTGCGGCATGCCGTTCTCTCCGTACTCATACTTGGTCTTGTTGGGGAGCTAAGGAGTTTAGTGCATCCGCGTAAAGTTAGGTAGTGCTAAACTTGTTGTCAATTCCGAAACCGTGTATGAGACGGGTTCGGCAACTGGGAGCGCGGAATGGCCGGCGCCAACGACAATTCGCGATCTTCGAACCCGCGGGCGAATCCGCGGGCCAACCTCCAGGCGGAGGGCTTCCGGCGCGTGCGCGATGCGCACCAGACCGAGGTGGCGGAAGACTATGTCGAGCTGATCGCCGGCCTGATCGCGGAGACCGGCGAGGCGCGTGTGGTCGATCTCGCGCAGCGGCTGGGCGTTTCCAATGCAACCGTGAACAATACGATCCAGCGGTTGCAGCGGGACGGGCTGGTCACGTCGAAGCCGTACCGCTCGATCTTCCTGACCGACGAGGGGCAGGAGATGGCGACCGCCTCGCGGGAGCGCCACGTGCTGGTGCGGGATTTTCTGATTTCGTTGGGCGTTTCACCCGAGGCAGCGGAGGCTGACGCGGAGGGCGTGGAGCATCACGTATCCGAAGAGACGCTGCAGGCGTTTCGCAAACACGTGACGAAGGCGTCGCGGAAGCGTTGAGCGGGCGAAATTCGCGGCTCCTCGACGAGCAGCACCGTTTTGGAACCACCTGCCACCGTCACCGTCGTCATCCCGCCGGAGGGCGAGATCTACGGCTCAGCGAACGAGTTGCGTCGTGTCGTGGATCACCCGGCTAAACCGGGTGATGACGGATTGCTTCGATGCACTGCACTTTTCAACCACGCCCGACCATTACCCGTTGTCATGGTCCGCGAAGGCGGACCATCCACGGCTCCTCGACTAGCAGCACCGTGTCGGGGACCACCCGGCTGACCGGGTGATGGCGGACTACTTTGAAACCACCTGCCACTGATCATGGCGTGATCTGGGGCGGAAACACGGAAATGACGGGGCAATCAGGTCGGATGATCGCCGGTGGCGCAAACGGTTTCGCAGCGCGTGAAACGAAGAGAAATGGGGGGCTTCTGTTGCCCGGTGCCCCCCGGACCGCGCCTCAACCGGCTAAGGTTGAGGACTTAGGTTCAGGCGCTGGCGCTGCATTAAGCAGCGACGGC
>CAZNMY010000145.1:0-14497 GCA_964574325.1 uncultured Devosia sp. | reverse complement strand
TCAGCCGGGCCATCCACGGCTCGTCGATTTCCTGTACCGTCGCTGATCTCACCACTTCGGTGTCGTGGATGGTCCGCCTTCGCGGAGCATGGCGGGTTGGTTTGCGCTCACCGCAATTTGTCTTTCTCGTCCTGCTTGGCTTCTTTCTTCGCGGCGCGGAGTTCGGCGATGCCGGCGCGGGCGAGTTCGTCGGCGCGTTCGTTCTCGGGGTGGCCGGCGTGGCCCTTCACCCATTTCCATTCGACCTTGTGGCGCGCGCGGGCGGTGTCGAGCTGCTGCCACAGCTCCGCGTTCTTGACCGGCTTCTTGTCCGCCGTTTTCCAGCCGTTACGCTTCCAGCCGAAGATCCAGGCTGTGATGCCGTTCTTGACGTACTGGCTGTCGGTCCAAAGCTCCACCGTCGAGGGGCTCTTCAGCGCTTCGAGCGCTGCGATGACCGCCATCAGCTCCATCCGGTTGTTGGTCGTGTGGGCCTCGCCGCCCTTCAGTTCCTTGCGATGACTGCCCGACATGAGGATCGCGCCCCAGCCACCGGGGCCCGGATTTCCCGAGCACGCGCCGTCGGTATAGATCACGATGTTCGGGCGTTCGCCGGCCGCTGAAGTCATGCGTCAGTCCTCGAATCCATAATCGGCCGGCCGCGGCATCTGCCGGTGCTGGAGAATGCGCGCGACGTAATCGGCGGGATCGTGCGGCTTGACGATCGCGTCCTTCGGCGTCGCGATCCAGTCATGCGCGCGCGTCAGCAGGAAGCGAAGCGCTGCACCTCGCGCCAGCACCGGGATCGCGCGGCCTTCCTCCGGGGTCAAGGGACGAACGCCGCGGTATCCACCGATGAGGGCCGCCGCCCTTTCGCGAACGAAGCGGCGTTCGGCATCGAAGCACCACGCGTTGAGGCAGATCGCGATGTCGTAGGCGAGGATATCCGTGCAGGCGAAGTAGAAGTCGATCACGCCGGACAGCCGGTCCCCGAGGAAGAACACGTTGTCGGGAAAGAGATCGGCGTGGATGACGCCTTTGGGCAGATCCGCTGGCCAGTTCGGCAACAGGGCCGCAAACTCCGTCTCCACCAGGGTCGACAAATCCGGCAGCACCTCGTCGGCGCGCGATTTGAAGCGCTCGTAGAGTTTCAGCCAGCCCTGCGGCCCCAGCGCGTTGGCCAACTTCCTGGGATAGTCTGCGGCGGCCAGATGCATCCGCGCCAGGGTTTCACCGAGAAGCGCGCATTGGCGCGGCGTCGGCGAGCGCACGGACATGCCGTCGAGAAACGTGACGATGGCGGCGGCGCGGCCGGCGATCTCCGACACCTGCTCGCCGTCGCGGTCGCGCACGGGCAGAGGGCAGTCGATGCCCTTCGACGCCAGATGCTCCATCAGTCCGAGGTAGAACGGCAAATTCTCGGGCGCGACGCGCTTTTCATAGAGGGTCAGGATGAAACGGCCCTCGACCGTCTCGATGAGGTAGTTCGTGTTCTCGACACCCTCGGCGATGCCCTTGCACGACCGCAGCTCGCCCAGACCATGACCGGTCACGAAGCGAGCCAGCTCCTCGTCGGAAACCTGCGTGTAGACGGCCATACCTACCCCGCCGCCGCGTCGCGCAGCGAGCGCGGCACATTGAACGCGATGTTCTCGACCGCCGTGACGACATCCTCGATCTCGAGGTCGAAACGGCCCGCGACCGCGGCCAGGATCTCCTCCACCAGTTCCTCGGGCGCGGACGCACCGGCGGTGATGCCGACCGTCGCGATGCCGTCGAGGTCGGCGGGGTCGAGGTCGGCTGCACGCGGGACCAGAAACGCGCGCGCGCAGCCCTGGCTGCGTGCGACGTCGACCAACCGCTGCGAGTTGGAGCTGTTGGGCGCGCCGACCACGATCAGGGCGTCGCAACGGGCCGCGATCGCTTTGACGGCACTTTGCCGGTTGGTGGTGGCGTAGCAGATGTCTTCCTTGGCCGGGCCGACGATTGCCGGGAAACGCGCGCGCAGGGCGGCGATAACCTCGGCGGTGTCGTCCACGGAAAGGGTCGTCTGGGTAGCGTATGCGAGGGCATTCGGATCCGGCGGCGACAGACGCGCAACGTCGGCTGCCGTTTCGACCAGCGTGACCGCGCCCTCGGGAAGCTGGCCCATCGTGCCGATCACCTCGACATGGCCTGCATGGCCGATCAGCACGACGTGGCGGCCGGCGGCGTGCTGGTGCTCGGCCTGCCGGTGAACCTTGGTCACCAGCGGGCATGTGGCATCTATCGCCTCGAGATTCCTGAGCCTGGCGGCCACCGGCACCGATTTGGCAACACCATGGGCGGAAAAGATCACGGGCTGATCTGTTTCCGGTATCTCCGATAGCTCCTCCACAAAAACGGCACCTTTGGCGCGCAGTTGGTCGACGACGTACTTATTGTGGACGATCTCGTGACGCACATAGACGGGGGCACCGTGCCGGGCGAGCGCCAACTCTACGATCTTGATGGCGCGATCGACGCCGGCGCAAAAACCCCGTGGGGCGGCGCGCAGAACCTTCATCCGCGGCTTCTGCGGCGGCTGGGAAGGCATTGGCGCGGCGGTAGCGGCAGGCATGGGACGACGCTCTGGAATCGTTCGGGGGGTTCGTTCGGGGCTCGTTGTGGCTCGGGTGGCACGGCCAGGGAGAATAGCGGATTGTCGTTGACGCACGGTGCTACGCGCTTGGCCACGCCCTGTCGAGAGTGCTACGAATGATTCTAGGTTGGGGGTTGGGTTTTCGTCAGGGTAATCCGGGTCGCCTCGCGGTAGCTCGCGCTACGGCGAAGCGAGACTGCGGGAATGCCTTGGCGCAATCGGATTGGATGATGCCGTCACTTCAGAAGTGTCACGACAGAAATCGCGCCAAGAAATTTGCCGTGCTGGCCGCAATGCTGGTCGCGGGGGCCACGGCGGGGTGCGGACTTTCGACCTTCACGTCGGGGCTCGGCGGGGGCGTGTTCGGCGGGTCGTCGAATGCAGGAGCCGATCCGGCGAAGGTGAACGACGACGAGCTTCTGGCCGCCGCTCGCGGTGAGGGGACGTTCACGGGCGCGCTCGGCGAAGTATCGTCGAACTGTCCGCGCGTCGTGATGCCGGCGCGAGACAACAACGTCACGATCTACGAATCGGGCCGCGCAGGCGATGCACTCGCCGTGATGCACCGGGGTGAACTCACGAAGACCGCGCGGGAGTGCCAGATCGAAGGCAATCGCGTCACCGTGAAATACGGTTTCTCCGGCCGCGTTCTGCTCGGGCCGAAGGGTCGCGGCGGCGCCATCGGATTGCCGGTGAAGATCGCCGTCACCGATGCCAAGCGCGAAGCGGTCAGGGCTGAAAATCTCAAGGTCGAGACAAACGTGAGCCTGGAAAAGCCGATCGGTTATTTCTCTGCCGTGCGCACCGTTTCGTTCGACCTTCCACTGGGGTCACGGCCCGGCGAGTACGAGATCAACGTCACCTTCGACCGCAACATTCCCGGCGCCGGCTGAAACGAACCGGCGAGGCGAGCCTGTCGCTCGCCTCGCCGGTCGCCCGTCTTCGCATTTCCGTAAATGCCCCTGCGCCCCGCTTATCGGGCAGCCGCCTCCTTCGCCTTCTGCTGGGCAGACAGGGCGGCGAGCCGCGCGGCAATCCCGGACACCGACGTGTATTCGCCGCCGGCATCCGTGGTGGCGGGTGCCGGTGTCGCGACCACTTGCGGTGCGGGAAGCGCGGGCGTCTCGGCCTTCGGCGCGGCCTGGGCAACCTTCTTCGGCTGCACCGGCGCGCTCGCATCACCATCTCCACCGCCCTGTGCCGTCAGCTGCGCCTGCGCCAGACGCTTCGCTTTCGCAGGCGCGGTCGTCTGTGCCTGCTTCACCACCGAGGCTTTCGGCACCGATGAATAGCGCGCGCCGGAGCCGCAGTTGGGGCCGGCGTAGGCGGCACCGGCCAAGCTGGCGGACAGGGCGGCCGCCACCAGAGTTGCAGCTGATAGTGCGAGGGTCTTGTTCATCGTCGTCGTCTCCATGAGCCGGGCGGGCGCGGCTGCTCGTCCCGTGTTGCTGATGGTTGGAAGTTACCCGGCGTGACGGCCGCTCGCTGTGCTGGCCAGCACATGCGCAGCTGTTCAATCGCGAGCGAGCCAGCGGCCGGTCTCGATGAGCCGTTTGCCTGTCGCCGATTGCCGGTAGACGTAGCTCCAGGCAGCAGCACGTTCCCCACTGGCCAGCGTGACGTCGATCACCCGGCGCTCGTACTCGTTGTGTGCGTGATCGCCGGGCACGATACCCTCGTAGTCGTCGAGCCAGGCGAGCGTCGAGGCGGGGGTGGTCAATTCGAGCAACTCGCCATGCACGACGTCATCGGAGCTGCCGTCCAGCACGAGACCGGGATAGCGACCGAGGTGAAAGAGACGCCCTGCGACGGTGGCCGGGCCAATCCCGCGCGCTTCCCGGCCGAGCCGATTCCGCTGCGCGCGGCCGCCCGCGCCCGCGTCGCCACTCAGAAGTGTGCCGTAGACGAAGAGAAGAGCTCGGCCTGATTGCATGTAACTTGGTTCCGGGCGTTCCAATGCTTCTACGACCGAGATTTCAGCCTGGCGTCATGGTCCGCGAAGGTGGACCATCCACGACACATTCGGACTGCCACCAGATGCCCCTTGCACCAGCCATCAGCATGCCGTGGACGGCCGCCTGCGCGGCCGTGACGGAGGATGATGTGAAGCTATTTATGGAAATCTGAGGTGTCGAGAGTGCGCTGCCTTCTCTCTCGCGTCGTTCGAGAAGCCACCGCTATCCTCACCCCGCGATCTTGGAGAAGTCGGCGACGTTGAGGGTGGCGGCCCGGATTTCGGAGAGCATGCGGAGGCGGTTCTCGCGGATCTTCGGATCGGGATCGTTGACCGTGACCTTCTCGAAGAATGCGTCGACCGGCGCGCGCAGTTCGGCCAGCGCCCGCATCGCGCCGCCGAAGTTCTCGACGTTGATCGCGGCGGTCGTATCCTGCTTGACGGCCTCGATGGCGGCTGCGAGGGCGAGTTCCTCCTTCGCGGAAAGCAGCTTCACGTCGTAGGTGCCAGCGTGGCTCTTCTTGTCCTTCTTTTCCTCGATGGCGAGGATGTTGGCGCCGCGCTTGACGCCCGCGAGCAGGTTCGCGCCGTCGTCGGTCTTGAGGAATTCGCCCAGCGCGTCGACGCGCTTCACGATCAGCGCGAGATCGTCCTGGCCGCCCAGCGAGAACACCGCGTCGATGAGATCGTGACGCGCGCCCTTTTCACGGAGATGAACCTTCAGGCGGTCGGCGAAGAAGCCGAGGAGGTCGAGAGCCTGGCCGTGAACCTTCGTGCCGTTGAAAAGTACGTCGGCTCCCTTGTCGGACACGCCGGCTGAAGCGAGCATCTGCGTCAGCTGTTTCTGCACCACCGGAATGAGCGGCAACCGCAGATCATTCTCCAGCACGAGGCGGATCACCCCCAGCGCTGCACGGCGGAGCTGATAGGGATCGCCGGAGCCGGTGGGCTTCTCGTCGATCGCCCAGAAGCCGACGAGGGTGTCGAGCTTATCGGCGAGCGCGACCGCGACCGCAACGGCATCGCCGTCCTCTTCCTTCGGCACCGTGTCGGTGGGGCCCTTGGGCTTGTAGTGCAGCTCGATGGCGCGCGCGATCTCGGGCTTGGTGCCGACGGCTTCGGCGTAGTAGCGGCCCATCAGGCCCTGCAGCTCGGGGAACTCACCGACCATGCCGGAGACGAGATCGGCCTTGCACAACTGGGCTGCACGGCGCGCGTCCTCGGGCACGGCATCGCAGGCGCCGGCAAGCTGGAACGCCAGTTCCGCCACGCGCTCCACGCGGTCCCACTGCGAGCCCAGCTTCTCATGGAAGGTGATGCCGCGAAGCTGGCTCGCCATCTCGTCGAGCGGGCGCTTGAGGTCCTGGTCCCAGAAGAACTTGGCGTCCGACAGCCGCGCGCGGATCACCTTCTCGTTGCCCGCGACGATCTGCTTGCCACCGTCCTTGGCTATGAGATTCGACACGCACATGAAGCGGTTGGCGAGCTTGCCGGTCTTGGGGTTCTTCAGCGAGAAGCATTTCTGGTGGTTCTTCATCGCGGTCGTCAGGCATTCCGCGGGAACGGCCAGGAATTCCTCGTCGAACGTGCCCATCAGCACGGTCGGCCATTCCGTGAGGCCGGCGTTCTCGGCCAGCAGGCCCTCGTCCTCGACCAGCTCGAGCTTCGCCGATGCCGCGACCTCGCGCGCCTGCTCGGCGATCCAGGCCGCCCGCTCGGATGCGGGCAGCAGCGACTTGTGCGACTTGAGCTTCTTTCCGTAGTCCTCGAAGCTCGTGACCGCGAACGGCTGGTTGCCGTGGAAGCGGTGGCCCCGCGTGGTGTCGCCGGCTCGGATGCCGTCCACCTCGATCGGCACGACCTTGCCGTCGATCATGCAGATGATCGAGTAGAGCGGGCGGACCCAGGTGAGCGTGCCCGCCCCCCAGCGCTGCGACTTCGGCCAGGGAAACTTGCGGATCACGTCCGGCACGACCTGCGCGACGATCTCGCCGGTCGCGCGGCCGGGCTTCTCGATGCGGGCGACGTAGTAGTCCCCCTTCTTCTCGTCCATGATGACCGTGGCTTCGTCGAGCGAGGCGAGCCCCGCACCCTTCAGGAAGCCCTCGATCGCCTTTTCCGGCGCGCCGACGCGGGGGCCCTTGCGCTCCTCCGAAATGCCCGGCGACATCTCCGGCAGCCCGTCGACCACCAGCGCCAGACGCCGCGGCGTCGCGAACGCCTGCGCGGTCGCGCCATCGAGCCCCTGCGCCTTCAGCCCCTCGACGACGAGCCGCTTCAGGTCGTCCGACGCACGCGCTTGCATACGCGACGGAATTTCCTCGGAGAACAGCTCGAGCAGCAGTTGGGGCATGGCAGGGTCTCTTGGGGCAGGGGCAGGCTGAGAGGTCAAGTTGATCGAACCTCTCATAGCGCGCCAGGGCCGGGAGGCGAAGCGGTAAGGTGGGGCAGGGCGTCGGCGACTGGGCGTCGGCGACCGCTTGCCCTGATGCCCACCAACTCATATCTTGCGGGTATGCAGAAGACGCTGAAGCCCAAGCGGTCGATGGTCCGCAAGCAGATCTTCATCACGGCCGAGCAGAACGCCCGGCTGAAGGCGCTGGCTGCTGCCTCCGGCAAGGCCGAAGGCGAGTTGATGCGCGACGGGCTCGACAAGGTGCTGGTCGAGGAGCACCGCGACAACAAGGACTGGAAAGCCGCCTGGGCCAAGGCAGCCGGCATCTGGGCCAACTATCCCGAACTCGATGACTTGCTGGAGGTGCGTCGGGCAGCACGCAAACGTCGTCGCGCCCGTATTGCCCGTGATTTTGCCAAGTGAGCAAGCTCGTCGACACCTCGGTCATCATCGACTATCTGCGGCGCAGAAACCAAGCGATCACCTTTATCGACGCATTGCCCAGCAGACCGACAGTATCCGTGGCATCCATTATGGAGCTTTATGTGGGCGCTCGATCCCGTCGCGAGGAGGTAGCGATCGAAGACCTGCTCGCTGGTTCTGATATACTACCAGTAACACTCGAGATCGCGAGATCTGCCGGGCAGTTGATGAAACACTTCGGTAGAGCGCACGGCCTCGACGACCTCGATGCGATCATCGCGGCAACCGCTGAACACCATGGGCTCGATCTCGCCACGCTCAACGTCAAGCACTTCCCGATGTTTCCCCGGCTCAAGCCAGCGTATTGATTTCGCCGCCTATTCCCCGCTGAAAGGCCCGGAGCGGTAGACGACGCTCAGTTGCATCGCTAAGACGGCCCCAAAACCCAATATCGTTCCGGAGTTATCCCCGGGCTCGCCAGCGCTCGCTATCTTCTCGCCATCTCGTGCGACTGACAGGGCCCATGCTCGAGCTGGGGGTCTGGGAGTACGAGAGCGTGACGGATACCGTGGGGGACATCAGCTTTTCCCACTGGACCTCTGCGGGCCGGGCCGAAAACCCGTTTCAACCCAGGCTCATTTGGATGCACCTGGGGTTCGCGGACCCGGGATCCGTAAAGAGGGCCCACCCTCGTTTCACGCGGTGGGGCGGCAACGGCCGCATCCTACTCAACAATTTTGCGAGGCCGCGCCGCCCCGCTCCCTGTTCTGCGAGACCTCGTGCGGCCGGGCCGCGACGAGGATGGAGGTGTTGGGGATTGCCGGAATCCCACGCTCAGCTCATCCCCCGCTGAATGGCCCGCAGCGGTAGACGGCGCTCAGTTGCATCGCTAAGACGGCCCCAAAGCCCAGACGCGGCCATGTGCGCCGCTAGAGGCTCCTTCAAACTCACGCTAGCGATGGTGACGACGATGGCGAATTCCGCGGCCGCATCGAACGACAACGCAGTGGCCTACGGGTCGATGGCCAACGCGATCCGCGCGCTCGCCATGGACGCGGTGGAAGCGGCGAAGTCCGGCCATCCCGGCATGCCGATGGGCATGGCCGATGTCGCGACCGTGCTCTACCGCGACTTCCTGCGCTTCGATCCGAGCCAGCCGAAATGGCCCAACCGCGACCGATTCGTGCTGTCCGCCGGCCACGGCTCGATGCTGCTCTACGCGCTGCTGCATCTGACCGGCTATCCCGGCATGACGCTCGACGAGATCAAGAACTTCCGCCAGCTCAGCGCGAAGACCGCAGGCCACCCGGAATATGGTCACGCCGAGGGCATCGAGACGACCACGGGACCGCTCGGCCAGGGCATCGGCAATGCCGTCGGCATGGCGCTGGCGGAGCGGCTGTGGAACGCGCGGCTCGGCTCCGACATCATCGAGCACCACACCTATTGCATCGCCGGCGACGGCTGCCTGATGGAGGGCATCAGCCAGGAGGCGATCACGCTCGCGGGGCACCTCGGCCTCGGCCGGCTGATCGTGCTGTTCGACGACAACGGCATTTCCATCGACGGGCCGACGAGCCTGTCCACCTCGGACGACCAGATCGCTCGCTTCAAGGCCGCCGGCTGGAACACCGGGCGCTGCGACGGCCACGATCCCAAGGCGATCAAAGCCGCGATCGCCGCCGCCAAAGCGGACACGTCGAAGCCGTGGCTGATCGCGTGCAAAACGATCATCGGATACGGCGCGCCCAAGAAGCAGGGCACCTCTGGCGTGCACGGCTCGCCGCTCGGCGCCGACGAGATCAAGGCCGCGCGGGAACAGCTCGGCTGGAGCCACGCGCCGTTCGACATCCCCGCCGACGTGCGCGCGGCGTGGTCGGCCACGACCCGGCGCGGCTCGGAAGAGCGCGCCGCGTGGGAGAAGCGCTATGCCGAGGTCGACCAGAAAGTCCGCGACGCGTTCGAGCATCCCGCACGGGCAGCCGGTCCGGCGCTCGCAGACGCCGTCAAGGCGCTGAAGCAGGCCGCATCCGCCGAGAAGAGCGAGAAGGCCACGCGCGTGTGGTCTGAAATGGCGCTCGAAAAACTCGTCACCGCTTGCCCCGCGCTGATCGGCGGCTCGGCCGATCTCACCGGCTCCAACAACACCAAGGCGAAATCCCAGAAGCCGGTGACGAAGGGCGACTACGCCGGCAGCTACATCTACTACGGCATCCGCGAGCACGGCATGGCCGCCGCTATGAACGGCATGGCGCTGTACGGCGGCATCATCCCCTATGGCGGCACGTTCCTCGTGTTCACCGACTATTGCCGCCCGTCGATCCGGCTTTCCGCGCTGATGAAGCAACGCGTGATCTACGTGATGACGCACGATTCGATCGGGCTTGGTGAAGACGGCCCGACGCATCAGCCCGTCGAGCATCTCGCCGCGTTGCGCTGCATGCCGAACGTGCAGGTGTTCCGCCCCGCCGACGGCGTCGAGACGACCGAGTGCTGGGAACTCGCGATCAAGTCGACCGACGCGCCGTCCGTGCTCGCGCTGACGCGCCAGGGCGTGATGAACCTGCGCCCCGTGCACACCGACGAGAACCTTTCGGCCAAAGGCGCCTACGTCGTGCGCGAGGCCAAGAGCGGCACCCGCGCCGTCACGCTGTTCGGCACCGGCTCGGAGGTTGGCCTCGCGATGAAGGCCGCCGACATGCTCTCAGCCGAGGGCATCGACGCCGCCGTCGTGTCCGTGCCGTCGTTCGAACTGTTCCGCAAACAGCCCGAGAGCTATATCGACTCCGTGCTGGGAGATGCCCCGCGCGTCGCCATCGAAGCGGGCGTCAAACAGGGCTGGTCGGAGATCCTGCGCCGCAAGGACGTGTTCATCGGCATGTCGGACTTCGGCGCCTCCGCCCCTGCGGGCAAACTCTACGAGCACTTCGGCATCACGGCTGCGAAGATGGCCGAGGCGGCGAAGCGGTTGGTGAAGGGGTGAGCGCTCCCCAACCGCCCTGCGGCCGTCAAGGATAGCCCGGATAGCTCCGGTCCGATCCGAAGCCCCAGTAGTTGCGCAGCGTCTCCTTGCCCCAGGTCTTCGGCCGCTGCGGTGTGTCCTGGTGCCAGGGCCGCGGATCGAAATATCCCAGTGCCTCGTCGCGCATCTGGTCCATCTCGCAGAAGAACTCGACGCGCACCTCGTCGGCGTTGCGATGATAGATCGCGACGTTGTGCCCGATGATGTGCCGGCCCGGCCCCCACACGAGACGGATGTCGTGCCGCGCGAGATGCTCGGCCGCGCGGTGGATCTCGCCCCAGTCCTTCACCTCGAACGCGATGTGGTGCAGCTTCTGCTCCTCGTCGACGACGAAGTTGACGGTGTGGTGATCGACGCCGCAACGCATGAACGTGAAGCTGGTGCCGCGCCAGTCGGAGACGCGAAAGCCCAGGTGCTCCTCGTAGAATTTCGCCACCTTCTGCACGTCGCGACAGCGATAGGCGACGTGGCCGAGCTTCAACGGCTGGATCGTGCCGGGATTGCGCTCGCGCTCGGCGAATTCGTACTCGGCGAAGATCTCGACCGGCGTTCCCTTCGCGTCTTCGAACACGATGGCTTCCTTCACGCCCGGCGATATCCCGCTGCGGCGCTCGGCTCTGATCCCGGCCGCGTCGAGCCGCGCCATCGCTTCGGCAAGGTCGCTGCCCGGCGCGACCTGGAACGCGATGCGTGCGAGTTCGGGCTTGTCGCCATACTCCAGGCAGATCGATTCCAGCCCCTCACGCGTCGCGAGAAAGGCGCGGCTCTTGTCCCGCTCGATCACCTGCAGGCCGACCACATCCGTGTAGTAGTCGACCATCCGCGACAGGTCCGGTGTCCACAGCGTGGCATGCGCGAGGCGACGAACGGCCAGAGTAGGCTGGGCAGACTGCATGGCGGCTCCGTCGAAACTACTTGATGGTGGTCAACTCGAGCGCGCGATCGATTGCGCTCCGCGGCAAGGCACCGATCCGCAAGACGACATTCTGCATTTCCTCGCCCGTCACGGGATCGATATCGATGGCGAGCTTTGCCGCTTCGGCGAGGAACTGCGGGTCTTGCATCGTCATGTCGAAGGCGCGCCGCAGCAGCGTGATCCGCTCCTTGGGCACATCCGGCGGCGCGACGAGCGGCCATGCGATCGTCTGCGGCGCAAACGCCAGATCGAGCGCCTTCCGGTCGAGATCCGTCTTCGCGAGATCCATGATCAGCGGGACGTCCGGCAGATCCTTGGCCTTCTGGTGCGCCATCTGGATGAGGATGCGGATCTTCTTGTCGTCGAGCCATTGCCGCGAACGGCTCTTGACGCTGCCCCAGGACCAGCCGAAGCGGCCGTCGACTTCGCCGGCCTCCATCGCCTGCGTGACGTTGTTGCCGCCGGGATAGCCTTGGACCACCTTGATCTTCGCACCGGTGAGGTTCTTCAGGATCATCGGGAAGCGCCCAGTGTCGTCGGTCGAGCCGGTGGCGCCGACGACGAGTTCGCGCTCCTGCAGGTCCGCGAGGCTCTTGTGCGGCTTGGTGTGCCAGACGACGCCGACGGAAACTTCCCTGCTGGTGCTGCCGATCGGATTGAAGCGGCTGGGATCGTATTTCGCCTGTTGGGGATGAAACAGCGGTTCGATGGGATAGCCGCGCGTGATCATGGCGAGCGCGGTGCCGTCCTTGGGCGCGACGGTGTAGAGCGTGAGGATCGCCTTGATGCTGCCGGAACCCGGCAGGTTCTGCGGGATGATCGTCGGGTTGCCCGGGATGTGCTTCGGCATGTGGCGCGAGAGCAGCCGTCCGATCGCATCGTAGGTCCCACCGGCGGAGTAGCCGATGATGACGTCGATCTTCCGGCCCCTGTAGAAATCATCCGCGTGCGCGGCCTGCCCGGCAAACACGGGTATCAGCGAGCCCACGATCGCAAGCCCGGAAATCGCCTTCCTCATCGGAGGTCTCCAGCAGGTGTTTCCTCGTCCGCCGTTCCGCCAACCCTTGTCGTGTGTCGAAACGTGTGTCGAACGCTCGACGCCCCGGGCGGTGCGCCAATCGATTATGTCTCATCGCTGCGAATTGCATAGCCCCCCGGTGCGAGTTTCATAAGACCCGTGCCTTGACCCGCCGGAAACGCGGATCCAAGATGACCGCTCGTCAGGACGGCCGAGCAGAGCTGTCACCAACCGTGAAACGCCGTTTCAACGCGGCCACGGACGAGCAATCCAACGAGAACCAGGGGAGGCGTCACCATGAATGATGCAACGAGCTTCAAGCGCTTGCCCAAGGTCGCCACGGACGACGCGGTGGTCTTTTCGATGCGGAACCTGCCGCTGCTGGAGCAGGGCACGACCTACGATCCCCTCGCCACTGCCGAGAACATGTGGGCGGCCGTCAAGGTCTACGCCAGCGGCGGCGAGAATGCGCTTCATGCGCACGGCGGCGAGGACCACGCGTTCATCGTGCTGCAGGGCAAAGCGACGTTCACCTTCGCGGACGGCCGCACGTCCGTCGTCAGCGTGCACGAAGGCGTGATGATCCCGAAGAACGTGCAGTACAAGTTCGAAGCCGACGAGGCCGAGAACCTCGTACTTCTGCGCGTCGGCGCCGGCGAGCGCAAGATCAAGAGCCTCGACGATCTCACCGCGTTCGGCACGCCCAAGGACGTCGTGAAGCAGACGAGCTTCGCGGACGGTTCCACCAAGGACGGCAACGACGCCCGGAACGGCGAGACCGCGAAGCAACGCGTCTATGCCAAGGGCAAGTTCTTCTCGCCGGGCTGATCGCGCCTCCGCTGAGACGAACACCAGAGAAACTACGAATGGGGTGAATCATGCCGCAATTGCCCGTCGATGCATCGAAGTTCGCCGGCATGTCGGAAGAGCAGGCGCGTACGTTCCCGCGCCGCACTGTCGTCGGTGAGGAACTGAACGGCGCGCAGGTCGCCGCGATGCCGATGATGATTTCGACGGACAGCCACGTGATGGAGCCCGACGCGCTCTGGCAGGAGCTTCCGCCACGGCTTCGCGAGTTGCTGCCCAAAGTGCCGTTCCGCAATTCGCCGCCGGGCGCGACCGATCCGCATCTGCGACTGCGCGACCAGGATACCGACGGCGTCGCCGCCGAGATCCTGTTTCCGAACTACGGGATGGCGCTGTTCGGCATCGACGACATCGAGACGCAGCAGGAATCCTTCAAGCTCTACAACGACTGGATTCACGACTTCTGCGCCGTCGACAAGAAGCGCCTCTATGGCGCACCGCTCGTCTCGGTTTACGACATCAAGGCCGGCATCAAGGAAATGCATCGCGGCCACGATATGGGCCTCAAAGGCGCGATGATCTGGCAGGTGCCCGATCCGCGGCTGCCGTTCACCGATCCGCACTACGAGCCGCTGTGGGCCGCGTGCGCGGAGGCCGAAGCGCCCGTGATCTGTCACATCCTGACGGGGCATTCCTATATCAAGACCGGCCAGAAGGGCGGTATTCAAGGGCTGAAGGACGCGACCAACGCGAAGACCAACGACAGCGCAAACACGCTGTTCGATTTCATCTTCTCGGGCGCCTTCGATCGCCACCCGAAGCTGCGCCTGCTGATGGCGGAAAGCGAGATCGGCTGGCTCCCGTTCCTGCTGCAGCAGTGGGACTACTACTTCGAGCGCTTCCGCAAGGATCGTCCGATGCCGATCAACCGCAAGCCCAGCGAGATCTTCGAGGAGCACGTCTACGGCACGTTCCTGGAGGACTACGTCGGCACGCGCTTCTTCCCGTGGTGGGGCAACAAGAACTGCATGTGGTCGAACGACTATCCGCACTTCAACATGACGTTCCCGCATTCACGCAACGTCGTCGAGCACCACCTCAAGGGCCTCGACGACGCCAAGCGCAAGCAGCTCACCTGGGACAACGCCGTGCAGCTGTTCAAGCTCGACGTCTGAGGTGACGCGGACCGAAAATGCCGGCGATTTTGGGAACAACATTCGCCGTTCCCCGCCTCCCTCGCGGGGGAGGTGGCGCGTAGCGCCGGAGGGGGCGTGGGCCCTGATGTTGGAGTTCGAGCTGTAGTTTGCAGCCCCCCCCACCGCCCCTTCGGGGCAACCTCCCCCGCAAGGGGCTACCGGATTCA
>CAZNMY010000144.1:0-14563 GCA_964574325.1 uncultured Devosia sp. | reverse complement strand
AACCGATTGAAGCGACAGGGAGATCATCATTGGCGGGCGGGGAACTTCGGCCTAAACCGTCTCCGGCTCGGGGCCGAGCAGATCGGCAACCGGCACCTCCAATCCCGGAGGGTCGAGGAGCAGCGTGCCTTCGGCCGGTGCCTGCGGGGCCGCGAGCAGATCGCCGACGCGCTTGTATTGAAATACCAGACGCTCGCAGGGATCGATCACCAGATAATGCTGGATCGAGGAAACGAGCGCATATCCTGCGACCTTCGTCGTCAAGTCCCGCCGCGCGCTCGCGGCCGGGGGCGACAGCACCTCGACGACGATGACGGGATTGGTGACTTCCAGCGCGTTCGGCGCGGGCTTTGGCAAAGCGGCGACGATGGCGTCCGGCTCGTATGCCTTGTCTGGCGAGACCCTCACTGTCATGCCGTCGGGAACAGCGAAATAAGGTGCGCCAGCACGCACGATGGCCGAGGCAAGAGCTGCAAACGCGAGCTGCTTCACTTCCACATGCTGCATGGTTTCCGACGGCATTGCGACGACGCGTCCCCCATCGAGCTCATAGCGACCACGCTCCTGGCGCACGCTCCAGCGCAGGAATTCGTCGACGGTCATCGGGGTGGGCAGGACCTGGTTCATCGAGCGAAATTAGCACGCATTCCGGTTCGTGTCCCCAGGGCCGCCGGTTCGCGGGCCGCCGGGCGAGCCGCATTCGCCCGATCTTGTTCCTCCGGGCCGTCGCGTATAAAGATCTCGCCAACGAGCATCGAAGCCGGGAGGAATGCATGTCGCCTACACTCAATCGTGCTGCCGCAGTCGTCGGCGGAGCACTGACGTTTGCCACAATCGCCGTGACGCCGTCGCACGCCCAGACCGGGGACGCCGCTGCGTTCTACGCCGGCAAGCAGGTTCGCCTCGTCGTCGGCGTCGGCGTCGGCTCGGGCTACGACACCACGGCGCGACTGATCGGCCGCCACATCGGGAAGCACATTCCCGGCAAGCCCGACATCGTCGTCATGAACCAGCCCGGCGCGGGCAGCGCGATCATGTCGAACGCGCTCTACAACGGCGGTCCGTTCGACGGCACCGTGATCGGCGCGCCCTTCAACGGCATGCCGACCATCCCCCTCCTGACACCGGAACAGGCTCGTTTCGATTCCACCAAATTCAACTGGATCGGCAGTGCCAACCGCGCCGTGCAGGCAGCTTATGTGTGGCACACGCAAAAGCAGCTCATGACGCTGAAGGATATTCTCACGACGGAGTTCGTCGCGGGCTCGCAGGCGCCGGGCTCTGCCCAGAACGACTATCCGGTTTTCGCGAATGCGATTTTCGGCACCAAGTTCAAGGTTATCAACGGCTACGGGGCCACACCGAAGATCCATCTCGCCATGGAAAGCGGCGAGGTGATGGGGGTTGCCTCGACGAGCTGGTCGACCTTGAAGGCGATCTCGGGCGACTGGATCCGCGACAAGAAGATCCGGGTCATCGGGCAATGGGGTCTCAAGAACCATCCCGACCTCGCCGACGTGGGGAATTTCTCCGAGTTGGCCAAGACCGACGGCGACAAGCAGGCGCTGCGGCTTCTGGTGGCGCGGCAGGAGTTCGGAATTCCCTACTTCGTACCGCCGAATGTTCCTGCGGACCGTGTCACCGCCCTGCGTCGAGCCTTCGACGCGACGATGAAAGACCCCGTGTTCCTGGCTGAGGCGGCGAAGGCCAAGCTCGAAATCAATCCGATGACGGGCGAGGACGTGCAGGCGCTGATCAAGGAACTCTATTCGACGCCCTCCGACGTCGTGGCCAAAGTGAGTAAGATTCTCGCCCCGCCGGCCAAGAAGTAACAGCGCTGTCAGGCGGCGACCCTGATCGGTTTGCCGTCGAGCCACGCGACGACGTTCTCGACGGTATCCTCGTAGAAGGCGCGCAACGAGTCCTCGACGACGTAACCCAGATGCGGCGTCAGCACGACATTGGGCAGCGCGCGAATGGGATGGTCGCTGGCCAAGGGCTCGTGCCAGAACACATCGAGACCGGCGCCGGCGATGCGGCGTTCCCGAAGCGCGCTCATCAATGCGGCTTCGTCGATCAGCGGCCCGCGCGCCGTATTGACGACGAACGCCGTGGGCTTCATCGCCGCCAGTTCGGCCGCGCCGACGATCCCGCGTGAGCGCTCGCCGAGCACCAGATGCAGCGAAACGAAATCGCTGGCCGCGAACAGCTCGTGCTTCGTGGCCAGGCGGGCACCGGCGGACGCCGCCCGCTCCGCGTTCATGTTCGGGCTCCACGCGACGACGTCCATGCCGAACGCGCGGGCGAGTGCCGCGACTCTCCTTCCGACACGGCCGAGCCCGACCACGCCCAGCGTCCGGCCGAAGAGCGTGGTGCCGACCGTGGTCTGCCACGCGCCCGCGCGCATGCCGGAGTGCTCGTGGGCGATGGACCGGGCGAGCGCCAGCATCAGACCGAGCGTCAACTCGGGCGTTCCTTCGCCCTGCCCGCTGCCGGGGCGGTTCGCGGAGTGGCACACGACGATGCCGCGTTCGCGCGCAGCCACGAGATCGAGCGTGCGATGCACGGCCCCGGTGATGGTGACGAGCTTGAGGTTCGGCAGCCGCTCGATCAGCGTGCGCGGCATGGCGGTCCGCTCGCGCAGGTGGCACAGCACGTCGTAGGGGGCGAGCACCGCGGCCGCCTCTTCGGGCACACCGAGCGCGTGATCGATCACGTCGATGCGGCAGCGGCCTTGGAGTGGCGACCAGTCCGCCATCTCGAGCGCGACGCGGGCATAATCGTCGAGGATCGCGAGACGGAACATGCTGCCTCGCGTTTCCGATTTCACTCGGCTGCGGTTGCCCGCGCGCCGTGAGCGCCCTTGTTCGCGAGCAGGTCGAGTTCCTCGCGGATCACCCGAGCAGCCTTGGCGAGTTGCTCGTGCGTGTGCTCCGACGTGATGAAGAAGCGGACACGATCCGACTTCAGCGGCACGGCCGGATAGATGATCGGCAGCGCGTTGACGCCGCGGCGGAAGATCTGATGCGTGAGGCGGATCGCCAGCACGGCATCGCCGACGATGACGGGCACGACAGCGTAACCTTCCGACGAGCCGGTGTCGAGGCCGAGCGCCTTGCACTGATCGAGAAAGAACTTGCCGTTGTCCTGCAGCTTCTTGACGCGGTCCGGCATCTGCTCGATCAGCTCGAGCGACTTCAGCGCCGCTGCAGCCGAAGCGGCCGGCAGACCAACGGAATAGACGAAGCCCGGCGACTGGAACTTCAGAACCTCGATCAGCTCGCGCCTGCCGCAGACATAGCCGCCGCACGACGACAGCGTCTTGGACAGCGTGCCCATCCAGATGTCGACTTCGCGCGGATCGATGCCGCAGTGCTCGGCGATGCCGTGACCGGTTTCGCCGAGAACGCCGATGCCGTGCGCCTCGTCGACCATCAGCCAGGCGCCGTGGCGGCGTTTGACCTCGACGAACTTCGCGAGATCGGGAACGTCGCCGTCCATCGAGTAGAGGCCCTCGATCAGCACGAGCGCGAATTTGTGGTTCTCGCGGTGCTCGGCGAGTTTGCGCTCGAGGTCTTCCGGATCGTTGTGCTTGAAGGAGACGAGCTTGGCGCCGGACAACTTGCCGCCCGTCTGCGCCGAGTTGTGAATGAACTCGTCGTGGAAGATCACGTCCTTCGGACCGATGATCGTCGAGATCGCCGACACGTTGGTCGCGTGGCCGCTGACGTAGATCAGGGCGTCCTCGGTCTCGTAGAAGCGGGCGAGGGCGGCTTCCAGCTCGCCGTGCAGCGGGCGTTCGCCGGCCACGAGACGGCTCGCGGAAACGGAGGTGCCGAATTGCTCGATCGCCTCGCGAGCAGCGGCGCCGACTTCCGGATGCTGGTTGAGGCCGAGATAGTCGTACGACGCGAAATTGATGTACTGCTGGCCGTCGATCTGCGCTTCGGCGCCAGACCGTTGCTCATGCACCTGGAAGAAGGGATCCTTCAGCTTGAACAGCTTCTGGTACTCGCGATATTTGGAGATCGAGCGATAGGCCGGCAACTCGGCGAAGTCCGGCGTGCGGCGCCCGTCGGGTCCGTGCGTGGGAAGGGGCCGCGACTGGTACCACCGTCTGACGGCGGACATCGCAACCTTGGAGATCGTCGAAATCGATCGGGTCGGAACGAGTTCGTCCCCATCATCACGCCGTAAAGCCATTGAACTCTGATGCCTCGCGCCTGTGCGGCACTCGTGTCGAACCTGCCGCGTTTGCCTCGATTTGAGGTTGTCGGCCGAAGACCTGGAATGTCCGTACTGCCAAAACGTTTAAGAGAGTACCTCTAAGCCTCAGGCAAACATTATCTGTGGTTTGCCCGTTGAAGCTAGGAGCCACTATGTCGCGCAACTCATACCGTCATGATTTCACAGTGATAACCGGCGCCAGTGCTGGCTTGGGTGCCGCTCTTGCGAGAGCATACGCCTGCCCTGGTCATCGGCTTGGCCTCATTGGACGATCCGAGTCTCGACTGATCTCCGTAGCCGACGAATGTCGTCGAGCGGGAGCTACAGTGCAGTTTATGGTTACTGATGTAACCGACGCAGTGGCCATGGAAAAGATCATTTCGGACTGGGATCGGGAGCATCCGGTCGACCTTGTGATCGCCAATGCCGGCGTCTTCGATGGCCATGGTCCGGATGGCCGGATGGAGCTGATGCACGAGATCGATTCGCAGGTGCGTATCAATCTACTGGGGCTGATGGCAACGGTAAACGCTGTGCTTCCCCATATGCGCAAGCGTAGCTGTGGCACGATCGCACTGGTCGGCTCGTTGGCGGCGCTGCAGCCCCTGGCCGATGCGCCGGGCTACAGCGCGAGCAAAGCCGGCGCGATGGCCTATGGCGAGGCGCTGCAGGAATATCTCCACGGCCAGGGTGTGCGTATCGCGCTGATCTATCCTGGACACATCGCGACCGCCCAGGTGGCCGGCCATGTCGGTGCCCTCCCGCACCTGACGACGCCCGAAGCCGCCGCAGCGCTCATCAAGCGCCGGCTGGAGCGCGGACACACCGTGATCGCGTTTCCCTGGCAGCTCGTCTGGCTGATCCGTGCCGGCCGGTTGTTGCCGTGGCGGTTGCGTGCGCTCGCCGGACGCAGCTTCCGCTTTCACGTGCGCAAGGAATAGCCGCCTTCATTTCGCCCGCTATTCCCCGCCACTCTTCCGCGTGAGGGAGGTGGGTGGCTGGCTGGAGGCACGCGGCCATGACGTATCCCACTTCGATTGCAAGGAAACTCGATCCGGAGCGCACGGCGAACGCCGTGAACCGAAGCGGCTCATCCTGGGAGCTTCGACCGGACGAGCCCATCGATCCGGGCCGCGGGGGCGGCTCTGGTCGAAGACTGCGCAAGTTGGCATTGCTGTGCGTCGTCCTCTCGGGCGGCGCATGGGGCCTGTGGGGCGAACCTTCGCGCTGGCGCGAATGGCTTCCCGAAGGCGCCGTCGAACAGATGGCGGCGCTGCTGAGCCGAGCGCCCGGGCGTGCGGAAGCGCCACCGGCAGCTTCACCGCAACCGGACCCGGCTGCAAACCGTGTCGCCGCCGAAGGGCCGGCGGCCGGCAATGAGCCGCTCGAACTCCGCGCCGACGCGACATTGCCTTCGACGGAGCCGTCGCCGGGTGACAAACCCAACGTCTTGAACAAGCCTGCCGCCGATGCAGCCGCACCTGCGACCGCCATCGGAACCGCCTACGCCACGCCGGCCGCCGGGGCAGACCCGCTGGCCAAGCGTGCCGCCACGGCCGGTCTCCATCCCGACATCTCGCGCGCGCTGCTCCAGCGCCTGTCGGACGCCGACTTCAGGAACGCCGCTGTCGCCATTCAGAAGGCGGTCGCGGAAACAGCCGACGATGCCGTTCTGACGTGGCCCAGGCAACGCAAGCCGGACCTCGCCCTGTTCCAGGTCTACTTCGTGCCCGGCGCCGCCCCCGACTGCCGCCGCTACGTGGTCACCGTCACCAAGGACGCCTGGAACACCACAGCGCTGCCCATGGAGCGCTGTGGTATGAAGCCCGTGCGCAGCAAGAGCGGCTGAGCGGCCCGGCCTCTGCTTCAGCGCCTACATCACGTCGCCCACGGCATCTCCTGCTGCCGCGTCGGTGTAGAACTCGGGCTTCATCCGGCTCTCGACGCCTTCGGCCGCCAATCGTTCGGCGAACTCCTTCCTGAGATGCGGATCCTCGTCGCAATAGGGGATCGCGCTGCCGCCCTTCTTGAGGTCGATCGCGCCGTAGTCCATCAACTGCTCGCCGGGCCGGCCTGCGCGGCGCGACCGCTGGTTGTTCGGCCCGTGCCACGCCGACACGCGCAGCGGGTCCTTCGAGACGCCGAAGTGCTGGTGGAACCATTCGCCGCTCATGGGCGCGGCCGAGACGAGACCGATCGGTTCATAGTCCTGCCGCATCACCTTGTCCGAGAAGCCCTGCTCCCACGGCTTCATGCCGAGCACGGCCGGCCACGTGTACGTGTAGCCCTTGCCCTTCAGGCAGACGAGGACGGCGGCACTCTCGTGCTTGTGGGCCTTGGAATAGCGGCCGGTCTCGTGCTGACCGCACCACAGGTAGAAGCGGTTGCCGCCCATGTTGGGCTCGACCCGGCGGTATCCGGGTGAGCGCCGGTTGTCGAGCGGCAGCTCGCAGTTGATGAGATCGGGTACGAAATTCGTCTTGCGCATCGCGAGCCCGCGGATGGGATCGGGCAGGATGTCCTCGTTGTTCTTGAAGTAGTCGTCGGCACCGGCGTAGCGATCGTTGAACACGTAGGGGCAATTGAAGATGAAATCGACGTTGTCGTAGAGGTTCATCACGTTGGGCGCGGTGGTGCCGCACAGCAGTAGTGCCGGCGACGAGGTCGCGTTGACGAAGCGGTGGCTGGCGTTGAGCGGCACCGTGAACAGCGAGCCGCGCTGCCATTCGAACGTCTGTCTCTTGGCTTGGCCTTCCTGCCAGACTTCCGTGCTGCCGCGGCCTTCGACGACGAGCACGTTCTTCTCGTAGATGTGCCGCTCGATGTTGAGCGCGCCCCGCGCCGGCACCTCGACGATGTACATGCCCCACAGGCCTTCGGTGCCGAAAAGCTGGATGTACGAGCCTTTGCCGCCGAGCCGCTTCCAGGGCGTCATCGGAAGGTCCTGCACGCGGCGGACGCCGATGTTGCGATAGCAGGGCACGCCCTCGGCTTCCATGAACCGGTCGTAGGGCATCGGTGCGCGCTTGAACTTGCCGTGCCCGGCGTTCTCGCCGGCTTTCGGCTCGTGCCAATGTGAGCCGGGATCGTCATGCGCCATGGGATGCCTCCTTGAGTGGGTTTCTGGCGGCACACTAAGCAGCTTTCGCGGCGGCTGCCAACGCAGGGTCTGGCATGCTGGGACCGGCTTGACCGGCAGGGGACTTGGACATGATAAGAACCTGTAACAGCGAACCGTGCCCGGTCGGGCAGATGAAAGCGGCGATGCCTCCAGAATCAGAGTCCGGCAGCGAAAAAGCAGCGTTCCTCGACGCGTTCGGCGCCAGCTTGGCCGACGGCTCGTTCCTCAAGCTGACGCTCGGCAAGTACCGGGGTAAAGGCGATCCGGCGAAGGCCGTCGCCACGCGCGTGATGCTGAAGGATGTGCCGCACGTCCGCTTGGTCGTCAGCGCCGGCCGCCAGACCAACACGCAGAACGACGTGCCCGAAGCTGCGATGGAACGGCTGTCTCGGATGATCGGGGCCGACTACCTCAACGCCGTGCTGTTCACCACGCACGAGGACATCACGCTCGCCTACAGCAAGAAGCGGATCGCGCGCCTCACCCGGGGCAAGCCGACGCTCGCCGCCGCGCCGCCGACGGAGCACGATCGCCGCAAGGACTACCTCGTCGATACGAACGCGCCCTATCTCGCTCATCTCGGCGTCACCCACGGCGACGGCGAGAGGCAAGTCAAGCCGTCGATGTACGCGAAGTTCCGCCAGATCTGCCGCTTCGTCGAAATCCTCGACCAGTTGATCGCGGCTTCGCACTTGAAGGAGACACGGGCGCCGCGCATCGTCGATGTCGGCTCGGGCAAGGGCTATCTCACCTTCGCGCTGCACGAGCACCTGACGAAGCAGCTCGGCAAGACACCGACAACGCGCGGCATCGAGTCGAACGCCACGCTGGCGGCCAAGTGCAACGCGATCGCCACGGCGTGCGGACATGCCGGTCTGTCGTTCGAGGCGGCACTCGCCGAGCACCACGCGGCCCAAAGCAGTCGAGGCTCCATCGACATCCTGATCGCGCTCCACGCCTGCGATACCGCGACCGACGACGCGATCCATATGGGCCTCACCAGCGGCGCTGAAATCATCGTGTGCGCGCCGTGCTGTCAGCACGAACTCGCACCGCAGTTGGAAACGCGCGACACCCCGCTTGCCGGCGTCCTGAAATACGGCCTCCTGAAACAGCGTCAGGCGGACCTGTTCACAGACGCCGCTCGCGGCCTGCTGTTGGAGTCGCAGGGCTACGAGGTCCGGATGATCGAGTTCGTCTCGACCGAGCACACGGCGAAGAACCTGATGATCGCAGCCGTGCGTTCCGGCCGCGTCGACCGCAAAGCCGCCGCCGAGCAATACGAGAAGCTGGCCGAAATCGCCGGTTTCGAGCATCAACGATTGAAGGAGGCTCTCAGGGAGTAGGATCGGTGCAACAACGCGCGCTTCTCCTCCCCCCTTCGTGGGGGAGGTGGCGCGAAGCGCCGGAGGGGGCTTGCCTCGCTCTGAAGAATTCGAAGAATCGCCTCGCTCCCCCCACCGCCCCTACGGGGCACCTCCCCCACAAGGGGGAGGAGAAATGCTGACGTATGGCCACATAGAGCACGCACCGATGCCCACCGACACGACCTCGCCTTCGACGCCGCCGCGTCCCCTCGCCGGCATTCGCGTCGTCGAGTTCACGCACATGATCATGGGGCCCGCGTGCGGCATGGTGCTGGCGGACCTCGGCGCCGACGTGATCAAGGTCGAGCCGATCGCGGGCGACAACACGCGGCGACTGCTCGGCGCGGGGGCGGGCTTCTTCGCCGGCTTCAACCGCAACAAGAAGAGCCTCGCCCTCGACATCAAGAGCCCGCGCGGCCGCGAGATCGCGTTGAAGCTCGCTACACGCGCCGATGCTTTCCTCGAGAACTTCAAGCCCGGCGCGATGGATCGCCTGGGCCTGGGCTACGAAGCGCTGAAGAAGCTGAACCCGCGCCTGATCTACGTCTCGCACAAAGGCTTCCTCACCGGCCCCTACGAGCATCGCACAGCGCTCGACGAGGTCGTGCAGATGATGGGCGGTCTTGCCTACATGACCGGACCCGAAGGCCGCCCGCTTCGCGCCGGCTCCAGCGTCAACGACATCATGGGCGGCATGTTCGGCGCGATCGGCGTGCTCGCGGCATTGACGGAGCGTGACCATCCCACCCACGGCACCGGCCGCGGACGACTGATCGAAAGCGCGCTGTTCGAGAACAACATCCTGCTGGTCGCTCAGCACATGCTGCAGTTCGCGGTCACCGGCAAAGCCGCCAACCCCATGCCGAACCGCATCTCGCCGTGGGCGATCTACGAGGTCTTCAACGTCAAGAACGACGAGCAGGTGTTCATCGCCGTCGTCTCGGACACGCAGTGGGAAATCTTCTGCAAGGCGTTCGGTTATGACGACTTCGCTGCTGACGAGCGGCTCAAAATCAACAACCAACGCGTCGTCGCACGCGAATGGTTGATCCCCGAGCTGAAGCGCCGCCTCGCTCAGTTCACCGCCGCCGAGATCGGCCGCCGCTTCGAGGAGTTCGGCCTTCCCTACGCGCCGATCGCCAAGCCCCACGAACTGCTCGACGATCCCCACCTCGTCGCGACCGGCGGCCTCGCCCCGATGACTATCCCCATCGATGCATCCCAGATGGGCCGCCCGATCGAGACCGTCACGCCGCTCCTGCCGCTTGCGATCGACGGCGCGCGCCTCACCATCGACCGCGGCCCCCCCTCGATCGGCCAGCACGCCGACGAAATCCTCCACGGCCTCGGCCTGTCGGATGCCGATATCGCAGGCCTGCGCGCCGATGGTGTGGTAGGTGGCGGCTGATAAGTTACCTCCCGCGCAAATAGGGCTCGAACGCACCCAGCAGCGCGCTCTCAAAACTGCCGCTGGGATCGAGGGAGGCGCACCATTGACGGAGCCTGAGAACCTTATCGCGGTTGAAGCTCTGACGAGCCACTATCTCGATCTCGCCGATCATCATCGCAGCGAAATCGTCGATATCGATATGCTTCGACGCAGCCGCAAAGAGTTTGGCCTAAAGGCACCGCATGTCGACCTCAACTGGCAAATTCGCATCTATGATCCACAAGCGCAGCTGACCAGTTCTCTTGATTGCCGGTCTGGCCGCGGAACGAGTGGGCGACAGAAGCGAGTTCGGCCACAGGGACATCTCCGACTGGAGGATGCGCACGCCCTGTCCTCAGGCGCTGTCTTGCTTCGGAATCACCGCATTGCGGGACGCATCCGGAATGCGTCTCGAAGCGTGGCGCGTCGTCCGACGAACGCAGGGAGGGTGAACAACGCCGTTGCCGTTCATTTCGTGGCTCCCTTCGCCGGCTTGACCGTAGTCGTGAAGTCCTTGAACACACGCGCCGCACGGCCGGAGGCGTCGTGTGCGGCCTCAGCTTGCGCCAGTCCGTCCACGATCTGCGCGACGAGCCTCGGGTTGCGTACGCAGGGCTCGATCAGATCAGGGGCGGCCATCGCGAAAGCAGCCCACGAAGCGGTCGGCGATGCCAGTCGATCTGCCGACCTTAGCCAGCAGCAGGGCGCCGGCATTCGACGCGATCCTGGTCGGGCTCTCCCGGTCGGGCTGGCGCACCCCCGGGTTTGGCTCTAAGCTTCGCGCCGACCGACAAACCGAAGATCACGCAACACAAATCCGGGGTAGAGAACCGCATGGCCAAGAAGCCGACCAGCAAAGGCGCAGAGAGCAAGGTCGCCGACATCGAGAAGCCGACGCCGTCCGGCAGCAACGCGATGTTCGGCAGCGACGTGGTCGCCGATGCGCTGACCGCGCTCGACATCCCCTACATCGCATTGACCCCGGGCGCGAGCTTCCGCGGCCTGCACGACAGCCTCGTCAACTTCACGCAGAACCGCAGCCCCCAGATGCTGCTGTGCCTGCACGAGGAGCACGCGGTCGCGATCACGCAGGGCTGGGGCAAGGTGACGAACACGGCGATGGCCGCGGCCGTGCATTCCAACGTCGGCCTGATGCACGCGACGATGGCCTTCTTCAATGCGTGGTGCGACCGCACGCCGGGCGTCGTGATCGGCGCCACCGGCCCGGTCGATGCAATGAAGCGCCGGCCCTGGATCGACTGGATCCACACCGCTCAGGATCAGGGCGCGCTGATCCGGCCCTACACGAAGTGGGACAACGAGCCGGCCTCGCCGGGTGCTGCCCGCGAAGCGATGCTGCGCGGCACGTGGATTTCCAACACCTGGCCGCAGGGCCCCGTCTACATCAATCTCGACGCCGGCATGCAAGAGATGCGGGTCGATGATCCGCTGCCGCCGATCGACGTGAAGCGCTACGTCACGCCGATGCGACAGGGCGCGTCGGCTGCGCTCATCGATGAAGCTGCCGCGCTGCTGAAAGGCGCAAAGCGTCCGTTGATCATGGCCGGCCGCGTGCGCCGTGACGAGAAGGGCTGGGCCGATCGCATCGCGCTCGCCGAAGCGCTGGGTGCCGCCGTCATCACCGATCTCAAGATCGGCGCGGCGTTCCCGACCGATCACCCGCTGCATTGCGGCGCGCCGGGCGGGCGTCCGGTGAAGGAAGCGATGGAGGCGATCACCAAGGCCGACGTGATCCTGTCGCTCGACTGGGTCGATCTCGGCGGCACGTTCAAGCTGGCGCTCGGTGACAAGCAGATCGAAGCCAAGGTGATCCAGGTCTCGCTCGACCACGCGATCCACAACGGCTGGAGCATGGACCACCACGTTCACCCGGCGGTCGATCTGTTCGTACCGGCCGAAACCGAGCCGGTCGTGGCCGATCTGCTGACGCGACTGCCGAAAACGAAGAACACCAAGAGCTGGGCCGCAGGTCCGGCGGCGGTGCCGGAGTTGAGGGCGCCCGCCAAGGGCGAGCCGCTGCGCCCCGACCATCTGGCGCTCGGGCTTCGCAAGGCACTCGGCGGGCGCGAAGTCTCGCTGCTGCACGTTTCGCTGTCGTGGAACGGCGCAACGTGGCCGCTGAAGCATCCGCTCGACTATCTCGGCTCCGACGGCGGTGGCGGCGTCGGCGGCGGCCCCGGCATCGCGGTCGGATCGGCGCTCGCGTTGAAGCACACCGGCTCGAAGCGCATTCCCGTGGCGGTCTGCGGCGACGGCGACTATCTGATGGGCGTCACCGCGCTGTGGACGGCCGTGCACTATCGCATCCCCATGCTGTTCGTGATCGCCAACAACATCTCCTACAACAACGACGTCGAGCATCAGGAGCGCGTGGCGCTGATGCGCGACCGCCCCGTCGAGAACAAATGGATCGGTCAGTTCATGAACGATCCGGAGTGCGATCTGGTGAAGATGGCCGAAGGCCAGGGCGCAAAGGGCTTCGGTCAGGCGAAAACGCTCGACGAGATGGAGAAGATGATCGCGGAGGCCGTGAAGGTCGTGGATGCCGGCGGCGTCGCGCTCGTCGACGTCCGGATCGAGCAGGTTTCCCGCGTCGACGCAGCCGCGATCAAGCAGCAGTCGGATCGTTGAGGCGTTGCGCCGGAGCTAGGATGGGGTCAGACCCGCAGGGTCTGACCCCAAGTCGTATCGATTTCGTTTTCGCCTAACCCACAAGGCCAGTCGACGTCGGGGTGCAGCGGAGCTTAATGTGCGGGCTCCGATCAGGACCGAATCTCCCCCAACAACGAGTCCTCCACCGCATGGAAACGCCGTCGCAAGCCAAGCCACTGCTCGTCGTCGACGACGTCTCGATGCACTTTCCGACGTCGGAAGGCCCGCTGATCGCGGTCGACCACGTATCGATGTCGGTGAAGCCGGGCGAATTCCTGTCGGTGATCGGACCGTCCGGTTGCGGCAAGTCCACGCTTTTCAACATCATCGGCGGGCTGCAGGGCAACTATGAAGGCACGGTGACGGTCGCGGGCGAGCAGATCAGCGGCCCGCATCCGGCCATCGGCATGGTGTTCCAGGAGGAGAGCACGTTTCCCTGGCGCACGGTGCTCGACAACGTGGCATTCCCGCTCGAGATCCTGAAGATGGGCAAGGCGGAACGCTACGAGAAGGCGCGCCACTTCATCGCGATGGTCGGCCTCGACGGCTTCGAGAAGCGTTATCCGGCAGAGCTTTCGGGCGGCATGAAGCAGCGCGTGTCGCTCGCCCGCACGCTGGCGTTCGAGCCGAAGATCCTGCTGATGGACGAGCCGTTCGCCTCGCTCGACGAGCAGACGCGGCTGTTGCTCGGTGACAAGATCCTGCAGATCCAGCAGGAGCTGAAACAGACGACACTACTCATCACGCACAACATCACCGAAGCCGTCCAGCTATCGGACCGCGTACTCGTGATGACGTACCGGCCAGGGCGCCTGAAGCGCATGGTTGACATCACGCTGCCGCGTCCGCGCACGTCTGAAGTCGTCGGCAGTACGGATTTCGGCGGCTACGTCGCACAAATCTGGGCCGATCTGCGCGAGGAAGCCACACGGGGCCTCGAGGAGTCCGAGGCGCGGTCGCGCAAGGCGGGGTAGCTTCTCCCCCGAATAGACCTCCCCCAATTCCTGCGTCCCCGGGCGAGCAAGCCGATCAGCGATCGGATTGCGCAGACCCGGGGTCTTGCCGGCTGGTCACTCGCACTCGGGCGACCCGCGGCTTCTGTAGGAACCAGAAGCAGCCGCATGTTTCCGGCGAGGCGTGCTCGACACGTTCGGGGCAAGGCCCCGGCTCTCGGCTGACGCCTCGGCCGGGGAAGCAAAGGAAGTAGAGGAAGCACAGAAGGAGCCACTCGATCGGCAACACCCACCACTTGCGTCCCCGGGCGAGCAAGCCGATCAGCGATCGGATTGCGCAGACCCGGGGTCTTGCCGGCTGGTCACTCGCACTCGGGCGACCCGCGGCTTCTGCAGGAAACAGAAGCAGCGGCATGTTTACTGCGAGGCGTGCTCGACACGTTCGGGGCAAGGCCCCGGCTCTCGGCTCCGCCTCGGCCGGGGAAGCAAAGAAGAAGAAGAATAAGAAAGTAGTTGTTGTCGGTACTCTCCCGCGCGAGTTTTCAGCGCTACTTCTTCTTCGGCTTGTGATCGCCGTCTTCGCCCATCGCGGCAGCGTGGAGGCGCGCAGCGGCGATGTTGCCGAGGTAGTCGACGTAGGCGATGCCCATCGCCGACAGAATGAAAATGCAGTGGATGATCGTCTGCCACATCACGCCGGCTTCGGTGAACTTGGCAGCGGGAGTGCCCAGGCTGCCCGCCTCGATGAACGTCTTGAGCAGGTGGATCGACGAGATGCCGATGATCGCCATCG
>CAZNMY010000143.1:0-14596 GCA_964574325.1 uncultured Devosia sp. | reverse complement strand
CTTCTCGTCCCATTTCATCGAGCGCTTCAGCGAATCCATCGCCCAGTGCGCGCGGTCTTCCTTGCCTGGTTCCACGTAGATGCGCAGATCGACCTCGCGCCCCGACATCGTCTCGAACGACGACGCGATCGACGCGAGATTTCCCCCGACGAGCGCGAACAGGTAGCAGGGCTTGGGATGCGGGTCTTTCCACACCGCATAGTGCCGCCGCCCCCTGTCGAGCGTGCCGCGTTCGACGGGATTGCCGTTGGCGAGCAGCACCGACGCTTCTTCGACACCCGCTTCCACCCGCACCGAATAGGTCGAGAGAACGTCGGGGCGATCGAGAAAATAGGTGATCCGCCGGAAGCCCTCGGCCTCGCACTGGGTGCAATAGATCCCGCGCGAGCGATAGAGCCCGTTCAGCGCCTTGTTCCCCTCGGGGTTGATGTGCGTGACGATATCGAGCGCAAAACCGCCCTGCGGCGGCCGCGCCAGGATCAGCGTCGCCGGCGTCACCTCGTAGTCGCCTGCATCCAGCAGCTTTCCGTCGAGCTTGATGCTTTCGAGGTCCAGCAGCTCACCATCCAGCACCAGCGCCGGCTTGCTCTCGCTCGACAGCGGGTTCGGCTTGATCTTCAAGCGCGAACGCACGCGCGTTTCGGTCGGATGCAGCGAGACGTCCAGCGTCACCGTCTCGATCAGCCATGGCGACGGCCGATAGTCTTTGAGACGGATCGGACGCGGCGTGTCGGTTTTCATGAAGCAAGGTCTCCGGGCGAGGCATGAATAGCCCGCGACCATAAAGCTTATCGACGTCCGGCTAAAGCCCGGAGCGACAGCGCTGCGTTATGCCTGAAGCGACAAAGCGCGCGGTGCCCGCCGCTTCCTCAGATCCGCGGCTTCACACCGACGACGCGCCAGTCCCCGCCCACGAACCGCATTTCGACGACCACATCGGATTCGGCGGCGGTGGCATCTTTCGCAACGCCGACCTCGAATGCCAACGGGCCCAGAAAACTGAACCGCTTGATGTTCCGATAGCCGAACGCCGATGGCGGAGCATTCGCCCCCGTGGCGGCAGGCGAAGACGCAACCGGAGCAGGCGCCGGCTCGACCTTGGCCGCACCGCCCCCCATGCCGGGAAGACCGGGAATGCCGAGCCGCCCTGCGATCTGCCCCAGCCCCCCGGGAATTTGCCCGCCTGGAATCTGTATGCCGGTCCCGCCCCCCGCAGCCGAACCGCCGCCGAGCCCGGGCAACCCGATCTTGCCGACCTGCTCCTTCAGGATTCGCTCGGCATTCTCCTGGATCGCGCCGCGGTCGTTGACCACCCGGATCAGGTTGGGCGCCGTGACGAGAGTAGCCAGAGCCGTATCGACGATCTTCGGCACCACGTCGGCCTTGATCTGATTGATGATCGCGGCACCCGCAGGCCCGACCTGCGCCTTGAGTTGCTGGTCGTAGGCTTCACCGACCTTCCGCACGGCGAGCGGCTTCAGCGTTTCGCGCACATCTGCGAAAGCGATCTTGCGCTCGAGCGTCGCGCTGTCCCGCGCTTTGAGCGCGGTGGCGATCTGATAGCCGCTCCATCCGGGCCATGCCACGTAGAAACCGAGAAGCAGCAGAACGACGACTGCGATGAGACGCTTCATGAGTGAGCCTCCGGACTCTCGGCACGCGCGAAACCTCCCGGCGCGCGAGAATCATCACTCCGTTAGCACGACTCGTCTGGCGCAACGATGACGCGCCGGCCACCCTCCCCAACAGCGGTGAGAAAAGCGCGGTGGCCCCGGCAATCAGCGACGCGATGATCAGCGTCGCAATTCAGCCGCGCACTTGGCGAGTTCCTGATCCCGCAATTGCGCCTGACGCTTCCACTGCTCCGGACTGACGGACTGACACCACTGCATGTGCGATGTCCGGTCGAACGACCACGACAGCCCCTTGAAGCCGCATTTGCGGTCGACGTTCAGCTTCTGCTGTTGCAGAGCGGTGTTGGCGTACCAGTCGCAGGTCGCCTGAGCCGAGGCGGTCTGAGCGGCGACGCCGAGCCCCAGGCCGAAGGCCACGAAGGCGGAGAAGGCGGCGACAGAGCGAAGGAAGGCCATGTCAATTGGTCCTTGCAAAGGCGGCACGGCAAAGGCGGCACGGCGTTCGATGAGAGGCCACCCGATCGGGCAGCGGCCGCCCGAGCCTCGGCAGATTTCTCATATTCGAGCGAGCGCGTCACCCCGGACCACCCCGGGTTCCCGTCTCCCTCCCTCGATGACGCCTGCAGGCGTGGCACTCCTGCCGCACCTGACGACAACCTCGATCATCTTCTTATATCGGCCTTGCCATGAACCCATGCTGAATACAGCATTTTCTGGAAATTGCCGGCAGTCCCGGTGAATTCTGCTGGGCGTCGCGCGAGTGAACATGGCTCGAACCGGTGCATACACACCGCCGCCGCCCACACGCACCGGTCGAATCGAACTAGGACTGAGCCTGATGCGGCCGGGATCATGATGCCCCCCGCGAAGGAGCACCGTCCGGGCATGGCACTGTCAGCAATCGACGACAGGATGGCGATGGAAGCCTTCGTCCCCACTGCCGGCACATCCGGGCCGGGAGCAGATCCGGCCGATGCCCCCCTTGCTCGGGCACAGGCCGTGCTCGAGCGCGTGTTCGGCTACAAAAGCTTCCGCTCCCACCAGCAAGCCATTGTCGAGACGCTGATCGGCGGCGGCGATGCGCTCGTCTTGATGCCTACAGGTGGCGGCAAGTCGCTCTGTTATCAGGTGCCGGCCCTCGTCCGCCCCGGCACCGGCGTCGTCGTCTCCCCGCTCATCGCCTTGATGCAGGATCAGGTCGATGCGCTGAAGCAGGTCGGCGTCAACGCCCGCTTCCTCAATTCGACCCTCGGACGTGCCGAGCAGGACGAGGTCGAGCGCGAGCTGCGCAGCGGCGTTCTCGAAATCCTCTACGTCGCGCCCGAGCGCCTCGTTCAGGACCGCACGATGTCGATGCTGTCCCGCGCGGACATCTCGCTGTTCGCCATCGACGAAGCGCATTGCGTGTCGCAGTGGGGCCACGACTTCCGCCCGGAATACCGCCAGCTCCGCGTCCTCGCCGAGCGCTTCCCGAACGTCCCGCGCATCGCGCTCACCGCCACCGCCGACGAGCGCACGCGCGAGGAGATCATCACCGAGCTGGCGCTCGGCAGCGCCCGCCAGTTCGTGGCGAGCTTCGACCGCCCGAACATCCGCTACACCATCGCCGAGATGGGCAGCCTCAGCGCCCGCGAGCGCATGTGGCAGTTCATCGACGGCGAGCACCCGACCGACGCCGGCATCGTCTATTGCCTCTCGCGCAAATCGGTCGAAGAGACCGCCGCGTTCCTGAAAACCAAAGGCCGAACCGCACTCGCCTATCATGCCGGCCTCGATCCGAAGATCCGCGCGAAGGTGCAGCAGCGCTTCCTCGCCGAGGACGGCATGATCGTCGTCGCGACCATCGCGTTCGGCATGGGCATCGACAAGCCCGACGTGCGCTTCGTCGCCCATCTCAATCTGCCCAAGACGATCGAGGCCTATTATCAGGAAACCGGCCGCGCCGGCCGCGACGGCGATCCCGCGAACGCCTGGCTCGCCTATTCGCTGCAGGACGTGATGCAGCTGCGCCAGTGGATCGCGCAATCCGAAGGCAGCGAAGCCTTCAAGCAGGTGCAGCGCGGCAAGCTCGACGCCCTGATCGGCCTCGCCGAGCTGCCTACCTGCCGCCGCCAGGCCTTGCTCGCTTATTTCGGCGAGCAGATGGGCCAGCCGTGCGGCAACTGCGACAACTGCATCGAGCCGCCGGAGACGATCGACGCGAGCCTGCCCGCACAGAAGGCGCTGTCGGCCGTTTATCGCACCGGCGAACGCTTCGGCGTGCATTATCTCGTCGATCTCCTGCTCGGCAAAGCCGACGACCGCGCGATCCGCAACGGTCACGACAAGCTCAAGGTGTTCGGCATCGGCAACGAGTTCGACGCATCGGGATGGCGCTCGCTCTACCGCCAGCTCGTCGCGGGCGGACTGCTGACCGGCGACGAGGAAGGCCGCGGCTCACTCCTGCTCACCGACCGCGCCCGCCCCGTACTGCGCGGCGAGGACACGTTCCGCATGCGCCGCGTGATCTCCGTCGACAAGCCCAAGCGCAAGGAGCGCCGCGAGCGCGGCGGAAGTTCATCGGCGGCCACGTCTGCCGGCGACAAGACGCTCGTCGCGGCCCTGCGCGAATTGCGCGCGCGCCTCGCTGCCCAAGCGAACGTGCCGCCCTATGTCATCTTCCACGACAAGACGATCGCCGAAGTCGCCGCCAAGCGCCCGAGGTTCACCGGCGCGCTCGAAGACATCTACGGCCTCGGCGCGCGCAAGATCGCCAAGTTCGGCGCCGACATCATCGAGACCGTCACCGGCGCTCGCCCCCATCCCATGCTCGACAACAAGTTGTCGGTGACGATCAACCAGACGCTGGCGCTGCACATCGCCGGCAAGGACGCCGCCGCGATCGCCGCTGAACGCGGCATCGAGAAGAGCACCGTGATGGGCCACTTCGCGGAGGCGATCGAAGCGGGACTGATCGAAGCGAAGAGCGTGGTCGGCCTCGACCAGTCCGAGATCGACGAGATCCACGCAGCCTTCGAGCGCCACAGCACCGTCGATAGCGGCCGCCTCGGCCCCGCCCACGCCTCCCTCGGCGGCCGCTACGACTACGGCACCCTCAAGTGCATCCTGGCGGAGTTGGCTTGAGCAAAAACGCCACTCACGATCCGTACCGATTGCTCTGCAGCAAAAAGTGCGATCGTCTCCCATCCGCAAGGGCGCACAGCCTCCAAGCGGGGTGCGGCAAGCGCTGACGCGCACCACCGCCGCTTTCGGCCTCAGACCGTCGGCTCCACGATCACCATCCAGGCGATGCCGAACTTGTCGGTCACCGCGCCGAAGCACGGAGAGAAGAACGTCGGCCCGATCGGCATCTCGACCTTCCCGCCATCCGCGAGTGCGTCGAACATCCGGTTCGCCTCCGCCTCGACGGGGACAGTCAGCGACAGCGACATGCACGTGAAATCGAGCGGCCCCGAACGCATCCCGTCCGACATCATGATCGTCGCGCCGTTGATGCGCACGGCCGCATGCATGATGCGCTCGTCCATGTCCGCGGAAACCTTGTCCGGCGGCGGCTGGTCGGGATTGTCCTTGAAGCGCATCATCATCAAGACATCCGCGCCCAGCTTCTCCTTGTAGAAGCTGATCGCCTCCTCGCAGCGGCCACGGAGGAACAGGTACGGCGTCACGCCTCGACCCGACGCGCCCAGCGATGCAATCTCGCCGGCAAAGGGCTTGAAGCCGCCCCAGTACATCCGTTTGGCGTCGAACGGCATCGACTTCGGATCGCGGCCAGCCATGCGCGGATCCTTCATCGACTTGGCGCTCACCTCGTCGCGATGCGCGCGCGATCGATACGTTATCAGCGCCACGAATACGTTCTCGTCGGGCTTCAACGCGACGCTGCGCGGAAACGACGTGACTTCTCCGGCCGGCACATCGTCGCCTTCGACCTCGATGCAGGCGAGCGCGCCGTTCTCGCGCCAGACGGCCAGGAACAACTCCGCTTCCTTGCGGTAGGCCGCGGCATTCGCACGGGGTACGGGAGCGACGATCAATTCGAGATATTGGCTCATGTCATTCCTCCAGGATCGGATGGCCGGAAGTCAGCAGCGGGTAGTCTCGTCGTCTAAAGACGTCGCGCTCCCGGCCGGACCGACACGTTGCTCGAGATATTTTCCGACCTTTGCCGAAACCGAAGGCGCTGGCAAATCGGCGGACGCCGACGTAAATCAACGGAGCGCCGAGGGAACACTCCATGACCAACGTCCTGATCCTGCTGACCCTGCCCGAGGACGTGCGGACGCAATACCGCAACCGTCTGCGCGCGCTTTTCCCTCAGATCACCGTCGATCTCGTCGACCACCACTCCAAGGTCGATCCCTTCATGCCGCAAGCCGACGTGCTCATCACGTTCGGGCCGATGATGGTCGATCGCGTGTACCAGCTCGGCAAGAACCTCAGGTGGGTGCAGGCGCTCGGCACCGGCGTCGACGGCATCACGGATCTGCCTTCGCTGCCGAAGGACGCGATCGTGACGAACCTGCACGGAATACACGGTCCCCCGCTGTCGGAAGCAGCGTTCGGCGCGATGCTGTTGCTGTCGCGGCGCATGCATCATTCCGTCCGCGCGCAGGACAAGAAGCAGTGGGCGCGCTGGCCCTCGACGCTGATGAACGGCAAGACCGCCGGCATCTTCGGCGTCGGCGCCATCGCATCCGATCTCGCGCCACGCTTGAAGGCGTTCAACATGCGAACCGTCGGCATCACGTCCGCCGTGCGCCCCGTACCGGGGTTCGACGAAATGCGCTCGAGCGGAAACCTCGCCGACGCCGTGCGCGATCTCGACTATCTCATCCTGCTGACGCCGCTGACGCCGGCCACGCGCAACGCAGTGAACGCGCAGGTGCTCGCCGCGATGAAGCCGACGTCGTTCCTCGTCAATCTCGCGCGCGGCGGCGTGGTCGACGAGACCGCGTTGCTCGAAACCTTGCGCAACCGCCGCATCGCGGGCGCGGCCATCGACGTGTTCGTGCAGGAGCCATTGCCGCCCGATCACGGCTTCTGGGAACTCGACAACGTCTTCATCACGCCGCATCTGGGCGGCTTCAATGACCAGTACGTCGACCACGCCATGCCCGTGATCGAACAGAACATGCGCGCCTTCCTCTCCGGCACCGCGCCGGCCGGCATGATGAACGTGGTGGCACGGACATAAACACTACAATTGAGATTTTCCGAATCGCTCCTGCAAGCGCGCCTTGGCCTTTTCGGCTTCCGTCTCGCGATCCCGCGGCGGCGCCTTCGTATGCAGCGAACCGAGCAATTCCCGCGCGGCCCGGCTCACATCCTCCACGGCCTTCTCGAACGCCGCTTCGTTCTCCTTCGATGGCCGTGTGAACCCGCTCAGCTTGCGGACGAACTGCAACGCCGAAGCGTGGATCTCCTCGTCCGTCGCGGGCGGCGCGAAGTTGTAGAGCGTCCTGATGTTCCGGCACATGGTACCACCTCACATCTCGCGTTCCCGGCCGAGCGAGTAGCGAGAGCCGGGATCTTTCCCCAAAACAATTCACCGGCAAGACCCCGGGTCTCGCTCACGCTCGCCCGGGGGAGCAAAGTGTGCGGGCGTCGGACTGACGGCTACGCGCACCAGATCTCGACATGCACTTCCCCAAAAGGCGGGTCCAGGGCCGGCCCTGGCGCGGGAGCACGAGGGGCGCGCAGCCCCTCTTATCCCCGGCAAGCGCCATCAACCCTTCGCGCTGCCGAGCACCTTGTCGGCGATGGTGCGGAACTCCTCATCCGTCACCAGCCCGCGCTTGTCGATGCCGAGCTGTTTCACCGCCGACAGCATCGCCTCGATCGCCTTGTCGTCGGCGGTGTCGTAGCCGAGCTTCTCCAGGTTGTACGTGATCGACATCTTGCCGCTCTTCTTGCCGAGCACGACCTCGCCCTCGCGCCCCGTCAGATGCGGATGCGTGCCGAACATGGCAAGCGGCTCGCGCACGACGAGATCGACGCCGATTCCGCTCTCACGCGTGAAGTTGCGCGCACCCAGGATCGGCTTGTTGACGGCGATCGGCAAGCCGGAGATGCGGCGGCAGGCCTCGCCCAGCGCAGGCAGCTTGGCGAGATCGTACTGCTCGTAGCCGTAGAGCACGTGCAGCGCGACCGCGAGCTCTTCGGCCGCCGCGTTGCCGGTGCGCTCGCCCAGGCCGTTGGCGCAGGAGTGCACGCATGATGCGCCGGCTTCAACGCCCGCGAGTTCGGTGGCGACGCCCATGCCGAAGTCGTTGTGCGTGTGCACTTCGACCGGCAGGCCGTTGGTGATCCGCTTGGTCCACTTGACCATGTACTTGATCGCTTCGGGCAGCGCGCAGCCCATGGTGTCGACCACGCCGATCGAATCCGGCGGTGCGGCTTCCATCAGGCGCTTCAGCACGAACTCGTAGTCTTCCTCGCGAACGCGCGTGGTGTCGTAGGGGAAGTAGACGGTGTGCAGGCCCTTGGACTTCGCGTAGTTGACGACGTCGATGCTCTTGCGCAGCACGTCCTCGGCGGTCCACTTGAACTGATACTTGAGCTTCGGGTAGCCGATCGGGATCTCGATGATCACGCCGTGGCAGCCGCAATCGACGGCCTTGTCGATGTCGACCTTCATCGCACGCGCGAACGAGTAGATCTTCGACTTGAGGCCGAGCTTGGCGATCTGCTTGATCGCCTCGAAGTCCATCTCGGAGACGGCGGGCATGCCCGCTTCGATGCGCTCGATGCCGACGTCGGCGAGGCGCTCGGCGATCTCGATCTTGTCCTTGACGGTCATCACGACGCCCGGCGTCTGCTCACCGTCGCGCAGGGTCGCGTCGTGGATCTCGACCTTGTCGGGGAGCTGGCGGTTGGCCTTCACTTCGGGCGCGTCGTTGTACGGGCAGACCCACCACTGGCCCTCGCGATAGTATCGCGCGTCGTTGTTGCCGCTGATGGGCGTGCCGTTGCCGTCGCTCATGGGTGTCTCCTCGATGCTGATCAGCCAGCGGGCCGGCCCCCAAAAGAAGGCCGGACCCGCGATAAATGATTGGGACGGCAAACGCCGCCCCTCCTGATAATCCAGTTACCCCGCCAGGGCTATGGGGGCAGCGCCAAATCCATTACCGCCCATCCCCGACTTCCCCTACCGGAAGTGTGCTTCGCACCCTCTTTGTGCTGGTTCCCCGAAGCGGCTACGCGCCTGAAGTGGCGCTCGCCGTTCGAGGATGACGCGGAGAAGTTTGAAACGTCACGTCATCTTCGACCGAAGCGAGCAGCGCGAGCGAGCGTCGGAGACCCAGCACAAGAAGCCGCCGAAGGCGTCGTGATTCTAGACAGGCTTGTCGCCCTTGATCGTAAGCCGGCGCATCAGGCGCAATTCCTGCGCCGGGAAATCCTGGCGGGCGTGGCTGGTGCAGCGGTTGTCCCACATCAGGAGATCGCCGACGCGCCACTGGTGGCCCCATATGTGCTCCGGCCGTTCGATCGCCTCGAACATCGCCTCCAGCAGATCATCACTCTCGGTCGGCGACAGTCCATCCAGCTTCATCGACATCAGCCGGTTGACGAACAGGCACTTCCGTCCGCTTTCCGGATGCGTGCGCACCACCGGATGCCAGAACTGCGGCGCGTCTTCTCGGATCTTGTCGTTCTTCGTCGTGCCGGCGTTGGCGTAGTCGTAGACGTTGAGCACGCGCCGCCCGTCGATCCGCGCCTTCACGCTCGCCGGCAGGCACTCGTAGGCCATGTAGTGGTTGGAGAACAGCGTATCGCCGCCCGCCGAGGGGATGTTCATCGAGTGCAGGATCGTCGCCTTGGGCGGGCGCTCCGTGTAGCACTGGTCGATGTGGAACTGCATCTCGCCTTCGGGCAGCTGATCGATGAACTTCCCGTTCTCCTTGCGGTTCGAGATGTACATGATCGCGGGATGCTCGGTGCGGCGCACGATGTTGGCGGTCTGCGTCGGCGCCGGCTCGCCGAACCGCGTGCCGAACGCCACCTGTTGGTCGGTGTCCAGAGTCATGCCGCGGAACACGATCACGAGATTGTCGAGCCACGCCTTGTGCACGAACGCGAAGGTCGCATCGTCCATAGGCCGCGTGAGATCGACACCGCGGATTTCAGCGCCCAGCGCTTGGCCCAGCTTCACGACTTCCCGCGTCATGGTGGTCATGGCGATCCTCCGTCAGTTTGCGATTTCACGCATGTCGAGAATTCTTGCCGATGATTAGAGATCGAACCATAGGCAGCTGTCAAATCAGGGCTACATCGCCAACACCTCCATCCCCGACGCGGCCCGGCCAACGCTCTTGCGTCCCCGGACAAGCGATCGGACCCTCAGGTCCGCGCGCGCAGAGCCGGGGTCTTTACACCTCGATTTCGGGGAAAGGCCCCGGGTCTCACGGCAGTGCCGCTCGCCCGGGGACGCAGCAGGAAAATGGTGGCTGTCCTCGGCTGCCCCGATTTATACGCAATCGGCAGTGGGGAATCTGCGTTTCCGGGGTTAGAGCCCCCATTGCGGTGAGCCTTGTTCATAAATGCGTGTGTCCCCAATTATCCCTCGCGGCACCGCGAGCTTGTGCGTGTCCCATTTTCCCGGCCGGAAGGCCTACCGGGCGCCGCACGCCTTGACCGGCAGTTTCGTCTCGTGAAGGATCGCACCCGAGCGGCCACGACGAACGAACGCCGCGCACGGGAGGAAACAGATGACCTTGCTTCGCTCGCGCTCAGCCCGCGCACTGGCCGCAGCCGCCGCGCTGCTTTCGACGTCAGCCCTTTCCACCGCGGCCATCGCGCAAAGCTTCAACGACAAGAAGCCGATCAGCTATGCCGTCGATGGCGCAACCGCGACGGGCTACTTCAAGGTCGTCGCCGAGACGATCAACTCGATCGTGCGCGAGGCCTATCCCGGCACCGACGCGACGTACAAGCCGGGCAGCCCCGCCGGCGGCATCCTCAATCTGTCGAACGGCAAGTCCGAGTTCACGTTCACGGGCGGCGGCCCGGAGATCGAGTTCGCGCTCGCAGGCAAGGCGCCGTTCAAGGAATCGCTGAAGGGCAAGTTCTCGTTCATGATGACCATGCACGACGAACTCGTCGTCCACGCTCTCATGACCAAGGAATTCGCCGATCGCGCTGGCGTGCGCAGCTACGACGACATCGTCGCCAAGAAGCCCGCCATGCGCCTCGGCGTCAACACGACGGGCAATCTGCAATCGACCCACGGCATGTATCTTCTCCACTTCGGCGCCTACGGCATCGGTGACGCCGACCTGGCGAAGTGGGGCGTGACGCTGTTCCGCGGCAACACCAACGAGGGCCTCGCGCAGATGCGCGACGGCAAGATCGACATGCTCGTCAACGGCGCGTTCCTGCCGACCGCCGAGGTGATCGACATCAATCGCGGCCGTCCGCTGGTCTGGGTCGAAGGCAACGAGGAGAAGATGAAATCGGCCGTCGGCAAGTACGGCTACAGGGTCGTCAAGCTAGAGAAGGGCCGCTATCCCTTCGTCGAGCGCGATACGTTCATGACGGTCAACTGGAACGCCGGCCTCGTCGGAAATCATGTCTCGGAGGAGACGGTCTACAAGTTCCTCAAGGCGATCACCGACGCCAAGGACAAGATCCAGAAAGTCCACCCCTCGCTCGCCAGGTTCTCGAAGGAAACGATCATCCGGAACCCGACACCCCTGCCGCTGCATCCCGGTGCCCTCCGCTTCTACAGGGAAGCCGGGGTCATGAAGTAGGCGCAGACGCCCATCCCGTCCCGACCGGGCAGGCCACCGCATCGAGCGCGTCGCTTGCCGGAACACGGCTCGACGCACCGGCCATCAGACGGCGACCGGAGAACAGATGACCGCACCGGCGAGCCCACCGGGCACAGACATGGCGAAGCCGGAAGCCGGTGCTGCCAAAGGCTGGCTACGCCGGATCGGCGGCGTGCTTTTCAGCGAGACGGAGCGCGTCGAGCCGACCGGATCGCTGGCGCTCGTCGTGACGGCGCTCGCATTGGCGACAGTGGCCACGGTATTCTATCTGACGCTGTTCGCCTCGGCCTCCCAGCACCTGCACATCTCCTGGTTCATCCTGTTTTTTTTCCCCATCAGCTTCCTGACGACCACCATCGCGAAGGGCCACCACCGCCTCACGCCTGTCGACATCCTGCTGGCGCTTGCCAGTGCCGCCCTCGGCGTCTGGTTCATCGTCAACGAGCCGCGCTATCAGGACTGGACCCGCGGCTTCTCGGAACTGGAGACGGGCGACCGCATCGCAGCCTTCGCCCTCATCGGAATAACGATCGAACTCTGCCGCCGGGCCGTCGGCGCCGGCCTCACGAGCCTGATCCCGTTCGCGATCGCCTATGCCGCCTTCGGCCAGCATCTCGTCGGCAGCTTCCGCCACGCCGGGATCGAGCTCGACTACTTCCTCGACATGCTGACCATCTCGACCGACGGCATCTTCGACAGCCCACTCTACATCGCCGCAGGCTACGCGTTCCTGTTCGTGCTGTTCGGCAACTTCTTCGTGATGATGGGCGGCGGCCAATTGTTCTTCGACATCGCCGCTGCCATGACAGGCCGCATGGTCGGCGGCCCCGCCAAGGCCTGCGTCGTCTCCAGCGGGCTTTATGGCTCGATTTCCGGCTCGCCCGTCGCCGACGTCGCAACAACAGGCCCTGTCAGCATTCCCATCATGAAGCGGATGGGCATACCTGCCGCCCATGCCGCCGCGATCGAGACGGCCTCGTCCTGCGGCGGCTCGATGCTGCCCCCGGTGATGGGCGCGGTCGCGTTCATGATGGCCGACTTCACCGGCCTTCCCTACGCGCGCATCGCGCTCTACGCCGCGCTGCCCGCCCTGATCTACTACCTCGGCATCATGATCCTCGTGCACTTCGAGGCGCGCACGCTCGGCATCGGCCGGCTGCCGCCCGCAGACATCGTCGGCCTGCGTGCCGCCCTCGCCACGAACTGGCCGAGCTTGATACCGATCGGGGTGCTGATGTGGCTGCTGATGGGCGGCTACTCGCCGTCCTATATCGCCGCCGGCTCCACCATCGCGGTTCTCGTCACGAGCTGGTTGAAGCGAGGCGCCGGCATCGGGCCGCGGCGCTTCATCGAGGGCTGCACCGAAACCTGCAAGGCGATGGTGCCGCTCGCTGCATCGGTCGCTGCCGCCGGCCTCATCATGGGCTGCATCGAGCTGACCGGCCTGTCGGGCAAGTTCACGCTGCTGCTGTTCCAGATGTCCGGCGGCCTCGTCTGGCCCTCGCTTCTGATCGCGGGCGCCGTGCTGATCCTGCTCGGCACGGGCATGCCGACGACAGGCGTCTACCTGATGGGGGTCGCTCTGCTCGCCCCCGTGCTCGTCACCAAGTTCGCCCTTCCCGTCATGGAAGTGCACATGTTCATGCTGTTCTTCGCCTGCCTCTCGGCGATATCGCCGCCGGTGGCGCCGGCTGCCTTCGCGGCCGGCTCGATCGCCGGCGCAAATCCTTTCACGATCGGCAATCTCTCCTGCAGGTATGCGATCGGCGGCTTCCTGCTGCCGTTCATGTTCGTCTTCAACAACGGCGTGCTGCTGCAGGGTGGCCCGGTGAAGATCGCGACCGATACGATGCTCTGCGTGGCACTCGTTTTCGTCGCTGCAGTGGCCGCCCACGGCTACGTGGTACAGATGAAGCTCGGCGCCCCAGCGCGTCTGGCCTTCGTGGCCCTGAGCGTCGGCATCCTCTGGCCGATGGCCGAGGTCCAGCTTCTATGCGCGGTGGCCGGCGTCCTTCTCTTTGCGATCCTCTACGCCGTCGCCCGCAGAACCGCGACAACCGCCCCCGCGACCTGAGCCGAGCCGGTGATACCGGCCCAACACCACGGCCACGGCATCCAACGCGCTCCCCGTGTCAATAGTGCCGAGAGCACAGTGGAATTGCGTGGTGACAAGCCCTAGATTGCGGTTTCCGCCGGAAGCCCGCTCCCCGAGGAGCAGCGACGGCTCGATTTCGGCGCCGCCATGGGGCTGCCCGTTCAGTGGAGGAAGTGCATGAACGTGAGAGAGTATCTCGGCCGCTCCGTCGCGGCCACCGGGCTGGCGCTCGTATTGGTCGCCGGAGCGGTGAATGCTCAGCAGCCCGCCAAGGAATTCGAGCCGCAGGTCGGCCAGGCCGGCAAGGACGTGATCTGGGTGCCGACACAGCTCACGATGGTCAATCGCATGCTCGACACGGCCAAGCTTACCGCCGCCGACATCCACTACGATCTCGGCTCGGGCGACGGCCGCACGGTCATCACGGCAGCCAAGCGCGGCGCGACCGCCTTCGGCATCGAATACAACCCCGACATGGTCGAGTTGTCGAAGAAGAACGCTGCCAAGGAAGGCGTAACCGGCAAGGCGACGTTCGTGAAGGCCGACCTTTTCGAGACCGATTTCTCGAAGGCCACTGTCATCACGATGTTCCTGCTGACCGACATCAACTTTCGCCTGCGCCCCAAGATCCTCGACATGAAGCCGGGCACGCGCGTGGTCTCCAACACGTTCGACATGGGCGACTGGGAAGCCGACGAGAAGTTCGAGGTGAAGGAGGGCTGCTCGTCCTATTGCCGCGGCTTCTTCTGGATCGTCCCGGCCAAGGTCGAAGGCACCTGGAAGATGGGCGACAGCGAGATCGCCTTGAAACAGACCTATCAGAACGTCTCCGGCACCGTGAAGAAAGGCAACGTGATCGCACCGATCTCCAACGGCAAGCTCACCGGAGACAGCATCACCTTCACCGCGGGCGGCACGACTTACACGGGTAAGGTCTCCGGCAACAAGATCGAAGGCACCGCCGGCAGCGCCAAGTTCGAGGCGACGAAGGGCTGAGGCATTCACGCTGACATAAGCGACTAGTGTGGCGTCGCGCTTTAATTGACCTGTTCGTGCGGCACGGTTGGAGTCAATTGAAGCGCGATGAACGCCAC
>CAZNMY010000142.1:0-14607 GCA_964574325.1 uncultured Devosia sp. | reverse complement strand
GTGATCGACCTCGGCGTCATGGTGCCGGCCGCGAAAATCCTCGAAACCGCGAAGAGGGAGAAGGCGGACATCATCGGCCTCTCGGGTCTCATCACGCCGTCGCTGGACGAGATGTGCTTCGTCGCGGCCGAGATGGAGCGCGAAGGCTTCGCCGTGCCGCTCCTGATCGGCGGCGCCACGACGAGCCGTGTGCACACGGCCGTCAAGATCAGCCCCAACTACAACCGCGGCCAGGCCATCTATGTGCTCGACGCCAGCCGCGCGGTCGGCGTCGTGTCGAACCTTCTCTCGCAGACCGAGAGCAGGACCTACATCGACGGCATCAAGTCCGAGTACGTGAAGGTGCGCGAAGCCCACCTTGCCAACGAGGCGCGCAAGCAGCGCATCACCATCGCCGCCGCCCGCGCCAACAAGTTCAATATCGACTGGCCGTCCTACACACCGCCGAAGCCGAGCTTCCTCGGCACGCGCACGCTGAAGGACTATCCGCTCGCGGACCTGGTCCCCTATATCGACTGGACGCCCTTCTTCCAGACCTGGGAGTTGACCGGCCGCTATCCGGCCATCCTCGACGACAACAAGGTCGGTAGCGAGGCGCGCAAGCTCTTCGCCGACGCGCGCGCGCTTCTCGATCGCATCGTCGCCGAGAAATGGTACACGGCGAATGCCGTCGTCGGCTTCTGGCCGGCCAACAGCGTGGGCGACGACATCGCGCTCTTCACCGACGACACGCGCACGAAGGAGCGCGCGACGCTCTACACGCTGCGCCAGCAGATCGCCCGCGATCCCTCCCGCGACCGTGCCCACACGGCGCTTGCCGATTTCGTTGCGCCGAAAGAGAGCGGCCTTGCCGACTACGTGGGCGGCTTCGCCGTCACCGCAGGACTTGGCGAGGAGGAGGCCATCAAGACCCACATCAAGGCGACCGACGATTACAGCCGCATCATCGCCAAGGCGCTGGCCGACCGTCTCGCGGAGGCGTTCGCCGAAGCGCTCCACGCCAAGGTGCGCCGCGAGCTGTGGGGCTACGCCAAGGACGAGAAGCTCTCGAACGAAGACCTCATCCTCGAGAAGTACCGCGGCATACGCCCGGCGCCGGGATACCCGGCTCAGCCCGATCACACAGAGAAGGCCACGCTGTGGGATCTCATGAATGTCGAGGCGGAGACCGGCATCGAGCTTACCGAGAGCTACGCCATGTGGCCGGGCGCTGCCGTCTCAGGCCTCTATTTCTCGCATCCCGAGAGCCACTACTTCGGCGTCGGCAAGGTCGAGCGCGATCAGGTCGAGGACTACGCCCGCCGCAAAGGCTGGGCGGTTGCCGAGGCCGAGCGCTGGCTCGCCCCGGTTCTGAACTACGACCCTGTCTCGGCAACGCGAAACGTGGCATGATCCATCGGGCGGGCGAGGGGCCTGCCCGGGTGCGTTGAGGTTCGGAGGGGGACATGCCGTTTGTGAATCTGGCCGTGGCGCAGGCCACAGCGGCATGGATCGCCGCGCCGAACCTCGTCAGCCTCGTGATGGACTACGGGCCGCTTTATTTCTATGTCGTCGCCGCGGTCGGCGCCGTGATCGTCATCATCGGCGCGTTCATCGGCTCGCGCATCACCAAGACCATCGCCCGGCCTACGCTGCTGTCGTTTATCGCGGCCGTCTCGTTCGCGATCATCGCATCCTTCCTGGCGCTCGTGTTCCTCGGCCCGCAGGTCGGCATCTCCGAGTTCGCGACCCATGGCTTCACGTTCGCGCCGGTCGCGGCGGCGATTGCGGGCTACTTCATCGCCTCTCCGCGCACTGCCGTGTGAGCGCCGCCACCCAGTCCATTGTTCCGCATTACGGATCTTCGTGCTAGATCGGGTCGTGCCGGAGCGATTCCGGCGCATGGTCATGCTCTAGACCATGATCGCTTCGGACCCTATCAGTCCGAAGCGTGAATCATCGGTCTCATTAAAGACCTGAAGCGCGATGCGCTTCGGGTCGGGCATTCGTCGGCGGGGTGGGGAAGACGGCCGGCGTCAACTTGGGGGAGATCCTTCATATGCTTGGACGTCTCGTACTGCTGCTGCTCCAGATCGTCATCGGCTGGTTCGGCGCCAATGCCATTATGGGTGCGCTTGGAAGCAGCGTGCCGAGTGCTTTCTCGATCTACGTTTTCGCGATCCTCGCGGCGATCGTGGTGTTCCTGGTCGGCATCATCGCCGCGCAGGTGCTGCAGGATGTCTGGACGCCGGGAAGCCGCACGCTCACGTGGTCGCTGGCCTTCGGCATCGTCGCCGCGCTGCTCTGGCAGTTCGGTCCGACATTGCCGCTGTTGTCCGAGGTTCCGTGGGGCCGCGTGCCGGTCAAGTATGCCGTGCTGGCGGGCGCTCTGCTCGGCTATCACATCCGCAAATAGCCGCCCGCACGAGCCAAAGAAATCAGGCGCGAGGCCGGGGCCTCGCGCCTTTTTTTGTCGTGCTGAATCGTGACAAGTCGAAGACGATCGCGAGCGACAGGGAACACTCACACCATCCCGACCACGATTGCAGCGATGAAGCCGAAAGACACGAGCGCGGCAAGCATGCTCAGTCGGATCGAGAGTTCCATCGTTGCCTCCTGCCGGCCGGGCCGGCTGTGGGGGGATAATCGTTACGTCACGCATTCACTCGGCAGGGTGTGCCGCCCGCGCGCCCCATCCGGCAACGGAGCCCGCGTCGACGAAAAAAGATTACGAAGCAAAAAAGTTCCATGCCAAGCAAAAATCATCGTGCGTTGCACCATAGAAAATGCGAGTTCGCGTGAACGGCGCAAACGTTTTGCCTGAAAACCAAACGAGCTTCGGGCGTGCTGCAATGCAAGGCCGGTGTGCTCAGAATATTTTGATTTCAGCGCGGAATAGAGCGTGTGGGGGTCAGCGCCCCTGGAATGCCGGCTTGCGCTTTTCGAGAAAGGCACGCCGCCCCTCCGCGTAGTCGGCACTGTCGAAGCAGGCCTTGACGGCGGCGTCGAGGGTAGCCGTGTCCGGATGCTCCGGGTGCCGCACGAGCTCGTCGATGGTGAGCTTTGCCGCGCGAACGGTGAGCGGCGCGTTCGCCGCGATGGTGTTGGCAAGCGTGCGCACGGCAACCTCGAGGTTCTCGGTTTCGATAACCTCGTTGACGAGACCGATGCGTTGCGCCTCGGCGGCGGAGAAGCGCCGCCCCGTGAATAGCATCTCCTTGATGAACGCGGGAGCAGCCAGCGTGAGCAGCGGCGGCACCCAGCGGGGGTTGTAGCCGAGGCCGAGCTTCGCGGCCGGGATGGCGAACTGCGAGTTCGGATCGGCAAGGCGAAGATCGGCGCATGCGGCAATGCCGAGCCCGCCGCCGAGGCAGAAGCCGTGGATCATCGCGATAATCGGCTTCTGCGCCGCGAGCAGCGCCGAGAATGCCTCGTGGTTGAGCCGGTCGTAGTCGGCGGCACCCGCGCCCGTCCGCGCGGTCTCGAACTCCGAGATGTCCGCGCCTGCCGAGAAGGCGCGTGTCCCCTCGCCACGCAGCAGGATCACCCGCACGGCCGGATCCGCCTCGGCCACCGCGATGTGAACCGGGATCTTGCGCCACATGTCGGCCGTGAAGGCATTCATGCGGTCCGGATTGCTGGCCACGATCCAGGCGAAAGCCCCTTCGATTTGGAGCTTGAGGTCAGGAGCGGCGGCTGCGGTGTCGGTCATGTGGTTCTGGTCCTCTTCGGCGCCGCGAGCATGCGTCGTGGAGTGGCATCGCGCAACGCGGCGCCAAGCCTCAAGCGCGGCCGGTTGCGGACCTGTGCAACTCGCCTATGGTCCGGGAACGGATTGCAAGGCATTTGAGGCGGTTAAGGATTGACGCCGCCCGCCCGCGTCGATACCCCCTAGCCGTCAAGATCAAGATCCATCTGACGGCAGCGCCGTATCGACCTTATAATACGACGACAGCCCCCGCGCCGAGGTGGTGCCCGCGGCACGCGCCGACCCCGCCCCGCGAGGTGCGAAGGAGCAAGGACATGAGCAGCGCCAAGCACACCGTAGCCGGCAAGGCCGAGCGTCAGGCCGCCCCGCAGCGCGCTTCCGATGACGTCATCTGGGCGGGCCTGCGCAAGGAAGCCGAGGCGGCGATGGCCGCGGAGCCCGCCCTGACCGGCTTCATCTTCGCCATGGTCGCGAGCCACGAAACGCTCGAGGAGGCGATCTGCCACCGCATCGCGCAGCGCCTCGGACACGCGGACGTCGACGCAGGCCTTATCGTGCACACGTTCCGCGACGTGCTGGCCTCCCAGCCCGAGCTTGGCCGTTCATTCCGGGCTGACCTCTCGGCCGTGCTCGAGCGCGACCCAGCAACGACGCGCTACCTCGAGCCGTTCCTCTATTTCAAGGGCTTCCACGCGCTCGTCACCTATCGCTTCGCCCATGAGCTGTGGCGTCAGGGCCGCCGCGACTTCGCACTCTATCTGCAGAGCCAGTGCTCGCGCATGTTCGCGGTCGACATCCATCCGGCGGCCCGTCTCGGCAAGGGGCTGATGTTCGACCACGCCACGGGCGTCGTCATCGGCGAGACGGCGACGGTCGGCGACAACTGCTCGCTCTTGCATGCCGTGACGCTCGGCGGCAGCGGCAAGGTCACGGGCGATCGCCATCCGAAGATCGGATCGGGCGTGCTGATCGGCGCCGGCGCCAAGGTGCTCGGCAACATCCATGTCGGCAACTGCTCGCGCATTGCCGCCGGCAGCGTCGTGCTGCAGGATGTTCCGCCCCATGTCACGGTCGCAGGCATCCCCGCGCGCATCGTCGGACCGGCGGGCACGGCCGAGCCCGCGCGCTCTATGGATCAGACGTTCTTGTCGGACGAGACGGCGCAGGGGCCTGACGACTACGCCATGCTCTAGTGTCCCGATTCCGAAGTCCGCCAGAGTTCGCGGCTGGGTTGGCGAGCGAACTTCGGAATCATAAGGGACACTAGAATCATAGAGTTGCTAATGTGATTCAGATCGAGAAATTCGCTCGCTGCCGTGCCGCTGATGGGGCGAATTTCTCGATCATCACACTAGGCCCGCGACGGCTTCGGAGACGGCGTGTCCGGAGCGCGCGTTGGTCGGATTGAAAATTTCGAGAAGGGAAGGAACACGCGGTGAAGAAGGACGAGCTGGCCAAGCTGCAGGCCTACCTGAGGAAGACGTTCGGCGCCCCGAAGCTGGAGGTGCGTCCCCAGCCCAAGAAGGAGGACATGGCCGAGGTCTTCATCAACGGCGAGTTCGTCGCCACGCTCTACCGCGAGGTGGACGAGGGCGAGACCTCCTATCAGTTCCAGATGGCCATCCTGGACGTGGATCTCGAGGACGCTTGAGGATGGCGCTCTACGAATTGGACGGCGTCGGCGTCAGCACGCCCGCCGACGGCAGCTTCTGGGTCGCGCCGAACGCTATTGTGATCGGTAAGGTTGCGATCGAGACTGATGCCAGCGTTTGGTTCAACACGGTGGTGCGGGGCGACAACGAGCTGATCCGTATCGGCGCGCGCACCAACGTTCAGGACAGCTGCGTGCTGCACACCGACATCGGCTTTCCCTTGGACATTGGCGAGGATTGCACCGTCGGCCACATGGTCACGCTGCACGGCTGCACGGTCGGCCGCGGCAGCCTGATCGGCATCGGCTCGATCATCCTGAACGGTGCGAAGATCGGCGAGGAATGCCTGATCGGCGCCAACACGCTGATCCCCGAAGGGAAGGTGATCCCGCCGCGTTCGATGGTGATCGGCGCGCCCGGCAAGATCGTGCGCGAGCTCACCGACGACGACGTCCGCCGCTTCGGCGGCGCCGTGGGCCGCTATGTCAGGAACTGGAAGCGCTACAAGGCTGGCCTCAAGCCCACCACCTAATCTCCTCTCCCCGTTCTTACGGGGAGAGGGTCAGGGTGAGGGGCAGGTCTAGCTCGCAGCACCGGTGGATGCTCTCTCCCCCCATCGAAGACAACCGCGCGCGGCTGCAAAAAAAATTGAGCCGGATGCGAGGGGGGATCGCATCCGGCTCGAGGGTGAGCCCGGTTGGGGACAGGGCAGGGGGAGCCCGGGCTCGAGTCAACCAGTGAGCTTATTGACCGCCGCGAACGCCTGCGATGGCATCGGGCACCGAGCGGTCGTTGGCATCGAGTGAAACCCACACGCGCGGATCGAGATACGACTGGCGCATGATGAAGTAGTAGCCGGAGGCGTTCCAAAGCCGGACGTCGTCGACCTTGTTGTCGAGCACGAAATCGCCCTGCGCGGTGCGCGCCGTGAGAACCGCGTGCCCTTCGCCCTTCTCGTCGCGGACGACGGTGAGCAAAAGCGAGCTCTTCGGCCAGCCGCGCGCGATCAGCATCCTCTGCTTGAGCAGCGCGTAGTCCTCGCAGTCGCCGCGGTCGGTCGGATACGTCCACAGCTCGCTGACGCCGTAGATCTCCTGGTCCGTAGCTGGCTGGATGGCGCGATTGACCCAGCGGTTGATCTCGTCGAGCTCAGAGAGGCGCTCGGGCGTCGGCTGGAAGCGGACATCCTCGATGCGCTGGGGAGCACAGTCCGTCGCGCGGTTCTCGCAGAAGCGCACGAACCCATACGGAGGCTGCGACGGGCCGAAGACCCGCATGAACGGAGATTTGCTGGAGATGACCGCGGGAGAGACCGAGTGATCCGCCATGGCACTCGTCGGTCCGGCGATCGCGGCGAATGCGCCGGCAATGCACACTACGAGACGCTTCATACTCACTACCCCTACCAACCCTCTTACGCAGACCACCATAGACGAGAAACGTCGTGGCCCTCTGAAGTACGGCGCCAGAAATCGAGCAAAATTTGAGCTAATTTCACTTTGCCCACCGGACATCTCGATCCTGCCCGTCAGCCGAAATATCGCCGCAATGCTTCCGGGTCGGGGATGTCCAGAAACTGAACGCCGATCCCGCGATCGTGGTAGCGCATGACCTTGCAGCGCAGCTTCCCGAACATCACCACGTCGCCGATTTGAGGCCGCGCATCCGTGCCGATGGAGGCGCCGGACAGCGAGACGTCGAGCACGCTGCAGTCGGCGGTGGAGCCGTCCGCAAGCTTGAGCGTTGACGTTTTGTTGAGAACCGCGATGCGCTTGTGGCGCCTTCCGAATGACGCGCCGAGCTTTTCACGGTTGACGAGCCAAGTAATCAGTGCAGCGAGCTTCTCGCGCTTGTGCTGGCTGGCCCGGAGCTCGATGGCGAAGCCGCCGTCGAATAAGCGCACCACCTCGCCTTCGATCCCGCCGATCTCGTCGAGATAGACGACGACGCGCTCGCCGAGCTCAACCTCGACGGGCGCCATCAGCGCGGCGCCGCCGACCGAGATATCGTTGAGCCTGCAAGGAAACTCTTGCTTGTTGGCGCGCATGAAGCGGCCGAGGAGCGGCAGTGAGAAACGCTTGTGGCGCCGCCTGTCGGGCACGATCCGGGCATCGAGCCGGAGCGTGGGTTTTACGGTTCGGGCTTGACTGGGCGACATGAACAAAATCCGCGCGTAACCGAAGCTACAACCTCCGCGCCGTCTGGACGGTCTTACAACCATTGACGGCCATTGGAGTCCCATACTGAGACAGCAGACTTAAAGAACGACTAACCGATGACCCGAACTCGCACGGAATACCGAACATTGAAGCCGGCCGGTGCGAGGACCGTCCGGCTGCAAACGCGCAGAGGAGGCTGAGGGTTTCCGCCCGAGAAGCGCGGGGGCGCACGCTAAGGCTGAGAGCCGCCCCGGTTGAATGCGTCTTCGATCTTGCCGCTTTGCCCGCCTTCGTAGACACGGAACTGCCGGCGCCCCTGGCGAACGATCCGCGCCGTGCGGACACGGGGGTGAAGCGGAAGCTGCCGCTCGGTCAGGGACGCATGCCCGTCCGTGAGCACAAGGGGGTCCACGGGCGCGCCGTCCGGCCACACGGATTGAGCCGCAACCAGTCGCAGGCGGTGGATGGTGTCGTCCGGCCAGGTGTCTTGTTCATCGAGCGGGACGAGATGGCAGAGCAGGCGGTCGATGCTCTCGCCGGAGTGGACAAGCGGGAGGATGATGAGCTCGAAAGAGTAAGGCAGACCCGGAACGGTTCGCCTGTCCGGAGCATCCATCAGCTCCGCCTCGCCGGTAAACACGCCGACCTGGCCGAGCTCGGCGACGGCAGCCAGATGGTGCTCGAGCAACCCGCGGTCGCCTTCGCTCCAGCAGGACAGGAAGCTTTCGGACTTGAGCTGCAACCCGAACCGGGCCGCGACGCGCGTCCCGGCAAGCCGGAACCGGAAACCTGCGCCGTCGACGCGCTCGAGAATGAACGCGTCGAGAAGAAGGTCCGCGATGCGGGCAGGTTGGATGTCCAGCCGGCGAGGTGCCAGGCGGGAGCCCCGAACCTCGTTCCAGTAGGCATAAAGAGCCTGTGTCGCCGGATGTCTCATGTCGGTCCTGCTTTGGCACACACGGGATCCGCGTCGCCGCAGGGCTTGCGGCGCCGGGCTCCAGAGCGGGCGCTCTCGAGAAATCAGGCTCGTTCGGGTGTCAAAATGAGCCTGTGCGGTCCTGTGGAGCAGGTTCCATGCCATTCAAAGGTTGCCCTGCACACGTCGGTTTATGAAAGTCGACGTCTGCGGCTTTGCGACGGACCTTTCCCGCCAATCGTCGTATCGTTAAGGCCCCGCGGGCAGAGTGGCTTGCCCGTCCAACTCAGGAGAGCTGCGTGATCCCCACGGCGCCGCAGGAAGAGCCGATCTTCAATGTCCCCCGCATCGTCGTAGCCGTCCTTGCCGTTCTGGTGCTCATACAGGTGGCGCGCGGCTTCCTGTCCCCGGACGACGATCTGTGGCTTGTGCTCGCGGCCGCATTCATTCCGGCCCGCTACGGACCCTTGGGCGCGGAGCTTCCCGGCGGCGAGCTGGCGCTGTTTACGTCGCCGGTCACGCACATGCTGATGCACGGCGACTGGATGCACCTGGCGTTCAACGCGGCCTGGCTGCTCGCCTTCGGCGGTGCAATAGCGGAGCGGTGCGGGGCAGTGCGCTTTCTCGCCTTTTTGACCCTCTGCGGCCTTGGCGGCGCGGCCGCGTTCTATCTCGTAAATGTCGATCTGATGCAGCCCATGATCGGCGCCTCCGGCGCCATCTCGGGGCTCATGGGAGGCGTGATGAGATTTTTGTTTCCGGCCATTGATTCAGGGGGTTTCCGTCGCCTGCGCGAAGCGCCGCGCTCGATCCGGCTGATGTCGCTCGGCGAAGCATTGACGGACCGTCGCATCATAGTCGCCAGTGCAGTTCTGGTCGTCTTGAATGTGCTGACGATTGTCGGATTTGGCGTTGCACAAAACGGGGCCGGAATTGCTTGGGAGGCCCATCTCGGAGGCTATGCAATAGGGATATTTACTTATGGTCTTTTCGATAATCCCTCGCGTTCGGAAGATTATCCGCAACCAAATATTCATTGAAACTCTTGCGTGCGAACCGCGTTTGCATCACCATTGGTTGTCGGAGTTTGTAAGAACACGACCAAGGTCAAATATAAGCAACGCTCGCTGGGGTCGAAGCAGAACTTGAAACGGCGAGAACGCAACGCTCGTCAGGTGACGCGTCGATCGACGGCAGGCGGGAGGACACGTTCATGAACGTCGCATCGATACTGAAGTCGAAAGGAAGGGCGGTTACCACCGTAAGGCCGAACGCAACGCTGCTCGACGTTACGAAGAAACTTGGACCCAAAAAGATTGGTGCTGTCGTTGTCGTGGGCGAAAACGGTCATGTAACCGGTATTATTTCCGAGCGCGACGTCATTCGCGCAATTTCGGAGCATGGCGCGCAAGCGCTGAGTTTGATGGTATCCGAGGTGATGACCCGCACGGTCGTCGCTTGCCAGGAAACCAGTGAAATCGACGAGCTCATGGAGACGATGACGAAGGGACGCTTCCGCCACCTTCCGGTGGTCGAGGATGACGCCCTCGTCGGGATCATTTCCATCGGCGATGTCGTGAAGTTCCATGTTGCCGAGGTCCAGATGGAAGTCTCGGCGATGCGCAATTATCTGGCGACCGGCTGACACGACGCTCGCCCTGCATGGCAAACAGAAACGGCGCGCTTTTCGAAAGCGCGCCGTTTTTCTATTTGGGCGATTTTCTGAAACTCAGACCACCGTCACCTGCCGGCTGCCGTGAACCTCGTGGCGCGTGCCGAGTTCGCGGGTGAGATCCTCGATCTCGCGCTTGGCCGCAGCCTCGCCGCGCGCGATAAGCTCATCCGCGCGATGGAAATCGAAAAGGCCGATGCCGTGCAGGCGCGGGCTGATCATGGAGTCGGGCGGATCGCCCGCGAGCCGCGAGCGCGCGATACGGTCCTGCACGATGTTGAACGCGTCGACCATCACGGTCGAGATGCCCGGCACGTCCTCACCCCGGCCGAGAAGCTGCCGCTGCAGCAACTGACGCACGCCCATGCCGTTCTTGGCGGTGACGGGCGGCGCGTCCTCCATCTCCTGGTCGGACTCCGGCATCGGATTGATGTTCGAGATCGTGCCGCGGTTCGAAATGTCGATGTTGAGGTTGACCGCGATGACGTAGCGGGCGCCGAGTGCGCGGCAGACCGAGATCGGGATGGGATTGACGAGTGCCCCGTCGAACAGCCAACGCCCTTCGACCTTCACGGGCCGGAACACGCCGGGCAGTGCGTAGGACGCACGCACCGCATCGACGACGTGGCCACGCGACAGCCAGACCTCGTGCCCGGTGCCGATCTCCGTCGCGACCGCTGTAAACCGGCGCGGCATCTCCTCGATCTTCGTCTCGCCGAGCTGCTTGCGAAGGCGCTCGCCCAGGCGATGACCGGTAATGAGCCCGGTGCCGGACAGGTTGAAATCGAGATAACCGAGCACGCGCCGCCGCGTCAGCTCGCGCGCGAACTCCTCCAGCGCATCGAGCTGGCCCGCGATTTCGCACGCGCCGACTACGGCGCCGATCGAGGTGCCTGCGATGATGTCGGGATGGATGCCGGCGTTGTGGAGCGCGCGAAGCACGCCGATGTGCGCCCAGCCGCGCGCGGCGCCACCGCCGAGCGCGAGACCGATCTTGAACTTGCCTGCACCGGAATTGGCTGTTGCCATGGCAGACTCCACTCTCCGGCCTTGCCAAGGTGGCTCATTGGCCGGTGATTTTATCTCGTGGAACCCGTCGCAACGCCCAAGCATCGGGATCCCCTCGACCCTTACTTGGAGATTAGCAGATTCCGATTAAAGGCCCCCTACCAAGGTTGTGATGCGAATTGAGAAATCGTTGCTGCAGTGCAGCTTAGGCGAGAACGCCCGCACCGGGGAAAGGTTTCGGATGTGTTGCTGAACGGAGCCGGGCTCTGCGCTCAAGGATCGTCCCGCTCGAGCTGGATCGGACCGCCGCCTGCACCTACCGATATCGTGCGGTAGAAGCACGAGGTCGCGCCGGTGTGGCAAGCGACCCCCGCGCCGCCGACGGACACGCGGAGCCAGACGACATCCTGGTCGCAATCGACGCGGGCCTCCCGGATCGTGAGGATGTTGCCGCTGTCCTCGCCCTTGCGCCAGATGCGTGCCCGCGACCGGCTCCAGAAGTGCCCCACGCCCGTATCGAGCGAGAGCCGGAGCGCCTCGGCATTCATCCAGGCGAACATCAGCACCGTACCGTTATCGGCGTCGGTGACGATGGCCGGGATCAGCCCGTCCTTGTCGAACTTGGGCTGGAATTCCCGGCCCTGCTCGATGTCCGCCGTGGAGCCGCGGGCCGGGAAAGGGAACGATGCGCTGTCGGACATGGCGGCCTCTGGGTGATGCAACTCGAAGGATCGGGCGAGACGCCCTATATAGAAGCGATTGCAGGCGGCCGGAAGGAGCGCCGCAAGCGGCAGAGGGACGGTAGGGACGCATGGCGGATCTCGACGACATCTACAACCAGAGGATTTTCGAGCTGGCGGCGGCCATTCCGCACGCCGCTCACCTCGACCATCCGCAGGCGACCGCCCGGGCCCACTCCAAGCTCTGCGGATCGACCGTCGAGGTCGAGATCAAGATGGACGGAGACCGCATCTCGGACTTCGGCCAGACGGTGAAGGCGTGCCTCCTGGGCCAAGCCTCCGCCGCCATTGTCGGGCGCGAGATCGTCGGTACGCCGGCGGACGAGTTCCGCGCCGTCGCCGCCACCATGCGCCGCATGTTGAAGGAAGCCGGCCCGCGTCCGGACGGGCGCTGGGCGGACCTCGGTCTGCTCGAGCCCGTGAAGGACTACCCGCACCGCCATGCCTCGACGCTGTTGGTGTTCGATGCCGTGGAGCGCGCTCTCGATCAGGTGCAAGGGCACGCGGGGATTGAAGCTGCCGCGAAAAGCGCAGCCGGCGCGTGACGCGATGGGTCTGATCGAAACCATCGTCAAAGCCCCCATTCACGCCTACCGCTGGACGCTGAAGCCGCTCATCGGCCTCGAATGCCGCCACCTGCCGACCTGCTCGGAGTACGCGCTTGAGGCCATCGACAGGAACGGCGCCTGGCGCGGCCTGTGGCTCACCCTTTCGCGACTGTCCCGATGCCATCCGTGGGGCAGCGCCGGCTACGACCCGCCGCCCGACATCCGGGGCGAGCATCACCCGTTTGCGCCGTGGCGATACGGACGCTGGCGGCTGCGGTCGGCGCCGAAGGACGTGGACGCCTAGACCCCGATCCGAGTGTTCCGCCCGGAACATCCCGGCACGCTGGTCCCGCGTAGGAATGGTCGTCAAACCGTCTTTTTCGGAGAAGAGAGATTTGACGATGACCCAGCCCACCGCCGCTCCTACCGAGCGATCGCCGGTTGCCCGGTTCTTCCGCCGCACGGCCGCCGCGCTCATCCTCGGCTTCGTGTTTTTTGCGATCCTCTGGATGACGGTCTTCAACGCGGTGACCTCCGCGCTCGTCGCCTCGGGCGGCGCCGTCGTGCTCGTCGCGGGTTCGAGCGCGTTCGAGACCTTTCAGACGATTTTCGAAATGATCGCCGAGATCATCCTCGGCATCTTCGGCGCCATCGCCGATTTCGTCTCGTCGATATTCGACTGATCCGCGCGTCAGTCCCCGACACCTGAGAGCGGCATCGCGAACCGTGCGAACGGTCCGTGCGTGATGAAGTTGTCGCGCTCGTCGCCAATGGCTGGAAACCCGGAGCCCGTGAAGATCTCCGACACGCGCTGATCGGTATCGAGCGCGCCGAGCAGCGCGTCTACGCGATAGCCGACGGTCAGCGTGCCCGCGCCGAGCGCAAACGCGAGACCCGCTTCGCCGTCGAGCGCCGCCGCAACGCGCGTGTCGTCGTCCTTGAACGCGCCTTGCGGCACGAACGGGTCGATGTACAGGCTCTCGAACTCGGAGGTTCCGATCAGGGCCGCGGCCGAAGCACCACCGACAAGGCGGACGGCAGTCGCGACTGGAACGCCGCCGCGGAAACCGATCTTCGGCCCCCCACCTTGAAAACGGTTCGAGAGCCGCAACAGCAGCGGCAGGCACGAGCAGGTATCGATGATCGCGGAATCGCGATCGATCGAGACGTAGGTGAGCCCGCCGAAGAACTGCCCCGTGCCGCCGAGCAGCGCGACATCCGTGCCGATCTCGATGTCGACCCGGGAGCTGTCCGTCTCGACTTCCGTGCGCGCCTCGGAAAGACCCGCGAGGAATCCGCCCGGCATGGACGGATCGCCGGCCGCAAACGCGATGACGCCGTCCACGATAAGCCCGCCGTTGTCGGCCCCGTCGAGACGCCGGTAGCGGACCGTGCCGGTCCAGCCGTTGGCCCACGTATAGCCGATGGCGAGCGCACCGCCCCAGCCGTTGCCGTCGTCGACCTTGAGTGAGTGGAACGTGCCGGAAAAGAGATCTGGCACAAGACCCGCTTCGAAATCGGACGCGCCCAAAACCCGCTGTCCCTCGGCTTCGATCGTGAAGCCGGGCACCGTCTGCGCCGCCGCGCCGCCGGGAGCAGCCAGGATTGCACTCACGAGCGCAAACCACGCGACGCCGGGCGCAAAAGCCGAAATCCGGTGGCAAAAGAAAGCCATGGTCCCCCACTGCCGCCAGAAGTTGCGGAGTCGGGATTTGAGTCAAGGCAGACGCCGGATATTCCGTATTGCCGCAGCCCGATTCCCACGCCTTTGGCTTGACTTTGGACCGAACTCCCCCGATTTAAGCGCTCCCAGTCTTACGCGGATCGGTATGCCGCGATTGAGAGGAGCAGACCTATGTCGGATAGAGCTTCCGAAGTCACGATCACGTTCCCGGACGGCAAGAGCCGCTTGGTCGCCGCGGGAACGACGGGTCTCGAGATCGCGAAGTCGATCTCCCCGTCCCTTGCCAAGCGCACGGTGGCCATGAGCCTCGACGGCGCGCTGGCGGACCTCGCCGACCCCATCACGAAAGATGCATCGATCAAGTTCGTGTCGCGCAACGATCCGGAGGCGCTCGAGCTGATCCGGCACGACGCCGCCCACGTCATGGCCGAGGCCGTGCAGAGCCTGTGGCCCGGCACGCAGGTCACGATCGGCCCCGTGATCGAGAACGGCTTCTTCTACGACTTCGCCAAGCAGCAGCCTTTCGAGCCGGAAGACATT
>CAZNMY010000141.1:0-14627 GCA_964574325.1 uncultured Devosia sp. | reverse complement strand
GCCGCACTTCTGGGCGCTGGCGCTCTACCGCTGCAAGGAATACGAGCGCGTCGGCGTTCCCATGCTGCCGGTGGTTGCCGGCGGGGACGAGACGCGCCGCCAGATCCTTCTCTATTCGCTGATCCTCGCCCCGCTCGCGGTGGTGCCGTACTTCATCGCTCTGGGTGGTCAGGCCTATCTCCTGGTTTCCGGGGCCGGTGGGCTGGTGTTCGTTGCGGCCGCGCTGAAGGTCTATCGTGAGCGCGAAGGCGATGCGGCCGAGAAGGCTGCGCGCCGCCTGTTCGGTTTCTCGATCCTCTATCTGTTCCTGCTGTTCGCTGCCCTTCTGGTAGAGCGGGTCTTCGGGGCGGCATTCGGATGATGGCTTCCATGGTCGACGAGATTCCCGGTGGTGAGAAGTGGCTGAAGCGGCGCCGCGCGCGGTCGCTCGCCATCGCTCTCGGGCTCGGCGCCCTCGTCGTGATCTTCTATGCCGCAACGATCGTCCGGCTCGGACCTAACGCCTTCCGCAAGGACGGGATGTCGGGCATCGGGGCCAAGAGCAAGAACATCCCGATCACCGATCCCGTCGTCTGCAAACAGGCGGGCACATGCTGAACCGTTCGGACATCACCGGCAGCGACTCCGAGAACGCGCGAAGCCGTGAGCGGCGGAACCAGCGTGTCGGCGCCATCATGGGCCTCGTCTCACTGGGGATGCTGGGCATGGCCTACGCGGCCGTCCCGCTCTACCAGATGTTCTGCCAGGCCACGGGATATGGCGGCACGACCCAGCGGGTGACGAAGGCGTCAGACACGATACTCGACCGCGTCGTGACCGTGCGCTTCGACGCCAACGTCAACGGCCTCGCCTGGAACTTCCAGCCCGTCGAGCGCACCGTCGACGTGCGGATCGGCGAAAACAAGCTCGTCTTCTACCGCGCGACCAATGTTTCCGACCGGCCCCTCGTCGGCTCGTCGACCTTCAACGTGTCGCCCGACATCGCCGGCTCCTTCTTCAACAAGATGGAGTGCTTCTGCTTCACCGAGCAGCGGATCGAGCCGGGTGAGACGATCGATTTTCCCGTGAGCTTCTATGTCGATCCCGCGATCGAGGGCGACAAGGACGGCCGCAAGGTCAAGGAAATCACGCTGTCGTACACGTTCTACCCCGTCGACAAGCCGAAGTCCGCCGCGGTCGCACCCGCGTCGGGCGCCGGCAGCGGCGGCTAGTGTCCCGAACCCGAAGTTCGCACCTGCAGCGCCGCATCGTCGGTTGCGAACTTCGGGTTTAAAAGGGGACACTAGATGCTTGAAGTTGCTAGTTTGGCTTTGTTTCGGAAGTTCCCTCGTCGCTCGTTGCAAGTGGAGGGGAACTTCCGAAACGCCACACTAGCGGGGAACGGACGGCGGCCGGCGTAGCTGAGAGTGTGAGCGGCGTGCCGCAGATCGTATCGCAGGATCTTGCGTCGCCCTGATGGGGATGACGGCGCAGACGAAGACAGGAACGGAAGGGAGACTGGACGACATGGCCGACGGTCACGCCAAGCCTAACCACGACTATCACATCATCGATCCCAGCCCATGGCCCGCACTCGCTTCGTTGAGCGCATTGATCATGGCCGTCGGCGCCATCGTCTGGATGCGCACGTCCAAGGGCGGGCTCGACATCTTCGGGACGAACCTCAAGGGCGCATCGATGTTCTACATCGGTGCAGCACTGGTCTGCCTGATCGCTTTCCTGTGGTGGCGCGACGTCATCAAGGAGGCGCACAGAGGCGACCACACGCCGGTCGTGCAGCTTCATCTGCGCTACGGCATGATCCTGTTCATCGCATCTGAAGTCATGTTCTTCGTCGCCTGGTTCTGGGCCTATTTCGGCGTCGCGCTGTTCCCCAGCGAAATCCAGCCGATGCCGATCTACGGCCCCGATGGCGTCACGCCGTCCGACAAGTCGATCCTCGGCATGGTAGACAGGCACGCGCTGACCGGTGGCGTGTGGCCGCCGAAGGCGATTGCGCAGACCGCCACCGATGTCCCCGGCAACTTCAAGGGCACCTTCGATCCCTGGGGCCTGCCGTTCATCAACACGGTGATCCTGCTGCTGTCGGGCACGACGGTGACCTGGGCTCACCATGCCCTCCTCAAGGACGACCGCAAGGGCCTCGTCTGGGGCCTCATCTGCACCGTTCTGCTCGGCATGCTGTTCACGGCCTGCCAAGTCTACGAGTACATGCACGCCGGCTTCAGCTTCGCCGGCCACATATATGGCTCGACGTTCTTCATGGCGACCGGCTTCCACGGCGCACACGTCTTGATCGGAACGATCTTCCTGTTCGTCTGCCTGTTGCGGGCGCTGTCCGGGCACTTCTCGTCGAAGCAGCACTTCGGCTTCGAGGCGGCCGCCTGGTACTGGCACTTCGTCGACGTGGTCTGGCTCTTCCTGTTCGCCTGCATCTACGTCTGGGGCGCGGGCACGCCGCTGGCGCACTGAAGTCACACACATTCAGAACACCCGAAGGGCGGCAGCGATGCCGCCCTTCGTCGTTGCCGGGTGGCCGCATGTTCCAGGACGCCGTGATCTACCGGGATTTACCGGCTAGCATACCCCTTCGATATGTCTGATATGATACCATCGGCTCCGGCGTCACGGCCGGCAACGTGAGCACACGAAGCCTGGGAGGGGTGGCTTGCAGGGTAACGGCCAAATGCTGCTGGCTGCCGCGATCGGTCAATGGCGCGCCATCATCGCGCGTCCAGCCGCCGTCACGGCGGACCTCGTCGGCAATATGCAGGCGCTCTATCAGTCGGTCTACGATACCGACTTCGCCGCACTCGACGTGGCGGAGGTCAAGCACATCGCGCGGCCCGCCGCCGACGAGCTTTTCGATCTCTACCTCACGCTTCGCGACCGGATCGTCGAGTGGCAGTCACAGGGACTGATGCGTGACGCGGCCCCGCTGGCGGTTCGCAATGCCATGCGCATTCTCCGCTATACCATCGATATCGTCGGCGAGGTCGCCAACGGCTATCCGCGTCTCGCTCCGGGGGAGCAGACGTACAAGGCCTTCGGCGGGCCGCCCGAATGGACGCTGATGCACCCGGCATTGCGAGCAGGCGATCGCCCCGTGCTGAGGGCAGGCGACGTTCTGCTGGTGCGCGGCAAGCTGCACAACTCCGCGGCCATCGCCCGCATCGGCGACGCCGACAGCCAGTTCAGCCATGTCGGCCTCGTCCACGTGGACGCCGACGGCCAGCACTGGATGGTCGAGGCGCTGATCGAGGAAGGCTCGATCTGGACTCCGATCGACAGGTCGCTCGACCACGGTCTGGGCCGCGCCGTTCTGTTCCGCCACCGCGATGCGGATCTGGCGCGGCGAGCAGCCGAACTGGCAGCCCGTCACGTCGCGCGGTCCCGGGGGCTGCTCGGCGGCATTCCCTACGACTTCTCGATGGAAATGGCCGGTGACGCTGAGTTCTTCTGCTCGAAGCTCGTTCGCCACGGCTTCGTCGGGGCGAGCGGGGGCGCGATGACGCTGCCGAGCTTCCCGACGCGGCTCGGGATGACCAATCGCGATTTCTTCGAGCGCATCGGCGTAACGGCCCTCGACACCATCGCGCCCGCCGACTTCGAGGTGGAGCCCGCCTTCGATCTCATCGCGGAATGGCGCGACTACCGCGTAACCTCGGCGATCCGCATGCAGGATCTGTTGATGTCCAAGCTGTTCGACTGGATGGACGCGCACGACTATCGCTTCCGCGAGGGGCTCGGCATCAGCGTCATGGCGCTGCTCGGCCGGATGACGAGCTGGAGCCCGGATTTCGTGAAGAACATGCTCGTCCGCCTCGGTTTCCCCAAGATACCGTCGAACATGCCGGCGCGTACGATCGCGACCATCGGCATGTTGCACCAGACGGCGCAGCCGATCCTCGAGCAGTTGCTGGCCCTCGAGATGCAACGCATCGAAGCGACCGGCCGGCCGCTCCACCCCCGCGAAGTCCAGGAAGAGCTCGAACGCTACCGCGCCCACCGCGGCAATCGCATCGGCTACCTCGTCGCGCCTGGATAGGATCCGAGATGGCGAAATGGACACCATGGCCGCGCATCGAAGCGACGGCTGAAACCGGGAGAGAACGATGATGCTGCCGAATTCGAGGGCTGTTGCAGCCGGCGTCGCCGCGACATCGGCTTTGATGACGTTGTTGTCCACGCACGCATCGGCGCAAGGCAACGACGCCGTCGCGCAGTTCTACCGCGACAAGACCGTGACCATCATCATCGGCTCGACGCCGGGGGGCGGCACGGATCTCTACGGCCGGCTGCTCGCGCGGCACCTCGGCAAGTACATCCCCGGCAATCCCCGGATCGTGCCGCAGAACCTGCCGGGCGCGGGTTCCATCGTCGCGACCGCGCATCTTTATTCGGCGGCACCTCGTGACGGCACGGTGTTCGGCAGCGCGCTCGCCGGCGCGATCCTCGATCCGTTGATGGCAACAGGTGCGCGAAAGTACGACCCCGTCAAATTCGGCTTCGTCGGCAACGCCAACCTCGAAACGCAGGTGTGCGTCGTCAGGCGCGATGCCGAGGTCAAGAAGTTCGACGACATCTTCTCGAAGGAGCTGATCGTCGGCGGATCCGGTCCCGGCAGCGCGCTGCTGCTCTATCCGCTGTTCCTGAAGAACATCTTCGGCGCGAAGGTGAAGCTGGTCGCGGGCTATCCCGGTTCGCGCGAGATCTCGCTGGCGATCCTGAAAGGCGAGGTCCAGGGCACCTGTGGCCTCAACCTGTCCACGGCGATGGCGCAGTTCCAGAACCTCCTGGCCAACCCGGAAGTGCACGTGCTGGTGCAGGAGGATATCGCAGCCCACGCAGCGCTGAAGAAGGCCGGCGTGCCGCTTGCCGGGAACTACCTCAAGAACGACGACGACCGCCGGGTCGCCGAAGTGTTCTACGTGCAGAGCCAGATCAACCGCGTGTTCTTCGCTCCCCCCGAGGTGCCCGCCGACCGCCTGGCTGCCCTGCGGAAGGCCTTCATGGCGACGATCGCGGACAAGGACATGCAGGCCGAAGCCACGAAGGCCAAGCTCGAGCTCGACGCCACGCCCGGCGACAAGGTGCAAGCGCTCGTCGCGAAGATCTACGCCACTCCGCCCGCGATTGTCGAACGCATGAAAAAAGCAACTCAGGCGAATTGAACGGTTTGGTCGAGATGCGGTCTCATTCCGACTTGATGCCGGCCTGTGCAACGACCTTGCTCCAGCGTGCGACTTCCGCCGCGATGTGCTTGGCCAACTCTGCCGGTGACGACGCCACCGGCTCGACGCCGAGATCGCCGAGCTTCTTCTTGATCGCCGCGTCCTCCATCGCGGACTTGAAGGCCGCGTTGATGCGCGCGATCACGGGCTCGGGCGTACCGCGCGGCGCCATCAGCGGATACCACGTCGTGGCAGTGTAACCGGGCAGGCCCGCTTCCACGATCGTGGGAACGTCCGGCAACGCCGCCGTACGCCGCGCGCCGGTGACGCCGAGCGCGCGCAGCTTGCCCGCGCGGATGTGGGTGGTCGCTCCCGGCACCGTGGGAATGCCCAGCACGATCCGGCCCGCGATCATGTCGGTCATCCACTGTCCGATGTTGCGGAACGGCACGTGCACGATGTCGATGCCGGCGGTGATCCGGAACAACTCCATCGCGAGGTGACCTGAAGTGCCGATCCCGGTGGAGCCGAAGTCGAGCTTGCCCGGTTTGGCCTTTGCCACTGCGATCACTTCCTTGACCGACTTGGCCTCGAAATCCATCGGTACCGCGAGCACGCCCTGCGTGTCCGCGACCAGCATCACCGGTGTGAGGTCGTCGAGCTTGTAGGCTCGCTTCGGTCTGAGCGAGACGTTGACCGCGAGCACCTGGCTCGTGAACAGCAGCGTGTAGCCGTCCGGCGGCGCCCGTGCGACCGTCTCACCGGCGAGATCGCCATCCGCGCCGGGCTTGTTCTCGATCAGCAGAACCTGTCCCCAGGTCTCGCTGATCCTGGCTCCGATGAGGCGCGCGATCACGTCGGCGCTTCCGCCCGCGCCGAACGCCAGCACGAGCTTCACCGGCCGTGTGGGATAGGCGGGCGACTGGGCTTGGACGGGCGTTGCTGCGGACATCAGCACAGCCAGTGGCGCGAGGCTATGTGCGAGCTTGAGCATGACGGTTTCCTCCGGTGGTTTCTTTGTCGGCCGCGTCGGTCGCGTTTTTCAGCCCTTGCCGTCGCCGGCTTTCATCTTGTCCCACCAGGGGCAGGTGCCGTGGCTCATGACGTGGTTGCCCGGCATCACCTGCAGCGGCTCGCGCTGGTTGTCTGCGACGGCCTTGGCGCGCAATCGGTGCGCTTCCTCCATCGCGTCGGGCGGCAGCCACGTGCGTTCGTGACCCCACAGGCTCGTGCCATAGTGCATCTCGTAGGGCTTCCAGTTCGCGACATCGAGCGTCCGCCCGCCCCAGCCGTACTCCATGAAGAAGTCCGACGGCGTATTGGCGTAGAACGAGGTCATGTGATCGTTGGTGTGCCGCCCGAGCGAGGTCGCGATCCGACCGGGCTCGGCCAGTGCCAGATCGTAGAGCTGCCCGACGTCGTCGAGATAGCAAAGCTCCACCATCAGGTGATGGATGCCGTCTACCGGGCTGCCGATGAGCGCGATACTGTGATGGCGCGGATTGACGTGGAAGAAATAGGCGACGAACGGCTCGAGCGCGTAGTCGGAGAGCGCAAAGCCCAGCGTCTCCCTGTAGAACGCGATCGACGCGTCGATGTTCTTGCAACGCATCACGACGTGGCCCATGCCGAGCGCGGCCGTGCGGAAGCCCGAGATCGGACGCCCCGGCACGAAGGGATCGTTCGTCGTCTCCGCCCCGTGAAACGCCTCGAGCCGGTTGCCGCTCGGATCGGCGAATGCGATCGCCTCCGCTACACGGCGATGCCCGCAGGCAGCCCGGTCGAGGCGCGCGATCTTGACCCCGGCTTTGTCGAGTTTGGCTGCGAGTGCGTCGAGTGCCGCCGCGCCGGCCACTTCCCATCCGAAGAACTGCGCGCTGTCGCCGGGGCTCGGCTCCCGTCCGTCGGCGATGATGAAGCGCTGCTTGCGGTCGTCCATGCGGAACCGAAGGCTCGAAGCGGTCCGCTCCGTGAGCTGCAAGCCGAGCCACTTCGCGCCGTAATCCGCCCACGTGTCGATCTTGTCCGACCGTATTCCGACATAGCCCAGTGCTTCGATCATCGCGGCGGTTCCTTCTCCTGGTTCGGAGCGCGGTCGGGAGTTCGATGTTGCACCACGTCGCGTTCAGCGCCAAGCTGCACGATAGTGTGGCCCGAGAGCCGCCGAAGGGGAGAGCGCGGAATGAACATCCGGACGTGGGTGCGTGCAGGATCGGGTGCGGCTGTGGCCGCGTTATTTCTCAGCGGCGCAGGCTTTTTCAGCGGCGTGGCCTGGGCGCAGAGCGACACCAAGGCCGCATCATGGCCGCAACGCAACGTGCGGTTCATCATCCCATTCGGCCCGGGATCGGGCGCGGACACGTCCGCCCGCCTTCTGAGCCCGCGCCTGCAACAGAAATGGGGACAGCCCGTCGTGGTCGAGAACCGGCCGGGCGGCGACGCCATGGTTGCGATCAACGCCTTCACCGGGGCCAACGACGACCACACCTTGCTGTACGGCGCCGTGGCCTCGTTCGTCGCCCATCCCTATCTCTACGACAACCTTTCCTACGTCCGCGAGCGCGACCTCCAGCCGATCGCGCGGATATCGGTCACGGTGATGGCGGTGGCCATTCCCGAAGCTCTCGGCCCCCGGTCGCTGAAGGATTTCGTCGCGCACGCCAAGGCGAACCCGGGTAAGCTCAACGCGGCCTCGGTGCAGGGCATGTCCGAGATCATCTTCTTCGGCTGGCTGAAGCGCGAGGGCCTCGACGTCCCGAAGGTGCCTTACCGCGATATCGTGCAGGCCGTGCCGGATCTGGGCGAAGGCCGGTTGCAGATCGTGATGTCGTCACTGGCGCCGCAACTGCCGCTCGCTGCCGCAAAGAAGGTGCGCATCGTCGGCGTCGGCAACCGGCGCACGCCCGTGATCGATGCGCCGACCATATCGGAGGCGGGTTTCCCCGCCCTCGACCACGCGGGCTTGATCGGACTGTTCGGCCCGCGCGACATGGGCCAGGACCTGCGCAAGCGGATCGCCGCAGACGTCGTCGAGGCCGGCGCGACGCCCGAGATCACCGCAAGGCTCACCGCGACGGCGCAGTTGCCGGCCTTCGCCGGGCCGGAGGAACTCGAGAAGTCGATCGCGGAAATGAACAAGACGCTCGATTCTGCCGCCGCTGCCCTCGCCATGAAGCGCAAGCAGTGAACGTGGCACCGACCGGGGGCCCCATGGACGATACGCTACGTGACAAGCTCGCCATTCGCGAGACGATCGAAAGCTGGGCGATCTGGCGCGACAGTGGCGATTTCGAGCGGCTGCGAACCTGCTTCCACGACGACGGCCGGATGACCGCGACCTGGTTCGCGGGAACGGCGGACGAGTTCGTGTCGCGGGCGCGTGCGTCGTTCGCCAACGGGAGCATGAGCAGCCACGTTCTCGGCGCGACCTCGATCGACCTCGCCGTCACGCCGGCAGGCGTGCGCGCGGTCGCGCAGACCCGTATGACCATCACGTCGCGCGATACGCTCGAAGGCGCGCTCTACGATTTGACTTGTCAGGGGCGGTTCTACGATCTGTTCGAAAAGCGCCGGGACCGCTGGGCGATCGCAGACCGCCGGCTGACCTACGAGAAGGATCGGGCCGACCCGGTCTTCCCCGGCGAAGTCCACGCATTCGACCGGAAGCTGCTGGAGGCGTTCCCGATCGGCTATCGTTTTCTCGCCTATGCCCAGACGAAGCGCGGCCTGGATGTCTGCCGCGATCTCCCGGGCCTGCGTGGCCCCGAGGTTGCAGCCCTCTATGCGCGAGGAAAGGCCTGGCTCGACGGCAAGTGACGCGCGGCGGACGTGTGGCCTGTGAAAAACTCGGCCTGAGCGTGGCCCCGGCGTCACGCAGCCGAACGCCGGACCGGCCGGCTTTCCCTCCCGTCGAGCATAGCGGCGCATGCTCGACGCGCGCGTGCTGTGTCGTTCGTCCCCTTGCCGCGTCCCTCGGGTCCGGCTACCACCACAGGCCGAAGCTGCGAGGGGACGCGAGGTGAAAGCCGCCGTCGCGATGTTGTTCTGGGGACTGGCTACCGTCTGGCTCGCTGTTTCGGCAGCGGCGCAGGGGACGCCCTCGGCTACCGTCGGATGCGCCAAGCAGGAGTTCGAGGCGGTGGTCGAAGGCGCTGCCGGCGCGCTGCGCGATCTCAACGCGCGCAACGCACCCGGCTTCCAGGACAAGTTGCGACTGCTGCGGGAGCGCCGCAAGTGGAGCGCTGAGGAGTTCATGGCGAAGGCCGCGCCCTTCGTCCAGGACGAGCGCATCGCCGACTACGACCAGCGTTCGACCGACCTGCTGGCCCAGCTCAACAGGATGGGCGAGGCGGGGTCGGCGTCGAATTCGCCGGACTGCAAGCTGCTCGAGGACCTGCGCGCGACCATGAAGTCCCTCATCGACACCCAGATCGAGAAATGGGCTTATATGTTCGCCAAGATCGAGCGCGGCCTCGTCAACTGATCGGGCGGCGCGCGCTTTCGGTCGTCAACCCGCCGCACCTTCTTCCCGCCAGAACCCGAGAGCTTCCTGGGCCGCCCGGTCGGAGTAGCTGAACACGACGCATTCGTCGGTGGTGGTGAAGCGATAGCTGATCCACGGTGGGCAGCACCAGACGTCACCCTTCTCGAAGTCGAACGTGCGATCGCCGAACGCGATGCTGCCGCGGCCTTCCACGCAGCACATCACCGTGCCGTCGGTGGCGCGGTAGCTGTTGCCCGCGAACCCGGCGGGCAGCCACTGGATGAAGACGGCGAGCGTCGGAAACGGGTAGCTGCCGTTTGCGGGGCTCGCGTAGCGCAGCTTGACGCCCTGTGCGGGATCGATGGGACCGAGCCTCGCCAGCTTGAACAGCGTCTCGCGCGTGCGATCGTAGGGATAGAGCATCAACGGCGACGAGCGGGCGCCGGCTTTGTAGTTCACCGGCAGTAGATGGTTGCCATAGCGCGTCTCTGCCTCGTTCGGCGCAGCGGTCACCGGCTGCGTCTCGCCGGGGTAGTTCTCGCGGAACATCGCGCCGAAGAACTTCGCGACGGGATTGTCGAGAGCGTCGAGCCAGATCACGGGCTCGCTTCCCACATGGCCGTGGTCGTGCCAGGTCCAGTACGGCGTCAGCACGAAGTCGCCGGGGTTCATCATCACCCGCTCACCCTCGACGCTGGAATAGGCGCCCTGGCCCTCGAGGATGAAGCGCATCGCGTTGGTCGAGTGCCGGTGCGCGCGCGCGATCTCCCCCGGCAGGATGACCTGCAACCCGCTGTAGACCGATGTCAGGATATAGGTGGAGCCGGGCAGGCCGGGGTTCTCCAGCATCAGCACGCGGCGCTCGGCTTCCTCCGTGGTCACGAGTTCGGCGGCACGAAGGAGACGCGGGCGCATGTCGCGGTAGTGCCAGATCGCGGGCACCGCGTCGTTGCCGGGGCCCATGACCATCGTCCGCTCCCACAGCGGCTTGGCATTGAGGGAGAGCAGCTCCTTGCGGTAAGCGGCGCGCTCCGCGTCATCTCGCGTCGCTTCGGTCTTCTGTCGGGCGGACATCGTCTTGTCCCTTCGTGTGGCGGCGCGAGCCCAGCGCAATCAGTTCTTGATGTCGGCGATGATACGCGCCCGCGCCAGAACTTTCTCGTCGACCGCGAGAACTTCGCCGATCGCCTTTTCGAGCTCCGCGCCCGTCTTGGGCAGAACCTCGAGTTTCGATTTCTCGACCTCCGCAATGAACTCGGGATCCTTCATCGTGGCATCGAAGGCTTTGCGCCAAGCGGCCAGCCGTTCGGCGGGAACGCCCGGCGGCAGCAAGGCGGGCCAGCCGACGATGGCGCCAGATTCGATCAGCGCCAGGACTTTTCGACCGTCAGGGTCGGTGACGAGCTCGCCGAACAGCGGCACGTTCGGCAGATCGGGCTGTCGCTTGGCGCCCCCTTGCGCCACGATCGCGGCCTTGGAGGTCTTCAGCCAGTCGCCCTGCTGGCTTTTGAAGCCGCTCCACGAGGTGATCCGTGCATGCGCCTCTCCGCGCTCCATCGCAACGTTCATGTCTGCGGCCCCGCGATAGCCCGCGACCAGCTTGAATTTGGTGCCCGCGTATTCGTTGAGCGCGACGGCGAGTTGTGAGCCTTGATGGCCCCGCCCGCTGGTCGCCAGGATCGTCTCGCGCTGGCGTGTATCCGCGATCGTCCTGATGCCCGAGTCGGTCCACACCGCGAACACCGCGATGTACTCGGCGAACGTGCCGACCCAGCCGAACCGCCGCGCGTCGTAGCGCACTTCCTTCGGCCGCAACGCCTGCTCGAGCGCGAGATCTTTCGTCACCGTCGCGATCACGCTGCCGTCCTTCGGCGCGAGATTGTAGAGATGGTTGGTGGCGGTGATGCCGCCGGCGCCCGGCATGAACTGCACCACTATGGTGGGCTTGCCCGGCAGATGCTTGGGCAGGTGCCGGGCTGCGAACTGCGCATAGAGGCCGTAGCTGCCTCCCGGCCCATAGGAAACGATCCAACTGACCTGACGTTCACGGAAGAAATCCGCGACCGGATCGGCAGAAGCCGAAAGTGACGTCGCAAAGGAGCCGACGCCATAAAAGAGCGCGGTCGCGAGACGGCGCGTCGTCGTGGTGTTCATGTTCCCTCCCGGCGGATCGCATCTGGTTTTGTCGAGCGCTGCCCGCCTTGCAGCGGACCTCGTCTCGGGCGATCTCGCGGGATGGTAGTCGGAGTGTCGATGCCCCGGCAAGCCGGGACTGACTCGAGGTGCCGGTAGGTCGTTTCTTCCGAGCGCTTTTTCGGATGCTCAGCCGAGCATGCCGCTCATGAACGCCCGCCAGAGCGCCTTCAATGCGATCTCCCCGACGAGGACGACGCCGAACAGCACGAGGATCAGACCACCGGCCTTGTTGATCTGGGCAAGACGGGCCTCGGTCACGCGGTGCCGGATCCGGCCGACAACCGTCGCCAGGAGCACCCACCACATCATGCTGCCCGCAACGATGAAGGCCACGAGCCACAAAGCCTGCGCAGTGGAGCGCACCTCGACGAAACTCGAAACGCCTCCGAATATGGCGACGAGGCCGAGAACCGCGCCGGGGTTCGTGACCGTCAGCAGGAATGTCTTGGGCACGTCCCAGAGGTAATCGCGCGCTCCCGCCCATTCGGATTGTCCCGGCGCGATCGTGACGAGCTTCGGCCGACTACGCGACAGCATCACGCCGAAGCCGGCGAGCACCAAGCCGCCGACGATCTGCACGAGATCTCGATAGCCGGTGATCGCGTCGGTGATCTGGCCGACGCCGAGGGCAGCGAGAAGCGCTATCAGTCCGTCGCCGAGCACTGCGCCGAATCCAGCCGCTATGCCGGCGGCAACACCGCGCTCGATCGCACGCTGAATGCACATTACATTGACGGGACCGACCGGCGCGGCGATCAGAACACCGACCGCCAGTCCGACCGGCAGCGTCAGGGGATGTGGTATGAAGTCCAGCACGTGGCGTGGTCTCTTGCCCCGAGGAGGCGGTGGGATCGGCGTCGGCCCGGATCGGATGGCAGGATCATCCCTCCGGCAGGTCACAACGACAGTGACAACGCCTCACGTTAGCGGGAAGCCGTTCGATTCGCCCGCACCTTACGTTGCACCGGACCTCCACCCGCCGCAAACCCGGGAGAGTACCAGAACCGGCCATCTGGTTCGGCGCTGGACGAGATCCCGCGGAGTCCATGAGAGGCTTCTCCGATGAATCTCCCACCGAGTCCGGGACGAGGGCGAAACCGACGGGCCGTATTGATATGGACGCTCGCCGCCGCTGTCCATGCGGCGCAGGGATCAGGACATATTCGCGCTCAGACGAGAAAACGAGACGCAAAGCAGGCGACAGCGCTCGCGCAGCCGCCGCCGATCCTTCTGGGCCGGGGAGGTGACGGCCTGCCGCCGGGCGTTGCGGATATGCGCTCGGCGATCGTCGCTGCGATCGAGACCGGTGACATCGCAGAGTTGAAGGGCGCGATGGATCTCAACGAGCTGCCGCCGGAGGTCGGGTCCCCAGCGGGAGCGGACCCGATCGTTCACCTGCGAAGTCTGTCCACGGATGGGACGGGCAAGGACGTTCTCGCTGCGCTGCAGCGGCTGCTCGACGGGACGTGGGCAGCCATCCCCGGCGGGCGCGACGCCGAGAACAATCGCATCTACGTGTGGCCGCAATTCGCCGAGGTCGGACTGGAGACGATGAGCGAAACCGACACGGCCGCGCTGGTTGCGCTCGTCGGCGCCGAGGAGGCTGCTGCCATGGCGACCTCACGCCGCTATCGCGGTTGGCGGCTTTCGATCGGCGCGGATGGCGTCTGGCATATGTTCACCCGCGTCGGTGGCTGAGGCGGCGTGCGCGCTGAAACTCTGCGATGGCGCCGCGCGTAGTGTGTCGAGAAGGGAACCCGTGAAGGCGGCGACGAATATTAACGATAAAGCGTGGCCGCGTTAGCCTTGAGAAGGCGAAGGCCATAGATCGCGAAGACGGGCGAATCTCAGTGAGCACAAGCGGAGCAGTTGCGTGATGATCTCTACCCTACGTGCCGGCCTTCTCGCCGGAGCCGCGATCCTCTTCACTTCCCCAGCGCAGGCCCAGTTCCTGTTCAGCGACAGCTTCTGGGGCCAGCCACAGCGGTCATCGGCAGCCCAGCGCAGCGGACCGCGCGCCGGCGTGGCCGGTCAGCGTCGCCAGCAGGCGGCACTTCCCGCTCTGGACGACGATGACGAGGACGACCGTCCGCAGCGGGCAGCGCCTGCACGCACGACGGCGCCCGCACAACGCGGCCCCTGGAAGGCACAGTGGGACGGCGGCGCCCGCCCGGCGATCTCCCCGGCGGCTCCCCCGGTGGTGGCCTACTCGGGCCCGCAAGGTGCCGGCAGCGTGGTCATCGATACGCGGGGACGTGCCCTGTATTACGTCCTGGGCGGCGGACGCGCGTACCGCTATTCGATCGCGGTAGGCCGTGAAGGCTTCACGTGGACGGGCACGCAGAGGGTTTCGCGCGTTCAGGCCTGGCCGGATTGGCGCCCGCCCGCCGAGATGCGGAAGCGCCAGCCCAACCTGCCCGTCGTGATGACCGGTGGCGTGCACAACCCGCTCGGCGCCAAGGCGATCTACCTCGGCTCGACGCTGTATCGCATCCACGGTACCAACGATTCCCGCTCGATCGGCAGTGCATCGTCGTCGGGGTGCTTCCGCATGACGAATGCCAACGTCACCCATCTCGCCAGCCTGGTGCGGATCGGGACCACGGTGACGGTGCTGCGGGGGCTGCCGCGTAAAATCGCATCTGGCAGATCGGCTCCCGGCCGCGGCTGAGGTAGATCAGGACGGTCGGCGCTTGCAATCCGTCACGGTCCGGCCTACGTCCCGATGTGTCAGCCGGCCGGACGGTCGCTGCCGACGGCATGCCGCAAGGCAT
>CAZNMY010000140.1:0-15447 GCA_964574325.1 uncultured Devosia sp. | reverse complement strand
GAGTGCGGCATTCTCGACCAGACGATCGGCGGCTGCGGCGGAAACGGTGGATTCGCCATAGGCGCTGCCTTCGCCGGCAGCTCGGGCAAGGGCGAAAGCAACTCGGTCGGCGGTACGGCCAACCCCACGGGCGGCGCGGGCGGCGGCGGTGGCTCGGGTGGCTCGGTGACGGTGGACAGCACCGGCCAGATCGTTACACAGAAAGCTTTCTCACACGGTATCCTCGCCCAATCGATCGGCGGCGGCGGCGGCACGGGCGGGTTCGCCATCGCAGCCGGACTGTCGAGTGGGGATTCCACCTCGAACGCAGTCGGCGGCGCGGGTGGCGCCGGCAGCTCGGCCGCCGACGTCACGGTCACGAACCGCGGCAGCGTCGCGACCGCGGGTGCGGGCGCGGCAGCGGTCTTCGCGCAATCCGTGGGCGGCGGCGGCGGCACGGGAGGGTTCTCGGTCGCCGGCACATTCTCGATGGGCGGCGGGAGCACGGCGAACGCAGTCGGCGGAACGGGCGGCCTGGGCGGAAACGCCGGCCTCGTTCAGCTCGACAACCTGACCGGCGCTTCGACGATTGCGACGACGGGCAACAACGCCATCGGTCTGCTCGCTCAGTCCATCGGCGGCGGCGGCGGCAACGGCGGCTTCTCGATCGGCACCGCGGGCGCAACAGGTGACGCCGGGAGTACGGCCGATGCCGTCGGCGGCAGCGGCGGCGCAGGAGGCCGCGGCGGGCAAGTCGCGCTCACGAACGCGGCAGCGATCTCGACGGGTGGACTGCTCTCGCACGGCATCTTCGCGCAGTCCGTGGGCGGCGGCGGCGGCACCGGCGGCTTTGCCATATCGGGTGCCCTGACGATCGGCGGCGCGGCGACTTCGACGGCAGTGGGAGGCGCCGGTGGTGCCTGCGACGTGACCGACCCACGCTGCCACGATAGCGGAGCCGTGACCGTCACCAACTCGGGCAGGATCACGGTCGCGCAAGTCGGCACGGTGGGAATATTCGCGCAGTCGATCGGCGGCGGCGGCGGCAACGGCGGCTTTGCCGGCGGCCTGAGCTTCTCTTCGAACGATGCGGCGGTTTCGAGCGCGACGGGCGGTACGGGTTCGGGTGGCGGCGACGGCGCGGGCGTCACCGTGACGAACAGCGGCTTCGTTACGGCCAACGGCAATAGAGGGATCGGCATCTTCGCGCAGTCGGTGGGTGGCGGCGGCGGCAGCGGCGGTTTTGCCGTGGGCGTAGTCGGCGCGGCCTCGGGACAAGCCAAGAGCCAGCTCGAAACGGTCGGTGGCGACGGCGGCGCGGGCGGCAATGCCGGTGCCGTCATGGTGACCAATGCCTCCGGCGGCGGCGTCTCCACGACCGGTGCACTGGCCTACGGCATCCTCGCACAATCGGTCGGCGGCGGCGGCGGCAACGGCGGCTTCGCCATGGGTGCTGCCATCTCGTTGAAGGGGAGCGCGGAATCGAAGATCGGCGGGGGCGCAGGCGGGGCCGCCGGTAACGGCGGCGAGGTCACGGTGCAGAACGTCGGGCTCGTCCAAACCGTGGGCGGCGGCTCGATCGGCATTCTGGCGCAGTCGGTCGGCGGCGGCGGCGGTACGGGTGGATTTGCCGGAGCGCTGACCGTGGCCGCCTCGGGCGCGGCGGTGAGCAGCAGCCTCGGCGGCCTGGGCGCAGGCGGCGGCACCAGCGAGACCGTGCGCGTCACCAATGATGGTGTGATCCGGACGTTCGGCGTCAATTCGACCGGCATTCTCGCCCAGTCGATCGGCGGTGGCGGCGGGGCCGGCGGCTTCTCCCTGTCGGCGTCGGGAAGCAGCTCCAACGGCGTGACCTCCAACGTCGGCGGCCAGGGTGCGGGCGGCGGCGCGGGCGGCAACGTGATCGTCGTGAACAATGCCTCGATCGTGACCGAGAAGGTGCTTTCGACAGGCATTCTCGCGCAATCGATCGGCGGCGGCGGCGGCAGCGGCGGCTTCGCAGTCGCGGGGGCTTTCAACAGCGGCTCGGGCTCGATCGCATCCGGCGTCGGCGGCGCGGCCGCGGCCGGTGGTGCGGGCGGTCAAGTGACCGTGACGAACAACGGCACGATCGTGGTGAAGGGCAACAACTCCGTCGGCATCTTCGCGCAGTCCGTCGGCGGCGGCGGCGGCAATGGCGGGTTCAACGGAATTCTCGTCACAAACGCGACGATCGACAACGCGGTCGGTGGCCGAGGCGGCGCGGGCGGAAACGGCGGCGACGTCGTCGTGACGAGCACGGGCAGCATTGCGACGCTGGGTGCGAACTCATCCGCCGTGATCGCCCAGTCCGTGGGCGGCGGCGGCGGCAACGGCGCGTTCTCGCTCGAAGCGGGCAACAACTCGGCGCACGGCACGGGCCTGTTCGTCGGCGGCTCCCTCAGCGGTGGCGGCGGCGATGGCGTCAAGGGCACGGTCACCGTCGACATCACCGGCAACGGGACGACGCAAACTGCGCGGGAGCTTTCATATGGCCTGCTCGCGCAATCGATCGGCGGCGGTGGCGGAAGCGGCGGTCTCGTCGTGCCCGATCCGCTCGACGTCGGTGCGGGCGGCATCACCGTCGGTGTCGGCGGTTCAGGCGCGGTCGCGGGCGATGCCACGACACAGGTATCGACGAACAGCAATGCGGTCGTGACGGCGGGCGCCGGCTCGATCGGCCTCATCAGTCAGGCGATCGGCGGCGGCGGCGGCGTCAACGGCATCACGGGCGACATCGGCGTCATCTCGGCCTCGGTGCTCGCGGCCAAGGTCGGCGGCACCAGCAGCGCAGGCGGCAGCGGTGCGGCTGCTACGCTGACGACGACCGGCACGATCTCCACCACCGGCGACAACGCGGCAGGGGCCGTCGTGCAGTCGATCGGCGGCGGCGGCGGCGTCGGCACGTACTCGCTGCACATCGTGACGGGCACCGCGAAATCGGTGACGCTGCAGGCCGGCGGTTCCTCGGGAGGCGTCGGCGCCAGCGGCAATGGCGGCGCAGCTGCGACGCTGACTGCCGGCAAACAGGCCACGACGTCAGGGGCACTGGCCTCTGGCCTGATTTCACAATCGATCGGTGGCGGCGGCGGCATCGCCGGATTCGTCGCCAGCAACGGGATGCACCTCGTCGACGGCGCATCGATCACGGTGGGTGGTCTCGCCTCGGCTACAGGGACGCCGTCGTCCGGCGGGAACGGCGGCAGCGCTTCGGTAACTGGAACAGGCGTCTCCGTCAGAGGTCCCGCTTCGAACGCCATCGTCGCGCAGTCGATCGGCGGTGGCGGTGGCGTGGCCGGCTTCTTCAGCGGAAACAACGTCACGCCCGCACTTGCAGCGTTGGTGCTTGGAGGCAATACCGGGACCGGTGCTGGCGCGAGTGTCACGGTCACGAGCAATGGCGCAATCAGCGTCGGCGGCGCAGGCTCGGTCGGTGTGCTCGCGCAATCGATCGGCGGCGGCGGCGGCGCCATTCAAGTCGTCGGCGCGACGACGGGCAGTGCTGCGTTGAAGCTCGGATCTGCCAACGGCGCGGGCGGTGACGGTGCTGCCGTCAGCGTGGCGAACAACGGCACGATCACGACAACAGCCGCTGGAGCGCACGCCATCGTCGCCCAGTCGATCGGTGGCGGCGGCGGCTTCTTCACCGCGGCCTCGCAGTCGGGCGCGCTTTTGCCCGTCGCCACCACGGCCGGCTCAGGCGGCATCGGCGGAAACGGCGGTTCCGTCTCCGTCGTCAACACGCAAACGATCTATACCACCGGCGACGGCGCTACCGGCATCATCGCGCAAAGCATCGGTGGCGGTGGTGGTCTGGTCAGCGGCGGCATCTTCGCGACATCGCTTCCGGCGGGCGGGCCTTTCGCCGGCAGCATCGGCGGGACAGGGGGCGCCGCAGCCGTCGGCGTCACCAGCTCCGGGCGCATCGTCGTCAACGGTGCCAGCGCCTATGGCATCTTCGCGCAGAGCGCCGCGGGAAGCGGCAGCGGCGGCGCGGTAGCGGTGAACGTGTCCGCCGATGTTCTGGCGACCGGAGCGGACTCGACCGGCATTCTGGCACGCAGCACCGGCGGCGCGGGCGGTGCGAACATCTCGATCGACATCGGCGCGAACGCGGTCGTGGCCGGCGGCAGCGGCCGGGGCGCCGGCGTTGCCTTCTCGAGCACCGCCGCCACCACCCTGCTCAATTCGGGTACGATCACCACCTCAATCGGCGTCGACGGCTTCGCGATGCGCGGCGACGCAGGCGAAGAGACGATCTCCAACTTCGGGAAGGTGTTCGGCTCCATCGACCTCGCCGGCGGCACCAATGCATTCGACAACAAAGCCGGCGCGATGCTGCTGTCGGGGACGACCGTCCATCTCGGTTCGGGGAACGCGCTGATCAACGAAGGGCTGCTGTCGCCGGGCGACTACCATCGCGTTCTCACGACCAGCCTGACCGGCAACCTCGTCCAGACCGCGGCCGGCACCTACGGCGTCGACCTCGACATGAAGGCACTGACGGCCGACCGCGTCGCAATCACAGGGGCGGCCACCGTCGCCGGCGTCATCGCGGTCAACGTCGCAGATCCGTTGAATACCGTGCAAGGCGCGCGGCCCGGCACGAACGACATCGTCATCCTGCGTGCCGATGGCGGGGCATCCATACCCGGACTTACGCTCGTTGCGCCGACGACCGTCGCGTCCCGCTACGAGCTGGTCTATCCCAACGCGAATGAGATCGCGCTGCGCTACGTGGTCGATTTTGCGCCGATCGGTTTGACGACGGGCAATCAGCGGGCGCTGGCCAACGCCATCAATGCAATCCAGAGCGCGCAGTCCTCACCAGGCTTCGGTCCTCTCGCTACGGCCCTGTTCTTCCAGCCGTCGGCGGGCGCACTCGGCGCCATCTACGATTCACTCTCGGGATCGGCGACCACCGGCTCGCAACAGATCGGCTTCCTCGCGGGGGACCGGTTCCTGTCGGCAAGCATCGGCCAGGCTGCGTTCTGGCTGTCCAACGACCGGAACGACACGACAGGTTACACCGTGACGACCAGCACCGTCACGACGACGACGACGGCACAGTTCGGCGGCTACTCGGGTCTCGGTGGTCCGGTCGATCAGGTGCGGACATCGACGATGCCGGTGACTGCGGCTCCTTCGCCCGTCAACCGGTGGCGCTTCTGGGCGACCGGCTTCGCGGGCAGCTCCAGTCTCCCGGGAAGTCCTTCCGCGGGATCGGTCGGCGCGAACCAGCGCGGTGGTGGCCTGAGCGCCGGCATCGACGTGCAGGCCTCGCGTGATGTCCTGGTCGGCTTCGCCAGCGGCGGCAGCACGTATGGCTTCAGTTCACCAGATCGCGCCACCTCGGGAACTTCGGAAGGCGCCCATTTGTCAGCGTATGCTGCATGGCGCGTAGGCCAAGCCTACATCTCCGGTGTCGTGGCCTTCAGCGTATCCGACAACGAGATCAGTCGCTTCGCCTACGTGCCCGGCGTGGCCTTCGCGATGGCGAGCGGTACGTCGGCAATTCCGGGCTTTGCGGAAAATCTCAAGGGCAGCTTCGTCAGCCGCACATTCAGCGGCGAGCTCGAGGCCGGCTATCGGATGAACTTCGGCTCGATCGAGTTCACGCCGTTCGCGGGCGTGCAATTCGCGTCGCAACATTCGAGTTCCTATGGCGAAACCGTAACGAATGGCATGCCGAGCCAGCTCGGCCTGAGATATGCGGGGAACGCGGTCAATTCGTTGCCGACCTCCGTCGGCGCGCAGCTCAAATTCCAGACGGATCTGAGCGTCGACAATCACCTGTCGATCTGGGCGCGCGCGGCGTGGCGGCGGGAGTGGCTCACCGATCGTTCGCTGGAGGCCTCGTTCCTGACGGCGCCGGGATTCAATTTCGCCATGAAGGGTGCCACGCCAGACACTGACGCGCTGAGGGCAAGTCTCGGCGCACGGCTCACGCTGGACAAGAACATCTCCGTCACGACCGGCGTCGAAGGCGATTTCACGCGCTCCGGATCGGGCTATACGGGTACAGTCGGGCTGCGCCTTCAATGGTGAGACGCTGCTTCGATCGGCGCAGGGGCAGGCCCGATGGCGAGGCTGCCCGCGCGCGCCGCCCCAGGATGTCGAAAAGTCCGGCCGGCTGCTGCTGCATCGGCGTTCAGTTCGCCGCGTCGTTCAGTAAAACTCGGGTTTGGAGTGAACATCGATGTTGAAATTCGTATCGCTGTCGGCATGTATCGCCCTCGCGACGGTGGCGCCGGCCGTGGCCCAGGGATCGAAAGGGAGCGCACCGCCCGCGAATGCCGCAGCTTCGGTCGACGTCGGCGCCGACCTGATGACGGCAACGTACGGCGACTGGCAGCTCCGCTGCCGAAATGCGATCCCAGCCGCCGCCGGCCGGCCGGCAATTCCTCGGACCTGCGAGGTGACACAGAGCGTGATCATTCAGGGCCAGTCACAACCTTTCGCACAGTTGGCATTCGGAAAGCCTTCGGCCAGCGAGCCCCTGTTCTTCACCACGGTCCTGCCGATCAACGTCGCGTTTCCGAGCGCGGTGCGTGTCGCCACGGACGAGAAGGACACCCAGCCCGTCGATCTGGCCTGGACCCGGTGCATGCCGGGGGGCTGTTTTGCGAGCATCGCGATCAAGGATGACGTCCTCAAGCGCTGGCGCGCAAAGGAGGACGCCGGCCGGTTCACGTTCAAGAACAGTGCCGGACAGGACGTCACCATGCCTTTCTCTTTCCGGGGGCTGGCGCGGGCGCTGGACGCATTGTCGAAGGAGAAGTGATGCCGGTTTGCGGCCGCATGGTTCTCGTGCCGTTGCCGCGGTCTATGAATTCCCAGGCCCTTCTGATCGGGGATATCGTCGACCGCCGGAACGAGTTAGCCATCGGCTGATCGCGTCGGTCGCATCGCAAGCAGCAACGTACGTGCCGGGAGACGGCGATCCGTTTCGATCGGGCTTTCCCGTCACGACGTCAGCGAGCACGTTTCAACGAGCATGTTTCAACGAGCATGTTTCAACGAGCATGTTTTCCGGGCGACCAGCCGTGGTCGGCGAGGTACTTCTGGCCCGTCGCCGTCGGCACATCCTCGAGGGGGGTGCCCATCGTGTCGTTGAAGCGATTGAGGAAGCCGAACACCGACACGGTCAGCACGATCTCCAGGATCTGGTCCTCCGAGAAGTGCTCGCGCATCGCGGCGAAGTCTTCGTCGGTCACCTGGTTGGGCTGTTGGGCCGCCGCGAATGCGAAATCGAGCGCGGTGCGCTCCGCAGCCGAGAAAAGCGCGCTCGTCGGATAGTCCCAGATCGCCGCGAGCTTCTGATCGTCGACGCCGAGATGCGCCGCGCCCTCGATGGTATGGGCCATGCAATACTGACAGCCCGCGGCCTTCGACGCGACATGGGCGACGAGCCGCTTGAGCCCACGGTCGACTTTGCTTTCGGCCGGGTCCCACAGCGCCCCGGTCAACTGCGAGAACGCGCGCAGAAACTTCGGCTTTCTCTGCATGATGAGCCAACTGTTCGGCACGAAGCCGAGGCTCTTCGGAGCTTGCGCGAAGTAATCCTTCAGCTCGGGATCGTGATCGATCGGCAGCGGTGCCATACGTGGCGAAGGTGGTTTGCGAGCGTCGTCCATGTGGGTCCTCCAGTGAGCTTCATCAGTCGGAACGGCTGGAACCTGTCGTGGTTGGGCACTGTAGCACTTCCTGGGCAGCGATAGCTCGAGTTCAGCCTCGGCGGAGGCGTCCAACCCTATTCGTCGAGGCTCGGTATATTCCTGGACGTTTCCCTGGAACTCGAGAAACCGGCGCGCGCTGCGTCGCGCACGCTCGCTTCATCGAAAGTCCGCGGACGACCCGATGGATACCCTCTGCGGTCGTGGCCGACGCGTGCCGACAGTTGTAGCTCGTCTTTTTGGAGCAGTCGATATAGATTGATTTGCGGGCGCGCGTGTCGAATCCTGTTTGCAAGATCGAAATTGTCGGAGACACTGCCGATGACGAATAAAAAAGCACGGCCGGGGAGGATACGATGACGGATAGCATTTGCCGACGCTCTCCCCTTTTCGGGCTCGCTTTGCTGCCCGCTTCGGGCGCGCTGATGATCGACAACCTTCATTCCCATGCCGCGCTCGCCCATGCCGCGCTCGACTACGACCCAGCCGAGGGCTCTGCTGCGGTCGCGGCAACCGCTGCTGTGAGTTCGATCACGTGAAGCTCTTCTCCTACAAGAACAGGCCGGTACATTTCGGGCCCTATCCGCTGGAGCGGTTGCGACGGCAGAAGGAGATGCCCGCGCTGCAAGCGGTTCCGCCGATGCGGGCGGTCTCGTACGACGACCCGCATACCCCTGAATCGCTCACCCATGCGATGGCGCGCTACATCGGTATGCTCGATGTGGTGCGCGATGGCGCGGTCACGTCGATGAAGGCCGAAATTCCGGAAGATCCGGATGAGCGGAGCAGACATCTGAAGGCCGCCGGCTACTATTACGACGCGACGATGATGGGCATCAGCGTGCTGCCGAAAGAGGCCCTGCTCGAAGAGCCGATCCGTAATCCCGCCGTCGCCGGTCTCGTCGCCGAATTGGAAGCGGGTCAGCCGAAGACATTCGCAGCCGGCATCGACGTGATCTATGCCGATGTTCTGGAAAGCGCACGGCGCCTCCTGGGTCCGGTAGAACACCACACGCATGCCGTCGTCATTCTGATCGAGCACACGCGCGATCCCCGCCCCGACGAGCCGGGCACCGAGTGGTTCCAGGATGCGCAGGCGCAACGCGCCGGCGTGCTGGCGGCCAACACGGCGGTGCTGCTGTCGAGCTACATTCGACTGCTCGGCTACGAGGCCCGCTCGCACACGGTCGCGTGCAGCGATGTCGATCTCGGCCGGCTCGCGGTCGCCGCAGGGCTCGCGCGGATCGAGAATGGCAGGCTCGTCAATCCCTATGTCAAGGATCGTTTCGGCCTGGCGGTCGTGACGACGACGCTCGCACTTTCGCCCGACCACCCCCTCGCCGTACGCGGCGGACTGGGCGGTCGCGGCCCCGCGTGGTGGCTCGGCAAGGGAGTTCAGAAGAACGCGTTCAATCGGGTGCCCTACAAGAACCGCGAGTTCCACATGGGCGCGCACCCGTTCGAGAAGCTGAAGCGTGTCGATACGCCGACCACGTTCATCGACGAGCCTCGCGTGCCGCGGTTCCCCAAGCGCGCCGACTTCTTCGCCCGCGCCGTTTTCGGCGACATGGGCAAGGAGATGCAGAACAACGCCAAGGGCGGTTTCTATGTCTTGAAATCCGCGATCGGGGCAGCGGCGCGGCGGGCGCTCGGTGCGCTGTTGTTGTTGCAGTTCGGCGAGGCGCGCGGTCCGATTTCGCCCAGCGTGCGCGATCCGAAGCGTAACGCGCTCAACGTCAAAGCCGCATCGTATTTCATGGCGACCGACGCCGTCGGCCTGTCGCGCTGTCCGGAGTGGGCCTACTACAGCCACGACGCCGCCGGCAACGTCATGCGGCCCTACCACAAGAATGCTATCTCGATGCTCTACGACCAGGGCCACGAGACGTTCGAGGGGGCATCCGGCGACGATTGGATCTCGGTCGCTCAGAGCATGCGCGCCTACCTCCGCTTCTCACTGCTGGGCGGCATCGTCGCAGAGCAGATCCGCCGCCTCGGCTACTCGGCGCGAGCCCACACCGTACTCGACGGCGACGTCCTGCAGCCGCCGCTGCTGCTGCTGTCGGGGCTGGGTGAGGTCTCCCGCATCGGCGAGGTGATTCTCAATCCCTATCTCGGCCCACGCCTCAAGAGCGGCGTCGTCACGACAGACCTGCCGTTCGACTACGACCGACCGATCGACTTCGGCCTGCAGACTTTCTGCCAGGGATGCAACAAGTGCGCACGCGAGTGCCCGTCCGGCGCGATCACCGCTGGACCCAAGCTCATGTACAACGGCTACGAGATCTGGAAATCGGACGCGGAGAAATGCGCGCGATATCGCATCACCAATCAGGGTGGTGCGATGTGCGGGCGGTGCATGAAAACGTGCCCGTGGAACCTCGAAGGCCTATTCAGCGAAGCCGCATTCCGCTGGGCCGCAATGAAATTCCCCGGCATGGCGAAGCGCATTGCGGCACTCGACGATCACCTCGGCCGAGGTGGCATCAACCCGGTCAAGAAGTGGTGGTGGGATACCGAGATCGACCGCGCGACGGGACAGCACAAGAAGGCACGCGCGACGCATACGCGCGGGCTCAATCTCGATCTCGACCTGAAATACGAGGACCAGACGCTCGCGGTCTATCCGGCCGACGTGATGCCGCCGCCCTATCCCGTGCCGCATCCCGTGAACCGGGAAGCCGGCATCGCGCGGTATCGCAGCCTGCTGACGCCGGACGACTACAAGATCAAGCTGGCGAAGGGAGAAGCCGAAGGTCTCGCGCCGGCATTCAGGCTACCCGACGGTCCGCCGCCCGTTTTTCCAGTCGTCGTCAGGAAGCGCCAGGATCAGACTTCGGACGTGGTGAAGTTCGAGATGGTGGCAACGAACGGGAGCGCACTGCCGAAATGGGATGCAGGAGCGCACGTCGATGTGGTGATCGCACCAGAGTATCTGCGCCAGTACAGCCTCGCCGGTGATCCGGCCGACGCATCGATGTACGTGCTGGGTGTGCAGCGCGAGGTCCAGGGGCGAGGCGGTTCGATGCTGATGCACCGGGCGTTCCGCGAGGGCCGGCGCGTGTTCATCTCCCCGCCGCGCAACCACTTTCCGCTCGACGAGACGGCAACGCGGACGATCATGCTGGCCGGCGGGATCGGAGTCACGCCGATGATCACCATGGCGCATCGGCTGTATGCAATCGGCCGCGACTTCGAGCTGCACTACTCCAATCGCAGTCGCGCTGAAACGGGATTTCTCGCCGAACTCGACGCTGCTGCGTGGCGCGATCGGGTGCGACTGTACTTCACTGACGAGGGCACGCGTGCCGACCTTGCCGCAGTGATCCCGCGACACGAGCCGGGCATGCATCTCTACACCTGCGGCTCGGCCCGCTACATGGACGCGGTGCTCGCCGAAGGCGCCTCCAAGGGCTGGCCGGAAGAGGCTCTGCACAAGGAATACTTCACAGTTCCCGAGGCGCCCGACTACGTAAACGAGCCGTTCGTTCTGAAGCTGGCCAAGTCCGGTCAGATGTTCACGGTGCCGGCAGACAAGCGCGCGACCGACGTGCTGCTGGATGCAGGCATCGCCATCGACATGAAGTGCTCCGACGGCATCTGCGGGGTCTGCGCGGTGCCGATCGTCTCCGGCGACGTCGAGCACCGCGATCACGTGTTGAGCACCAAGGAGCGTCAGAGAAAGATCATTCTGTGCTGCTCGCGCGCCAGATCGGCCGGCGGCATGATCGTCGTCGATCGCTAGTGTTCCGTCTCAGACATTTGCTTCCCGTTGCAGCTAGGTTCCGAGCAAATGTCTGAGACAAGAGGAACACTAGCAACCCAATGTCTCTAGTGTTGCTTTTGTCACTGACGCTTGGTGGGCCACCTTGCAGCAACCGGGGACCAAGCGTCAGTGACGCAACACTAGATGCGGATGCCGCCGCAGCGCGCCTCGACCGGACCGGGAGTATTGCCATGACGAGAAAGATCGCAGGCCGACTTGCCCGGGGAATTGCTGGCCTCCTGGCGATTGCCGCAGCACCGTGCGGCGCCGGTGCCTTCGACCTCAAGGGCCGCAACGTGCAGCTCTATATCGGCGGCGGCGTCGGTGGCGCGATCGATGCGGTCGCACGCACCTTCGCGCCCTATCTCGCCAAGCATCTGGCGGGGGAACCAACGCTCGTGCAGAGCAACATGGGCGGCAACGGCGGCGCGCAGGCCGCCCAGTACCTCTACAACGCCGCGGTCAAGGACGGCACCGCGATCGCGATGGTCAATGCCGGGCCGGTGAGCGATCCGCTGATGCGCGGACCGCGGCTCGGCTACGATCCGCGCCGGTTCGGCTGGATCGGCAGCTTGCAGCGCGGCGACACGGTGTGCTCCGTCTGGCATACGTCGGAAGTGAAGAGCATCGAGGACGCGCGCCGGATCGAGGTGCCGTTCGCCTCCGCGGGTGCCGCGTCCACACTGCATCGCTCCGCGCTGTTGATGAATGCGATCATCGGCACGCGACTCAAGCCGATCGGCGGCTTCGATGGCGGCAGCGCGCTTCTCGCACTCGAGCGAGGAGAGGTGGAAGGCATCTGCAATCAGCTCGCCTCCCAGCGCACCACACGGCCGCAGTGGCTGAAGGAAGGTAAGCTGAAGCCCATCGTGTTCGTGGCGATGGCGGTCGACCCGGAGTTTTCGAGCGTACCGCGCGCATTCGACCTCGTGAAGGACGATGCCGGCCGGCAAATGCTCGAGCTCTATCTGCTCCCCTGGGAGTTCAACCACTCGTTCATGCTGCCCCCGGGTGCGCCGTCATCCGCCCTCGCGGTGTGGCGCGCAGCCTTCGACAAGGCGGTGAAGGAGCCTGCCTATCTCGCCGACGCGGCCAAGCGGCTGCAGAAGATCGCCGCCCGCAACGGCGCGGAGGTCGAGGGTCTCGTCGACAAGCTCTATACGACACCGAAAGACATCGTGGACCGGACCATCGCAGCGACGGCCGCGAAGCAATGAATGCCTTGCAGCCATTTCCAACAGTCAACGACAAGGAACCACAATGACCACCCACCCACCACATCTCGCAGCGCTTCGGGGCAAGATGCTGCGCAAGCGCCTCTGGGTCGTGATCACCAAGGCCGTCGCGCCGAAGGAGGAACTGGATAAGGTTCTCGAAGCGCACCTGCACCACCAGATCCGTCTGGAGAAGGAAGGCATCATGTTCGGGGCGGGACCGCTCTCCCATCCGGACGGCTCGCCGACGGGAACCGGCATGATCATCATCCGTGCCGAAAGCGAGGCGGAAGCCCGCGCCATCGCGGATCAGGACCCCTTCCACGCACAGGGCCTGCGCACCTACACGCTGCAGCAGTGGTCGCTGAACGAAGGCCGCGTCACCATCACCATCGACTACTCGGACCAGAGCTATCGCTTCACCTGAGGCGGGCAGGCAGGCTGCTCGATCCAACGTGGCTCGATCGGGCAGCATGCGCCACAAACACATCTGCAAAGGACAGCGAAAATGTCGATTTCTCGTACTACACGACTACGAGCAGCAGCGTGCTTGTTTCTGGCTCTCACGCTGGAAGCCGGCACCGCCACGGCGCAGAGCTACGCCACACGCCCGATACGCCTGTTCCAAGGCTTCCCGGCCGGAGGCACGGCCGACCTCGTCGCCCGCGCGCTCGGCGAGGAGATCTCCAAATCGCTGGGCCAGCCTGTGATCACGGAAGCAAAACCAGGGGCCAGCGGAAATCTGGCGACCGAACAGGTCGTGCGCAGCACGCCGGATGGGCATGCGCTGGTGCTGTTCACGACAGCTCACCTGATCTCACCTGCATTGATGAAGTCGATCAGCTTCGATGCCATGAAGGATCTCGACTACATCAGCATGATCGCCGAGCTGTCGTTCTTCATCGCGGTTCACAACGATTCGCCGTTCAAGACGATCAACGACCTGATCGAGCACGCCCGCAAAAACCCGGATTCACTGACGTGGGGCTCCGCAGGCACCGGCAGCGGCCAGCACATGTGCGGTGAGCTCCTCGCGCATACGGCCAAGGTCAAGGCGAGGCATGTGCCGTTTCGCGGCGATGCCGGATCGGTCACGGCGCTGTTGTCGAAAAGCGTCGATTTCATCATCGCGCCCAGTCCGGTTCTCGTCGGCAACATCCAAGGCGGCAATTTCCGTGCGCTCGCGGTGTCTGCGAAGAAGCGCGCGCCGGCTCTGGCCGACGTGCCGACGTTGAGTGAAGCGCTCAAGATCGACGTCGACATGATGTTCCCGCAGGGGCTCGCCACGACGAAGGGCACGCCACTGCCGATCATCGAGCAGTTGAGGAAGGCGGCTCATGCAGCTATCGCCGCCCCGGCGGTAGACAAGCGCCTGCGCGACATGGGAGCCGCGCCGTTGCCGACGTCGCCGGAACAGACCAGCAAGCTCGTGCAAGGGCAACTGACGCTCTGGAAGGAAGTCGTCGCAGCAGCCGGCTTGAAGCGCGATTGAGGAGGGGACTCCAGAGCATCTCCATCCGACCAGCGAATCGCTCGAGCGATTCCGTCTGGTCGGATGATGCTCCAGGGAGAGGGGGCCGACTGCCGGTCAGTCTCCGACCGTGTCGAAAGGGTCTGGTTGCACGCTGAGGCACTGCTGCAGACGGCACCCCATTGACGACGGCGAATGGACGGTACACCTGTCGGGCATGACGACGAAGGCACACACGAAACCGGTCGAGGCGCTGACGCCAGAGGAGGCGGCGGGCGAACTCGCGCGGCTGGCTGCCGAGATCGCGCGGCACGACGAGCGCTACTACCAGCAGGATGCGCCGGAGATTTCGGATGCAGCGTACGATGCGCTGCGCCAGCGCAATGGGGAGATCGAGGCGCGGTTTCCCGATCTGGTGCGGGAGGATAGTCCGTCGACGCGGGTTGGTGCGGCGCCGGTCGAGACGTTCGACAAGGTTCGGCACCGGGTGCCGATGCTGTCACTCGGGAATGCGTTCGAGGATGACGACGTCGGCGAGTTCGACGCCCGTATCAGGCGGTTCCTGGGGTTGAGCGCGGAGGCGCCGCTTGCGATCACGGCCGAGCCGAAGATCGACGGGCTGTCGATTTCGCTGCGTTATGACGGCGGGCGCCTCGTCGAGGCGGCCACGCGCGGCGACGGCGCGGAGGGCGAGAACGTCACCGCCAACGTGATGACGATCAAGGAGATCCCGCATCGGCTGAAGGGCGCCGACGTTCCGGAAACGATCGACGTGCGTGGCGAAATCTATCTGGGGCACGAGGATTTCCGTCGTCTCAACGAGGCTCAGGCCGCGGCAGGCGACAAGCTGTTCGCGAACCCGCGAAATGCGGCGGCGGGCTCGCTGCGACAGCTCGATTCGAAGATCACGGCGGCGCGGCCGTTGCGGTTCTTCGCGTACACCTGGGGCGAGGTCTCGGCGTTGCCATCGGACACGCAGCACGGTGTGGTGGCCGCCTTCAAGAGCTGGGGACTGCCGGTCAATCCGCGCATGACGGTCTGCCATTCGCCGGCAGAACTCCTCGCTTACTATCGCGAGACGGGATTGCAGCGCGCCAGCCTGGGCTACGACATCGACGGCGTGGTCTACAAGGTCGACCGGCTCGATCTGCAGGAGCGGCTCGGCTTCGTGTCGCGCTCGCCGCGTTGGGCGATCGCGCACAAGTTTCCGGCCGAGCAGGCGACGACGCGGCTTCTCGCCATCGAGATCCAGGTGGGACGAACAGGCTCGCTGACGCCCGTCGCGAAGCTCGAGCCGGTGACCGTCGGCGGTGTCGTGGTCTC
>CAZNMY010000139.1:0-15769 GCA_964574325.1 uncultured Devosia sp. | reverse complement strand
GGCTGAACCTTTGCACCCCCTCGGTCGGGGTCAGACCCGGCGGGTCTGACCCCATGCCGAGTCAGCCCCTGTCGGTCAGCCCCATGACGCTATTCCCCCGATCTGCGATACTGTCCTCGCACCAATCCCGATCGAGGAGCCACCGATGAGCACCGCTGCATTGCAAAAGCCCAAGGCCGCCGCCGCGATCTCCGACGCCGAATGGGAAATGCGCGTCGACCTCGCGGCCTGCTATCGCCTCGTCGATCACTACGGCATGTGCGACATGCACCTGAACCACATCTCCGCGCGGGTGCCGGGCAAGGAGGAGCACTTCCTCATCAACCCGTTCGGCATGATGTACGAGGAGATCACTGCGTCCTCGCTCATCAAGCTCGATCTCGACGGCAAGGTGATCTCGAACTCGAACCCGGAATACGGCGTCAACCTGCCGGGCTACGTGATCCACTCCGCGATCCATCGTGCCCGCCACGACGCGAAATGCGTCCTGCATACGCACACGCCCGCCGGCATGGCGGTATCGTCGCTGAAGTGCGGGCTCCTGCCGATGACGCAGACGGCGATGCGCTGGGGCAAGGTCGCCTACCACGATTACGAAGGCGTCGTTGTCGACCTCGGTGAACAGCAGCGCCTCGTCGAGAACCTCGGCGACAGCGAGGTGATGATCATGCGCAACCACGGACTGCTCGCGGTCGGCGAAACCATCGCCACCGCGTTCGCGAGCATCGTCCGGTTGGAGCGCGCGTGTCAGGCTCAGTTGATGGCGATGGCGTGCAACACCGAGCTGTCGCTGCCGCCGCAGCATATCGTCGAACTGTCGAACCGCCAGCTCGCCAAGGCGCCGACGCCCGATCTCACCGGCAAGCATCGCCCGCAAGGCCTGCTCGAATGGCCCGCCCTGAAGCGCATGCTCGACCGACGCGACCCCAGCTATAAGACCTGATCTGTGCTGCAAAGTGTCGTGGATGGCCGCCTTCGCGACGATGACGGACGCGGGTGATAACGGCTGGCTGAGCCTGGCTCGGCTTCCGTGTCGTGCACGACTTTTCAGACTGCCCCGTCATGGTCCGCGAAGGCGGACCACCCACGGCTCCGCGTCGTTCATCGCTCCACGAATTGCCGGGAAAGTCGGGTCGCGCTGCGCTTGTCCCGACGGCCTACGTCTCCAGCCGCATGTCGATCGCAGCGACGGGAAAAAAGCAAAGCATCACCAGCGGCACCGCCCCCGTGTTGCGCGTCACGTGCATCTCACCGGCCGGGACCAGGATCGTATCGCCGGCCTTCAGCGGATGCTGCGCGGTGCCCGAATTCGTCGTGCCCTCGCCCGACAGCACGTACATGCATTCCTCGTGGCCATCGTGACAGTGCCGCCCGCGCTGCGGCTCACCGGCCTTCACGACAGGTATCTCCACGAGCCGCAACGTCACGCTGCGCGAGCCGCCGTGCGCGCCCGACACGATCTCGTTCGACACGCGACCGGGTAATCCCAGCGACTTCGCCTGTTCCGGCGTGACCACGATCGCCATGTCAACCCGCCGCCCGCTTCTTGCCCTTCGTTTCCGCGAAGCCACCGCCCTGCACCTGCGAGAGCTGCGCAAATATCTCGGCGGCTTCCTTCGAGATCGTTTCTGCCACGTCCGCGAGCATCTGCTGGCCCTTGTCGACCGTGGCGTGCTCGGGCTTGCCGAACCAGCCCGACGGCGCGATCGAGCGGATATCCGTCAGCACGGGAATGAAGTTCTTGGTGCGCCGCAGCTTGTCCATCTTGTGGCCGAGCGCGGCGTCGGAGGAATCCTTCACGCGGTCGAGATGCACGAGTTCGGGCCGGTAGGCGAGCACGGCCAGCGCCTCGATCTCGCCGCCGTGCGTGAGGCCCCCGCTCGACGGCCCGTAGAGATCGGCGGCGACGTAGCATGCATGGCAGGTCACGACCGACAGCCCGTGTTCGCGATGCAGCGCCTCGGCCGCGATCGCGAGAGGGGCGGAGTTTCCTTCGTGCCAGTTGACGACGAGAAGCTGCTTCGCCCCGTGCCGGGCGAGCGACGCGCAGGTCTCCACCACCATCCGCATATAGGTGTCCGGCGACAGCGTGATGGTGCCGGGGAACGGCGCGTGCATGGGCGTCACGCCGAGCGGCGTCCACGGGATCACGAGCCCGTCCATTTGCTCGGCAACTGCGTGGCTGATGATCTCGGCCGCGAACGTGTCCGTGCCCGTCGGCAGGTGCGGCCCGTGCTGCTCGACGCTGCCGGCGGGCAGCAGCACCAGCGGATTCGTCGCGAGCTGGTCCCTGATCTCGTCGCGCGTGAGATCGATCATGTAGCGTGTCGGCAGCTTGGCCATGTCGGGCGCATTCCCTGGAGCAGATTTTGATCGTCTGGACGCTAGGCAGTTTTCGGCGCGGCGTCCACATTCGGATAGTACAACGGCGTCACGGCCGCGCAGGCGGCCGTCCACGACACGCTGATGATTCCTGAACCCGCGCGGGGGGCTTGTCGGAAGGAGCCGTGGATGGCCCGCCGGAGTTTACCCCGGACGCTGATCCGGGGCGGACCATGACGTCTCGTCGAGAAAGGCGCTTGTCGCGGCATAACGCGACGGCGCACGTTGACTAGAACAACACCAACTCCCGCACGTCGCGGACCTTCTCCAGCGCCATCAACCGCTCGAAAAGCGTGTCGCGCGTGGCCGTGGAGAGCGCGCCGCGCGTGACGTTGTCGAACTTGTGCTTCACGTCGGCGCGCGTGAACGGCTGCTCCGGCGTGCCGCGGAACGCATCGAGATGGCCTTCGATCCGGCGACCATCCTTCAATGCGATGGCCATCGCGATTCCCATCGTCGCCACGTCCTGCGGTCGCTCGATGATCTTCACGCGCTTGGCGAGCGCGCGCACGCGACCGTCCGCCAGCGTCGTGTCGTTGAACACCTCCGGGTCGGCGGGATCGTGGTAGGTCGCGAGGGCCACCGTGAACGGCGTCGAGTATTGTGCGCTCATCACGTCGATCGGCTCTGCGTTCGCATGATGCGTCACCACCTTGGGCGACGCCCATATCGTCAGCTCGGCGATGTCGTCGCCGCTGAACTTGTGCTCGCCCATCCACTGCCGGATCAGTTGCACCGCAGGCTGCGCCGTCACGTGCAAGGCGTAAGGCTTTATGCACAGCCGCTCGATCTCCCACTCGGTGCCGAGGCCCCGCGTGAGCCGGCTCGCGTCGCGCTTGTCACAATAGGCCTCGAGCACGCCGAATTTGCCTTCGAGCACGCTTGCCGGCCCCTCGAAGCCGCGCCGCGCGAGGTCTATCGCGACGATGCCGCCTTCCGCCGCGCGTCCCATGTGCAGCCGCTTGACCATGCCGCCCTTGCCCGCCTTGGCGAACGCGAGAAGCCCGCCACCGAGCGAGCCCGCGATGCCGAACGCGTTGGTCGTCGTCGCAGCATCGAGTCCGGCGAGCGAGGCGCAGGCGGCAGCACAGCCGAACGGCCCCGCGATGCCCGGCGCATGAAAGCCGCGAACTTCCGGCGAATGCAGCGTTGCGACGCCGATCCGCCCCATCACTTCCGTACCCGCCACGATCGCCGTCAGCAGCGCCTTGCCGGAGGAGCCGAGCGCCTGCGCGAATGCGAACGCGGGCAGCGCGACGGTGGCGCCGGGATGCACGCCGGCACTCGGGTTGCGAAGGCTGTCGAGTTCGAACGCGTGGCTGAACGTGCCGAGTGCCAGCGCGGCCTGCGGGACGTGAAGGTGCACGCCCGGAAGGCCCGGCAGCTTGACCGGACCACCCGAGCCCACGGCCTTGGCGTGTTCCAGCACCATCTGCGACCACGGGAACCGCGCCCCGAACGCCGCGCACCCGATCGCATCGGCGAGGCACACCCGCGCCCGCTCGATCACGCCCTCGGGCAGCGCTTCGTATCGGAGCCCGACGGCATAGGCGGCGAGCGTCTCGGCGGCGGTCGTCATGGTCGCGTTATCCGTCTCTCGAATTGTCGGGCCACAGCCTCGCGGCGGCGCACACACGTCGTCTCTTACCGGGTAACATGCCCGCGCGCCTTCGCGGCGCCAGCATCCACACCGGTCAACGCAGGTCTTGTAGCCGCCTATGAATGCAAACGACAGTGCACCTCCGCAGCCGTCCGCCGGCAGGGCCGACGAGGGCTATTGGAGCCTCCTGCGCGCCGAGCCGGTGCTGGTCGTCATCATGGCGACCGTGGCGGGCCACCTGATGATCATGGGCATGCTGCTGCCCGTCCTGCCGCTCTACGCCAAGACGTTCGGGGTGAGCGATGCCGTGCTCGGTCTCGTGATCACGGCGTTCGGCATCGGGCGACTGCTGATCGATATTCCCGCGGGGCTGCTCGCCGACAGGCTCGGTCGCAAGGTGCTGCTGTTCGGTGGTCCGTTGCTGATCGCGGTGGGCTCGGTCGGATGCGCGCTGGCGACCGACTTTTCCTGGCTCGTGGCGTGGCGCTTTCTCCAGGGCCTCGGCGCCGGCGCCTACATGACCGCCGCGATGATCGTGGCCGCCGACGTGTCGAGCCCGGAGACGCGCGGGCGCATCATGGCCCTGCACCAGTCGGCACTGCTCGTCGGCGCAGGCAGTGGCCCCGCGGTCGGAGGCTTCCTCGCCGCGCGCTACGGCTACCAGTCCGTATTCTGGGTCTCGATGGCGATCGGCCTGGGCTCGGCGACGTTCACGCTGTGGCGCTATCGCGAGACGAAACGCACGCCCCGCCATGCCGAGGATCACTCGCTCCGCGCCTATCTCCCGGTGCTGTCGAACCCCGCGCTGCGCGTCGCCTTGATCGCCAGCTTCGGCATGTTCCTCACGCGTTCGAGTGCGTTCATGCAACTGCTGCCGCTGTCCGGCGCCGAGCGCTTCAAGATGGGGCCGGGACATATGGGCGTCGGCTTTGCTCTTCTGGCTGCCGCGAACCTCTCGATGCTGCCGTATTCGGGCCGGCTGGTGCAGCGCATCGGCACCGTTCCGATGGTGGTCATGGCGTGTGTCGGCCTCGCCGCGGGGATGGCGCTCGCCGGCCTCACCAACTCGATCCTGGTGTTCTACCTCGCGATGATCGTGCTGGGCGCGGCATCCGGTCTCGAAGGCCCGTCACTGTCGTCCTATGCCGTCGCGCACGCCCCCGGTGGCCGCTTCGGACCGATGACGGGCGCGATGCGTTTCGTCGGCGATCTCGGCTTCGTCGTCGGTCCGGTGATGCTGGGCGCGTTCGTCGACCACACGACGTGGGGCTATCGCGGCGCGCTGCTCGTCGCCGCAGCGATCCTCGTCGTCGTCGCCGCCCTGTTCGCAAGCTTCGCCCGGGAACGCCAATGACGGCGGCCCTATCGCGCGCTGCGTCTTTGCTGGGGCGACGACGTCAGCCGGGATAGGGCACGCGACATCTCCGCCCTGGCGACAAGCGACGCGCGGGGGGCACCCGCCGCCGCCCGCTGCCGGCTAATTGTGGATCTCAATGCCAAGAACTTTCGACAGCTCGCCAGCCCGGTGTTGCAAGGCGGCCGCATTGTTGGCGGAGCTGCCATGGGCACCGCCGTTGCGAGCCTTGGGCCGCGCGACGGCCGGCTCTCGCGCGGGGGCAGCAGCAGGCTCTGCTCTGCCAGGGACGGAAGCGGGGGCAACGGCTGCCCGCTGTACGCCGACCGGATCGGAGGAAGCGGCAGGGGCGGCGTCGCCGCGCTCGCCGGAGTGTGTTCCGCCAGAAGTTGGCCCGACGGCGGCCGGCCCGACAGCGGTATGGGTTGTGGCCAGTCCGGCGGTAACGCCGCAAGTGACTGGGAGCTGGCCTCGATCAGCGCGGCGCGTGACACGCCGCACAACGCTAAAGGGCCTTCATCGCCCACCTCCCCGGGGCGCTGCGGCTCGAGGACATAGCGCCGGTCGCAGATGCCGACACGTGGCGGCAGGCGGGTCTGCTCGAAGGCGTCGTAGCCCTCCTTCAGGTTACGCCAGAAGTCGAGCCACGGGCTTTGCGCCTGCGTGGCGAGATTGGCCTCCGTCATCCGGAACGGAAACACGTGCATGTCGACGCGAGCCTGCCCTGCGCGTAGCGACTGCTCCGTCAGCGCGAAAATCTCGGCCATGACGCCGTTCGTCATCGCGAAGCATCCGACCGAGGAGCACCCGCCGTGCACCAGGATATACGAGCCCGTGCGCCCGTGCGCCCTGTCGAAGGTGTTGGGAAAACCGATGTTCAGCGAGCGGGGCCAGCGGCCGATGCGATGCAACTGGCGCGGACCGATCGAATAGAATCCTTCCGGGTTCTGCTTGTCGCCTTCCCGCAGCTTCGGCCCGATGGTGCCCGCCCAGTGGCAGATCGGATAGGTCGCGAAAAGCACGAACTGCGTGCCCTTCTGCATCCACACCTCGAGTTCGGATTCCGACTTGAAGATGCGGATGAACATCGCCGCACCGGCCTTCAGGCCCTTGGCGGCCAACCGGTCGACGAGCTGTCCGAGATCGGGGGTTCCCGCAAGCGGCAAGGCGCCTTCGGCGAACGCGCGCTGACGCTCCACCCGGTCCGGCGCGACGTCGTCGATTTCGACCGTGATGGCCTCGGCGCTCGCCGAAGCGAGCATCAACCCCGCCAAGGCCGCAGCCGCCAACCCGCAGCCGCGAGCGCTGCTCGAGGCAGGCCATCGACGTCTTGGTGATTTCAACGCCATCGAACACTTCGCCCTTCGTCCGGCACGCGAGGCACAATACCGATAGAGCTTATCAGCGCAACAACCGAAGGGGCACAATTCCCTGCCGACTGCCCGTCAGATGTGCTTCCCGCGCCGGGCCGTTGCAGACCGGGCACTCGGCCGCGAGCATAAGCTATGCGATCCTATCCGATCTACCGTGCCGGCCATTGCATCCGATGATGCTGCGGTTAACGGGAAAAACCCGGCATCGTCGGGCTGTTGGTGGCACCCGGGCGGCTGGTGCCCCTGGCGCCGAGTCCTTGGCCTGCGCCCAATCCGGACGACAGCCCGCCCGCCCCGATGCTGCCGGCGGTGCGCGTTTTCGGCCCTTCGACGACGCCGGTGTCCGCAGCCTGCGACGGCAACGGAGTGAAAGGCTCGGGCGCCACACGCTCCAGCGGCGGGCAGGCTCCGTCGGGCCGCGGCTTCGCGCGGTTGCCGTAGCTGGCGTTCACGACATACCGCCGCTCGCAGACCACCACGCTCGCCGGTTTGCGCGCCTGTTCGAAAAAGTCGTAGCCGTCCTTCATGGTCAGCCAGAATTTGTAGTGCGGGCTCGTCCTGTGGCGTTCGAGATTGGCTGCCGTCATGCGGAACGGGAACGCATCGACGTGGATCGCCTCCTGCCCGCCGATGAACGACTCGCGCGCCAGGGCATAGATCTCCTCGATCAGCGCATCGGTCATGGCATAGCAGCCCGCGGACTTGCACTTCCCGTGGATCATCAGGAAATCGCCGGTGCGATTGTTGGCGCGGTCGTAGGCGTTGGGGAAGCCCAGGTTGAACGCCAGATGGAACTGTGAATTCGGATTCATCATGTTCTGCGGCACGCGGTAGAAGCCCTCCGGCGCCTGCATATCGCCTTGCCGCAGCTTCGGACCCAGCGCGCCCGACCAGTTGCAGATCGGGTAGGTCTTGAACAGGTAGAAGCGGCCGTCCTCGCGCTGCTTCCAGAGTTCGAGCTCGGATTCTTCCTTGAACACCCGGATGTACATCGCGGTCGACGTCGTCATGCCCTTCTTGCCGAGGAGCATCATCGTGTCTTTGGACAGCGGCCGCAGATAAGGCGGGATCTCCACTTGCGTGCAACCCACGCTGAAAACCGTCGTGGAAATCGCCACGACGCATGCAACCCAACGCTTGACCGAGGTGATCAAATCCCGTCCCACCCTACGCAATACGCTCCGAGGACCCACGCCCCGCGCGTAAGCGTTTCTTCGCAAAGCCTTAATAAAAGGTTGATTCTTCCCCCTGGCAACCAACTCGGCCCCCGCCGCCCTGTTCGTCGCGCCAGTTTAGAGACCATGAATTGGGCAGTGCAAGGGCAGAGTGTGCCAGGGTGAGTGTGCCAGTGTGAGTGTGCGAGGGCAGAGCAAGCGGGGCGCAGGCTTCAAGATCCGATCCGCGCTGAAAGTTGCTGCGTTGCAACGAGGTGTCGTTCGGCATCCGTCCATGCGATTACGGAAGCGATTGATTCGCCGGTAATTTGTGCTCGAAATGCGTGCGTACTCTAATCCCTTCACATAACCGACACAGCGGACTAGTATCAATCCCGTAAATCAGGGTGCGATCCTGAGTCGTTCGGGCAACCGACCGGGAGTACGCACGTGAACGCATCCACTGCTCATCCGGAGACCTTTCCAGCGCTGGTGCTGAACGCCGATTTTCGGCCGCTCAGCTACTATCCGCTGTCCCTGTGGAGTTGGCAGGAGACGGTCAAGGCCGTGTTCCTCGACAGGGTCAACATCGTCTCGCAATACGACAAGCACGTCCACAGCCCTACCTTCGAGATGCGCCTGCCCAGTGTGGTCGCACTGAAGACCTACGTCCGTCCTGCGCTGTATCCGGCATTCACGCGGTTCAACGTGTTCCTGCGTGACCGGTTCTCGTGCCAGTACTGCGGCTGCAGGTCCGATCTCACGTTCGACCACTTGATCCCGCGTTCGCGCGGCGGTCTCACCAAGTGGGACAACGTCGTGACCGCGTGCGCACCGTGCAACCTGCGAAAGGGCGGCTTGATGCCGGCCGCGGCGGGCATGCACCCGTATCACCACCCGGCGCGGCCGACGGTGTTCGAGCTCCACCGTAACGGCCGCCTGTTCCCGCCCAACTATCTACACGATAGCTGGCTCGACTACCTTTATTGGGACACCGAGCTGGACCCGTAGAGGGTGGCGTTCGGAAAATGGGGACACACACAATTTCCAGCACACGAGCTTGAAATCAGGCCGATTCCGTCTCGGAAATTGTGTGTGTCCCCATTTTCCTTCCTCGCCGCGAATTACTACCCCACCAGCCCCCACGTTTCCTTCGCGAACAGCTCCTCGATCGGCACGGCCTTGGGGATGATGCCCTGCGACACGGCGTGTCCCATCAGGGTCTCGATCACCTTGCGGTTGGGCGCGATCCCATACGGTAGCGGATCGCCGCCGGCTTCGATCACGCGCAGGTGCGTGCGATCGTAGGTGTCGGGCTTCTCGACCTTGCCTGCCTTCAGCTTCTCGACGTAGAGCCGCTTCGACGCCGCGAACGCGTTGAACACGTCGGTGGCGAGGCCCGGCCGCTCGGCGATGAGATCGTCGCGGATCACGACGAGATGATTGATCGGATAGTGGCCGCGCGACGTGTATGCGGCGATGCCGGCGTCGAGCGCATTGGGGATCAGCGGCTTGATGTCGGGATGATCGATATCGACGCCGATCGCGGCGACCAGCTCGCCCGAGACGAGCATGTCCTGCATCTTCTTAGCGGGATCGATCGGCACCACGTTGGCCGGCGGCTTGTACTCGGCCACGTGCTCGTCGCCCGACAACACCCACGTGATCTTCTTCAGATCGACGCCGTGCTCTTCGGCAAGAATGCCGCGCGCCCACACGCCTGTCGTGACGGTGTAGCCGCGATTGACGCCGACTTGTCTGCCTTCGAGATCCCTAGGCGTCGAGATGCCGGCCTTGGTGTTGACCAGGATCGCGCCGTGATGGAACTGGCGTACCAGCGGCACCGGAACAGCGGTCATCTTTTTCCCGTGCGCCTTCGCGCACATGTAGGTGGTGATCGCCATTTCGCAGATGTCGAACTCCGACTGGCGCACCTGCCGCCGGAACGCCGCGATCAGCGGATCGACCTCGATGAAATCGGGCTCGAACGTCGCTGGCTTGACGGTCCCGTTCTTGAAGGCAGCGTTGTTGCCTTGGGTGCGGGTGACGGTCTTGAGCTTGGGCAGGGACATCGGGCGTTCTCTCCGGCAGCGGATGGGATGGTTCGGGCCATTCTACGCTCCAGCCGAGACGTCCGTCGAGGCGCGAGACCAAACGATGGCATGGGGATCGGCTGGATTTGCGCTCAGCACCCGCAGTCCATCGCCGCGTCGTCATCCACGACGAGCGCCGGCCGGTACCAAGCCGGTGGCAGGTCGCCCTCGACCACTTCGATGGCCTTCTTGAAGATCTTGATGTGATGGCGCGTACCAGCAGCGTTCCAGAACGCGATCACGGTCTCGAGCGGCGGGCAGCCCGGCAGCCTGCACATGATTTCCGTGACGAGCACAGCGTCGGGCTCGGCGAGACCGAAGCGCGCGCGCGTCCAGCCCTCGATCGTCTCGAAGGCCTGGATCTGCTGGGGATTGCGTTTGAACGTGCCGAACATCTCGATAGCCGGTGAAGACATGAGCCCCGGCAAAGCCAACGGGCCGGTTGAGGTTTCCCTCGACCGGCCCTCAACCTAAATGATAGCAGGCACGATTAGAAGCGGCGGACGCAGACGAGCCGACCATTGCGGCGTCGCCTGCAGACGAGCCGTGGACGGGGGCGCGGGCGCGGCCTGACGATGACAGGGCGGCGCCGGCCGGGGCGAATGACGATCGACTGGGTGGGTTCGACCGCGCTTTCGAAGCTTGGAGGGACCTGACCGGCTTTTACAGCTGCATCGCTCGCGATGCCCCCGCGCCCTTCGAGCAGTTGATCACCCGCAGAACCGGCCGGATGTGTGGCCGCTTCCACTCGGCTGAGAGCCGTGCCGGCGAAGGCCGTCACACCGGCTGCGAAAAAGAATTTCAACATGCCTCTACGTTCGATCATTTCCACACTACGTACCTCCTGGTTCAAACCGAAGCGAACACTGCACATAGAACCGAAGGGCACATTGCTCTCATCGGGCGCGCAACGAAGAGATCAACCGCAGTGCAAGAGGTTCGGTTCCAGCTGAATTCCCTCCGTCTGCTTTGGTCGGCACCAATTCGTATGCGCATAGGAATGTATCGAGGCGCGAGCGAACGGACACGAATGCTCATCGACCGGGTCAGAAGCGACGCCGGCAGACGAGGCGGCCATTGCGCCGACGCCGGCACACCAGGCGCGGACGGCGGCGTCGCCAGCTTCGGCCGCGACGCCACCATCGCCAACGGTTACGCGGGCGAATGATCACCCGCCCTCTCCGCCGGCGCCGACGCTCGAATTGAGTAGGCTCGACCGCGCTTTCGACAGTCTCTGCCAGTTGTCCGGCGTCAGCGCCTTCGAAGGCTGCCGTGCCGTGAGCGTGCCCGAGATCGCCGTCTTGCCGCGCGATTGCCGCAGCGCTACGGGGCAGCATCGCGCCCCCAGCCGCACTAGCGCTTGCGGCAATCAGAAACTTCAGAATGTTCCGCCGTCCGATCGTGTCCACGTGAGCCTCCGTGACTGTTCCAACCGAAAAAGCCTGATGTGCAAGCGCACGCGCCGAAACGTCGACAGCGCCCTTGCGGCACGTACCCCGGACACGTCGAACGTCCCCGAACGTCATTCGTTCCCGGCCGAAGCTTGACCACTTGGGCTCACCGGGATACCTGCGACAGGACCTGATCGAACCGCATCCAAGGAGAGCCCCGTGGCAGAGAAAGTCCTGGCCGCCGTCCGCACCGCCGCGAACACCACCGAGATCCGCGAGTATCCGATGCCGGACGTCCCGTCGGACGCTGCCCTCCTCAAGATGGAAGTCGCCGGCATCTGCGGCACGGATGTGCGTCTCTACCAGGAACCGCCGACCAACAAGCCCACCATCATGGGCCACGAGAACATCGGCTACATCGCCAAGTGCGGTGCGGAGTTCACGCGCAGAAAGGGCTTCAAGGAAGGAGACCTCGTGTTCCTCGAGCACTACGTGATGTGCGGCAAGTGCGAGTGGTGCCACAAGGGCGAATACCGCCACTGCGAGAACACCAACTGGCGCACGAACCCCGACGCGATCCGCTACGGCTACACGTCGGACGAGAAGGCGCCGCACCTGTGGGGCGGTTTCGCGCAGTACGTCTACATGCCCTGGAACGCGGTGCTGCATCACGTGCCCAAGGGCGTGTCGCCGAAGCTTGCCGGTATCGTCACGCCGATGGCCAACGGTGTGGAGTGGTCGCTGTTCGACGGCAACGTCGGCTACAACTCGGTCGTGCTCATCCAAGGGCCAGGCCAGCAGGGGCTGTCGCAGACCGTGATCTGCAAGCAGGCGGGCGCGGCCTGCATCATCGTGACGGGCACGAAGAAGGACAAGGCGCGCCTCGATGTCGCCAAGAAGCTCGGCGCCGACTACGTCATCAACGTCAACGAGGAAGACCCGCTCCAGCGCATCATGGAGATCACCGGCGGCAAGGGCGTCGATGTCGCGCTCGATTGCTCGTCGGGCGCCGGCACGATCCCGATGCTGCTCGCGATCGAAGCCCTCAAGCGCAAGGGCGGCATCATCGTCGCACAGGGCGAGATGAGCCAGTTCCCGAACTTCCCTCTCGAGAAGTTCTGCGTGAAGTGGATCACCATGAAGAGCGCGCGCGGCCACTCCTACCGCTCGTGCGAGCTGGCGCTGGAGCAGCTCGCCTCCAAGCGCTTCCCGATCGACCTGATCTGCACGCACGAGTTCGGCCTCAAGGATGTCGACCTCGCCATCCGCTCGGTCGGCAACCTGCCCGGCGGTACGCCCGACGTGATCCACGCGAGCCTGATGCCCTGGCAGTGAGGCTGCGGCGCGGTTGCCCTATGCAAGCTGGCCGTGCGTCAGTTAGCCTGTGATCCTGCGATGGTTCACGGGCACTGATATCCATGATCGAACGGCGACACCTCGAGACGGACGTGCTGGTGATCGGCGCAGGTGGCGCCGGCATGTCCGCGGCCATTGCAGCAGCCGACGGCGGCGCCAACGTGCTGCTTGCCGACCGCAGCCTGATCGGCCGCGGTGGCGCCACCGTGATGGCGATGATGACGGTCGCCGTCGCCGTCGCCGAAGAAACGCCGGACGAGTGGCAGTTCCATTATCGCGACACGCTCGCGTCCGGCCGCGGTCTCTGCAACCCGAAGCTCGCGCGGCTGTTGTGCGAGGAAGGCCCCGACTGCATCCGCCAGATGGACGGCTGGGGCGTCGGCTGGGCGCGCCGCGACGGTCATATCGCGCAAGCGCACGCGCCCGGACACGACCGGCCCCGCTGCGTCTATGTCGACTTCCTCAACACCGGCCCCGCTGTTTCCAAGACGCTTCGCACCGCGCTCCACAAGCGCGATCGCGTCCGCCGCGTCGGTGATCTCATGGTCATCGATGTGGTCCAGTCCGGCAGCGATCCGGCGCGCAGCGCCGCAGTCGCCGGACCAGGAAAAGTAACAGGCGCGGTTGCTCTGGATCTGACAACCGGCCGCGCCGTTACCATCGCTGCCAAGACGACGATCATCGCCACCGGCGGCCTCACGCGTCTTTACGCGCGCAACTCGGCTTCCGGCAACATGGGCGGCGACGGCTATGCGCTGGGCCTTCGCGCCGGAGCCAGGCTGATCGACATGGAATTCGTGCAGTTCTTCCCCATCGGCCATCTCGCACCGCGCATGATCGGCATGGACCCGATCATGTGGGACCCGTTCCGCTACAAGCTCGGCGGCCGCCTGCTCAACGGCAACATGGAGGAGTTCACCAGCCGCTACGGCACGCCGGAAGATCAAGGCAAGTACGTCGTCACGCGCGACAACGCCACCTACGCGATTTTGCAGGAAGTCGCGGCGGGACGCGGCACGCCCCACGGTGGCGCGTACCTCAGCTTCATGCATATCCCGATCGAGGAACTCAAAGCCGCTTTCGGCCCTGTCATCGACAAGCTCACCGCCAACGGCATCGACTTGACGAAAATGCCCGTCGAGGTCGCGCCCATCGCGCACTACCACATGGGCGGCATCGCGGTGGACGAGACGATGGCGACCGGCGTGCCGCAGTTGCTGGCGTCCGGCGAGGCGGTTGGCGGCGCCAATGGCGCGAACCGCTTGTCGGGCAACGCGATCACGGAAGCGCTGGTGTTCGGCCGGCAGGCGGGCCGCACGGCGCTGGGCCTGCTGGGATCGAGCGCTGCATTCGACCCACGCGACGCCGCCTCCGCATTGTCGATCGTCGAAGCGACCGGCCCGAGCGCGCGGGAGGTCAACACCGCCGCGATGATTGCCGAGCTGCAAACCATCATGTGGGACGACGTCGGCCCGTTCCGCACGCAAGAGGGTCTTTCGCGGGCCATCGAACGGATCTCTGCGCTCGACGCGAAGCTCGGCGACACGCCGGTCGGCTCGCCCGGCGCCTACGACATGGCGCGCCTCGACTGGTTCGATCTGCGCAACATGCTGCTCGTCGCCCGGGTCGTGACCGAGGCAGCGTCGAAGCGCACAGAAAGCCGCGGCGCGCATCAGCGCTACGACTACCCTGGCCTCCTCGACGAATGGACCCGCAACCAGATCGTAACGCTGCAAGGCGGCGCGCCCGTCATCGCGCGAGGTCCGCTTATCGAAGCAGCCGAGGCGGCCGAATGAGGAGTGAATGAGAAGCGCTACATCACATCACCTGCTTCCCCGGGCGAGCGCAAGCGAGACCCGGGGCCTTCACCATTGGCGGGGAAGACCCCGGCTCTGCACGATCCGACTTTGCAGTCGGATCGCTGGGCCGGGGACGCAAACGGCTGGGGATTGCGGATGACTTCGATCGCCCGCCTGACCATCGAGCGCCGCGACGCTGCCGGCAACATCGCGCCCGAGACCTTCGAGGTTCCCTACGAGCCCGGCCAATCCGTGCTCGACGGCCTGCGCTGGATTCGCGTCAACCGCGATCCCTCGCTCGCCTTCCGCTATTCCTGCCTCAACGCGAATGCGTGCAAGGAGTGCATGATGGAGGTCGACGGGGCGGTGGTCTACGCTTGCCTCGCGCGCCTAGAACCCCGCGAAATGCAGGTGGCGCCGCTCCACAACAAGCCCCTCGTCCGCGACCTCGTCACCGAGATCGCCCCGCCGCCGGAGCGACTCGCGGGAAAAAAGCGCTGACGGAATTCAAGCGGGGTCAGACCCGGCGGGTCTGACCCCATCGCAAACGGAATTTCGAACTCATGACCCAATGGCAGTTCTGGATCGACCGCGGCGGCACGTTCACGGACATCGTGGCGCGCGATCCGGACGGCCGCCTGCACGCGCGTAAGCTGCTTTCGGAAAATCCGGGCGCCTATGACGACGCAGCGCTCGAAGGCATCCGCCGCTTTCTCGGCGTCGCGTCGAATGCGCCAATCCCCGCCGAGTGCATAGCGGCTGTGAAGATGGGCACGACCGTCGCCACCAACGCGCTGTTGGAGCGCAAAGGCGAAGGCGTCGCGCTCGTCATCACCCAGGGCCTCGGCGATCAGCTCGAGATCGGCTATCAGGCGCGGCCCGACATTTTTGCAAGGCAGATCGTCAAGCCCGACATGCTGTACTCGCGCGTGATCGAGGCGAAAGAGCGCGTCCGCGCTGACGGGACCGTCGAAAAGCCGCTCGACACCTCGGCACTTCGGCGCGATCTCCAATCGCTGCGCGACGATGGCTACGACGCCGTCGCGATCGTGCTGATGCATTCCTACGCTTTCCCCGCGCACGAGCAGGCCGCAGCGAGCCTCGCCCGCGAAATGGGTTTCACCCAGGTCTCCGCCAGCCACGAGGTCAGCCCGCTCATCAAGCTCGTCGGTCGCGGCGATACGACGGTCGCCGACGCCTACCTCTCCCCGATCCTGCGCCGCTACGTCGAGAAGGTGTCGGGCGCTCTCGGCACACTTTTCTCCTC
>CAZNMY010000138.1:0-15836 GCA_964574325.1 uncultured Devosia sp. | reverse complement strand
GCTCTCATCGAGCCGCTTCGGGGAGAGGGAGAAACCCGCGCCGACGAAGTCTCCTTCTGGTCAATCGCGTCGAGCGAGGGGGCTGCACTGCGCGCGGTGGCGGAGGAGGTGGTCGGCGAGGGTGATGGCCATCATGGCTTCGCCGACGGGGACGGCGCGGATGCCGACGCAGGGGTCGTGGCGGCCCTTGGTCAGGATCTCGGTTTCGCTGCCGTGGCGGTCGATCGTGCGGCGGGGGATGAGCAGCGACGAGGTCGGCTTGACGGCGAAGCGGACGACGATGCTCTGGCCCGTCGAGATTCCGCCGAGAATGCCGCCGGCGTGGTTCGACAGAAAGCGCGGCTTGCCGTCGTTGCCGATGCGGATCTCGTCGGCGTTGTCCTCGCCGCGCAAGCGGGCGGCCTCGAAGCCGTCGCCGATCTCGACGCCTTTCACCGCGTTGATGCTCATCATCGCGGCGGCGAGGTCCTGGTCGAGCTTGCCGTAGACCGGTGCGCCCCAACCGGATGGCACGCCCTCGGCGACGACCTCGATGATGGCGCCGAGGGATGAGCCGGCTTTGCGGGCGCTATCGAGTGCGGCGGTCCATTCGTCGACTTTGGCCGGGTCCGGGCAAAAGAAGGGGTTGTTGTCGACCTCGGCCCAATTCCAGCGGGAGCGGTCGACGAGGAGGCCACCCATTTCGACGAGCGCGCCTCGGATGCTGACGCCGTCGATCACCTTGCGCGCAACGCCGCCGGCAGCGACGCGCATCGCTGTTTCGCGGGCCGAGGAGCGACCGCCGCCGCGATAGTCGCGGATGCCGTATTTCTGCCAGTAGGTAAGATCGGCGTGGCCGGGGCGGAATTTGTCCTTGATGTCCCCGTAGTCCTTGGAGCGCTGGTCGACGTTGTCGATGTGCAGCGCGATCGAGGTGCCGGTGGTGACCTGGCGGCCTTCGTCGTCCGGGAACACGCCGGAGAGAATGCGAACCTCGTCGGGTTCCTTGCGTTGGGTGGTGAAGCGCGACGTGCCGGGCCGGCGCTTGTCGAGATACTGCTGGAGATCGGCTTCGACGAGGGGGATGCCCGGCGGGCAGCCGTCGACGACGCAGCCGATGGCGGGCCCGTGGCTTTCGCCCCAGGTGGTGACACGGAACAGGTGGCCTATCGTGTTGTGGGACATCGGAACCTCGCCTCGTCAACGAACGGAGACACAATGGGGCCTGGGTGTGATCCGCTGGACATCAGCGCGGTGGCATGTCGTGCGAATCGCAGAATGGCTCTTCTGAAACCGGTCGGAGCGTTCGTATCGGGGTCGGCGGGTGTGTGCAATGCGTTGTTCGGATTCGTATTTCGGCCGGGGAAACCGGCGAGGACGTGCTTCCAGGTTCGAGCGGGACGGGCATTCGTGCAACGGTGATCGCTTCCGCTGTGTCGGTTCGGCCCTCAGAATCCGCGGTTCGGGTGGCCCAAATGCCAAATTTCGATACAAGTGGTTGGCAAAGCGCTGCGGCTTTGACTATCACTATGTGGTCGCAAGCTGATTCTGGCTGCGATGCGCGCATGGCTTTCTCCTGATTCAAGGTGGCAGGCGCGGTGTCCACAACCCAAGTTGGTTGGTGGCGTTGGTCCGGCGGTTTCAGGTCGTGAACCTCGAAACGGCATTGGGATCTGCAGGCTCTGCCGTTCATCGGCGGCCGAAGTGTCGGCGTTTCACATTCAAGAGATCGTGGTCGGGCAGCGATGGAGGATTGGCGGCGAAAGCCGGCGGTTCCTGCCTCGATGATTCCGCAATTGCGATCGACGCGGTCGAGCACGGCATGGTCTGAGCAACCTTGCCTCTGCAAAGGCCGGCAACTGAAACGACTTGGAGGAGCAGGGGCCGCTACCCTGTCTCCTCCATTTTCGTATCGGCGATCCGTCCGTGCCGGGTTGGCAGTGTGTCCGAAGAGCACCTGTCGGGCGCGAGAGTCGATGATCCATCGGCGCTGCGCTTTCGTGTGGCGTGACAAACTCGATGCTCGTCCTTAGGCTTCGCGCGGGTATAGTACCCATCTCGCGTTGTCTAAGTTTGAGGGAGAATATCGATGAAGAAGTTGGCTCTGGCCGTCATGATGTCGGCGTTCGCCGTTACCTCGATGAGCGGCACCGTGCTCGCCGCCAAAAAGAAGGACGCACCCGGCAAGTGCGGCACGATGAAGTACTTCGACAAGAAGACCAAGGCCTGCAAGAGCAAGGGCTGATCCGTAAATACGGATTGAAATTTCAGCGGACCGGAGCCGGATCGGCTTCGGTCCGTCTTTGCACTCGGTCCGTCTTTGCACTCGGTCCGTCTTTGCACCGAGGCCGGTCACACACCGTCAGACTGTTCGTGTCGGCCTTGTCGACAAAGGGGCAGCCGTTGGCCTGCGGCAGATCTGCCGGCTTTCGTCGCCGCGAAATTCACATGCGCGAGAGCGGCCGCCGAGCACTGATGCCGGCCGGCAGACGCGGGCCTTCAGGCGCCGTCCTCGGCTTTCATGACCGAGATATCCGGTGCGTCCTCGTTCTTCATGCCCTGGACGTGGTAGCCGGCATCCACGTGATGGACTTCGCCGGTGACGCCGCGGCCGAGATCCGACAGCAGGTACAATCCGGACGCGCCCACCTCCTCGATGGTCACCGTCCGACGCAGCGCGGAGTTGTATTCGTTCCACTTCAGAATGTAGCGGAAGTCGGCGATGCCGGACGCAGCCAGGGTCTTGATCGGCCCGGCAGAAATGGCATTGACCCGAATGCCGCCCTTGCCGAGGTCGGCGGCCAGATAGCGGACGCTCGCTTCGAGAGCCGCCTTGGCGACGCCCATCACATTATAGTGGGGCATGACCTTCTCGGCGCCGTAGTAGGTCAGGGTCAGGATCGAGCCGCCATTCTTCATCAGGGGTTCGGCACGCTTGGCGAGCGCCGTGAGGGAGTAGCAGGAGATCAGCATCGTCTGCGTGAAGTTCTTCTCCGACGTGTCGACGTAGCGGCCGTCGAGCTCGTTCTTGTCGGAGAAGGCGATGGCGTGGACGAGGAAGTCGATGCCGCCCCACTCCTTTTCCAGCGTCGAGAAGACGGCATCCATCGAGGCATTGTCGCTGACGTCGCAGGGCAGAACGTGCTTGGAGCCCAGCTCGGCGGCGAGCGGGACCACCCGCTTCTTCAAGGCGTCGCCCTGGTAGGTCAACGCGATGTCCGCGCCATGGCTGGCGAGCGCCTTGGCGATACCCCAGGCGATCGAGCGGTTGTTGGCCACGCCCATCACGAGCCCGCGTTTGCCCGCCATCAGGGTCCCGCCGGGAAGTCCCGTGCCTGCGTCCATTCCGCTCATAGATCGACCTCTTCCAAGTCCTCGAAAGTCCAAGCTACGGCATCCTACGATCCCAGGCCGGATCGGTCCAGTGCGGGCCTCGGGTTGTCAGCATCGCATTTGCGGGTTGGTCATCGCCCTGGCCTGCTCGGACCGCATGGCGGGCGGTCCAAGGATATCGACACGGCGGCCCTGCCAGCGGGGAGTTGCGAGCGAGGTGGCGAGCCTGTCATAAAAGCCGGGCCGCCATGAGTGATAGGCTGGCACGAGAGGCTGGCTCTGGCCTCAGAGTTCCAGCGCATTTCCGAGGTTTTCGACGATGAAGAAGCGGTTGCTCGTCACCCGGCGCTTGCCGGACGAAATCCATGAACGGGCGGCGCGTGACTACGACGCGGTGCTCAATCCGCTGGACAAGCTCTATTCGACGGATGAGCTGGTATCGCTTTCTGGCCAGTTCGATGCGTTTCTCATCTGTCTCACCGACAAGCTGCCAGCTGCCGCGATCGAGCGGCTCGATCCGCGGTTGAAGGTCATTTCGACGTTCTCGGTCGGATACGAGCACGTGGACGCGGTGGCGGCTCGGTTGCGCGGTATTCCCGTCGGGAATGCGCCCAACGGCGTGACGACCGCGACGGCGGAGATCGCGATGCTGCTCATGCTGGGGGCGACCCGGCGGGCGCCGGAAGGCGAACGGATGATCGCGGGCAAGGCCTGGACGGGCTGGACGCCGATGCAACTGCTCGGCCGGCGGCTCGACGGCAAGCGCCTCGGCATATTCGGATACGGCAAGATCGGGCAGGCCGTAGCGCGGCGCGCGCGGGCATTCGAAATGGAGATCCACTATCACAGCCGGTCGCGCCGGCCGCCCACGGAAGAGCAGGGCGCGGTCTATCATCCGACGCTCGACGGGCTGCTGGCGCAGTCCGACGTGCTGTCGATCCACGCACCATCGACGCTGGAGACGCGGCACATCATCGATGCGCGGGCGCTGGCGCTGCTGCCGAAGGGGGCAATCGTCGTCAATACGGCGCGTGGCGATCTCGTGGCCGACGACGATCTGATCGCGGCCTTGAAGTCTGGGCAAGTGGGATATGCGGGCCTCGACGTGTTCGAAGGGGAGCCCAGGCATCATCCCGGCTATCTCGATCTCGACAATGCGTTCCTGCTGCCGCACATGGGGACGAGTGCAATCGAGGCGCGGATCGAAATGGGCAATGAGGCGCTCGACAACATCGATGCATGCTTTGCCGGTCGGAAGCTGCCGCACGGGGTGAACTAGGAATTTCAAGGACGGGCATGGCACGGGTCGAGCAGGTATTCGCGACTTCCATCTACAGCGCGCCGATCGGGGGCGGGCGGGTGAAGCCGTTCCTGGAGGAGTTGCGGGTTGCGTGCCGCGCGATCCAGCAGGAGGACGGGGCAGGGCAGCGGTGGTCCGACGAGGCGGGTTACAAGGGCTATACGTCGTATGCTTCGCTCAACGATCTGCCGGTTCGTAACCCTACGTTCACGGAGCTTTGCGCGCGCCTCCAGCCGCATCTCGTCGAATTTGCAGCATCGGTCGATTTCGAGATGCGCGGGCTCACGCCGCAGGTCGACTCGATCTGGATCAATGTACTCGAGCCGGGCGGCACGCACACCGGGCACATCCATACGAACAGCGTGATTTCAGGCACGCTCTATGTCGATATCCCGCCGGGTGCGAGCGCGATCCGCTACGAGGATCCCCGGCTCGCGATGATGATGGCGGCGCCGCCGCGGCGGGCCCGGGCAGCGGCACACAATCGCAACTTCATCTATGTGCAGCCGACGCCCGGAACGGTGCTCTTGTGGGAGAGTTGGTTGCGTCATGAGGTGCCGGCGAACATGGCCGACGAGGATCGCATCTCCGTCAGCTTCAACGCGGTGCTGGTGTAGCGGCAAGGTGAAAGACCGTCGTCACGCGCCCGCTTTCCGGCCGTGAAATCGGAAAAGCGCGGACAGCGCGGAGGAAATCACATGGCGGATAGACCCAAGGCCGGAGAGATGCCGCCGCTGATCCCGTTCGGGCCAGACTTGATGGCGGGGTTCGAACGCCGGCGGGTCAAGACGAGCGGGGCCGAGATCGAAGTCGCGGTGGCCGGTAAAGGGCCGCCGCTGCTGCTGTTGCACGGCAATCCGCTGACGCTCGTGATGTGGCACAAGGTGGCGCCATCGCTGGCGCAAAGCTTCACCGTGGTGGCGACGGATCTGCGCGGCTACGGCGATTCCTCGAAGCCGGCAGGCGGCGGGGATCATTCCGCCTATTCATTCCGGACGATGGCGCTCGACAATATCGAGGTGATGGAGCAACTCGGTTTCAAGCGGTTCTCGGTGGCGGGGCACGACCGCGGCGCACGGGTCGCGTTCCGCATGTGCCTCGATCATCCCGGGCGGGTCGAGCGGATGGTGTCGCTCGACATCGTGCCGACGCTGCATGTGCTCACGAACATGAGTGTCGCGTGGGGCATCAACTCCTACCACTGGTTCTTCCTGGCGCAAAAGGCGCCCTATCCGGAGCGGCTGATCTGCGCCGACCTGCCGTTCTACATCGCGACCAAGCTGAACAAGCCGGGTGTCGGGCTCGACATCTTCGCGCCGGAGGCGATGGCGGAGTATGTACGCTGCACGACGCCGGAGCAGATTCACGGCGTGTGCGAGGATTACCGCGCGACGCTGGGCGTCGATTTCGAGATGGACAAAGCGGATTTCGGCAAGCGGCGCATCGCGTGTCCGGTGCTGCATCTGTGGGGCGCGAACAGCCACGTCGGCCGCTACTATGATCCGGTAGAAGCATGGGCGCCGTGGTGCGAGGACGTGCGGGGGTGGGCGATTCCGACCGGGCACTACCCGGCGGAGCACCGGCCGGACCTGATCTATCCGACGTTCTGGCAGTTCTTTTCGGGCATGGAGCCCGAGCCCTCTATCGAACTGCCTCGATGAGGCAGCGGCCGGCATGCCCCGAATAGGGCCGGTCTCAATGGGTTACGCCTCGCTGACCCGCCTTACGGCTACGGCGTGCTGTTCAGAACAATGAGAAGCGATAGGCTGTGCTGAGCGTGAGCCAGTGCGAGCCTTCGCCGTTGATGTTGCGGCCGTAGATGAGGTCGACGGAGAAGTCGTCGACGGGACGGTAGCGGACGCCGCCCTGGAAACGGGGGCGGGTTTCCCAGCCGAGATCGTCGCCGTTGAACTGCCCGAAAGTTTCGAGCGTCATGGAGAACTTCGGGATGAAGAGCCAGTCGAAGCCCGCGCCCCAGGTGGCGAAGTGACGGTCATTGGCCTGGTCGCCGATCCAACCACCGTTGAGATTGACGCGTAATGTCGAGGAGAGCCGGAGAGTTGCGGGTACGTAGGCGAAGTTGCTCGCGGTTTCGCCTTTCACCGCATCGTAGACGGTGCCAGCAGCCAATCCGAAGCCGAATTTGCCGATGGCGGTCGGAACCAGGTTGAACTTCACGAATGGGGAAACCGACGTGTACCAGTCCTGGTCCGAGCGCCCGCGCGTCGTCTGGAGCACGAATTCCATGCGCGGCATGTTGCTGACGATGCAGGAGGGGCTGAGGGTCGCGAGCCCATCGCGGTTGCGAGCCCAGGAAATCCATCCTTCGACCTTGCACCCGCCGGCCTCGCCGACTTCGGCAGTATCGACTGCGTACGCCGTGCCAGCGGCATGAGCGATGCCGGTGGGGACGATAGCCGGGATAGAACCGGCGAGCGACGAAACTGCCATGACGAAGGCGAGCCGCCGGGTTTTATTGTCGATCATCGAGCTGCCCTCGCGCCGTCGTTCTGATCCACCTCGGGGGTCGATCGGGACCGAATCAGTACGGGAATGATCTTAGCTCATCGGGTCTCGCCGTGACCCGAGTTCCACACTCGGGTGTGACGATGTCGATATCGGCGTTGCCCACATCCTACACCAGCGGGGCGCTGGTCCGCTTTCGTCGGATAATGTGTTTATTCAGAACGCTCGTTAGTCTTCCTTCAATCGTTTGGGGCGATCGTCTCTGTAGAATGATGAATGTTCAACAGAAACTGGAGTTGTGGTCGGCTATGAAACTGGAAGCGATCAATGATCCTCGTGCGATGCAGCTCTTGAGTTCCATGGCGATGGAATTGGGGGCGCTCGAGACCGCGACGGTGCGTATTCGCGCTCAGGTCGATATGCTTTTCGATTTGCTGGCTGCGGGGCCGGCCGAGGCGGGCGAGGTGGCCTTGTCCGACGCGGAGTCCGACGCGGACGGGGACGGGGAAGTCTCTGCCGGCGAGGCGGGATCGATCGGAATCGCCGCTGAAGTTTCGGAGGGTGCCCGGTCGGAAGCGGACGAGAATGCAGAGGCGCCACATTCGGAGGCCGGCATCATCGTTCTGTGCGCCCGCATCGAGGCTTCGGTGGCCGAGTTCGCGGCTGGGGCCGACGTTGCTTGCGCGAGCGCTGATGCGGACGTCGCCAGCGAAGCTCAGGACGGCGGCGCGGCGAGCGCTCTTTGCGAGCACCTCGATCAGGCTCAGGTTACGGCTGGCGAGGTGTCGGACGTTCCGGCCGAACTCGATAACGAAGTCACAGCCGAGGCAGGCGGCGTCGCTACGATCGCAGCTGTGGTGGCCGACGAAGTGCTCGAGACCATCGATTCGCCCAGAGCCGAGGGTGAGGACGGCAGCGAAGCGGTGGCTTGTATCGATCAAGCCGGTCATGAGCCTGCACCGGCAGTCGCGGACGTAGCCGAGGAGACGCATTCTGCACCTGTGGCTTCCGAGCCAGATGCTGTTCTGCTGCCGACCGCCGAAAGCTCGAACGTGGCGGAAAGTGCGCAGGGGGATGCTGCTGTCGTCGCCAAGGAAGACGCGCCGGCGGCCGACAACGTGGTTCCGATCAAGCTCAAGCGCCGGGTATGGCCGCAGCGACTGGCAGCTTGCGCCAGCGTTCTGCTCATCGCCGCCGCAGGTGTGGTCGTGGCGATGCCCGAGTTGGTGTGGATCTACATCTGATGGTTCGCCGTCCGATCGGACCCTGATGCTTGATCCTGGTGCGGTGTGCATCATCGCCGGTGGCGTCTGGGCGGGATCTCGACCGAGAAGCCTGCCGACTTGAGGCGGGCGATCGTATCGTCGAGGTGGGCGCGGTCACGGGTTTCTACGACGAAGCGAGCAGCGGCGGATTTCGCGGGCGTGTCGGTGAACACACGCTGATGGACGACCTCGATCACGTTGGCGCCGGCTTCGGCGAGGGCCGCCGTCAGGCGCGCAAGATGGCCCGGCCGATCGGGTAGATCGACCTCGAGCTCGGAGAGACGGCCCTCTCGGGCGAGCTCCCGGGTCAGGACGCTCGCCAGCAGGCGGGTGTCGATGTTGCCGCCGCAGAGCACGAGGCCGACGTTCTTACCCCGAAACCTCGCGGGATGTTGGATCATGGCGGCCAAGCCCGCCGCGCCCGCGCCTTCGACGACGGTCTTTTCGATTTCGATCAGAAGCGTCACGGCGTTCTCGAGTTCGATCTCGCTGACGAGCAATATCTCCGAGACGAGCGCCCGCACGACCTGCTCGGTCAGCTTGCCGGGTGTTTTTACGGCAATGCCTTCGGCGAGGGTGTCGCCACGGCAGGGACGGCTGCCGTTGTCGATCCGGTTCAGCATCGAGGGGTAGAGTTCGGCTTCGACGCCGACGATCTCGATCCCGGGCTTGATCGTCTTCGCCGCCACCGCGATACCGGAAATGAGCCCGCCGCCGCCGATGGGTACCACGAGCACGTCGAGGCTAGGCACCGCGCGGAGCATTTCGAGGGCGATGGTGCCCTGGCCGGCCATGATCAGCGGGTCGTCGTAGGGATGAATGAAGCAGTGGCCCACGTCGGCGGCGCGCTGGCGGGCGAAGGCGGCCGCATCTTCGAGGGTGGCGCCGGTGACGATCACCTCGGCGCCGTGGGCACGGGTGTTCTCGACCTTCACCGTGGGCGTGCCTTCGGGCATAACGATGGTCGCGGCAATGCCGAGGCGGCGGGCGTGGTAGGCGACGCCTTGGGCGTGGTTGCCGGCCGACATGGCGATGACGCCCGCGCGGCGTTCTTCATCCGACAGGGCCGACAGCTTGTTGAGGGCGCCGCGCTCCTTGAACGAGGCGGTGAACTGCAGATTCTCGAATTTCAGCCAGATCTCGGCGCCGAGCATCGACGACAGCGTGCGGCTGTGATCGAAATCGGTGTCGAGCACCGCACCGGATATCACCTGGGCGGCGCGCTCCACATCGGCGAGCGCGATCGGTAGCGAATGGGTCTGCGATTGGGCGGGCGTTGCGTTCGGCAAGAGCGTCTCCACTTGATTGCTGCGCCCAAAGGCTGCAATTCCTCGCTGCGCCGGATCTGCCGTTGTGGCAGATTGGGCCGTTCGGGCGCCGCATGGATGGTGCAACCTATCTCTTTCGTGGAGGGACTATCGCATGAAGACGAGCAAAATTCTCGCCCTGGCCGCTGCTGTCGCCGCGTTTGCGGGTACGTCGATGATCCAGGTCGAGAGCGCCGAAGCCGCCATCGTCTGCAAGGCCCGCATGACCGGGCAGGGAACCGGTCTTGGAATCGCTGGTCAGGGATCGACGCTGGCGCGATCCAACGCGCTGGCCGATTGGGGCAACAATGTCCGGGCAAAACATGGGGCCCAGTATGCGAATACGGCGCTTGCGCGCTCGGTGAAATACGATTGCCGCCAGGGCGCGATCCTCGAAGCGAAGTGTGTCGTAACGGCGGTTCCGTGCGCGGACATCGTCGTAAAGAAGAGCAAGAAGAAGCGTCGCTGAGCGCTCGCTGGCCGACCTCGATATGGGGTCTTACACGACATGCGGGGCTCGTCGCTCCGCCGGGCCGGTACGCACGATGCGTACCGGCTTCAGTCACTGAATGCGCGAGGAGAACAAGATGGCCAAAGTGGCTTGGATCGGGCTCGGCGTGATGGGGTATCCCATGGCCGGCCACATCCTGAAGAAGGGCGGCCACGACCTCGTGGTCTACAACCGAACGGCTGCCAAAGCGCAGGATTGGGTGTCGAGGCACGGCAAAGGCCGCGCTGCCGCAACGCCCGCCGAGGCCGCCGACGGCGCAGATTTCGTGTTCTGCTGCGTCGGCAACGACGATGATCTGAGGCAGGTCACGACGGGTGCGAACGGCGCTTTCGGTGCCGTGAAGAAGGGCGCTGTTTTCGTCGACAACACGACGGCTTCGGCCAATGTGGCTCGCGAACTCCACGCTGCGGCCAAGGCGAAAGGCTTCGATTTCCTCGATGCGCCCGTGTCGGGCGGACAGGCGGGCGCGGAAGGCGGCGTGCTGACGGTCATGGTCGGGGGAGACGCCGATGCCTTCGAGCGCGCGAAGCCGGTGATCGCTCACTATGCGAAGATGATGAACCTGATCGGTGCTCCGGGTGCGGGACAGCTCGCGAAGATGGTGAACCAGATCTGCATCGCCGGCGTTGTGCAAGGGCTGGCAGAGGGGCTGCATCTGGCGCAGAAGTCGGGGCTCGATATCCCGAAGGTGATGGAGACGATCTCCAAGGGAGCGGCGCAGTCCTGGCAGATGGAGAATCGCTGGCAGACGATGACGGGCGGCAAATTCGATTTCGGCTTCGCGGTCGACTGGATGCGCAAGGATCTCGGCATCTGTCTCGATGAGGCGCGGCGAGCGGGTGCAAGCCTTCCGCTGACGGCGCTGGTCGATCAGTTCTATTCGGAAGTGCAGCGGCAGGGCGGCAAGCGTTGGGACACGTCGAGCCTGATCGCGCGGCTCAACAACGCGGATAAGAAATAGGCGGATGGCCAATCGCGAATGGCGAATGGGGGACGTCGTCCACTCGCTATTGGCCACTCGCCATTCGCCCCTCGATGGACGGGCGACATAGTGGAACGCATTTTCAAGTGGTTCGAGACGAGGATCGATCCGTTCACGACGGAGGAGCCGCCGCGTCCGCCGTCGACGATGTGGGCGTTCTACTGGCATTTCGTGAAGCCGGTCTGGCCGTGGTTCGCGGTGCTGATGGCGGTCGGGCTCGTGGGCTCGCTGATCGAACTCGCGCTCTATGCCTTCGTCGGTCGCATCGTCGACATGATGAAGGATGCGAAGTCGCCCGAGACGTTCCTCTCCGACAACGCGTGGATGCTGCTGTTCTGGGGCTTCGTTGCGCTCATCCTGCGGCCGGTGATTTCGACGGCACATGATCTGCTGAAGCAGCAGACGATCGCTGGTGCCTACACGACGCGAATCCGCTGGGAGACGCACCGTTATGTGTTGCGGCAGAGCCTGGGCTTCTTCCAGAACGATTTCGCAGGTCGCATCGGCTCGAAGGTGATGCAGACGGGGACGGCGCTGCGCGAGTCCGTCGTGCAGGTGACGGAAGCGCTGTGGTTCGCGGTCGTGCAGTGGGTCGGCGCGCTGCTGCTGTTCGCGGATGCGGATTGGCGGCTGACGTTGCCGCTCGTGGGTTGGCTGATCCTGTACGGTTTCGTGCTGTGGTACTTCGTGCCGCGGATCAAGGAGTACTCGTATCAGTCGTCCGAGGCGCGCTCGGTGCTGAACGGGCGGATCATCGACAGCTACACCAACATTCAGACGGTAAAGCTGTTCGCGCATGCGACGCGCGAGGATGCGGCTGCGCGCGCCGTCATGGAAGATCACCTCCAGAAATATCAGCGGGGGCAGCGCAACCTGACGCAAATGGAGTTGGCGCTCTATACGATCAACGGCCTCCTGTTGGTGGGGGCGACGGGGCTGGCGATCAAGCTGTGGGCGGTTGGATCGGTGACGATCGGCGCGGTTGCGCTGACGACGACGATCGTGATCCGGCTGATGGCGATGTCGGGTTGGATATTGTGGACGGTCTCGGGGATCTTCGAGAACCTCGGCACGGTGCAGGAGGGCATGGAGACGATCACCAAGCCCTACGCGGTCATCGATCCGCCTGACGCCAAGCCGCTCGTCGTGACGAAAGGCGAGATCCGGTTCGAGGGCATCGGTTTCCATTACGGCAAGGCCAACGGCGGAATCATCGACAATCTCACGCTGAATATCGCGGCGGGTGAGAAGGTCGGGCTCGTGGGCCGCTCCGGCGCGGGCAAGTCGACGCTCGTGAGCTTGCTGCTGCGTTTCTACGACCTCGAAAAGGGCCGCATCCTGATCGATGGGCAGGACATCTCGAAGGTGACGCAGGAGAGCTTGCGCGCGCAGATCGGGATGGTGACGCAGGACACCTCGCTGCTGCATCGCTCGATCCGGGACAACATTCTCTACGGCCGCCCCGATGCGGGCGAAGCTCACATGCTGGCGATGGCAAAGCGGGCACAGGCGGACGAGTTCATCGCTGGGCTCGAGGATCTGCGTGGACGTACCGGTTATCAGGCGCACGTGGGAGAGCGCGGCGTGAAGCTGTCGGGTGGGCAGCGGCAGCGGATCGCGATCGCACGGGTTCTCCTCAAGGATGCGCCGATCCTGTTGCTCGACGAGGCGACAAGCGCGCTCGATTCGGAGGTCGAAGCGGCGATCCAGGAGCAGCTCGTCAACCTGATGCAGGGCAAGACGGTGATCGCAATCGCACACAGGCTGTCGACGATCGCGGCGATGGACCGTCTCGTCATCATGGATCGCGGCGAGCTGATCGAGCAGGGCAGCCACGCAGATCTGATCGCGCGCGGTGGGGTTTATGCCGAACTCTGGGCGCGGCAGTCCGGTGGGTTCCTCGTGGCCGAGGCGGCGGAATAGCGTCGGGCGTGGACGGCATCGTCCGTGTCGGACCGGTGAAATTCGAGTGCGCCAGCTAAAAGCTGTAGCAATTTCATCACGAAAAAGGCTAAGCATTCTGGATATCCACAGATTTGCTTGTCGTTCGCACATCTGCCCGGTACGGAGCGCTACCTCGTGGACGGGGGTACTGTTCGATATCGACGTCGAATCCTGCCAGTCCCCAACGGCGGTAAGTTGATGCGAAGCCTGTCGCGCTCGGCGCTGGAGTTCTCCTACTGGTTGGCGCGGCGGATGTCGGTCGAGCGCGTCTCTGCGCTGGGCTCCCTGATCGGACGGATCGCTGGTGGCCGGACACGGCGCAATGCGCGCGCGCTCGCCAACATCACCGCGGCGTTGCCGGGCACCACGGCTGCCGAGCGAAAAGTAATGGCGCGCGCGATGTGGGACAATTTCGGCCGTACGATTGCCGAAACCGCCCTGATCGACAGGATCGCGGCGGATCCAACTCGGATAAATCTGGTCAACCCGGCTGTGCTCGAGGATGTCGGTGCCGGTGGCCGCGGGACGGTGTTCGTCGGGCTGCACTTCGGCAATTGGGAGATCATGTCGCTTCCGCTGTTGCGAATGAACGTCACGCCGATGTGCGTTTATCGACCGCTGGCGGACAAGGAAGCCAACGACTTGCTGTTGCAGCATCGCAGTCCGCTGTGTCCGGGCGGATTGTTCCCAACGTCGCGCGCGACGATGTTGAAACTCGCCCGGCATGTGCGCGGGGGCGGCTCGATCTGCATCGCTGCCGATCATCGCGATTCCAATGGGCTGTCGGTTCCGTTCTTCGGCCGTCCTGCGCCTTCGGTCGCGCTGCCGGCGGCTCTGGGTGTCCGTTATGGCGCTGATGTCATCGCGGTTCGCGTCGAGCGGCTGCCGAACGCGATGTTCGCGGTGACGCTGGAACGGGTTCCGATCACCGACACCGGTGATGTCGATGGCGATACGCTGGCGACCACGGCCACGATCCAAGCGATTTTCGAGCGCTGGATCAGGGCGGATCCCGGACGCTGGCTGTGGTTCTACAAGCGTTGGAGCGATGTCGACGTGATCCCTGCCCGAAAGCAGGGGAGGTCGCGCTGGTGGAAGCGAGTGGGGCCGGTTCCTCCTGTTCGTGCGCTCGTCGAGGGAAAATCCGTCTGAGCCGAAGCTGCCATGCGTTCGCAATGCCGGCGGTGGCGCCGGGTCCCGGTGAGATGATATGAGCTTTCGCCGGAGCAGGGCGAGCGAGAGATCGATAAAATGAAACCGTTTCAGTTCACGTCCGATCCCGTGCGCGTCATCTTCGGGCGCGGGACAGCGGGCAAGGTCGCGGACGAGGTGCGGCGGCTCGGATGCTCCAGGGCGCTGGTGTTGTCGACGCCGCAGCAGAAGGCGGACGGCGAGCGGCTGGCGAAGTCGCTCGGTGCGCTGTGTGCTGGCACTTTTCACGACGCGACGATGCATACGCCGACGGACGTCACGGAGCGCGCGGTGGCGCTGGTGCGTGAACTCGGCGTGGACTGCACGGTGGCGCTCGGCGGCGGCTCGACCACGGGGCTCGGCAAGGCGATCGCGCTGCGCACTGATCTGCCGCAGATCGTGATCCCGACGACCTATGCCGGCTCCGAGGCGACCGCGATCATCGGCGAGACGAAAGACGGCGTGAAGGTCACGCAGCGCACGCTGAAGGTGCTGCCGGAAGTGATCATGTACGACGTCGATCTCAACATGACGCTGCCGCCGGCGCTGACGGCGACATCCGGCATGAATGCGATCGCGCACGCGGTCGAGGCACTCTATGCGCAGGACCAGAATCCGGTGACCTCGCTGATGGCGGAGGAAGGTATTCGCGCATTGGCGCGGTCGCTGCCGGTGATCGTGAAGGAGCCCGGCAACGTCGAGGCGCGTTCGGATGCGCTGTATGGCGCGTGGCTGTGCGGGACGTGCCTGAACGCCGTCGGTATGGCGCTGCATCACAAGCTCTGCCACACGCTGGGTGGCTCGTTCGACCTGCCGCATGCGGAGACGCATACGGTCGTGCTGCCGCATGCGACGGCGTACAACGCGGCCGGCGCGCCTGCGGCGATGAGGCGGATCGCGGCGGCGCTCGGCGCCGGGGATGCCGCGCAGGGGCTGTTCGATCTGTCGAAGCGGCTCGGCGCGCCGACGTCGTTGCAGGCGCTGGGCATGAAGGCCGACGGCATCGACAAGGCGGCGGACATCGCGGTCAAGAACCCCTACTGGAACCCCACGCCGATCGACCGCGACGGCATCCGCCGGCTGATCGGCAACGCGTTCCACGGGCGTGCGCCGGGGGCGTAGGTGCGTGGAGGAACGTCAGGGCGCTTGCGTCCCGGAAACTGTGTTTGCCCCGATTTTCGGCGCCATCACCCCGCCGGCGCACGCTCCTTGCACTTCTTCACCCGCCGGCAGAGCGCTTTCGAGCAACGCTCGGGCTTACTGCACCGCAACGCGAGCAACCGCCTGACGATCTCGTCGCGCAGACTTTCCTCCTCGCCGGGGCTGAGAGGATAGCGGCGGCTTGCCGGCGGATTTTGCGGCGCGGCGGTGTGCGAAGTCCCTGGCGTCGGCGACGGCCGACCTGCAGCTTTTCTCGCATTCCTTCTACTCTTGCGCATTATCGTTGATCCTCGAAAGGCAAGCAGAGGCGGCACCGGTGCCGAAGGCGCCGGATGGCGAATGTCGAACGGGGGCGGGCACTGCCGGCAACCCGAATGAAAAAAGGGCTGCACACAGC
>CAZNMY010000137.1:0-15872 GCA_964574325.1 uncultured Devosia sp. | reverse complement strand
ATGTTGGGTCGCCCCCGGCTCGCGCTCCGCGCGTCCGGGGTTGACCCAACCTACGACATTCACTCCGCCGCGGCGGCCCGCTTGGTGAGGCCGATGTCGGCCAGCGCCTTGTCGACCGCCTTGCGCGAGGCATCCGTCAGCGGCGCCAGCGGCAGCCGGCAATCCTCGGCGCACAGGCCGAGCCGCGCGGCGGCATACTTCACCGGCGCCGGATTGGTCTCGCAGAACATCGAGTCGTGCAGCGGCATCAGCTTGTCCTGCAGCACCAGCGCCTTCTGCCATTCACCAGCGAGACAGGCATTCTGGAAATCCGCGCACAACCGTGGCGCGATGTTGGACGTCACCGAGATGCAGCCCACGCCACCATGCGCCATGAAGCCCAGACACGTGCCATCCTCGCCCGAAAGCTGCACGAACTTCTCGCCGCAGGCGTTCCGCTGCTGCGTGACCCGCGCGACGTTCGCCGTCGCGTCCTTCACCCCGACGACGTTCTTCAGCTTGGCGGCGCGCGCCATCGTGGCGACCGACATATCCGTGATCGTGCGCACCGGCACGTTGTAGAGGATGATCGGCAGATCGACCGCGTCGTTGATCGCCTTCACATGCAGGTAGAGCCCCTCCTGCGTCGGCTTGTTGTAGTACGGCATGACCTGCAGCGTCGCATCCGCGCCGGCAGACTTGGCGAAGGCCGTCAGATCGATCGCCTCCTCGGTCGAGTTCGAGCCGCAGCCCGCGACGATCGGCACGCGCTTGCGGGCGACCTCGACGCACAACGCGATGACGCGCTTGTGCTCCTCGGTCGACAGCGTCGGGCTCTCCCCGGTCGTCCCGCACGGAACGAGGCCGTGCGTTCCTTCCGCGATCTGCCACTCGACCAGCTTGGCGAACGCGTCCTCGTCGACCTTCCCGCCCTTGAACGGCGTTATGAGAGCGGTGAACGATCCCTTGTACATGCGCAGCCTCGCCTGTCATCCCCTCGAGGGGAGCCTGAAGTGTCGCGCACTCGCCCGAACGAACGCGCGGAGCCATTTTCCAGCAGGTGTTTCGACATCATCGGTCGAATGCTCGCCGGTGATGTAGTCGCCGGTGAAGTATCAGCGTGACGTATCAGATCGACGGTTCAGCCTTGATGCCACCGCCCCCGCTTGCTACGTTGGGCGCATTGCCCGCCGCTGTCCGCCCGAACCTGCCCGTAAGCGACCCGATACCGAAACGAATCCAGAACCGAGAGCGCTCACCTCGTCACATTAGGCGCTCACACCGCGCCTCGCAAGCCGACCGCTGGACCTGTCGACCCGACCGGATTACGAAGACCGGAACATCAGACCAGAATTGCGGCACGCGCAGCAGGGCTTCAGTCGAAATCCGGCGCTCATGTCGCCTCGAAGGAACAGCGAGCCGATGTCCTCGACACGCAGATTTGCCTTCGCGTTGCGCAGCGCCGCCCCCGCGCTCATCCGTCTCGCCCTCGCATCGGCGTTTGCGATGACGACGTCACTCCGAGTTCATGCCCAGGCGCCCGCCCCACCGCCCGCTCCACCGGCTGCTGCCCCGGCCCAATCGCCGGAAGCCAATCTGATCCCATCGCCGCGCCCGGGTGCTTTCGAGGCCGAGAAGGCCCACGTCGCGCGCTACGATGCGGCGATCGCGGCCGTCCGCGACCAGAGCATTTCCACAGCCGATATCGAGCGCCTCAAGCGCGCGATGGGCCGCGTCGCCGCCATCGATCTCCCCGGCGCGAAAACCGCCCGCGACGAGATCGAGGAACCGATCGCCCGCAAGATCGTCGATTGGTATCGCCTCCGGGGAGGTCTCGGCGAAGCCCGTGAATATCGCGAGTTCCTGGCCGCGAACCCGGCATGGCCCAATCGCGAATTGCTGACCCAGCGCTACGAGGAGGCTCTGTTCGCCGAAAAGGGCCCGGCCCGCGCGGTGAAAGAGCTGTTCAAGGCAGAGCCGCCGCGCACCGGCGCTGGTTTCGCGGCCCTCGCATCCGCACATCTCGCCGACACCGATGAAGCCGGCGCTGCCGCCCACGCCCGCACGGCCTGGCGTGAACATGCCATTGGCGCGTCGCTGGAGACCGACTTCCTCGAACGCTTCGCCAAACTGCTGCGGCCGCAGGACCACAAATGGCGCTTCGACCGCCTCATGATGGACGACCCGCGCTGGACCGCCGACCGCAACGCCCGCGCCGCCCAGGCCCGGCGCATCGTTCCCCTGCTCGGCGAAGCCGAGAAGAAGAAGGCCGAAGCCCGCCTCGCCGTATTCCTCCGCGCCGGCAACGCCACAGCACTCGTCAATGCCCTACCCGCCGGAGACAAGCCCGATTGGGGCCTGACATTCCAGCGCGTTCAGAACCTGCGCCGCCAGGAAAAGATCCAGGATGCCGCCAAGCTGCTGCTTTCGGTGCCCCTCGACGCCAATTCGCTCGTCGCGCCCGACGGCTGGTGGCACGAGCGCCGTGCGATCGTCTTCGCAGCCCTCCGCATCGGCCAGCCCAAGCTCGCCTACGACGTCGCCAAAGCCGCCGGCCCTCTCAGCATCAACCCGCTGAAAGATCAGACATTTCACGCCGGCTGGATCGCACTCTCCTTCCTGAAGGAACCCAAGCTCGCCGAGACGCACTTCGCGCAGTTGCGCAAGGCCGCCGACGGTCCTCTGAGCCGCGCCAAAGCCTTCTACTGGCACGGGCGCGCGCTGGAAGCGATGGGCCGCCGCAAGGAAGCCGAGACAGCCTACCGCGAAAGCGCCGCCGTCACCGACACCTTCCACGGGCAACTGTCCCGCATCCGCCTAGGCGGTGACGCCGCCCGCATGAACATTGTCCCCCCCGCCGCGCCGAAGCCGGACGAGATCGCACGCTTTGGCCGCCTCGACGCGGCTCGCGCTGCCGTCATCGCCCACAAGGCCAAGCTCGACGCCGCCGTCTACCGTGTCTTCCTGACGAGCTTGGCCCGCCACTTCAATACGGAAACCGAGATCGGGATGGTTGCCCATCTCGCCGAAGCCCTCGGCGACACGCAGATGACGGTCAGGATCGCCAAGTCCGGCGTCGCGCGCGGGCACCGCCTCCACGTCTTCAGCTATCCGCTGCACGCCTTTCCTTCGTTCAAGGCGTTGCGCACGCCGATCCCGGAGATGCCTTTGCTGCTGGGCATCGCTCGCCAGGAAAGCGAGTTCAATGGTCAGACGCTCTCGGGTGCGGGCGCGCGCGGCATCCTGCAGGTGATGCCGATCACGGCCCGCCATGTGTGCAAGGACTACAAGATCAAGTGCGACATTCCCCGCCTGATGAGGGACAATGCCTACAACACCATGATGGCGACGGCCTACATCGGCGACCGCATGAAGGAGTTCGGTGGCAGCTATCTGCTCGGCATCGCTGGCTACAACGCCGGCCCCGGGCGCGCACGCCAGTGGATCCGCGAGTTCGGTGATCCACGCGACCCCAAGGTCGATCCGATCGACTGGATTCACCGCATCCCGTTCGAGGAGACCCGCGAATACGTCCAGAAGGTGCTGTCGAACGTGCAGGTCTACCGCGCACGCATCGGCTCGGGCTCGATGAAACTGATGCTCGCCGCCGATCTGACCCGGGCGCAAGGTCAGTTCGTGCAGCCGGCAGGAGCGCCCGGAGCCGAGCGAAGCGCTGCCGGCACCGCAGGCGGCGAGGATCGCGCCGCCCCCAAGGCGACCCAATGACGCGATCGTCCCGGCCCGATCCGGCCCGAACCGGCCTGCCCCTGCACCTTCCGGTGGGTTGCCGCAGGCAGGCCGAATTCATAACCTAATCACAATCGCTTCATAACGTCGTCTCACATCGAATGACGTGACTGGCGTAGCCGAGGGCCACCCGATGTTGTCTGATCTCGCACCGATTGTCTCGAACCTCCTGATCGGCGCTGTCGCGGTGTTGATGGCCGTACTTTTCTGGCGCTCCGCCAGCGGCAGCCGGAGCACCGATACTGCCGTCATGCGCATTGCCCTCCTGTTTCTGCTGGCGCCGTTCGTCGCCGCCGCCATCATCGGATCGATCCCCCATCAGATCCCCGGCGGCCCATCGACACCCCCCGGCGCCCCCGCCTCGCGCACGTCCGAAACTGCAAGCGCACCGAGATCCGCTCCTGTCGGCGCCCCGGCGCCGAGAACAGCTGCCCCGCCGCGTCAGGAAGCCGCCGCACCGCCGCCGCCGCGTCCCGTAGCGCCCCCTCCGGCCCCGATCACGCGCTCGCCCGACGCCGCGCCGCCGCCTGCTGCAGCCCCCGTGCCCCCGCCGCCGGTCGCCGCACCGAGCCCGGCTCCGGCAGCGCCGCCCGCCGAGGAAAAGAAGTCCGCCGTGCAGGAAGCGGTCGAGCGATTGGCGAAGCAAACCGCCGCCGCTCCGCCTCCGCCTCCAGCACCGGCGGCGGCGCCCACACCCGCTGCCAAGCCGACCCCCGCCGAGGAAGCCAAGGCCAAGGAGCCCTGGGACGTCGTTCCGGTCTACTACGGCACCGACCGCGCAGCCGACACCTCCGGTCCGCGCCTGTCCTACGGCGCCGACCGCGCCCGTCGTCTCGAGCTGGGACGTGCCCTCGTCACCGTTCCCAAGACCCATGAGGTCCCCAACGTCGAACGCCCCTGGGTCTACCGCTTGCCGTTCTCCAGCGTGATCCTGTTCCAGGAGAAGGAAGATCCCGCGCGGCACTTCACGGTGAAGGAGATCAAGGCGATGAGCCGCGAGGAACTGGCGCAGATCGTGCGGGATCGCCTCGGTGCATCGAGCGACTTCAAGGACCAGGCGCTCGTGTTCCTCCACGGCTTCAACAACGCCTTCGAAAACGCGCTGTTCCGCACCGCGCAGATTGCCTACGACCTGAAGTTCGACGGCGCGCCGTTCATGTACAGTTGGCCGTCGAAAGGCCAGCTCGGCCTGCAGGACTACAGCTACGACCGCGAGAGCAGCACGCAGTCCGAGCCCTATCTGCGCCAGTTCCTCGAGTTCGTGACCCGCGAGACCGGTGCCAAATCCGTCAACATCATCGCTCACAGCATGGGCAATCAGGTCCTGCTCAACGTCCTGCGCGAGTTGAAGCGCCTGACGCCCGCGGACGTGAAGATCGGCGAGATCATCCTCGCGGCCCCCGACGTCGATCGCGACACCTTCGAGTTCCTCGCCAAGGAGATCAGCGGATTCGGCCGCGGCATCACCGTCCTCGCGGCGTCCAACGACCGCGCACTCGAAGCCTCCAAACGATTCTGGGGCGGGGTCCCCCGCGCGGGCGACATGGCCGGCGGAACGCCTGTTCTCGTCGCCGGCATCGACACCATCGACATATCGGCGCTGAGCACGGATATCCTTTCGCTCAATCACTCGAGCTACGCCGAGCAGCGGCAATTGCTCGGTGACCTTCGCTCGCTGCTGAAGGACGGTTCTCGCCCGACCCAGAAGCGCGAGCCGCCGCTCGATCGCATCTCCACCGACAAAGGCATCTACTGGCGCTACCCTGCCGCCAAGTGAACCGGCGCTCGCGTCCCTACAACGGTTAAGCCGAAATTAACCTCGTGCACCTAGCGTCTCTCTCGAGCAGAGGGAGACACCGATGACCGTTGCGCGCGTGATGATAGCTGCATTCTGCGCCTTGGCCGCCGGCGTGGCCGTCGAGAACGCAAAAGCCACCCAGATCTGCGGATCCAGCGGTGCCGGTACCCCATCGTGTCTGACTGAGGCGCGTGTCGCCGCCCAGCGCTGATCGCGTTCATCCGCGGTTCGCCCCGAACCCGGCACACCATTCGCCCCCGGAGTTCCAGATGACCATCATGAAACCTACCCGCGGTGCACGCGCCATCGCCGTCGTCCTTCCAGCCGCGGCAATGTTTTTGGCACTCCCGGTCCAGGCCGCAGCGCCCTCGCTTCCGGAGGCTCAAGGTTCTATCGTCGGCGCCGGCTTCATGACATCCTCGAGCCTTCTGTCGATCGATCGCCATGCCACTGCCGAACGCATCAGGCTGGCGGGAAAACTGTCTTCCGCAGTCAAGGGAGCCGCTGTCGGCTCTCGCGCCGCACGAGGATCCGGAAAATCGGAAGAGCAGACCGCCACAGGCAACGATCAGGAAGCAGAGAAAGATACCGAAAGCCAGAGTTCCCGGCCCGATGCCGACCCACTCCCGAGCGGCCCGTTCAAGCTTGTGATCCCCAGCGAGAGCGACGGCAAACCCTCATCCGCTGCCCCTGTCACTGCGGCGCAACCCGAACCCGGCTCTGAGGGCTCATCACCGCGCGCCGCCGCCGCCCCTGCAGCCGAGCCCTCCGCGAAGCCTGCGCAATCCACGGCGACGTCGCCGTCACCTGCTACGACGAGCCCCGTTCGCACCCTTCTGGACCGTGGCGCAAAGGAGCCGTCGACCGGTCGGGCCGCGGCCGTTTCCACCGAAGCCAAACCGGCAGCAAACGCCGCTTCCGCTGCACTTGTCTCGACCGATGCAATCGATAGCGGCTGCGTAGCGGGATGCTACGCGCCGACCTCCACGCAGTTGACCGCTCCCTCGGGACGCCGCGCCGCTGCCGCGCAACACTCCGGCTCTGTCAGCAAGACGGCACCCGTCGCCCAAACGGCTCAGCAGAACGGTATCGAATGCCTCGCCGGCTGCGACGGCATCGATGGCAAGCCACTGCCGCGCGCGTCATCGGGCAGCGCCGACGCAACCGCAAGCGGAGCTTCCGCCGCCACGTCCCAGAGCGGCAACAATCGCGTCGTGATCATGCGCGGAAACTCCCGCACCAAAACTTACGGTGTCAGCCGATAGGCCCAGCCCGCCGAGGCACCCGAAACCTCACGTCCACAAGGCGCGGATGCCGAAGAAGGCAGTATCTTTGATCCGCCGAGCGATCCCTTGCACCAGCGAATTGCTCGGATCGGTGGCGAAAGTCATGCTCAAGACGATGCGGCGCTCGCCTTCGCCGATCGGCGTCGCCTTGTGCTCGACCCGCGCGCCTTCGAATACGACGAGGCTGTTGGGCGGCGTCGCGATCACCCGCTCGCCGTCCGATGCCCGCACCATCAACCGGGCAGCCGACAATCCGTCCCCGACCGCGTTGCAATTGACGATCGGCAACAGCACGGTGAAATGGCGCCCCCGATAGAAGTTGTGGTCGTAGTGCCACCCGATATGATCGCCGGGTCGCTCGTAGAACAACACGGAGCAGGAACTCTGGTCACGCAACGGCGTCGGCACGACCCGCTCCCCGACGATGCCTGAAATCAGGTCGTGGAATTGGGACGACAGGTAGAGCCCTACGACTTTCGGCGCCGCTTCGCACAGCGTCTCATAGGCGACCGTTCCGCCCTTCTTGTGCGTGGGAACGTAGGAGCGCTCCGTGCTGCTGAGATTTACGATCTCCGCCTCGATCTCCGAGAACGTCCCCTCGGGCAACACGCGTTCCAGAGTCGCCAGACGCTCGTCGAACCCCGGCAGGGAAGAAGGCGCCGCGACCAGCCGCCCGCTACGTGTAGACGCCGCGCGGAGTATATCGGCCTGCGCCTCTCGCAGGCTGCGATACACCTTCATGCGGCGAACACCGAGCACAGTAGCCGTTCCGGCAAGAAGTGCGCTGCCGACGAGCGCGAATTCGAGCAGGTACATGATGCCTCGCGTGAACGTGCGTCCCGGGAAGAAGCAGATGCATCAAAGCTGCGACACAATAGCGACAATCGCGCAGGATGTGAACGCAGAAGCATCCCGGATTTTCCTCCCCGCTCGAAAAAATGCCCCCGATCGAGCCGCTCCGCGACTTCGAGACCGACCGGACGAAGCTGCGCGAATGTCGGAAATCGGCCACGCTGCCGCCGCGGTGCCATGCCAATCAACCATACCGGCACATGCTCGGATCGATGGCGGCACTGCCGGGAAACGCCTGGCGTCACAGGCGACGGCGGCCGGCGTCGTTCGATCGATCGAGAGCCATGGGTCACGAGTTACGTTTGTCAGGGAGATCGTGATGAACCCCAGAAATGCTCCTGCCGCTTGTGGATTTGCATTTGCGACAGTCATCGCAATCGGCTCGATGAGCGCAATCGCGAATGCTGCGGTCGCGGCTCCCGCGGTCGCATCCCACGCGGCCGAGCCCGATGCCGCTTTGCCGGTCGAACTCGCGCAGTACCGTCGCGGCTATGGACCCGGGCCCCGCGCCTACGCTCCCGGTCCTCGATATTACGCGCCCGGCCCGCGCTACTATGGTCCTCCGCGCGCCTACGGCGGCCCGGCATGGGGCTATCGCCCGTGGTATCGTCGCCCCTACTACGGAACGATCATCGGCGGCATCGCCCTGGGCACCATCGTCGGCGTGACGGCTTATGGCCTCGCACCGCGACCGCCGCGCCCAGATTTGTGCTGGTTCTGGGCCGACGAGGCGCAGAGTTCGGGATATTGGGACTATTGCTGATAGAACCGCCGATCAGCGCCGCGATCAGCCCAGCCCCTTCTTGACGCCCTCGGCGAGGAGCGCGGGCAGGTCGTCGCGCAAGCTCCACATCTGCGTGTTGAGCAGATCGAGCCGGCTGTTCGTCTTTCCGACCAGTTCCTCGATCTTGTCGAAACGGCCTTCGTACTTTGTCGAAAGTGCCACGAGATGCGGATCGACCTTGGCGACCTGCCCCGTCAGCACGTTGACGGCTCCTTCCAGATCGCCGACCCGGCGCTTCAGATCCATGATCTCGCTTTCGACGTCCATCCGAGCGCCCTCATACTTGACTGAGACTGAGAACATAAGATGAACGAAATCGTGATCGGACGCAAGCGGAACAACTACTCTAGCCTCGACCTGTTGGCGCCGTCGCAGGCGCTTGGCGACCCCATCCCTTTTCGCCCACGACCTTTCCATCGAGATAGACCGTTCTGCCACGCACCATCGTCCTGAACGGCTTGCCCTTCACCTTTCGGCCGGCATAGGGGCTCCACCCCGTGAGACTGAGCACATCGGCATCACGGATCTCGTAAGCCCGCTCGAGATCGACCAATACCAGATCCGCATCGAGCCCCGGCAGAATGTCTCCCTTCGTCGACAGGCCGAAGATTCGCGCAGGCGCGGTCGACGTTGCCTCCACGACCCGCTCCAGCGGGATTCGCCCCTCCATCGCAGCCGTCAGGAACATCGACAGATAGAACTGCGTCGACGGCGTTCCTGTGTGCGCTTTCCAGCCGTCGGTCCAGCCGATCTCCTTTTCCTCGCGCGTATGCGGGGCATGATCGGTCGCGACGATATCGATGGTGCCGTCCGCAAGCCCTTCCCAGAGCCCCGGCACGTTCTTCTCCGGCACCCAGTAGGACAGCGCATACGAGCCGAGCCGCTCGATCGCCGACCAGTCACAGCCCAGAAACAATGCCCACGGATTGATCTCGCAGGTCACCTTCTGCCCTTGCCGCTTCGCCTGCCGGATCATCTCGACACTGCCCGCCGTCTGCGTGTGCAGGATGTGCAGATGGCAGCCCGACGCGCGCTGCAGCCGCAACAGCATCGAGATCGCCGTCTCCCAGATCACGCCGTCGTAGGCCGCATAGGCTTTCGCATAGGCGAGTGCGTCGCGCTGCTGCCGCTCCCAGTACTCCTTCTCGATCACGTCCATCAGCGCCTGGTCGTGCGGATGCACCATCAGCGGCAGCCCCGCCGCCTTGCACTGGCGCATGATTTCCAGGATGCGGCCGTGATCGTGCACGCCGATGCCCGGCATGTGCGGATAGCTGCGGCCCGTATCGACGACCATGAAGATCTTGAACGCGGCGATCCCCTGTTCCGCCATCCTGGGGATTTCGTCTTCGATCGTCGGCGCCGGATTGAAATTCCAGTCGACGATGGCGTCCCGCTCATAGATCGCGAATTGCTTGCGCAGCAGATCGAGCGAGTTCGGTGGCGGATTGACGTTCGGCATGCCGACCGATGTCGTGACGCCGCCCGCCGCGCACTGCATCGTCGAGGAATAGATCGTATCCTTGTACTCGTAACCCTTTTCGCTGCCCTCGCGGTGATGGGAATGCATGTCGATCACGCCCGGCAACACCGCCAGTCCCGATGCATCGATCACCTCGCCTGCCTTCGGCTCCGCTCCCGGAGAGAACAGCCCGGCGATGCGCCCGCCCTGGATTCCGACCGAAGCCTTGAACCTTCCCTTCGCGGTGATCACTTCGCCGTTCTTGATGATCGTGTCCATTCCAGGCGGCTCCTCGAGCAGGTTGCGCGTAGGTTGGGTCAAGGCCCGCAACTGCTGCGGGCCGCGACCCAACAATTCCAGATGCGGTGCGAAATTTCGGCGACCCCAGCCTGCGCCAGATACTCCGCTCAAGGCAAGCACCGAGGCAAGGCCCCGGACGATGCCAGGAGTTCGTGCCCCGCTGCCTTGAAGCGTGCGAGTTCCTCCCTCGCATACTCGTGCGCCAGCGTGCGAAGCTCGCGGTGCCGGTGCCAATCGAGCGGACCGATGTGCCTCGGGATCGGCGGCACCAGAAGAATATCGGACGGCCCCATATCGCGTGCGAAGTCGGGTCGGTTCAGCATCAGCGCGCGCATCAGCACGGATTGTGGTCCGGGCGCTGACGGCAAGTGTTTCGCACCGCCCGTCAGCACGCGTGCGATCATTTCCCAGCGTGTCGGCAAGCTGCTCGTATCGAACATCTGCCGCTCCAGCTCCGGCGACGCGAAGTCGATGACGACGTTCGGTCCGGTCTTCAGCGCGCGGATCGTCTTGATCGGCGTGTTCTCCATCACGCATCCGTCGACCATCATTTCACCGGCCGCGTCGAACACCGGTGGCAGCATCGCGGGAATGGCAGCCGAAGCCCGCACCGCCACCCACAGCGGCCCACGCCGGATGCACGCCACGGTGTTTCGCGTCAGGTTCGTCGCCACCGCGAAGAACGGCACGTCCAGGTCCTCGATGTCGACCGACGTGAAGTGATGAGCCAGCGCAGTGTCGAACGCCACGTGATCGAGCAGGCCATAACGCGGCCACGTCCACCGCCGCATCGCCTTGCGCGTGATGAAGATGTCCTCGGTCCGCCGCGCGATTTCCGCCGTCGGCACACCCCGCGCGAGCGCCGCTGTCATGGCAGCCCCCCCGCTGGTGCCGCCGACGATGTCGAACCGCACGCCCATCTCGGCCAGTGCGTCGAACACGCCGATGTGCGCTGCCGAATATGCGCCGCCGCCGCAGGCGACGAGCCCGACGGCTTCACCGCGAATGAACCGCACCACCCGCTGCAGCCCACTCTCTTCGGCATCCTCTGCAGCCCCCGCAGCTCCCCCTCGCACGTGATGATGCATCTCGACCCGAGGCCGGGGATCGAGCCACCCGCGCGTACCAGTATAGGGCGCATTCCCCTCCTGCAGCAGAACGAGCCGCAGCGTGCCAATACCGTGCATCTGCTCGGCGAAATGCTCGAGCAGATTTGGTTCTCGAGATACGCGGCCGCCATTGCGCCCTACGCATAGGACGAGATCGGCCTGCCGCAAGGACTTCTTCGACCATTCCGTCAATTCCGGATCTGCGACGTAGATCACGTGGTCGTACTGGCTCTCGAGCGTATTGAACCATTGCGTCGCTTCACTCGACGAAAGCGGAAAGCGGTTGTCGAGCGCATCCGCTGCCCCCCGCGCATCGAGCATCCGGCATTTTGCCGAAGCCGGAAACGCCGCCAGCAATTGCCTCGCGAAGGCGTCGATCGTGTCCACTTGCCCCGTGGCCCCACCGGCACGACAAACCGCGATGGTCCTGGGCAGAACCGACGTCGAACGCGTCGCGCCGGAATGCGTGGCCTCGCCGAGACGACGGGCCAGCTGCGTCGTGATCGATGCCCAGATGCGCGGGCTACGCTCGGCGAGCCTGTCGAAATCCTCGCGTTTCAGCTCGAACACGAGGCTGTCGCGCTCTGCGATCACGGTCGCCGTCCGCTCGCCACCGGCGAAGAACGCGATCTCCCCGATCGGATGGCCCGCGCCGATCTCCGCGATCGGTCTCGGATTTCCCGAGCGCATCACCTTGAAGCGTCCGGAGACCACCACATAGAGCGCCCCGGAAACGTCCCCCTGGCGGATCAGCGCCTGCCCTCGCGCCACCGGCATCAGGTTGAGCGTGCGTTCGATCTCGGCCAGCTCTTCGGGAGGAAGATGCTGGAAGGCTTCGACCACGCTCAAACGTGCCAAGATCGGTTTCATGCTGGCATCATGGGATCAACCGCCGGCCGGCTCGATGATGTCCAGCCCGCAATTCCGGTCGATCGTCAGCACGAGGCCGCGCTTTTCGAGGAACACGTCGTTCGTCTGCGGCGCCTTCTCGCCGCCGCACGGCTCCGGAATGAACCAGCCCGTCTCCTCCGGTGCTTCCGGTTTCTTCACGTCGATGACGCGCAATCCGCCCGAGAACCACGTGCAGAACATGCGCGTATCCACCGGATACTCCTGGAACTGGTGCATCCCGAAGCGACCCAGGTGCGAGAACGGCGAGGCACTCTCCGGCACGTGGAACATCGACAGCGCGCTGAACTGGTAGGTGTCGTCGGGCTTCTGCAGATCGAACACCCACAGCCCCGCATGGAGCTGGCCGTAGACGTGATCGTGCTCCTCGTCGCAGCCGACCGCGATGTCCCGGCCGCCGACCTGGAACGGCAGCCTCAGGATTGTGTGCGTCGGCTCCGGGAACGGCGGGTGATAGTCGTAGGCGCCGATCACCTTCGGCGTTGTGATGTCCTTCACGTCGAGCACGCGAATCCCTGCGTTCCACACCGCAGCCCACAACTCGTCCTTGTAGCGCAGCGCGTGATGCAGGCGGTTCTTGTAGCCCTTCCACGTCGGCTTCTCGCCGCCCGCGAGATGCTGCCCCGGCATCCACCACCGCGCGACCTCGGTCGGATTGGTCGGGTCCTTCAGATCGTAGATGACGAGGATGTTGCCGACATAACCGTCCATCTCGGTCGAGATGTAGGCGTAGTTCGCGTCCATATCGAAGCGATGCACGCCGAATCCGTGGGTCTTCACATAAGACAGCAGCCGCGGCTTCGTCTTGTCCGAAACGTCCCAGACCTTGAACCCGCCCTCGGCATAGGGCCGCTCCAGGAATTCCCGCGCGAGCGGAATCTGATGCGGCTTGATCCTCAGCGCCGCAGCCAGCTCCGCCGCCTTCGGCTTGCGCCCGAGTTCCGCGGTCAGACGCGTCTCCGTATCCCGCAACGTCGCCGCCGCGCGCGTCGCGTGCCGCTCGTTCTGCTCGACGTTGGTGATCATGATGTCGCCGACCACGCGCACCTTGTGCGTATGCGAGCGCTCGGTCTCGAGCGGCAGCGTGCAGACGACCTTCGGCTTCCTGGGATTGGAAATGTCGATGACCGACGTACCGTGCGGCGGCTTCATGTGCCCGACGAAGGCATAATCGCCCTCGACGAACACCTGTCCCCCGCCCGGCAGGTCGAGATGCCCCAGCAGCTTCATGTTTTTCGCGAGCGGCATCGACGAGCCGGCCCCACGCGAAGCCGGCGATTTGAGCTTCCCGGCAGCCTTCAGGGCCGGCTTCGTGCTCTTGGCCGTCGTCTTCGCCTTCGTCGTCGCCATACCGAATTCCCTCCCCTTTCAGGCGCGAAGCGCCTCTCGAGGACGGCGGGTCGCAACGTGTTTATGTGTTGCCTCACAGTATGCGGCGCAGACCGGCGCTGTCATCGGGTAAAGCGGCGGACGGTTACGACCCTGCCGACGTTGAAGCCGGTCAGCTCAGCGATGCCTGATCCTCGATGCGCGCCATGTCGTCGTCGGAGAGCCCGAAGTGATGGCCGATCTCGTGGATCAGCACGTGCGCGATGAGATCGCCGAGCCGCACCTCGCCCTCAGCCCACTCGTCGAGCAGCGGCCGCCGATAGAGGAACACCATATCGGGCCCTTGCGGAACGTCGGACACGCTCTTCTTGTCGTTGCTGACGCCATGATAGAGCCCCGTCAGGTCGAACGGGTCCTGGATGCCCATGCTGTCGAGCACCTCGTCGGTCGCGAAGTCCTCCACCCGAATGACGACATCGGCAGCCGCTCGCCGGAATTCACCCGGCAGCCGGTTCCACGCGGCCGTAGCCATGGCCTCGAAATCGGCGAGCGACGGCGCTTCTGCATCGCTCCAGCGGACGGAATTGCTCATCTTTTTTTGACCTCGTTGTTGTCGAGCGATAAAGCCGAGGTTGCAGCGAGAAGCAAGCACTTAGGCGGAGCTGCCGGGACGGGTGTCTCGATCTCCCGTAGGTCGAGTCGAGCGCAGCGAGGCCCGACATCCAAGGCATATCGGGCAGATGTCGGGTCGCTCCCGGCTCGCGCTCCACGCGTCCGGGTTTGACCCGACCTACGAGGAAGGCACTCAGTTCGCCGGCTTGATTCCAGCCGCAGCGACGATCTTGGCGTTGGTCTTGATCTCTTCGCGCAGGAACGCATCGAACGCCTTCGGATCGAGCAGCATCGGGTCCGCACCCTGCTTGGCGAGCACCGACTTCACATTGGCATCATCGAAAGCCTTGCGGATCTCCGCCTGGAGCCTGTCGAGGATCGGCTGCGGCGTGCCTCTTGGCGCAAACACGCCGAGCCAGAACAGGTAGTCCGAGTTCGGATAGCCCGCCTCGAGCGTGGTCGGCACGTCGGGCAGATAGGCCGAGCGCTTGAGGCTCGACACCGCCAGCGCACGCACTTCATTGCCCTGGATCACCGGCAACGCGGAAGCGAGCGGCGAGAAATAGAAGTCGAGACGATTGCCGACCACTTCCCGCAGCGCGTCGGGTGCACCACGGAACGGCACATGGACAGCCTTGAAGCCGGCGCTGATTCCCAACAGTTCCGCGTTCAAGTGCGTCGATGCACCGACGCCCCCCGAGGCATAGGTGAGCTTGCCCGGATTGGCCCGGCCGAACTCGACCATCTCCTTGATCGTCTTGTAGCGGGACGGATGCGTCACGAGCACGTTGGGAAACTGCGCCAGCGGAATGATCGGCACGAGATCCTTGAGCGCATCGTACTTGGTGTTCGGATAGGTGATCGGCGTGATCGTATGCACCGACGAGTTCACCAGCAGCGTGTAGCCGTCCGGCTCCGCGCGCGCGACCGTGCCCATGCCGATGGTGCCGCCGGCGCCGACCCGGTTCTCGAAGACATAGGTCTGCCCGATGGCCTTGGCGACCACGTCGAACACCGGACGGCCGACAGACTCCGGCGTCGCCCCCGGCGGAAAGGGCGAGACCAGCCGCAAGGGTTGCTTTGCCGGCCAGACCTGGGCAGCGGCCCCGATTGCAGACCCGGCGAGAAGAGCAACAGAGCACAGTGCGCGCAGAATCATGGGCATGAGCCTTCCTCGTGAAGATGATTGGATGCGCAGTCTGACCGCTGCGCTGCAATTCGAACAGCCACAATAGAGTATCGTCGGCCCGGACGGAATTGCATTCGCCACGCTACCCCTCGCCGGCATTGCCCGCCGCAACCTCCTGCGATAACCAGAGCCGAAGCCGTCAGGAGACGATCATGCAAGACAAAGCGCCCGCTACTGCCGCCGCCAAAGGCCAAGGAAAAGGTGAGGGCAAGCCCTCGAACCTGATCCCGGGCGCCACCGGCGACTGGGAAGTGGTGATCGGCATGGAAGTCCACGCCCAGGTGTCGAGCCGCGCCAAGCTGTTTTCCGGCGCCTCGACCGAATTCGGCGGCGAACCCAACAGCCATGTCTCGCTGGTCGACGCCGCCATGCCCGGCATGCTCCCGGTGATCAACGAAGAATGCGTCGCCCAGGCCGTCCGCAGCGGCCTCGGCCTCAACGCCCAGATCAACCTCACCAGCGTTTTCGACCGCAAGAACTACTTCTACCCGGATCTTCCGCAAGGCTACCAGATCA
>CAZNMY010000136.1:0-15949 GCA_964574325.1 uncultured Devosia sp. | reverse complement strand
ACCTCCCCCACAATGGGGGGAGGAGAACCGAGAGGCCGGTCTGAAAATCGAAGCAGCAATTGTTCGCAGATGCCTTAGGCGTCGCGGTGGGGTTACGGGACGAGGACGATCGAGCCGGTGGTGCGGCGGTTTTCCAGGTCGTCGTGGGCGCGGACGGCGTCGGCGAGGGGATAGGTGCGGGTAACCTCGATCTTCACCGTGCCGCTGCGGACTACGTCGAACAGGTCGTTCGTCGTCGTAAGCAGGTCCTCGCGCGTGGAGGTGTAGTTGCCGAGACTGGGATGGGTGAGGAACAGTGAGCCGAGCTGCCCCAGCCGGCGCGGCGGCACGGGATCGGGATCGCCCGATGCTTCGCCGTAGGAAGCGAGTACGCCGCGCGGTGCGAGGCTGAGGAGCGAGCCTTCGAACGTGGTGCGGCCGACCGAGTCGTAGACGACGGGTACGCCTTTGCCGCTGGTGATTTCGCGGACGCGCGGTGCCACGTCTTCGCGGGTGTAGACGATCGTGTGGTCACAGCCATGGGCGCGGGCGATGGCGGCCTTCGCTTCGCTGCCGACGGTTCCGATCACGGTGGCGCCGAGATGCTTGGCCCACTGGCACAGGATCAGGCCGACGCCGCCGGCCGCCGCGTGGACGAGGATCGTGTCGCCGGCTTTCACGCGGTAGGTCTCGCGCAGCAGGTAGCGGGCCGTCATGCCGCGCACCATCATCGCAGCAGCCGTGATGTCGTCGATGCCGGAGGGGATGTGGACGGCGCGCGCGGCCGGCACGTTTCGCGCCTGGGCATAGGCGCCGTCCGGGCCGGCGACGCAGGCGACGCGGTCGCCGATGGCAAAGCCGATGACGCCCGGGCCGATCGCTTCGACGATGCCGGCGCTCTCGATCCCGAGGCCCGATGGCAGCGGCGGTGGCGTATGGTCGCCGCGCCGGATCAGGATATCGCGGAAGTTCACGGCAACGGCGGTCTGGCGCAGGCGGAGCTGACCGTCGGGCGGCGGCGGCAAGTCGATCTCTTCGAGACGCAATACGCCGGGGCCGCCGGTCTCGTGGAAACGGATGGCAAAGGTCATCGTGAGGCAGCGCTCCGATTGGCATCGAGCGAATTTTTGCAGCGTCGTCCAGCAATCGGCGTGGCATATTGGTGGACGAAGTCTGCAATGAGGATAGCCGATGCGGATCGACGTGCACGCGCATTTCGTCAACGAGCGGTTCTACGATGCCATACTGACGATACCCGGGATCAGCGTGCGGCAGACCGAGCCGGGGGCCAGCGAGCTGCGCTTCAACAATACGAGCTATGCGTGGCGGCGCGAGATCTGGTTCGATCCCGAGCATTGCGTGCGCGACATGGACGCGAAGGGCATCGACATGAGGCTGATGTCGCTGACGTCGCCGAATGTGCACGTGTTCGCGCCGGCGATGCAGGTCGATCTCGCGCGCCGGCTCAACGACGACATGTTCAGCTATTGCGAGCGCCGGCCGGATCGCTATCGCGGGCTCGCGTCGCTGCCGCTCGCCGATATTCCCGCGGCCATGGCGGAACTCGACAGGGTGCGCTCGCATCCGCTGTTCTGCGGCATCGCGATGGGGTCGAGCCTCGACAGGATCCCACTCAATCACAAGTCGCTGGAGCCGGTGTGGGCGCGGCTCGACGAGCTGCGCATTCCCGTCGTCGAGCATCCCGTCTATCCGGCGAATACGGAAGGGCTCGACGAGTACGAGCTGCCGATCCGTGTCGGCTTCATGTTCGAGACGACGGTGGCTCTGACGCGGATGATCTATGCGGGGATCTTCGAGCGGTATCCGAACTTCCCCTACATCGTCGCGCATACCGGGGCCGCGCTGCTGATGCTGATGGAGCGGCTCGACAACGGCTATCGGATCTTTCCCGATTGCCGCAAAGACATCACGCGGCTGCCCAGCACGTTCATGAAGCAGCTCTACTATGATAGCTGCTCGTATTCGGTCGAGGCGCAGATGCTGGCGCACCGCATGGTCGGGCCGGAGCGGATGATGTTCGGGACGGATTATCCGTATATAGGTCATGGTGATCCGAGCCACGTCACGCAACTGCCGGTTTCGGACGCGGACAAGGCGCTGATCCTCGGCGGCAATGCGAAGCGCGTTTTCAAGATCTCATAGGGGAGAATGCGGTGATGACGAAGTTTTTCGCGGCATTCGTTGCCGGGTCGGTGGTGCTGGGATCTGGAATGCACGGCGCGCAGGCGCAGCAGTATCCATCGAAGCCCGTGCGCATGATCGTGCCGTTCGGGCCGGGAGGAACGGTCGATGTTTTCGCGCGGATCGCGGCGGAGAAGTTGACGCAGCGGATGGGGCAGAACTTCTACGTGGAGAACGTGGCGGGTGCATCGGGCAACATCGCGACGGCGCAGGCGGCGAAAGCCGAGCCGGATGGGCACACGCTGTTGATGGCGTTCAGCACGCTCACCATCAATCCATCGTTGTTCGCTTCCGTGCCGTATGACGCCGTGAAGGATTTCGAGCCTGTGATGCTGGCGGTCTCGGGCACGCACGTGATCTCGGTGACGCCGAAGGTTCCTGCGAAGACGCTGAAGGAACTGGTCGAGGTCATCAAGGCCAATCCGGGAAAGTACAACTATGCTCACGGTGGCGCGGGAACTCCGGGCCATCTGCTGGGCGAGCAGTTCAGGCTGGGCTATGTGCCCGACATGGTCGCCGTGCCGTTCAACGGCGCGGGGCCCGCGATCGCGTCCGTCATCGGTGGTCACACGCCGATCGGGGTCAGCACGGTCGCTTCGGCGTTCTCACAGGTGGAGGGCGGGCAGCTCAGGGCACTCGCCGTCACCGCGAAACAGCGCTCCAGGCAACTCGCGAACGTGCCGACGACGGGAGAGGCCGGTTTTCCCGACATCGTCGGTGACATCTGGGTCGGCGTGATGGCTCCGGCGAAGACCCCGCCTGCGATCATCGCGCGGCTCAACAAGGAGCTGGTCGAGGTCATCGGACAGCAGGAAACGCGCGAGAAGCTGGCCAAGGTCGGCTTCGATGCTGTGGCGAGCACGCCGGACGCGTTCAAGAAGCAGATCGCGACCGAGCTCGAGTCCTGGCGCAAAGTCATCCAGGCCGCAAAAATCAAGACGCAATAGAGAGTGATGCTCGGCATGACGACGGAAAAGTTGCCGCCGCGCGAGCGGCTGACGATCGGGTTCGCGCACGCGGCCTATCAACTCGGTGCGCGATTTGCGCTACGCAACGCCGGGATCAATTCGTTCGAGGTTCGCAATCTCGCGGCACTGGAAGCGCGGATCGGCGAGGCCGATGTGCTGGTCGTCTCGGGTATGTGGCAGAACACGCTGCTGGCGAAGGCGCCGCGGCTGCGCTTCGTGCAGTCGATCAGCGCGGGCGTGAACCAGTACGATCAGGGGATGTTCCGCGCGAAGGGCGTGCGGCTCGCCAGTGCGCAGGGCGTCAACGAGGTGGCCGTCGCCGAGCACGCGATGGCGCTCATGCTCGGCCTGCGGCGTCAGCTCCACGTCGCGCGCGACAACCAGCGGGCGAAGCACTGGCGGCCGATGATCGCCGACATTCCAGCGCGCGAAGACGAACTCGCAGGTAAGACGCTGGTGATCGTCGGTTACGGCCGGATCGGTCAGCGGCTGGCCAAGCTCGCCAAGGCGTTCGACATGCGGGTGATCGGCGTCCGGCGGAAGGCAGGCGGTGCAACTGGCCCGGCAGACGAGGTGCGCAGCATTGCAGAGCTTGCCAATCTGCTGCCGATCGCCGACGTCGTTGTTCTCACCTGTCCGCTGACGCCGGAGACGACCGGGCTGATCGATGCTGCTGCGCTCGGCGCGATGAAGCGGTCGGCATTGCTGATCAACGTCGCGCGCGGGGCCGTGGTAGATGAGGCGGCGTTGATCGATGCCCTTCAGAAAGGGGCCATCGGCGGGGCCGGCATCGACGTCACCGTGGAGGAGCCGCTTCCGGCGGCATCTGCGTTGTGGGGGTGCAGCAATGCGCTGATCACGCCGCATACGGCCGGGGAAACGCAGGCCTATGAGGACAATGTTCTCGATATCCTGATGGAGAACGTCGACCGGTTGTGGCGGGGCGAGGCGAAGTTGCGCAACGAGGTCGTATGAGGTGCGACTGGGCTACCGCCCAGGACCCGCTTGGGGGAAGTATCCTCATACGGGCGGACTTTGAGTTGCAAACCTATCCCCTCGCGTCCCCGGGCGAAGCGCGTGAGCGCGTAGACCCTGGGGCTTGCAGTGAAAATCTCGGGGCAAGGCCCCGGCTCAGCGCTCTCCGACCTATCGGTCGGATCGCTTGGCCGGGGACGCAAGAGGAGGGGGAAGAAACACCATGAGCTATGTCGGCGCACATCGGATTTATCCGCAAAGCCCCCACCAATTTTTGTGACTTGGTCAATCCGAGATCGATTTCGCGCGGTCGATGATGGCCTTGGGGGTCTGGTAGATTCGTTCAATCAGATTCTGGATCTGCTCACCGCTGCGGTGCTGGACTTCGATGCCCATCTTCGCGGCTTCGGCGAGATAGGCTGGATCCTTCAGCGATTTTTCGAAGGCGTCCCGCAGGATCCTGGTGCGCTCGGGGGCCAGATCGGGCGGGGCGACGAACGGCCGGCCGAACTCCTGCGGCGCCAGCAGGAACTCCCAGACCTTGCGATCCTTCGGTATGCGCGCGCTGTCGATGATCAGCGGCACATCGGGTAGCTCGGGGTGCTTTGCCAGCGCCATCTGGAAGATGATGTTGATCTTCTTGTCGCGCAGCCACTCGCCCTTGCGCAATTTCACGAACGTCCAGCCGATGCCGCAGAAGCCCTGGGTCTCCTGTCGCTCCATCGCAAGCAGCATCTCGGTCGAGCCGGGATAGCCGAGCACGACTTTGAACTTCGTGCCGTTGAGCTTGTTGGCGGCGCGCGAGAATACGACCTCCGACGCTTCCGCCCCGGTGCCTCCGACGATCACCTCGCGCTGCATGGCTTCGGCGAGCGTCTTTGCCGGCGCGGTGTGCCAGAGGATGCAGGTGGTGTACTCGACGTTGGCGGTGCCGATCCAGTTGAGCTTCAAGGTGTCGAAGCGCGCGTTCTTGTTGCCGAGCAGGGGCTCGAGCGCGAACGTGCGGCTGGTGGTTGCGATGACCGTGCCGTCGCGCGGGGCATTGGCGACGAGATGATTGATGACGGTGAGGCCGCCGGCGCCGGGCATGTGCTGCACGATCACGACGGGATTGCCGGGGAGGTGCCGCCCCATCACGCGGGTGAGCGCCTGGGCGTAGAGGCTGGAGCTGCCACCCGCCGAGAAGCCGACGAGGATCGAGATCTGTTTGCCGCGAAAGAGGTCCGCGCTTCCGTCCTGGGCGGCTGTAGGTGCGGCGGCGGGAATTGCCGCAGCAGCAAACGCAAATGCGCTGGCGAACGCTGCGCGAAATGCGGCCATGGGGTTCCTCCAAGCTTTGTTGCTGTGATCCTGACCTCGGAATGCGCAGCGATCAAGCGGGAAGAGGTGCGGGTTGCGAAGGATGCCAGCGGCACCTATTGGATTGCTGCAGCATCGCATCTCCGTTCCCTCCCCATCGAGGGGCCATCGAGGGGAGGGGGAAGCATGCCATCGCAGTCGAGGACCAGCCAGTGACCCAGAACAACCAGCTTGCCAATCCCGTGAAAGCGCGGCTCGAGGCGGGGGATGTCGCGTTGGGCATGCCGGTGCGGCTCGGGCGCTCCGCCGATATCGTGCGGATCGCGCGGGCGACCGGGCACGACTTCATTTTCATCGATGTGCAGCACGCGATCTTCAATCTCGAGACGATCGCGAACCTGTGCAATGTCGCGCTGGCGCTGGGCATCGCGCCGCTCGTGCGCGTGCGCGGGGTGAACGATCCCGATGTCTCGATGCTGCTCGACAACGGTGCAACGGGGATCGTGTTTCCCGATGTGAACACGGCGGAGGAAGCGCGGCGCGCTGTCGATTTGTGCAAGTTTCCGCCCATCGGGAAGCGCTCGGTCGGTGCGAGCTTTCCGCAGTACGACTGCAAGGGCGTGGCCCTGTCGCAGTGTGTGCCGGAGATCAACGCGCAGACGCTCGTCGTCGTGATGATCGAGACGCTGGAAGGGCTTGCGAACGCGGAGGCGATCGCTGGGGTCGATGGCGTGGACGTGCTGCACGTCGGCTCGAACGACCTGCTTGCCAACATGGGCAAGCCCGGAAAGTTCGACGATCCCGAGATCGTGGCGGCGCAGGATCACGTGATCCGCGTGGCGCGCGCCAACGGCAAGTTTGCGGGGTGCGGAGGCAATCGCGACGTCGAGCGGCAGGTCGCGGCGATCAAACGTGGCGCGACGTTCGTCACGACGCAAAGCGATATCGGCTTTCTGATGCCGGCAGCGACCGCGTGGACGAGTGGCGTGAGGCGCGGGCTTGCTGGGAATTGAGGGCGGGCGGGTTCAAGCCGCCAGCGCCGTCGCGATGCTCTCGAACATGCCGCGGCCATCGGTGCCGCCGAGGGCGGACTCGTAGAGCCGCTCGGGGTGGGGCATCATGCCGAAGATGCGGCCGGTTTCGTCGACGATGCCGGCGATGTTGGCGAGCGCACCGTTCGGGTTCGCATCGGGGGTAACGGCGCCGGTCTCGTCGCAATAGCGGAACGCGACGCGGCCTTCGCCTTCCAGGCGCGCCAGCGTCTCGGCGTCGGTGAAGTAGTTGCCATCGCCGTGCGCGACGGGGACGCGGATGACGTCGCCCTTCCGATACGCCGACGTGAACATCGTGTCGGCGCGCTCGACCTTCAGATGGACGTCGCGGCAGACGAACTTGAGCGAAGCGTTGCGCATGAGGACGCCGGGGAGAAGCCCCGACTCGCACAAGATCTGGAAGCCGTTGCAGATGCCGAGCACGGGCGTGCCGGTCTTGGCCTTCGCGATCACGTCGCGCATCACGGGCGAGTGCGCGGCCATCGCGCCGCAGCGGAGATAGTCGCCGTAAGAGAAGCCGCCGGGCAGCACGATCAGGTCGGAGGCGGGCACGTCGTGGTCGCCGTGCCAGATCATGGTCGGGGCGCGTCCGGTGATGCGCTCTATCGCGGTTTTGACGTCGCGGTCGCAGTTGGAGCCGGGGAAGACGATGACGGAGGTGCGCATGGGTTCAGACCGGGGCCTCTGCTAGATCCAGCCGACGTTCTATCCGATCTACTCGTGTTTCGAGATTGCCCATACGATCATAGATGTTGGAAATGTCCCGCTGGATGGCGTTCATGTGGCCGCGCATAGCCGTCATCTCCTCGCGGACGCCGCGTACATCGTGGCGCACCAGGGTCACGTCTTCCTGAACCTTCTTCAGGACCTCGAAAATCAACTCGTTCGTGACTTCGGCCATGAAGATTGGCCCCTTCCCCTTCCGATCGTGTCGCGGCACTCGCGTATCGAAGATGAGAACAAATATAGTACGCGACGAGTTGGAACGTCAAGTCTGGCGCTAGTCCCTGGCGCTAGTCCCATCCGGTAGAACGCAGGAATGCTTCGCTGGTTCATGGGAACAAAAAGAATGAGGGTTGACGAACGCGCTCACCCGAGAAGGATCGCGAGTGCCGCCGCGATGGCTGCCAGCAATGGAATGCCGATGAAGATGGCGGCTTTGATGGCGAGGAAGCGGATGGCTTTGGCTGCTTCCTCCCGCTCTCGAGCGGTCTGATGCTGCGGGTCGCTGGGCGTAGCGTCCGGCATCTTCAGCCGACGAGTTCGTAGCTGTAGTTCTCGATGACGGTGTTGGCCAAAAGCTCCTTGCACATCTTGTCGACGGCGGCCTTGGCCTTGCCCTCGTCGGTCTCGCTGAGATCGACCTCGATGTACTTGCCCTGGCGCACGTCGCCGACACCGGAAAAGCCGAGCGAGGCGAGCGCGCCTTCGATGGCCTTGCCCTGCGGATCGAGCACGCCGTTCTTCAAGGTGATCTTGATGCGAGCTTTCATTGCCAAGTCGCGAATGGCGAATGGCGAGTGGCGAGTGGGGCGGGTGCATTGTGCACGCCTCAACCATTCGCCATTCCCCACTCGCGCCATTCGCCCTTTCCTAGTTGGGTTTGCCGCCGTTGGACGTGACGAGGACGGGACCGGCGCCACGGGGGCGTGGGGTTTCGGTCAGCACGCCGAGGCGGCGGGCGACTTCCTGATAGGCTTCGAGCACGCCGCCGAGATCGCGGCGGAAGCGGTCCTTGTCGAGCTTGTTACCGGACGCGATGTCCCACAAACGGCAGCAATCCGGGCTGATCTCGTCGGCCAGCACGATGCGGACCTGCTGGTCGTTGTCCCACAGGCGGCCGAACTCGACCTTGAAGTCGACGAGACGGATGCCGATGCCGAGGAACAGGCCGACGAGGAAGTCGTTGATGCGCAGCGCGAGGCTCATCAGCTCGTCGATCTCCTGGGGCGTGGCCCAGCCGAACGCGGTGATGTGCTCCTCCGACACCATGGGGTCGTTGAGCTTGTCGTTCTTGTAGTAGTATTCGATGATCGAGCGCGGCAGGGCCGAGCCTTCCTCGAGCCCGAGGCGGGTCGACAGCGAGCCGGCGGCGACATTGCGAACGACTACTTCGAGGGGAATGATCTCGACTTCGCGGATCAGCTGCTCACGCATGTTGAGCCGCTTGATGAAGTGCGTGGGAACACCGATCTCGCCGAGCTTGACGAAGACGAACTCGGAGATCCGGTTGTTCAGCGCGCCTTTGCCGTCGATCAGCGAATGCTTCTTGCCGTTCAGCGCGGTCGCGTCGTCCTTGAAGTGCTGGATGAGCGTGCCGGGCTCGGGTCCTTCGTACAGAACCTTGGCCTTGCCCTCATAGATGCGGCGACGCTTGTTCATTTGCGCTAGTCCTTTGATCGGTCGACTGCCGTTCCGCAGAGAGAGCTGCCGTGAATACCGCCCGCGGCTTCGATCGAAGACGGCGCGCCGTGCCCTCCGCGAGCACGTTCCGAGATCGAGGCCGGTGGGAAATACGAAGGGGACACTAGCCGAACGAGGGTGGCGAGACAATGTTAACAGCGCTAGGTATGCCCAGCGTGGCAAACGGTCAGGGCGTGTCTGCAATGCAGTACTCGCAATGCCCTTGCCGCAATCGTTTTGCATATGGAACATAGCCTTGACCGGCAGTGGAACAACAACCTGGAGTGGAGATGACCATGGCGACCTTCGACGAGCGCGAGAAGGGCTTCGAGAAAAAGTTCGCGCACGACGCGGATCTGAAATTCAAGGCGGAATCGCGCCGCAACAAGATGCTGGCCGAGTGGGCCGGCGGGCTGATGGGGATGTCCGGCCCGGAGGTCGAGGAGTACGTGAAGGCGGTCCGGAAGGCCGATCTGGCCGAGAAGGGGGACGCCGACGTGATCCGTAAGGTAATGAAAGACTTGGGCGATAAGGGCGTCAAGATTACCGAGGCCGACCTCGTCAAGAAGATGCACGAATTCCTGGCGACCGCCGTGCAGCAGATCGAAGGCGCCGCCAAGAGCTGAAGTCGCTTCGGCGGCTTGTTCACCGGCCTGTCGCGATGATTGCTTGCCGGCCTGCCACAGTGTGGCGGGCCGGTGACGGTTTTACTCCCAGGGCGTCGCTCAGTGCGTGATGGGCGGCACCTTCAAGGCGCAGCACTTCTTGTATTTCTGCCCGGAGCCGCAGGGGCATGGATCGTTGCGGCCGATCTTCTGAACGCGGATCGGCACGGTCTTTGGATAGACCCGCTTGGGATCGCGCCAGTAGGTCGCGAGGTTCTGGAGGAGACGCGGCAGCCGCTCGATGATCTGCTGCAACTCCTTGTCGGTGGCGGGCCGGCCGAAAAACTCCGTCTCGCCCTCGCACAAAGCCAGGATAGCGAGGCCGTCCTCCGCGCCGCGGATATCCTGGAACAGCGGGTCCCAGGCGTCTTCGTCGATTTCCATGCCGAGTGCGAAGCCTTCGCCCCAGGCGCGGGCGGCTTCGATGCCATCGGGCGCTGCGGGAAGGAGAGGCTCGTGCGGTGCATCGCCGTCGCGGCGGGTGGCGATCGCTGCTCGCATGCGTGCGAGCAATCCGAGGACGTGATCGCGCTGCACATCATCGGCCCATTCGGGTTCCTGCGCCGATGGGCCGTCGCCCCAGATCTCGGGAAGCAGTTCGTCGAGCGGCGTAGCTGTGGGGCCGATCACCGCCGCTGTCATGTAGCCATCGATCACGACCAGCGGCATCGCGGTGGGATCGACCTGCCGGCTGACGAGAAAGCGCGCGAGCCAGAGTTCCTCGTCGGGATCGAGCCGGATGTCCGCTGCGGGATCGGGCGGTACTTGCGCTGGGGCTGCTTGCGTTTCCCGACCGTATTGCGGGTCGAGAGTTTGGCGAACCGTCAGCCAGTGGAGGGCCTCGACGGGATCGTCGATGGCGCGGATGTTGGCTGCGTCCAGAGGGGTCTTGGCTTCCGGATTCTTTAACGGGAGTTCCAGTATTTCCAGCCATGAAGCTCTCGACTCGGTGGAGAGGTGGGCGAACGCAGGCTTCTGCCAGGCGCGTTCGACTGCCGGTTGCAGGTCTTTCAGGCCAAGGTTCGAGATCGTCGTTTCCCAGCTCCACCACAGCGTGCTGGTGTCGTCGGCGAGCCCTTCGGCTTCGAAGCGTTCGAGGAATTCGACGGTTGTTTCGTGGGGGATCCGTCCGTCGATGGTGAGGCGCGCGACGACGTCGAACAGCGCCCACTTCGCTTCGTCCGCCATGTCGGCGTGCTCGATGAGGCGGAACAGCGCGTCGGGATCGCCGTCCCAGACACTCAGCATGAGGCGCGCAAGGCTGATCGGCGTGTGCTCCACGAAGAGATCCGACAGCTCCTCAGCGGGAGCCCGCGCCAATTCGACGAGGCGCGGCCACAACTTCCGGTGACGAGCGGCGGCCAACACATGAAGGCCGTAGAACAGCAGGTTTTCGTCTTCGGGCAGGAGGCATACGCCCCGGCAGAAGCGGGCAAGTTGTTCGTAAACGGCGGGGGCGAGCGCATCGGCGTGCGCCACGGCTGCCGTCAAGGCCTCATCGGGCTGATGCTTCGACGTGCGAAGTGCGCGGGTGACGTCTTCGAGTGTCATGTCTGGCTGTGTCATGCGTTTCGTTTAGCGCAGCGCGGGATTGCTGCACAACCTTCTGGAGGCTCCGCACCAGATTGACCCGATCGGCTAGCTGCGCCTACACCCTTGACGAAACCGACGTCGATCGCCCACGGGAGGCTCATCGCCATGCCAGACCTCGTGCCGAAGACCTTGTTCGACAAGATCTGGGACACGCACTACGTGGCGACGCGGCCGGACGGGCGCGATCTCGTCTACATCGACCGGCACGTCCTGCACGAGCTGCACGCGCCGCATGCGTTCGAGAAGCTGGCGAAAACCGGGCGCGGCGTGCGGCGTTCCGATCTCACGTTCTCGATGCAGGATCACACGGTGTCGACGAAGCCGGGGCGCACGGACACGACGTTTCCGGCCGGCGCTGCGTTTCTGCGTGCGATGCGCGAGGGGAGTGCCAAGCACGGCATTCGCGTGTTCGATCTGGGCGATCCCGAACAGGGCATCAGCCACGTCGTCGCGCCGGAACTCGGCATGGTTCTGCCCGGGGCCACGCACGCGGTGCCGGACAGCCACGCGTGCACGGTGGGTGGTCTCGGCGCGCTCGCTTTCGGTTGCGGGACGACGGAGCTGGAGCACATCCTCGCCACGCAGGTGATCGCGATCAAGCGGCCGAAGCGGCTGCGCATCACACTCGACGGCAAGCTCGGTCCGCATGCGGCGGCGAAGGATGTGGCGCTGCGCATTCTTGCCGAAATTGGGGTCGCCGGCGGGCGCGGCTATGCGATCGAGTTCGCGGGCTCGACGATCCGGTCGATGTCGATCGAGGGTCGTTTGACGCTGTGCAATCTGACGATCGAGATGGGATCGCGGTCGGGGTTCGTCGCGCCGGATGAGGCCACGTATCAGTGGATCGCGGGGCGTCCGTTCACGCCGGACGGCGCCGCGTGGGATGCAGCGATGACCTACTGGCGCACGATGCACACGGACGACGGCGCGGCGTTCGACAAAGAGATCGCGATCGACTGCGCCGGTCTCGAGCCGCAGATCACGTGGGGCACCGATCCCGCGCAGGTGCTGCCGATTACGGGGCGGGTGCCCGAACCGTCCGGCATCGCCGATCCCGACAGGCGAGCGGCGATGGAGCGCGCGATCGCGTACATGGGATTGACGCCGGGCGCCTCGATGATCGGCGAGCCGGTCGGCCGGGTGTTCATCGGATCGTGCACCAACGCGCGGCTTCCCGATCTCGAGGAAGCAGCGGCCATCGTGAAGGGTCGCAAGGTTGCCGAGGGTGTCACTGCGTGGGTCGTGCCGGGTTCGTCGCGCGTCAAGCGAGACGCGGAAGCCAGGGGGCTCGACCGCATCTTCAAGGACGCCGGCATCACGTGGGGCGAGCCTGCCTGCTCGATGTGCGCGGGCTCGAACGGCGACAATGGCGAGCCGGGCCAGCGCATCCTGTCGACGACGAACCGCAACTTCGAGAACCGCCAGGGCCGCGCCGTGCGCACGCATCTCGTCGGGCCGGCCCTCGCCGCGGCCGCTGCGGTTACGGGCAAGATCACGGATCCGCGGACGCTGGTTTGACCAATAACCGATTGTGGAACTCGTTCTGGAGGCACCGAAGCGCCATGGGAGCCGGGAATGTAGAAGATGCTCGTTATATTGCAGAAGTTGCAGTTAGGCTTCACGAGCTTGAACGCAAGGAAGTTGATCGCGAGGCGCGTCTCGTTGATTTCATGGCAAAGGCTGAAGCCAACGTTGTTTCCCTTCACTCTCGATTGGATGAGATCTCACAATCGATCGATCAGGCCTGGGATGAAATACGTCGCGTGGATTCAAAATTTGGAGATGCAAGTTGGCCTGATCGGAGATTGGCAAACGGCGAAGCTGCTATCCGGGGACTCGCGCAAGAAGTGGCAACATTCAAGCTTGAGATTGCTTCAAGTTCGCGAGCAAACAGTGAGCGAGCCGCCGATCTTCAAGATTTTTTGCGTCGTCTTGGCATGATTGAAGAGGGGATCCAACAGGTCAAGAAGGAGTGGGAGCGTGTTTCCTTTCGGGCAGGCTGGGTAGTCGCTTTAGCCGTGCTTCTAGGGTCTGCGTTCGCAGCCGGCATGCGTTGGTGATTTTACAACGTAGGCTGCACAAGCGGGACAACCCGAATGACCCCATTCACTTCCATCACAGGGCCGTGCATTCCGGTTCTGGAGGGCGATCTCAATACAGATCCGATCGCGCCGATCTAGCTGCCGTAGGTTGGGTCAAGCGAAGCGCGACCCAACATTCCAAGGAGGGCAAGATGCGCTACCGCCGTCTGAAGGTTGAAGGGGCTGCATACTTCTTCACGCTTGTGACTCAAGATAGGCGAAAGCTTTTTGCAGATGAGGAAGCGGTCGCGCTTCTCGAAGTAGCGATTGCACGGGTTCGCGCGCGGCATCCATTTGAAGTCGAGGCACAGGTCGTATTGCCTGATCACCTTCATTCGCTCTGGCAGTTGCGTGAGGATGATGCCGACTATTCGACGCGTTGGCGGCTGATAAAAGAAGCTTTCACGAAGGCATTCGTCAAACGGTACGAACCGTTGGTCGTCAGTGAGGGGCGTCAGGCAAGAGGCGAGCGAGGAGTCTGGCAGCGCCGGTTCTGGGAGCACCTGATCCGGGATGAGGACGACTTCGGCGCCCATCTGGACTACATCCACCTCAATCCCGTTCATCACGGCTACGTTAAGGCGCCGCGCAACTGGCGCTTTTCGACCTTCGATAAATGGGTAGCGAAGGGCGTCTATGAACCGGCTTGGGGCTCGGACGCATTGCCGGAATTGCCCGCGTGGGCGAGGAAGCTGGAATGACGGCTTTGGTGAGCGGGTTTGTTGGGTCGCGCTTCGCTTGACCCAACCTACGAGTACTACGAGTACAGCAAAATACCGGGGAAACGCATGACACCTTTCACTTCCATCACAGGGCCTTGCGTTCCGGTTCTGGAGGATGATCTCAATACGGACCAGATCGCGCCGATCCAGATGGCGCGGCAGTTGAAACCGGATTACGCCGACCTGCTGTTCAAGCGGCAGCGGCAGAATGCAGACGGCAGTCGCGTCGAGAGCCATATCTTCAATCAGCCGCGCTATGCGCGACCGGCGATCCTGATCAGCCGGCACAACTTCGGTTGCGGTTCCTCGCGCGAAGCGGCGGTGTGGTGCCTGACGGCGGTCGGCATCCGCTGCGTCGTCGCGCGGTCGATCGCGGATATTTTCCGGGAGAATTGCCTGCAGAACGGCGTGCTGCCGGTGGAGCTGGACGATGCGACGGCCGGGGTGCTGGAACAGCGCGTGCTGGCGGCCGATGGGCACCTAGCATTTACGGCCGACTTGCCGAGCCAGACGATACGTGGTCCAGGAGGGGCAGATATCCGTTTCGAGATTTCGGCATCCGACAAGATGCGTCTGATCGAAGGGCTCGACGATATCGGCGTGACGCTGAAGCACGATGCCGATATCAGGGCCTGGGAATCGAAGGCTGCATTGCGGTTGCCTTGGATGCAGCAGGCTCGCGACAACAGGTTGAAATGACGGATCGGCTCTCGGGCCGCGTCCGGGAAGTCGTCGCTCAGCCGACACTTCGGAATGGATACAGCAAGTTTGTCGCTCTTTGGCGCCTTGTCGTGGTATGAGTTTTCGTTATGGGCCATGTAGGCGCAATGCGCGCGCGTGGCGGCCGGTGCAGATGGAACTGAACGACGCCGCGCCCATTCTGGCGCGACGGTGGCGTAGCTGCGCGCAATTGAACATATTGCTTGCGTTCGGCCGTCCATAGGCTCATATGACGCAGACCGGTGTCCCCCTCGCGGGGAACGCCCTCGAATAGGACTGGACTTACTCGCGTACGCTTGTCTGTCTTTCCCGATTTCGATGCCTGCGGGTCGTTGATCCGCATGACCGGATGACAACCACGGGAAAGGACTCTCCCCCAATGCGCATTCGTGGCACCGTTAAGTTTTTCAATGCAGCCAAGGGTTACGGCTTCATCCAGCCGGAGACCGGTGGTAAGGACGTTTTCGTGCACGCGACGGCTCTCGAGGCGGCTGGCATCTCCGGGCTGCAAGAGGGTGACAAGGTCAGCTTCGTTCTGGAAGACGACCGCAAGGGACGGGGACAGAAGGCCGCTCAGCTCGAACTCGACTGATCCTGCGGTTCTACAGGTTGCCGGCTGAGCTTCAAATCGGTTGATCGCCGGCAATCGTGGTCGACTGCGCTGAATGTGCGGTCCAGGTGCCTGTCTGTGTCGCGCCTGGGTACCCTGCCTGCGGGCAAGTCTCGTGCGGGACTGTGTCCTGCGGCCAATCTTCTGCCGGCTCGTCTACTGGGGGCCTGCTTATTGATTGCAAAATTTCCGGGGTGTCGTCGCGGGTCTTGGGCCGGCGGCGCACCTCTTGTTGTCGTTTCGACATCTCGAGCGGTTAACCCCGCCGGGATGTGCAACCTCTCGAGGACGATCCAATGGCCAAGAAGCCCAATCCCAAAGCGGAAAGTGTCCTCTTCAACGTCACCTATGAAGATGGCAGCCAGACCTCCAACCGGCGCGTGCCCGGCCATCTCATCGGACAGCTCGATGCCGATGAATTGATCCAGGCCTTCATCGAGACGCAGGATCGCGAGATCGCCGAGCGTTCGGGTCGGCCGCGTGGGCCGATCGCCAGCATCGACAAGGTGCGCTGAGCAACTCGGCGCAGTAACCCATCGGCTACCGCGAGCCGCGGGAACCGCAGACCCGGGCCGTGCCGCGTGCTAGTGTAGCGCATCTGACGTTTGGTTCCCGCCCGCGGCTCGACTCGTAGCCAAACGTCAGATGCAAAAGCTACACTAGAATCATGCTGTTGCTAG
>CAZNMY010000135.1:0-16011 GCA_964574325.1 uncultured Devosia sp. | reverse complement strand
TACGCTCCGCTTACCCGCCCTACGTCACTGGGGAGCTGTGTCTGTCATGACGGCGGTTTTAGCAGGTCGTCGCTATGTGGGTAAGCGTCCAATGCCCGGTTGTGAGGCCGCGAACCTCCGCACTTGCCCGACCTGCGGGTTGCTGGCATCGTCGGAGCAATTCGAGAACTCGATAATGACCCACGGGGAAGGAAACATTCGATGCGCCGCATTCTGGCGACTGCACTTCTTGCCTTGCTGCCCGCCACATCCGCCCACGCTCAATCCGGCGTTGCGCTCCGCGACATGGGTTCGTTCCACGTCGGCGGCCGCCAAATCGAGATCAAGGGCCAGCCGATCAAGGAGGTCGTGTTCACCCCGGGCGGCGTGCCGGCCAAGGTCGACCCCAACGGCACCTACACCATCGAGCAGATGTACGCGCAGTATTTTCTGGTGCAGCGCCGCAAGGGCAAGCTCCCGCTTCTGATGTGGCACGGCGGCGGTCTCACCGGCGTCACCTACGAGACCAAACCCGACGGCAAGCCCGGCTGGCTCAACTACTTCCTCAAGAAGGGCTGGGACGTCTACATCTCCGACGCCATGGAGCGCGGCCGCTCGGGCTGGACCAATCAGTTCAAGGGGGATCCGATGTGGCTCCCCCTCAACGATCCATGGGAGCGCTTCCGCATCGGTCCGATCGGCTCCTGGAACAAGAACAAGCAGACCTATCCAGGAACGCAATTCCCGATCGAGTCCTATGAGCAGTTCATGAAGCAGGGCGTGCCACGCTGGGTCACGACAGACAAGGAGATCGTCGCAGCATATACGGCACTGGTCGACAAGGTCTGCCCGTGCGTCGTGATGGTGCACAGCCAGTCCGGCACGTTCGGCTATCAGGTGCTCGAAGCGCGACCGGACAAAGTCAAAGCACTGATAGCAGTGGAACCGACGCTCGGCGGCGATCCGAAGAAGGCGGCGAGCGTCAAGAACACGCCGATTCTCGTCATCATCGGCGATAATGCGAAGGACCATCCTCGCTGGAAAGCCATTCGCCAGCACAGCGTGAATTATCAGGCGGCATTCAAGGCCGCTGGAGGCAAACTCGATCTCGTCGATCTGCCGGACGTCGGCATCAAGGGCAACTCGCACATGGTCATGATGGATCGCAACAGCGACAAGGTCGCCGATCTGATCCAGGCGTGGCTGGTGAAAACGGGCCTCGGTCGGAAGTGAGTCTTGGATGTGCTGTTTACGTGTTTACGATGGAGTTGTGAGATGTGGGAATTCAAGAACTTGCGGCGGCTAGCGATCTCGGCGATGGCCGCGGCGGCTGCGCTGTCACCGATCTCCGCGCACGCACAGAATTTCTACGAAGGCAAGACGATCACTCTCGTCGTCGGCTCGAGCGCGGGGGGCGGCTACGACATCTACAGCCGGACGCTGGCGCGCTACATGCCCAAGCACATCCCCGGCAATCCGCTGATGATCATCCAGAACATGCCGGGCGCAGGCAGCGGCAAGACCGCCGAGTTCATCTATACGCTGGCGCCCAAGGACGGCACCACGTTCGCGATGATCTTCCCAGGAATGGTAGTCGAGCCGCTGTTGAAGCCGGGTAAGTTCCGGTTCGATCCGACGAAGTTCGAATTCCTGGGCAGCGCCGATAGCGGCTCGCGGCTCTGCGTCACGCACAGAACGTCGAAAATCAAGACCTTCGATGACCTGTTCAAATCCGAAGGCACGTTCGGCGGCAGCGGGCCCGGCAGCTCGACGACCGACTACGCCCAGCTCCTGGCGAATACGACCGGCGGGAAGCTGCGCGTCGTCAACGGCTACAAAGGCTCACATGATACGGTGCTGGCCATGGAGCGCGCCGAACTCGACGGCATCTGCGGCTTCGACTCGAGCTCGTTCAAGGCGCAGAAGCCCGACTGGTTCAACACGTCCGAGTCGCACATGATCCTCCAGGCTGCGCTCGAGCCGTTTCCGGAGTTGACCAAGCTCGGCGTGCCGCACATCTGGAAATACGTCACGGGCGAAAACCGCAAGATCGTCGAGATCGTGCTCGCACAGCAGGAGTTCCACCGGCCGTACATCGCGCCCCCCGGCGTCAACCCGCAACAGCTCGCCGTCCTGCGCCAGGCATTCATGGCGACGATGAAGGACCCCGAGTTCCTGGCTACCGCTACCAAGATGAAGTTGACGATCTCGCCCAAGGACCACGCCGAGGTGACGGCGCTCGTCAAGAAGATGTACGCTTCTCCGCGCGAACTGCTGGACAAGGTCAACAAGTCTCTGAAGCCCTGAGGGGGCGTGGATCGGAGGTCGGGCGCGGGCTCAGCGGGGCCGCGCCAGTGCGCCGATCCTTCCGGGCAGTGTATCCGCGGGAACTGCACGGACCGGGGAGTTCTCTATTCTGAAGCTACAACAGCCCCGTGATCGAACACGGGGAGAGCAGCTTCGATTGGGGAAATTTTCCAATGATATCCGCGTTCTCGGCTCATCGGTCAGGCACAGCGATCACAGCAGCGGCATGCGCTGCCCTCGCAGCGACAGCGGCAACGCCGGCCTCTGCCGCGACGTTCAACGTCGGCCCCGAGACGGTCGTGCGCCACCTCGAGGACGTGCGTCTCCAGAACGGCAGCGGCGAGCCGCTCTATCTGGGATACACCATCACGTATCATTGGTTCGGGCTGCCCTATGCCGTGAGCCGCGGCGGCTACGTGCTGGCCGTCAAGAACAAGCCCATCCAATATGATCTCGAAGAGGCGCGCGTGGTGGAGTGGCAGGCGCAGGGCCACGTTCCGAGCCCGCTTCCGGTCTACCAGTTGTCGACTGCCGATCACATTCTGGGAAATCTGCTGTGGATCGTCGCGGGCGTGCTGAGCGTCTGGTATGGCGGGAAGGCGCTGCTGTTCCGGCGCCCGAAAAAGATTGCGGCTGCCAAGGTGGACGAGGCGGCGAAAGCCGCAACCGCCGCCATGGCGGAGCGCGTCGCGCAGGTCTCTCGCGCAGCATCGGCCCAGCATTCCCAGAAGGCCGCTCCAAAGCCCGTTGCTCCCGAGCCGCCGGCGGCAGCCCCCGACGTCGCCCGGGTGCCGCAAACCCCGGAGCGACCCAAGGTGCAGCCCCAGATCCAGACGCTCAAGCAGCCCGGCCCGCGACCGATGTCGCAGCAGGCTTCGGAGCCGCCGCCTGCCATGCCGCAGCCGTCGCTACTGTCCCAGACGATGGTGACCGCGATGCGCATGCCGGTGGCTCGGACGTTCTGCCGCGTGAAGGCCCTCAAAGTCGCCTGACACACGTGTTTCAATTCACTCGCAATGTTTCGTTCGGCACGCGGGCCGACAGCGCTCCACGCACCCCGTGCGCAGCACCCGGCAAAAGGGAGGGTTGATTTTTCAGGCCCCGGCGGAGCAAATGCAGGGTTAACGGTCGGTGTGTCCGCCGAGCGCCGCGACACGCAAGCTGAGGCCCGCATCATGACGCACATTGCCCTGCCCGAGCCGGACAGAGCCACGATCGCCCGCAGCAAGGACATCGTCGCCGGGCTTTCCGCCGCGATCGGCGCCGACCGGGTGATTTCCGACGAGGACGGCCGGCGCGCCTACGAGACCGACGCGCTCACGGCTTACCGGCGGATGCCGCTGGCGGTCGTGCTGCCGCGCTCGACGGAAGAAGTTGCGTCGGTTCTTCGCTACTGCAACCGCGAAGGCATCAAGGTGATCCCGCGCGGCGCCGGCACCTCGCTGGCGGGTGGCGCATTACCCGCCGAGGACGCCGTCGTGGTCTGCGTCACGAAGCTCAACCGCGTCATCGACATCGACTACGAGAACCGCACGGCGCGCGTCGAGACCGGCATCACCAACCTCGCGATATCGGCGGCGGTCGCCGAGCGCGGCTTCTTCTACGCCCCAGACCCCTCGAGCCAGCTCGCCTGCACGCTGGCCGGCAACATCGCCATGAACTCCGGCGGCGCGCATTGCCTCAAGTATGGCGTGACGACCAACAACGTCCTCGGCGTGCGCATGGTGCTGATGGATGGCGAAATCGTCGAGATCGGCGGCTCGCATCTCGATGCGCCCGGCTACGACCTGCTTGCCCTCATCGTCGGCTCGGAGGGCCAGTTCGGCATCGTCACGGAAGCGACCGTCCGCATCCTGCGCGCGGCCGAAGGGGCACGCCCGATGCTGATGGGGTTCCCGTCGGCGCAAGCTGCCGGCGCCGCCGTGTCCGCGATCATCGGCTCCGGCATCATTCCCGTCGCGATCGAATACATGGACAAGCCCGCCATCCACGTCTGCGAAGAGTTCTCGAAGGCCGGCTATCCGATGGACGTCGAGGCGCTGCTCATCATCGAGGTCGAGGGCTCGGAGACCGAGATCGCCGACCTCATCGAGCGCATCGTGGCGATCACCAAACCGTTCAACCCGCAAAGCCTCAAGATAAGCCAGAGTGCCGCCGAAAGCGCCCGCATCTGGCGCGGACGCAAGTCGGCGTTCGGCGCTCTCGGCCGCATTTCCGAATACTATTGCATGGACGGCACCATACCGCTCGGCCGCCTGCCGGAGGTGCTCGGCCGCATATCCGAGATCTGCGCCCAGCAGCAGTTGCGCGTCGCCAACATCTTCCATGCCGGAGACGGCAACCTGCATCCGCTGATCCTCTATGACGCGAACGACCCCGATCAGAGTTCCAAGGCCGAAATCGCCGGCGCCGAAATCCTGAAACTGTGCGTCGAGGTCGGCGGCTGCCTGACCGGCGAGCACGGGGTCGGCATCGAGAAGCGTGATCTCATGCGCGTGCAGTTCTCCGAAAAAGATCTCGCCCTCCAGATGAGCATCAAGACGATGTTCGACCCGCTGTGGCTGCTCAATCCCGCCAAGGTGTTCCCCCTCGATGGACGCCCGCAGATCACGACAGCGGCGGCGGCCTGAGCCGATGAAAACCATCCTTCGCCCGGCCGCAGATTGGGAGCTGGCCAACATCGTCGCCGACGCCGCCGCACGCCGCTTGCCCGTGGAGTTGACCGGCGCGGGCACCAAGCGCGCGATGGGCCGCCCCGTGCAGTCCGCTGCCGAGATCACGCTGAAAGGAATGCTGGGCATCATGCTCTACGAGCCCAACGAACTCGTCATGAGCGCCCGTGCGGGATGTACCGTGGCCGAGGTCGAGCAGCAGTTGGCGGGCCGTAACCAGATGCTGCCGTTCGAGCCTCTCGACCTCGGCCCGTTGCTGGGAGCCGATGCCGGACAGGGCACCATCGGCGCGGTATTCGCGACCAATCTGTCGGGCGCGCGGCGGGTATATTCGGGGGCAGCGCGCGATCACCTGCTCGGCGTCAAGGCCGTCACCGGACATGGCGAGCTCGTGCGCTCCGGGGGGCGCGTGATGAAGAACGTGACGGGCTACGATGTGGCGCGCGGCCTGACGGGAAGCTGGGGGACGCTGGCGGCCCTCACCGAGGCCACGTTCAAGGTCGTGCCGCGCCCGGAAGCGACCGCGACCGTCGCGATCTTCGGCCTGCCCGACGAGATCGCGATCGAGGTGCTCTGCAAGGCGATGGCGACGCCCTACGAGATCACCGGGGCTGCACACATCCAACAGGGACCGGCGAGCCGGCTGTGGAGTTCCGCGATCCGCGGCGGCGGCAAGGCCGCGACCGTGATGCGGCTCGAAGCGCCCGCGACATCGATCGCATACCGCTCCGAGAAGCTGCGCCAATTGTTCAAAGCCTACGGCGAGATCCTCGTCGTCGATACGCAGCCCTCGCTGGAATTCTGGCAGGAGATGCGGATGCTGACGGCGATGCAGGGCTCGACGCATCCGCTGTGGCGCATCTCGACCTCGCCCAAGCTCGGCCCCGCCGTCGTCTCCGCCATCGCCCGCTATACGCCCGTGGAAGCCGTGTACGATTGGTCGGGCGGCCTCATCTGGGTGGAGGTGCCGATGTCCGCCGACGCCGGCGCCACGGACATCCGCCGCGTGATCGCGCTGCATGGCGGGCATGCCACTCTGGTCCGCGCGGATGCCGCCGTGCGCAGCTCGGTCGATTGCTTCCATCCGCTCGATCCCGGCGTCGAGCGCCTCACGCGCCGTCTCAAGTCCACCTTCGATCCCGCCGGCATTCTCAATCCCGGCCGCATGTACGCAACGATGTGAAAGGGGAAGAAATCGGAGATCGGAAATCAGAAATCGGTAAAATCGCCTCGTGCGCTCCGACTTCCGACTGCCGATTTCCGACTTCCGCATAGCAGATGCAAACCAACTTCACGCCCCAGCAACTGGCCGATCCGCGCATCGCCGAGGTCGACAAGATCCTGCGCCGCTGCGTGCATTGCGGGCTGTGTACGGCGACCTGCTCGACCTACGTGCTGCTGGGCGACGAGCGTGACAGCCCGCGCGGCCGCATCTACCTGATGAAGGACATGTTCGAGACCGGCGCGGATCCCAGCGCCGAGGTCCAGCATCACGTCGACCGCTGCCTCACCTGCCTGTCGTGCATGACGACCTGCCCCGGCGGCGTCGACTACATGCACCTCGTCGACCAGGCGCGCGCGCACATCGAGGAAACCGGCAAGCGGACGTTCCAGGATCGCTTCGTGCGCGGCCTGCTTGCGGCGACCATCCCCTATCCGAACCGCTTCCGCTTGGCGTTGGCGTTCGCGCCGCTCGGCCAGCCGTTCAAAGGGCTGATGCGCCGGCTGGGTCTGGGCTCGCTCGCCGCGATGCTCGACCTCGCGCCGAAAACGCCGATCTCGCGCTCGGCCCACTTTCAGGGTGCGGGCCTCGCGGCCACCAAGAAGGAGCGCCGTGCGCGCGTCATCATGCTCGCCGGCTGCGCCCAGCAAGTGCTGCGCCCGGAAATCAACGACGCCACCATTCGATTGCTGGCGGAAAAGGGGATCGATGTCGAGGTGGCGGCCGGCGCGGGTTGCTGCGGCGCGCTCGTCAATCACATGGGCCGGGAAGGCGATGCCGTCAGGCTCGCCAAAGCGAACATCGATGCGTGGACCAAGGTTCTCGATCGCGGCGACAAGGTCGATGCGATCATCGTCAACGCATCGGGCTGCGGCACCACCGTCAAGGACTACGGCCATCTGCTGCGCCACGATCCCGACTACAAGGCCAAGGCAGAGCGGATCGCGGCCCTCACCAAGGATGTCACCGAACTGCTGACCGAGTTCCCGCTCGGACCTCCGGTGCGGTGGTCCTCGTTGCGCGTCGCCTACCATTCCGCCTGCTCGATGCAGCACGGCCAGCGCATCACCGACGAGCCGAAGGCGCTGCTCTACACGGCCGGCTTCACGGTGCTCGATGTGCCCGAGGGCCACATCTGCTGCGGCTCGGCCGGCGTCTACAACATCCTCCAGCCCGAGATCGCCGGCCAGTTGCGCGAGCGCAAGGTCGGCAACATCCGCAAGGTCAACCCGGACATCATCGCGGCCGGCAACATCGGTTGCATCACCCAGATCGAGCAGGGCACCGGCACACCCGTCGTCCACACCATCGAGCTTCTCGATTGGGCTTACGGCGGGCCGATGCCGCGCGGGCTCGAGGCCTTCAAGGACTTCGTCAAGGACGTGCCCGGCCCCAATCCCGAGGCGACGCGCAAGCCCGAGGATTTCGTCGTCCGATGACGAGTAGCGTATTCACGGGCCGCATCGATCATCGCGATGCCTCCGGCCCATTCGACATCATCGGTGACGTCCACGGCTGCACCGACGAGCTGATCGAGTTGATGGAGCGGCTCGGCTACACCGTGCATTTCCACGACCTCGGCCAGGGGCGCCGCGCGCGCGTGCGCACTCCCGAAGGCCGGCGGATCATCTTCGTGGGCGATCTCGTCGACCGCGGCCCGCGTTCGCCCGACGCGGTGCGCATCGCGATGGCGATGGTGGAAGACGAGCAGGCGCTTTGCGTGCCCGGCAATCACGACGCCAAGTTCATGCGCTGGCTGCAGGGGCGCAACGTCAAGCCGACGCACGGGCTCGATCTGACGATGGAGCAGATGGCCGGCGAGCCGCGCGAATTTCACGACGAGGTACGCACGTTCCTCGAGAGGCTGCCGCTGCATCTGTGGCTCGACGAAGGCCGGCTCGTCGTGGTGCATGCCGCCATTCGAGAGCGGATGATCGGCACGACCTCGGATCACACGCGGACCTTCTGCCTCTACGGCGACACCGACGGCACCGACACCGACGGCTTGCCGATCCGCTATCACTGGGCGGCACGCTATTCGGGCGAAACGACGATCGTCTACGGCCATACGCCGATCCTGGAGCCGGGCTGGGTCAACAACACGCTGTGCATCGACACGGGCTGCTGCTTCGGCGGCGCGATCACGGCGCTGCGGTGGCCCGAACGCGAGATCGTGAGCGTTTCCGCGCGCCGGGCCTATGCGGAACGACGCCGGCCCTTCGGCCATCCGCCGCTGCGGCCGCCCGCTGCGCACCAGGATTGAGTGTGCCGCGGGGGCCGCGCGGCCGCGATACGCCGAATCAGCTATAGCGGATCGATCCGGCCAACGGGCGAAGCGCCCGTGCTGGCCGCAGGGATTGCGTGCTCGCGTCACGCCGACGGCCGGACATCGTTCGCATTACATGCGGAGCCCGGGTGCGCTTCGGGTTCCGGTGGCGCAACCCCGAGGAGAACTCTCGATGATGGCGCACGCGCAGACGCCGATGACAACCCTACGCCAGGAGTGGCGGCTCGCCGGGCTTGCGTTCCTGTTCTTCGCGCTGCTGTTGCTGCCTCCGCTCGTTTCCTTGGGCTCGATCGGAGAACTGGTGGTCGAGGATGACGCCTATTACTATTTCATCATCGCCCGCAACATCGCCGAACAGGGCCGCTCGACTTTCGACGGGCAATCACTGACCAACGGTTTCCACCCGCTCTGGCAGCTCCTCATGGTGGCCCAGCATGTTCTCGCCGGTCCCTCGATACTCGTGACATCCGTGCTGGAGGCTGCGTTGCTGACCGGCGCGCTGGCGATCACGCTATGGCTTTCGGGAAACCGCAGTATCGCGGGGTGGCTCATTTCTGCGACGGTCGTCATCGTGCTGTTGCGCAACATGACCATGCGCGGCATGGAAACGTCTCTCGTCATTTTCTGCTTTGCGCTGCTGTTGGCGGCGGTCGCGCGGTGTGACCGGGAACGGGAAACCGATACAGACAGAGCTGCGGTGCTGACGGGCTTGGCTGCAGCAGCGGCGATCGGCGCGCGGCTCGACGCCGCATTCTTCGTCGTGCCCCTCTTGCTGCTCGCGATCTCCGGCCGTCGACGCCTCGTGGCGCTTGCGGTGCTGGGCGGCCTCGGTGTGATCTATGCCTCGATCAACGTCGTCGTGTTCGGTTCGGTGCTGCCAGTTTCGGCCAAAGTGAAATCTCTGGGCGGCCTGCAGATCAACTGGCTGCTGATCGACCAGATCCGCCAGCTCCATCTGGTCGATGCAGGAAAGCTCGTCGCCGTCGGCGTGACATGCGCCCTGCTCGGCACGCGGGAGGCGTCCGGCACGTGGCAGCGCGCAGCGCTCCTCGCGATCCCGATCGGCCTCGTGCTGTTCTGCGCCAAACTTCTGTTCGGGTCGTCCTGGCGGATCTGGGATTGGTATTTCTACCCGCTGGTGCTCGGCGCGATCACGATCGTGGCGACGCATATCGACCGCGGCGTCGCGTGGCTCGAGGAGCGCAACTCGACGCGGATTGCCGTGCCGCTGGCGGCTGGCTATGCCGTGGCGATGACCGCGACGTTCGCGTTTCATGCTGCAAAAGGCGACGACTACACGAATTTCCGCCACATCAGCAGGATGGCGATCGAGCGCTACGCGGGTGTGCTGGGCGGCGCGCCCGTTGCAATGGGCGATCGCGCGGGGTCGTTCGCGGCCGCCTACAAGGGGCCGGTGGTTCAGACGGAGGGTCTCGTCAACGACCGGCAGTATATCGATACGCTCGCGGCCGGCGGCGATGTCCGCGGGCTCTTGTGCCGCCGCGGCGCGAAGTTCGTCGCAGCGTTCTCGCCCGACCTGGGCGACTATCGAACCCACGCCGTTCCCACGCTCAATCCGATCGTTGCCTCGTTCGCTGCACCTGCCATTCGTGTCGAGCGCCGCGATGAAGTGGGGCGCGTGTTCGACCTCGCGCGCTACGACACGTCGACCGTAGCGGGCGGCGGTGACAGCTATCTCTACATCTGGCGCTTGTCGGGCTGTTGATCGGCGGTTGCCACGCTTCGTGGTCCGCCGTCGCCAGCTGCAACGGAAGCGAGACCGCGCGCTGAGAACGAGAACCGGCCGAGCGAAAAAGAAAACTCCCCCACCCGGTCCGGGTGGAGGAGCCTCGACAGCCAGGAGCCATCAGCGGCTCGTGCGCATCAGAACTTGCAGGCGAGCATCGTCTCGGCGCTCGACTTGTCGAGCACGGGCTGCTCCTCGACATTGAGGACGGACACGACGCCGTTGTCGACGACCATCGAATAGCGCTTGGAGCGAACGCCCATGCCGCGCGCGGTGAGGTCGAACTCGAGGCCGCACTTCTTGGCGAAGTCGGCGCTGCCGTCGGCGAGCATCTGGATCTTGTCACCCGTGCCGACGGACTTGCCCCAGGCGTCCATCACGAACACGTCGTTTACGGCGGTGCAGTAGATCGCGGCGAGGCCCTTGTTCTTCAGTTCCATCTCCTTGGCGGCGAAGCCCGGCAGATGCTGCTTCGTGCAGGTCGGCGTGAACGCGCCGGGAACCGCGAACATGGCGACCTTCTTGCCGCCGAACAGCTCGGCCGTCGTTGCGTCCTTCGGTGCGCCGTCCGGACCGATGATCTTGAACGTCGCGTCGGGAAGCTTGTCGCCAACTTTGATCGCCATTGCGTCTTCTCCAGGTGGTGGTGGACTGAAAGGGTGCAGCGCACGCGGCGCTTAGCGATGAACTTAAAGCATATAAGCCGACTTCCAAGCCAGGCATTTTGCGCGTGAGAACGAGGCCCGCTACCGGCACGGACGCTATGCGTCAGGCAGCGATGCCGTCGAGGCGGACAGGTACGCCGGCCTCGGCGAGATGCCGCTTCGCCTGCCCGATCGTGTAGGTGCCGAAGTGGAAGATGGATGCGGCCAGCACGGCGCTGGCGTGTCCCTGTTTCACGCCGTCGACGAGGTGATCGAGGTTGCCGACGCCGCCGGAAGCGATCACGGGCACGTGCACCGCATCCGCGATCGCACGGGTGAGGCCGAGATCGAATCCGGACTTGGTGCCGTCGCGGTCCATGGATGTGAGCAGGATCTCGCCGGCGCCCAGCGACACGACCTCGCGGGCGTAAGCGATCGCATCAAGTCCCGTCGGCGTGCGCCCGCCGTGCGTGAAGATCTCCCAGCGCGGCGTTTCAGCCGATCCCGAGACGCGCTTGGCGTCGATTGCGACCACGATGCACTGGGCGCCGAACTTCTCGGCGGCCTCGCGCACGAGTTCGCGACGCTTCACGGCTGCCGTGTTGATCGATGCCTTGTCGGCGCCCGCCTCGAGCAGCCGGCGGATGTCCTCGACCGACGATATCCCGCCGCCGACGGTGAGCGGCATGAAGCAGCGCTCTGCCGTCCGCTGCACGATGTCGAGCATCGTGCCGCGTTTCTCGTGGCTCGCCGTGATGTCGAGGAAGCAGAGCTCGTCCGCGCCGGCGGCATCATAAGCAGCGGCCGCCTCGACGGGATCGCCCGCATCGCGCAGATCGACGAAGTTCACGCCCTTGACGACGCGCCCATCCTTCACGTCGAGACAGGGTATGAGACGAACTTTCAGCATGCCGTTCCACCGGAGGGCGGGGAGCCCGGCAACCGTGCGCCGGACCGATCGAAGACATCAGACCTCTTCTTCGTCCTCGCCGACGCCACCGATGATGCCGGAGACGTCGCCGCCGTCCTCTTCCTCTTCCTCGAGGAAGGTTTCGTCCTCTTCGGCGGCCACCGGCTCCTCGGCGCCTTCGACGTCGGCCAGATCCTCCGGCGCCACCTCGGGCGCGTCGCCGGGTGCGAGGGCGCCGGCGTCGGCGAAGTCCTTGTTCTCGGCGGGGCGCTCGCCGGCCGGATCAACCAGCAGCGGCGCCGACGCGATGTGATAGTTCGCGCCACAGACCGGGCACGTGATGGGATCGCGATTGAGGTCGTAAAACCGCGAGCCGCAGCCTGAATTCTGGCAGGTGCGCTTCGTGCCGCGCGCTTGCTTCGTCGACATGGATCAAGCCTCGAAGGGAATGGGATCTCTGGAGTGCGGGCGGTCTGCCATGCATCATTCCTGTTGTCAAAACCTATCGAGCAGGCGCCCGCGGCGGCAGGGGTGCCCCCCGATCTGCGCGGCCGGAACGGGTTGCCGGCCCCCCGCGCGCCGTGCCGGCTGCCGTCTCGGCGCGTGGCCCTCGCCACCGTAAAACCCTCTCTGGCGTTTCCCGGGGATAGTCGTTATAAGGCCGCTGACCTTGGAGGTCCTGCATCGGGTGGCCCCGTGGAAAGACCGTTGGCGATCAAGCTTCCGGCTCGGACCAGGGGTGGATTGGCGTTTGCACGCAGGTGGCGGATTTTTCCGTTGAACATCAATGCGTATGAACGCCCGGTGAGGGGCTTGAACTGGGACGGATATGCGCCGGCCGCCTCGCACGACGAGGGCCGGCAGCGCGGCCTCGCTGGTGGATTTCCGCCCGAGGCGCGTGCACTAGGCTGATGGTTTCGGATCGTTTGGAGATACACCGATGGCAGTACCCAGGAAGAAAGTATCGCGCATGAAGCGCGGCATGCGACGTTCGGCCGACGCCCTCAAGGCACCGACCTATATCGAGGACAGCAAGAGCGGCGAGCGCCGTCGGCCCCACCACCTCGACCCCAAGACCGGCATGTACAACGGCCGTCAGATCCTGGAGCCGAAGGCCGACGCTTGAGTTCGACCGGGTCCGTTCCCGGCGGCGGCAACGCCCGAACTCGTAGATGGAAGCGGGATTTCCCGAGACCGTCACAAGTCCGCCGCCAGAACGACCGATCATTCTGCGACCTTCAGCGCCTCGTCGCCGTCCTCGTGGCCCATCGCGCCAAAATCGCATCATGGCCGTAACCGTCGGTCGATCAAGGCGCGACGCCACACCAGCCTGGAGCCCATCCATGTCGTTCAAAGCACTGCCGCTGATCGTGATTTCTTTCATCATGTACAACGCGATCGTGCTTCTCGACCGGGGGGGCGATGCGGCCGTTTTCCTGGCGCAGAAGGTGTTGCCTGTTCCGCTGATGACCGGCGTGCTGTGGCTGACCTGGGGTGATCTCATCATCCTGCTGACGATGGGTCTCCTGTTCATCGAGCTGATGAAGGCCACCTACACGTCCAGCGCCTCGCTGCTCGATCACGGTCTGTCGATGCTGGTGTTCGTCGCCTGCCTCATCGAGTTCCTGCTCGTGAAGTCGGCTGGCACGTCCGTGTTCTTCTTCATCGTCGTCGCGACATTGATCGATGTGATGGCCGGCTACACCATCGGCATCCGCGTCGCCCGCCGCGATCTGTCGATCGGCGGCGAGCACTGATCGATTGGCGGAAGCGCTCTGCCGCGACTGTACGGAACTGGTCGAGCCCGATGACGGCCCGGCCAGCCGAACGTCCGGTTCGGAGCCATCCTGTCCAATCTGCGGATCGACGCGGATCGTTGCCCATTCCGAGCTCGATACGCTCACGATCGCGCACATCGACTGCGACGCGTTCTACGCCTCCGTCGAAAAGCGCGACAACCCGGCGCTGCGCGACGTTCCCCTGATCGTCGGCGGCACCAGCGGACGCGGCGTCGTCACGACGGCCTGCTACATCGCGCGCCGTTTCGGCGTCCGTTCGGCGATGCCGATGTTCCAGGCGCAGGAGTTGTGCCCGCGCGCCATCGTCATTCCGCCCGACATGGCGAAGTACCGCCGCGTCAGCGCCGGCATTCGTGCGATCTTCGAAGCCGCGACCGAGGTAATCGAGCCCGTCTCTCTCGATGAAGCCTACCTCGACCTCAGTCCCGACGAGCTGCTGGGCGACGTACCCGCAGCGCAGGCGCTGGCGCTGATCGCCCGCCGCGTGGAACGCGAGATCGGAATTACCGTCTCGATCGGCCTTTCGGCGAACAAGTTCCTCGCCAAGCTCGCGTCGGAAATGCAGAAGCCGCGGGGGTTCTCGATCATCGGCCAGCGCGAAGCACGCAAGCTCCTGGCCCCGATGGCGGTGTCGAAGATCAACGGCGTCGGCGCGGTCACGGCGCGCCGACTCTCCGCAACGGGCCTCGATACGATCGGCGATCTGCAGCGGCTGAGCGAAGCGGAACTCGTCGCCCGCCTCGGCAAGTTCGGGCGCCGTCTCGCGATGTACGCACGCGGTGAGGACGACAGGGCCGTGACGCCCCATCGTGCGGCGAAAAGCATTTCGGCCGAGACGACGTTCCGCACGAACACGGCCTCGGCATCGGAATTGGTCGAGGTCGCGCGCCCGCTGTGCGACCGGGTCGCGAGCGCGCTCGAGCGCAAGGGCAAGGCCGGCGGCACCGTCGTCCTGAAATTGAAAACGGCGGATTTCCGCATCATCACCCGTAACCGCCGCCTGCCCCACCCGACCCAGCGCGCAGCCGTGCTCCTCGCCGCCGCCCGCCCGCTGATCGAGACGGAAGCCGACGGCCGCTTCTTCCGCCTGCTCGGCATCGGCGTCGACCACCTCTATCCGGCAACAGCGGGGGACCCGCCGACGTTGTTCGGGGAGGAAGGGTGAACGGCGACAGGTGTCCTGCGTCGATGATCGGTTGTGGGGGCGGAGCGAAATTCGACGTTTGGCTTACAGGCGCTGGCTGCGCTCTTGACGCAGCTGCGTCCGGCACTCAAAATGAACATCATCCACGGCGCGTTGGGCCGCGCTTGAAAGTCGGCGTAAGAACCAAGATTGCTGCGGGCTAGCCATGACTGATATTTTCTTTTCCTACAAGCGCGAAGATCTTGAACAAATCACGCATTTTTACAACGCACTGGAGCGTATAGGATATAATATATCTTGGGATCAAAAAATTCCCCCAGGACAGGACTGGGACACATGGATAAAAGGGGAATTGGGCCAATCTCGCGCGGTAGTGGTATTTTGGACCCCGAATTCCATTGGCACCAATAACGTCCAACATGAAGCGCGGATCGCTCACAAGGACGGCAAGCTCATTCAGGTGTTACTTACGCCGCTAGAGATCAAGCAGTATCCTTTGGGGCTGGATTCTCAACAGGCAATCGAATTGGCGGGTTGGAATGGTGACGCGTCAGACCCAGCTTGGAAAAAACTCCTCTCAGCCATTGAAGCCAAAACAACTCCCGGATGGGTGCAGAACCGGCTTGCAGCACTCGAAGCTGCTCTTAAGTCCGAGCGTCAAAACCGGGAAATGATCGAGACGCGAGCTAATAGCCTTGATGCACAAATGAGAATCGATGCGAAATCCGCCAGTGATGCAATACAAGAATTAGACGCGCACGTAAAGGATTTGACTGCGCAACGGCAAGAAATTGAAGATATTCTTGCAATAGAAAAAAAGCAGTCAGCGGAACTGAACGAAGATCTGAATGGAAGCAGAAAGCGCATAGAGGAGGCTCAGCGTGTAATCGGATCTATGGCACTAGAGCGTGAAGACCTCAAAGCGAAGAAACCTGACCACTCCCGAATTCGCATGATTGCCGGGTTAACCCTAGCGATTGTGATGGGCAACACTTTGAGTTATTATACTGGTAGCCCTTTCAATAACTTTACTCCGTGGAATTCATCTCTAGCACCGCGCAACGCAACGACACTTACCAATGAAGCGGGAGCAATATTACAAGCCGACACCATTGCTAAGCTTACGCGAGATCTCGCAGAGCAGAAAAACCATACACACACGCTGCATTCCGAAATTCGGAATCTCACGAAACAGCGAGATGATTTCAAAAGACAAGTAGACCGCTTTCGAGTTGTCACCAATGAAACATGCCTATCCCCATAGATCCGGCGCAATCTCGTGCGACATGAGTTCCAACCA
>CAZNMY010000134.1:0-16134 GCA_964574325.1 uncultured Devosia sp. | reverse complement strand
CCACGACACGGCGACAGAGCCGTGGATGCCCGGCTGAACCGGGCCATGACGTGGCGGTTAGAGAGGCGTCGATTGAGCAGGTGAAGTCGGGAGAGAGGCCACCCCGAGCAGATCCATCTTCTCGCAGCCTTCCTGCACGATGCGAAGCCGATCGCCTGCGATCGGACGCACCAGCGCCTGCGCTGCCGCAAGGTCGGGCCCGAGCCACGTGTCGAACTCGCCGGGCTCCGTCAGCAGAACCGGCGAGCGCTCATGGTTGATGCTTTGCGTTGCCGCGTTCGGCTCTGTCGTCATGAAACTGTAGACGTCGAGATCGACCGCGGGACCATCCTTTTTCACAGGTCCCTTCCACCGCTGCCAGATCCCGGCGAAGGCGAACAGCGGACGCGGCTCGTCACCCGTGAGCGCGAACCAGTGCCACGTCGCGGGCTTGCGGCCATCGTGCGGCTCGCAGAACGACGACGCGGGAACGAGGCAGCGCCGCCGCTCGAACGACGGACGCCAGAAGCGGCTCTGGATCTTGTCGTCGCGCGTGTTGGTGACACGCTTGGGCGCACGCCCGTCCTGCAGCAGCACGAAGCCCCAGCTCATCGCCGTCAGTTCGCGCTCGCCGTCGTCCGCAAGCCGCACGACCGGCGCGACGTGGCCGGGAAATATCGCCTGCAACGGCGCGAACGCTGCGGCCCGGTTGTGGCCGACGCGGAACATCCGCAGCATCGCCTCGCGCGCGGCCGTGATCGAGTAGAGGTTGCACATGGGTGTTGAATAGCACGGCCGGCGTCCGAGGCGTCAAACCCATCGGGCAACGGGCAACGGGGCATCATATTCGTGCTCCGTCACCAACCAATGATTTGCTGCTGTCATCCCGGCACTTGTTGCCGGGACCCAGAGTGCCGCAAGCGTCGCGCCTGTTTCGAGGTGGATCCCGGTGACAAGCACCGGGATGACAACGCACCCAGATCGAAGCTCAGGCCGCAATTGCGGACCGGCGGTCGCGCGGCAGCGCGCCAACTCAAAGAGTGCGCCGCCTTGCAGCGCGGTGCGCGCCGTGAGCCCGAACTACGGCAGGAAGCTTGCCGCGTTCATGAGGCCGACGCACACGGAAGCCGACGCATAGCAGGTTGCGCTCGCGACGTTGTTGGCCTCGATGGATTTGGGCATCAGCCAGTACATCACCTGGAACAACAGGAGTTGAACGAAGCATGCGAGCGCGCCCCAAGCCAGGAAGCCCATGACGCTCGATCGCGTATAGGACGCCACCAGAAGGGGGATCGTGAAACCGATCATCGCGCCTGCAAGTGCGATCGCCGGGGCCATCTTGCCTTTCGCGATCTCGGTGGGCTCGTGATAGGGCGTCGTCCAGACGTAAAGCCGCACGAACAGCGCGAGCATGACGATGCTCAGGCCCAGATAGAGGACGAACAACTTCAAGCTCTCGAAGCCCATGATGGCGTGCTCGCCCATTTCCATCGTCAGAATTCTCCGCTGATGCGCGATTTCTCAACTACCCGAAGACGTGCCGCGCGATGTCGATCCGAACCCGCCGCGTGAAACCGTCGTGGCCTGGGGCCTGGCTGTCGAGCGGCTGGTGGAGCGCGACGAGCCGGAATACCCCCAGAAGCCGTGAAGGCCGCTCGATCGCGAACTCCGGCAGGGAACCTCCTCGCCTTGGTCGTTGTGGCAGACGCGCGGCTGCGTCGACGCCACGTAGGCGGCGGTGCCGGTGCCCAGCAGAACCAGGGTGATGACCGTCGAACGCTTGATGCCCTAGCCTCCTGAGCACACAAAATGCAATGACGATGAGCGTGGTTCAGTGGCGATGCCCCGTCAAGCCGCTGATGCCATCGGAGCAAAGAACCTCGCCCAGTAAGGTTGAGCATTTACTGCAACGGCTGGCAGCCGCGGCCCCGCACGGCCATTACCGCTGCGGAACCATGCTGCCAGCCGCGCCTCGAAATCGGCTCGGATCTCTGTAATATGCGTCCACCGCACAGAGAGGCTCGACCGCGTGATGACGTGCATGCACACCGTGAGGGCCGCAGCCCTCCTTCTGGTACTCGCGGGCGCCGCACCGGCTCGAGCGCAGACGCCCGACGGGCATTGTGCCGGCGCGGACTACTCCGACGACCTCGGCATCGCCCGGGTCTCCCGCTCCATACCAAAGGTCAATTTCGTGCGCGGCGCGCACGCGTCCCCCGCCTGCCCCAACGCCTCGGAAGCGTGCCGCGACCGGCCCTTCCTGATGGCCGGCGACGTCGTCCTGACTTCCGACAAGCAAGGCGACTTCGTCTGCGCCACGTTCGTCAACGCGCGCGCCATAGAGACCATCGGCTGGCTGCCGGCCGCCGCTCTCGAAGCCGTACCCGCAGCGCCCGTTCCGCTTGCACAATGGCATGGCGCATGGCGGCGTATCGAAGCGCAGATCCGTATCAAGCCCGGCACCGGGGGCGCCTTGAACATCGAGGGCACGGCGGCATTGGGATCGCACGATCCCGATCGCGTCGCCCGCGGCACGGTGCGCATCGGCGAAATCTCGGCAAAGACGAAGCCCGCAGGTGACACCGTGTTCTTCTCGGACGAGCCGGCACCCTCGTTCGAAAAAGTGCCCGAGAACGTGTGCGCCGTCCGCATGCGCCGCATCGCGCAGTATCTGGTCGTCGAGGACAACAAGTCCTGCGGCGGCATGAACGTCACTTTCAGCGGAATTTATGTGCGGCGGTAACTCCATAAATCCGTCATCCCCGTCGCGTGAAGACGCAGCCCGAACAAGACGGGGAACCAGCGAACGAATCGTCGAAGACGCACAAAATATCGAGCCTTCGGCGCTCTTTATGCTGGATCCCCGACGCTTGCTCGGCTTCGCGTCGCTGCGGTCGAGGATGACGGCGTCGAATTAAGCCCCACCGCTGACGATACGACCGTCTTCCATCGAGATGATCCGATCGGACATATCGAGAATGCGACTGTCGTGGGTGACCATCAGCGTGGTCGTGCCGCGTTCCGCGCCCAGCCGCTTCAGAAGCTGTACGACCTGCAGGCCCGTGACCTTGTCCAAAGCCGCCGTCGGCTCGTCGGCAAGAATGATCTCGGGATTGCCGACGAGGGCGCGCGCCACCGCGACGCGCTGCTTCTGCCCGCCGGACAACCGGCTCGGGATGTAGTGCAAGCGGTCGCCGAGCCCCAGCGTCGTCAGGATCTGCGCCGACGCCTCCTCCCAATTCGCCATCGCCGTGGCGCCGTGCACCTCGACACCCATGCGCACGTTCTGCATGGCGGTGAGACTGTCGTGCAGATTGTGCGCCTGGAAGATGAAGCCGAGTTGCCGCCGGTGGACGACGAGTTGCTCCTCTGACGCACCGAACAGCTCCGCGCCGAGAAGATCGATGCTGCCTTCCTGCACCCGCCTCAGACAGCCGATCAGCGTCAGCAGCGTCGTCTTGCCGGAGCCGGACGGCCCTACGAGGGTGATGAGCTTGCCCGCCTCGATGTCGACGTCGATATCGAACAGCGCCTGCTTGGCTGCCTCGCCCTCGCCGAACCAGTGATTCACGCCACGCACGACGATCGGCGCGCGCCGCTGCAATTCCGACGACGACGCCTGCCTCCGACGACCGATATTGCCACTGTCCGAACTGTCCATGGTTGCGCCTCAGTAGAGATCGGCCGGATTGGCGCGGGCCAGGCGCCGCGTCGCGATCGCCCCGGACATCGAGCACATCGCAACGGTGCCCAGAAGCACGTAAACGGCGCGCGATCCCGACATGGAGAGCGGCAACCCCGTGACGGCAGCGACGAACGCATACAGCATGATCGAGATGATGACCCCCGGCACGAAGCCCAGCAGCGCCAGGATCATCGCTTCCTCGAACACGATCCCTAAGAAGAACCGCTGCGGGTATCCCATCGCCTTGAACGTCGCGTATTCCCGGATGTGATCGGCGACATCGGTCGCCAGCACCTGGTAGACGATCACGATGCCGACCAGGACGCCGATGAGAATGCCGAACCCGAACACGATGCCGACCGGGCGCTGCGTCGTCTGGAAGCCCTGATCCTTGGCAATCGCTTGCGGGATCGTCCGCACGACGGCATCGTAGTCCGGCAGCGTGCTCTCGAGACCCGCGATCACTTTCACGAGATCCGCGCCCGGTGCCAGCCGCACGAGAATGTGGTTGGGCGCACCGGCGACACGGCTGGGGAAGTGCTTCATGAACGTCTGGTCGGAGACGACGAGATAGCCGTCGGTGGTGAAGCCGCCGCCCAGAGTGAACGTCGAATTGACCGTCAAGGCGCGCCCCTTCACCTCGAACCTGTAGGGCTTGCCGCCATCGATGGTGGCGAACAGTCCCTTCGGCGCATTGCGCGTCCGCCGATCGACGATGGCGTAATCGGAGAGTTTGAGCTGATCGAGTGCTGCGTCGATGTCGGCATTGTCGAACGCCCGCACCGAAGGATCGATGCCGAACACATCGAGCGTCCGGATCGAGCCGTCCGGCTGCTTCCAGTCCATCTTCCCGAAATAGAGCGGCGTGGCGCTCGCCACTCCGGGCACAGACAGCGCCTCGAACATGCGCTGCCGCGGCAGCGGACTGCCGTCTGCCAGCGTATTCGCATCGGAGCCGGATATGATGATTTCGGCGTTCATCGCCTTGTATGGCAGCGCGACGCTGTCCACCAGCGCGCCCATGAAGCCGAGCTGCATGAAGATCAGGATGTTCGCGAACATCACGCCGGCGATCGCTGCGGCCAGACGCGTTCGGTTGTGCGTCAGTTGCAGCCAGCCGATCGGCAACCGGCCCAGCAAGCGCTCGAGCAGCACGGTCATGGCGCCGGCCGCGTCGTGATCCGCGCGATCATCTGCAGGTTGGTGTACTTCTGTGCGATCGCGGACGACTCCGGCGACAGCGCCGCCTGAACCTTGACGACGCGCGCATCCGTGTTCGCCGCCGGGGTCGCGTCGACCAGTGTCTGGCGTCCGACCTCGAGCCCGATCCTGGAGACCGTCGCCTCCAGGGGCTTGGGCAGCGAGTCCGCCGTGAACGTCACGGGGTCACCGAGCGCGACGTAACCGATCTGCGTCTGGTACACTTCGATCTCGGCCTTCATCCGCTCGAGATTGCCGAGCTTGAGAATGCCTGCAGTGCCGGGCTTCTCGCCGGGCCTGACGAGAATCGTCAGCACCGTGCCGGAGATCGGCGCGCGGACATACGCCTTGTCGAGATCCTGCGTCGCGCGGGCGAGTTCTGAGCGGGCCACGCCCAGGTTGCTCGAGGCAACCACGATGTCGGGCTGCTTGTCCACATCGAGGCTCTTGAACCGCGACAGCGTCGCCTTCAGGCGATCGATCTCGCGCGCCGTCTCGTCACGCGCCGTGCGCGATTTGCTGAGCGCGGCCTCGGTCGAGACCCCTCGCTTGGCGAGCTGATCTATCCGCTCGAAGTCGGCCTGCGCGTTGCGCGCCGTAGCCTCCGCACGGGCCAGCGCCGCAGTCGCTTCCTCGAGGCTCGCCTGCACCTGCGCCCGTGTCTGCGCGAGCGCCGCCGTGCGCTGCACGACATTGGCCTGCGCCGCCTCGTGGGCGGCTTTGAGCTGAGCTTCATTGTCGAGGATCGCCAGCACCGCGCCGCTCTCAACTTTCGAGCCTTCCTCGAACTTCAACACCGCGATCCGCGCATCACCGGCCCCGAACGGCGGCGCCACCGTCCTCAACTCGCCTTCCGGCACGAGTTTGGCCAGCGCTACGACTTGCCGATTGGTGGGAGCTGTCGCCGCGACAGGGGTCTTCGGCGCCGGTACGGCTATCGGGTCCTTGGTCCCACCTCCCGGCTGGAGGCCGAGGGTGCGCATCGCAACGCGGATGCCCGGCGGCTGGAAGTACATCGCGATCACGCCACCGGCCAGCATGACGACGGGGATCAGCGGCAGCCAGCGGAACTTGTGCAGCAACTGCCCTGCCGCCCCGAACTTGCCGGCCTTCACGGCGGACGCACCGCGCTTGACGATCACGAGGGGGAGCGCGGGCTGGACGGTCCCCGTTTCGCCTGCTGCTGCTCCCGACCCCGTTGGTTCACCCGGTTTGCTCACGGCGGCACCTCTCGTCTGGCGAGCAAGAATTATGGAAACGCGCCGATCCTATCACAAGGCGGCAGAGCGCAATGCGCACGAATCGGCGGCGCGCACGTTGATCCCGCGCATTGGCCCGAAAACTCACAGGACAATGCGAGGGACAACGCGAGGTTATGCTCATCCACCACACTGCCGCCGCAAACCCGCGGCATATCGCGCCACCCTTGCCGATCGCTTCATGTCCCGGCTCTCCGAGTCCGGGCTGGCGCGCGCCCTCTGGGAGAGCGTGTTCCGCGGCCGATGAGGTCCCCCGAGGTTGTAGCTCAGTGGTAGAGCGACCGGCCACAAGCCGGGAGGTCGCGGGTTCGATTCCTGCCAGCTTCTCCAACGACTAGCTCAATGGGTAGAGCATCCGACTGTTAATCGGACTGTCGCGGGTTCGACTCCCGTGTCGTTTACCGCCCGAGAGGGCATGCAATCGGGGAAGCCGGCTGCTTCCCGGTTCGAACGTCTGAGGATCGCGGCTTGCCCCGGTTCGAGGTCGAGAGAACAACGCTCCGGGCGCTCTGCGCTCGCGCGGATACCGCCTGTCGGCGACGCCCGATGGCCCGGTCCCGGCTGCATGTCCTGCTCGCAGGCGCGCAGACCGCAACCGGGTCGCGACGGCCGAGCCGGAAGGCTCAAGCGCGAGACCGTGGTCTGGACGTGGGAAGTGGCCGGCGACCTTCGAGCGATGTCGTTTTCAAGACCGTCACGGGCAATCGCGCCCGGGGCGAACGAATTGTTTTCGAGGTGATGTGTTATGGCTGCCTTATTCTTCAAGCTCATCGTCCGTGACGACGAGCGCGCGTTCCTGTCGCGCGACGGCCGCTTCGAGCGGCTGCTCGGCCCCGGCCGCTTCTCCGCATTCGATCCCAGCCGCCGGCTCACGGCCGAGCTGGTCAAGATCGTACGCACGGAAGTGCCGGCCGACAAGGCGCTGCTGCTCGAGAAGACGCAGCCGGGACTCGCCGAGCAGAACTTCGAGATCGTGCAGACCTCGGCCAACGAGATCGCGATCGTGTCGTTCGACGGCGAGGCCAAGCACATCGTCAACCCCAACGCCACCCGTGCGTTCTGGAAGACGCTGACGCAGGTCGACGTCGAGACGATCGATGTCGGGACCGAACTGCGTGTCGCCAAGCGGCACCTCGACAGGATGGACCTGACGCGCAACACGCTCGTCACGGTCGCGATCGTCGAGGCGCACGAAGCCGGCCTGTTGTTCATCGACGGCAAGCTCACCGAGCGATTGACGCCGGGCCGGCACGCGTTCTGGAACGTCGGCCGCGCGGTTCGCGTGCAGAAGGTCGACCTGCGCCCGACGCCTCTCGAGGTGACGGCACAGGAGATCCTGACCAAGGACCGCGTCGGCATCCGCGTGACGCTGACGGCCTTCATCAAGGTCATCGACCCTGAAAAGGCGGTGCTCGGCGCGGGCGACGTGAATGCGACGGTGTACAAGCTCGTGCAGTTCGCGATCCGCGAGGCCGTGGCGACGCGGACGCTGGACGAGATCCTGGCTGCGCGCGACACGATCGATGCGGAAGTACGCGCGTTCGTGACCGCACGCGTGAAGGATCTCGGCGTCGAGGTGGGTGAGATCGGCGTCAAGGACGTCATCCTGCCCGGCGACGTGCGCGAGCTGCTCAACAAGGTCGTGGAGGCGGAGCGGACGGCGAAGGCGAACCTGATCCGCCGCCAGGAGGAGACGGCGGCAACGCGCTCGCTGCTCAACACGGCCCGCCTGATGGAGGACAACCCCCTCCTGCAGCGCCTCAAGGAACTCGAGGCGCTGGAGAAGCTCGTGGAGAAGGTCGGCCGTATCGACCTGCACACGGGCGCCGGCGCTTCCGGTTTCGATGCGCTGCTGACCAACCTGCTGAAGGTCGGCCGGGATGGCGAGCGCGACGCGAAGAAGACGTGATGAACGGGGGCGGACCGGCCGGGTCTGCCCCCGATTACTCCCCGGCGCTTCGGCTCAGCGTTGCTTGGTTGACAACGGCCCGGAACACCTCTAACTCCGCGCTCCAGATGCCCAGATGGCGGAATTGGTAGACGCACTAGTTTCAGGTACTAGCGCTCACAAGGCGTGGAGGTTCGAGTCCTCTTCTGGGCACCATCGACCATTGATTCCATTATTAAATTTTGAGTTTCCGAAATCAATTGCCCTATAAATGCCCTGTGTAGAGGCGGCAACATCAGGACGACGCTGGTAAAGATCCCATCCTGGCTGCAGTCAACCTCGCCAGCTGCATGGCGACGGCGAAGCGCTCTGGATCGCGATTGCCGTGGCTCTCGTGCCGTCCGTGATCGGCGATATCGCACTGCTGGCTCTCGATCGACCGCACATGCCGCACGGTATGGCGGTAGCGCGTGGATCGCGCTTTCTGAAGCGTGAAATCGCGAGCGCATCGAGCACGCCGATCGAGACATCGCTTCAGTAGAGTTCCTTGAACTAGCGGTTCCGCTCGTTGGCTTACCATTGTCGAGATACAAAGTGCCTCTTCCGGCCGGCCGGCGCGTAGCAGACGTTGGGCGATCTCGGTCGCAAAGGCCGAATCGGTCATGTTCCAAGCCTTTGTTGGTGTCGCTGAGTCCATCGACACTGAGGGTGCAAGACTGGTGGCATGAGAGATTGACTACAGTCAGCCGACATGAAGGTGGGGGCATCCAGTTCACGACGTAGACGTTCACAATCGGCCGCTTGCCGATGAGGAGCAAGCAAGTGCCAAAGTGGCTTGCGCGAGAGAAAATTTCATCAAATCCGCTGTGCGAGAATAGGTTTCTCTTTTTAAGTCAAAAAAGATCGACTCTTAGGAAAATATTGCTGTATTGTTCGGCTTGCATTCGTTCGCAGCCGAAGGTTTGTCATGCCACTCGCTCCTGACGCCGTTGCCAATGCTGTCCGCCAGTCACTGTCGCTCAACCTTTTCCTCGCCGACGGTGGGCACTTCCAGCCGGCGGTCGCCACTGGGCAGCGGCTCGCCGACCTGATCCGCGGGTTCGGGTTGCAACTCAAGGGCGACTGCCGCTCGTCAGGCGACTGCGCGGGTTGCCACGTGCACCTGCGCGAGGGGTGGGCTGGCAAGCTGGCGCAGCCGTCCCTGGAGGAGGCTATCAAGCTCGCAGCGATTGCGGGCGCTGGGCCACGTTCCCGGCTCGCCTGCCGGGTTGTCATGTCGCCGGCCCTCGACGGGGTGGAGGTCGACATCCCACCCGAGAGCCTCGAGCCGCAGACCTACTGGATTGCGGGTTGATCAGCGATGCCGAGTTTTCCTGCTTTCATCGAGGTGGGGCATGTGCCCCCGCTGGTCGTCGGCCCGAGCGATCTCGCCGCCGCCAAGGTGCGTACGCTGCTCTTGCGCGCGCCGCGTGTGACGTTGTCTGCCACGGCAGTGCCTCCGACGCTGTCGGCTCTCGTCGAGTCGGGCACGATCGAACTCCTTCCGCGCGCGCCGCTGGAGGATGACATCCGTGGCCGGCCGTTGGTCGTCTCGGCGACCGGCGATGCCCTCGAGGACGCCCGCATTTCCTCGCTGGCCCGCGCACTCGGTGTGCCGGTCAACGTGCCCGACAAGCCCGGGCTTTGCACGTTCGCGTTCGGCGCGTTCGTCGATCGCGGCGACGTGACGGTCGCGATCTCGACCGACGGCGCCGCACCGATCCTGGCAACCCACCTGCGCGGCTGGCTGGAGCAGGAGCTGCATCCGCGCCTCGGCCGAGTGGCCTCGATCGCGCGGGAGTATCGCGGGGAGGCGGCCGCACGTGTTCCGTTCGGCGCGGACCGCAGGGCGTTCTGGGGTGAGGTGCTGACCGGTGCGCCGGCCGAGGCCATCCTCGATGGCGACGAGGTGCTGGGCCGCCGACTGATCGACGCGGCTCTGGCGCGCGCACCGGCCGAGGCGAAAGCCGGCCGTGTCATCCTCGTCGGCGCGGGCCCTGGCGATCCCGAGCTCTTGACCTTGAAAGCCGTACGCGAACTGAAGTCGGCCGATGTCATTCTGCACGACGCACTGATCGATCCACGCGTGCTCACTTATGCGCGGCGCGAGGCGCACGTCGTCGACGTCGGCAAGCGCGCCAAGTCTTCCGATCCCCGCGGGCGTGCCGTATCGCAACGCGAGATCAACGAGGCTTTGATCGAGCACGCACGTGCGGGCAAGATCGTGGTCCGCCTCAAGGGCGGCGATCCCTTCGTGTTCGGCCGCGCGGCGGAAGAGATCGCCGCGGTCGAGGCGGCGGGCATCGCCGTCGAGATCGTGCCAGGGATAACCGCGGCGCAGGCGTGTGCTGCGGACGCCCATCTGCCGCTGACTTATCGCGGTCAGGTGAGGCAGGTATCGCTGGTCACGGGTGCTGCGACCGACGGCGAGCCCGATCTCGACTGGGACGCGCTGGCGCGACCCGGACAGGCGTTCGCAATCTACATGGGTGTGCGTACGGCTGACCGCATCACGACCCGGTTGCTCGCAGCCGGTGCCGATCCAGCGACCCCCGTCGTAATCGTCGAGAACGGCGCGCGGGAGGGGCGGCGCATCATCGCCGGCGTACTGAACGATCTCCCGGACGCCATCACCGCCAACGGCGTCACCGGCCCCGCGATCGCCTTTGTCGGCCTCGATTGGGCCGATGCCGGCCTCGAGCCGCCCCATGGCGTCGAGTGGCACGCCCCGACGTCCTTCTCTCCATCGCAGCCGTTCCCGCGCCCGCTGTCGGCGTTGGATCGGCTCGCACTGTCCTCCTGAGGTGCCGATATGAACGCCTTGCTGCCGAAAACCGCGCCATTCTCGTCCGACGAGATCGACACGCTGAACCGTGTTGTTGCCCGTTCGAGCCCGCTGCAGCGCAGCTGGCTGTCGGGCTTCCTCGCCGGCTTCGACGCGACGCAGACCACCGCGCAACAGGCGGTCGCACCGCCGCGCGCGAAGGAAAAACTGACGATCCTCTACGGCAGCGAGACCGGCAACGCCGAAACCCTCGCGCTGAAAGCGCGTAAGGCAGCGCAGAAGGCAGGCTTCGACGCGAAAGTGCTCGACATGGCCGACGCCAGCCCGGCGGCGCTCGCGGGCGTGAAGAATTTGATCGCGATCGTCGCCACCTGGGGCGAAGGCGACCCGCCGCAACGTGCCGCCGACTTCTACAAGGCGTTGATGGCCGATGCAGCGCCGCGCCTGGAGGGTGTGCGATATGCGGTGCTGGCACTCGGTGATACGGCCTATGCGAACTTCTGCGCGACCGGCCGCACCGTCGACGAGCGCTTTGCCGCGCTTGGCGCGACGCGGATCGCCAACCGCGCCGACCTCGATCTCGACTTCGCCAAGCAGGCAGCAGCCTGGACCGATGCAACCCTTGCAGCGCTGGCGCCGGCCGAACCTGCGCCCGGTTCAGCTACGGTTGTGCATGTCGATTTCAAGTCTGGTGCTCATCACGACGAGACCGACGAAGCAGCGTTCGACGCCGAGCGACCGTTGACCGCCGAGATCAGCGAGATCGTCAACCTCAGCGGCACGGGCTCGTCGAGTGAGACATGGCACGTCGAGCTTTCGACGGACGCTGCCGGCTGGAGCTACGCACCGGGCGACGCGATTGGCGTGATCCCGGAGAACGACCCGCAGCTGGTGGCGTCGATCCTCGATGCGGTCGGCCTCAGCGGCGATGCGACGGTCGGACGAAAGCTCCTGACCGAGCGCGACGTGACGACACTGACGCGTCCCCTCGTCGAGGCATTCGCCAAGCTCACCGGTCGCGAAGATTTGGCAGCGCTTGCAGCGCCGGAGCGCTTTGCTGCCTACGCCGCTGACCGGCAGATCGTCGACCTGCTCGCCGAGCACCGCGAGCGGCTGACGGGAGATCAGCTCGTCGGCTTGCTGCGGCCTCTGCCTCCCCGGCTCTATTCGGTCGCCTCGAGCCTCGCCGCGCACGAGGCCGAGACGCATCTGCTCGTGAGTGCGGTGCACTGGCGCAGTCACGACCGAGACCGCAATGGTGTCGCCTCGACGTGGCTTGCAGTCCGCAAGCGCGGTGAGCAAGTGAAGCTCTACGTCAAGCCGAACCGTCACTTCCGACTGCCGACGGACACAGCCCGCCCTATCATCATGATCGGTGCCGGCACGGGCGTGGCGCCCTACCGAGCCTTCGTCGAGGAGCGCGCAACCACAGGCGTTACGGCCAAGAGCTGGCTGTTCTTCGGCGCGCGAAACTACACGACCGACTTCCTCTACCAGCTCGAGTGGCAGGATCAACTGGCGTCAGGCGCACTCTCGCGCATCGACGTCGCATTCTCGCGCGACCAGCCCGAGAAGATTTACGTGCAGCACCGCCTCGCGGAGTGCGCCGATGAGATCCGCGGTTGGGTCGGCGATGGTGCCCACATCTACGTATGCGGCGACGAGAAGGCCATGGCGCGCGACGTCGACAAGACGCTGAGGCAGGTACTCGGCGACGAGCGGCTCGACGAGCTGCGCAAGGCCGGCCGCTATCAGCGGGATGTCTATTGAGGCGTAGGTCGGGTCGAGGAATGTGACCCGACGCCTTCGGAAAATATTCAGGGTGTCGGGTCTCGCGAAGAGCTCTACCCGACCTACGGGATCACCAGATGACCGATAAACGCACCAAGAACGAGCACGTCAAGGAAGGTAGCCGACAGCTTCGCGGGACGATTTCGCGCGGCCTCGACGAGGTGTCGACGGGAGCCATCGCCGACGACGACCAGATGCTCGTGCGTTTTCACGGCACGTATCTGCAGGATGACCGCGATGTACGCGGTGAGCGCACCAAGAAGCGGCTGGAGAAAGCCTTCAGCTTCATGATCCGCGTGCGCATTCCAGGCGGCGTCGTAACACCAACGCAGTGGCTGGCGTTGGACCAGATCGCGACCGACTACGCCAACGGCGCGCTGCGGCTGACGACGCGTCAGACATTCCAGTTCCACGGCGTGATAAAATCGAACATGCGCCGTACGATGCAGGCGATCGATGCAGCACTGCTCGACACGCTGGCGGCCTGCGGCGATGTCAACCGCAACGTGCTGGCAACATCGAACCCGCACCTGTCGAAGGCACACGCCCAGGCGCTCGATCTCGCACGTGATCTCAGCGCACATCTGTTGCCGAAGACCGGCGCCTATCACGAGATCTGGCTCGACGGGGAGACGGTGCGCGACACGAGCGCGGCGGGCGAAGGGGAGGAGCCGATCTACGGCCGCACCTACCTGCCGCGCAAATTCAAGGCGGTTGTCGCCGTGCCGCCGCATAACGACGTCGACATCTTCGCGCACGACCTCGGCTACATCGCCATCACCGAGAAAGGGGAGCTGGTCGGCTACAACGTAACCGTCGGCGGCGGCATGGGCATGACGCACGGTGAGGCCGACACGTTCCCGCGCACTGCCGACGTGATGGGCTTCTGCACGCCGGAGCAGGCGATCACGGTCGGCGAGCACGTGCTCACCGTGCAGCGCGACTGGGGCAACCGCGAGGTGAGGAAGCACGCGCGTCTCAAGTACACGATCGAGGTGCGCGGCCTCGATGCCTTCCGCGCCGAGGTGGAGCGGCGTTGCGGCTTCAAACTCGGGCCGCCTCGCCCCTTCGCATTCGAACGCACCGGCGACACGATCGGCTGGCACAAGGGTGCAGACGGCGCCGCGTCGTCGCCTGCGGCGGAGCGGCGAGAAACCTGGCACCTCGGGCTATTCGTCGAGAATGGACGCATCAAGGATCGCCCAGGCCACGCTCTGCGCACGGCGTTGCGTGAGATCGCGGAGATCCACGAAGGCGAGATGACCTGCACGGCGAACCAGAACGTGATCATCGCCAACGTGACGGCCGCCGACAAGAAGAAGATCGATGCCATACTGGCGAGCCACGGCATCGCGACCGAGGCGTCGTCCGGCCTGCGCCGCAACTCCATGGCGTGCGTGGCGCTGCCAACGTGCGCGCTTGCGTTGGCCGAGAGCGAGCGGTTCCTGCCCGAGGTCGTGACCGCGCTGGAGGATGTGCTCGACCGTGCGGGCCTTCGCGACGACGACATCGTCATACGCATGACAGGATGCCCCAACGGTTGCGCGCGTCCCTACCTCGCCGAGATCGGCCTCGTAGGGCGCCAGCCAGGCCTCTATAATCTCTACCTCGGTGCCGCGTTCGACGGCTCGCGGCTGAACAAACTCGTCGCACAGGACGTCGACAAGGCGCGAATCATTGCAACGCTCGAGCCGCTTCTGTTTCGTTACGCCAAGGAGCGTAACGAGGGCGAACGCTTCGGCGACTTCGTGGTTCGCGTCGGTACCGTCGCTGCCACCACGGCCGGTAACCGCTTCCATGTCGATGTGCGGCTCAAAGCGGCGGAGGCCCGGTCATGAGCGCGACCTCCCCACGAGACCGCGCTGTCGATTCCGCCGGGCTCGCCGAGCGGCTCGCAGCGACGCTGGATCTCGCCGATCGCATCCGCTCGATCGCTGCCGGGGTTCCAGGCCGCGTAGCGTTCTCGACGAGCCTCGGTATCGAGGATCAGGCAATCGTCCATGCAATCGCAAAGAGCGGCGCTGGCATTGATGTCTTCACCCTCGATACCGGGCGCCTGTTCCCCGAGACGATAGATACGCTCGTCGAAACCGAGCAATGCTTCGGCATCCGCATACGCGTGCTGGCGCCGGAGCGTAGTGCTGTCGAACAGCTCGTCGCCCGCGACGGCGCGCTCGGCTTTCGTGCGTCGATCGAAGCGCGCAAGGCGTGCTGCGACGCCCGCAAGGTCGAGCCGTTGAAACGCGGCCTCGCCGGAGCGGCTGGTTGGATCACCGGCCTCAGGCGCGAGCAGTCGGCGGGACGCGCCGACGTGCCGTTCGCGGCGTGGGACGCGGAACAAGGGCTCGTGAAGCTCAACCCGCTCGCTGATTGGTCGCTTGCGCGGCTCGACGAGTACGTCGCCGACAACGACATACCAGTCAATCCGCTGCACGCCCGCGGGTTCCCCTCGATCGGTTGCCAGCCGTGCACACGCGCGATCCGTCCCGGTGAGGACATCCGCGCAGGACGCTGGTGGTGGGAGAACGAGGACGGCAAGGAATGCGGCCTTCATACCTCGCGTCGGGGCCTGCCCCGGAGCGAGCAATGAAAATTCCCGAACCGAAAGGCTGCTGCGTCATGAACGCCCGCGTCTCCCATCTCGACCTGCTGGAGGCAGAGAGCATCCACATCTTCCGCGAGGCGGCCGCTCAATTCCGCAAGCCGGTACTGATGTACTCGATCGGGAAGGATTCCACGGCCCTTCTGCATCTCGCGCGCAAGGCGTTCTTTCCCGCACGCCTGCCGTTTCCACTGCTGCACGTCGACACCACCTGGAAGTTCCGGGAGATGATCGAGTTCCGCGATCGTGCGGCACGCGAAGCCGGCGCCGAGCTGATCGGGCACCCGAACCAGGACGGCCCCGCCCGCGGCATCAACCCGGTCGACTACGCACCGTCGATCTACACCGACGTGATGAAGACGCAGGCGCTGAAGCAAGCGCTCGACGCGCACGGCTTCGATGCGGCGTTCGGCGGTGCGCGTCGCGACGAGGAGGCTAGCCGCGCCAAGGAGCGTGTGTTCTCGTTCCGCGCGGCCGGCCACCGCTGGGATCCGCGCCAGCAACGCCCGGAGATGTGGCGGCTCTACAACGGCCGCCTCGGCACCGGCGAAACGGCGCGCGTGTTCCCGCTCTCCAATTGGACCGAGCGTGACGTGTGGCGCTACGTGCTGCGCGAAAAGCTCGATGTCGTGCCGCTCTACATGGCAGCCGAGCGCCCGACAATTGAGCGCAAGGGCCAGTTCCTCGTCCTCGACGACGACCGCCTGCCGCTCCTGCCCGGCGAGAAGCCGCGACAGCGCCGCGTCCGATTCCGCACGCTTGGCTGCTGGCCGCTGACGGCCGCGATCGAGTCCGTGGCTGCCGACATCGAAAGTGTTGTCGCCGAGACGCTTGCCGCACGCTCCTCCGAGCGCCAGGGCCGCCTCATCGACCACGACCAATCCGGCGCCATGGAGCGCAAGAAGC
>CAZNMY010000133.1:0-16321 GCA_964574325.1 uncultured Devosia sp. | reverse complement strand
GCTCGTCGCCTGCATCGGCGGCGGCTCCAACGCGATCGGCCTGTTCCATCCGTTCCTCGACGACGAGAGCGTGGCGATCTGGGGCGTGGAAGCGGGCGGGCACGGGCTCGACGTTCCGAACGGACATGCCGCTTCGATGAACGGCGGTCGGCCCGGCGTTCTGCATGGAAACCGCACCTATCTCCTGCAGGACGACGACGGCCAGATCCTCGAGGGGCATTCGATCTCGGCCGGCCTCGATTATCCCGGCGTCGGGCCCGAGCACTCCTGGCTCAAGGACACCGGCCGCGTGAAGTACGTCTACGCGACCGACAAGGAGGCGCTGCACGCGCTGCAGGTATGCACGCAGCAGGAGGGCATCATTCCCGCGCTCGAGCCGGCGCACGCGCTGTCCTACGTGCTGAAACTCGCGCCGAAGCTGCCGCGCTCGAACCTCCTCGTGATGAACCTGTGCGGCCGCGGCGACAAGGACCTGTTCACCGTCGCCAAGGCGCTGGGGATGAAGGTGTGAGGCTCGCGCAGAGATCGGCCTGCGTGAGCGGGATGCTTCGCCGATGAGCTTTCCACGCGTGATGATGCGTGTTGATGCGTGAGTTCCGCGCTGGTCAGTCCGGCCGGCGCGACGTCTGCCGTCGGCAATCGCTCGTGCACGAGCGGCGTCGAAGTTTTTTGCTTCCTGTGCTGCACAGCACAGCGCCCACCGACACCGCGCCTAGGATGCGAACTGCTCCATGTGAGCGTGCATCGAACGTGTTCATCAAACGCATATAGGAGAATTTTCATGTCTTTCTCATCCATATTTTTCGGATCTCTGCAGAAGGCCCAATCGTCTTCGCTTCTCGGCATGCACTTGACCGGTACCAGTGGTAACGACAGGCTCATCGGCTCGGCTGGAGACGACATCCTCGAAGGCGGTCTGGGCAGGGACGAGTTGTTCGGCGGCAAAGGGAGGGACCGCCTCGATGGCGGCGGCGGTGACGATCTTCTGAATGGCGGCGCAGGAGCAGACGTGCTGCTCGGCGGCGAGGGAACCGACACCGCAACCTACGCCACGGCGACGGTCGGGGTGACTGCGAGCTTGAATTCGGGCGGGCTGACGAACGACGCCCGTGGCGACACCTATGCTTCCGTCGAGAACCTGACGGGCAGCAACTTCGGAGACATTCTGGAAGGCGATGCCGGCGCCAACGTGGTCAGTGGTCTCGGCGGCAACGACTTCGTCTTCGGCGCAGGTGGCGACGATGTCGTCGATGGTGGCGCGGGCGACGACGTCCTGCGCGGCGGTACGGGCAGCGATCGGCTCGTCGGCGGGACCGGTAACGACGTCATGACCGGCGACGACGCGTCGCAAATTCCGGGTTTCGACACCTTCGTCATCGGTAAAGACCTCGGTTCCGACGTCATCAAGGATTTCCAGCACGGAATCGACAAGATCGAGCTTACCGGTTACGGGGGGCAATTCGAGGCATTCGGCTCGGACGGCAAACTGGCCAGCTTCTTCAGGAACGATGCAGGGCTGCAAGTGATCGGCCTCGATCGCACGGACCGGGTCGCTCTGAACCTCGAAACGGGACAACTCGTCGAGCTGCACCAGACCTATATCAACGGAAAGCTCTCCAGCCTCGGGGTTGGAGCCGACGACGTTATCGCCACTGTTCAGTTCTCGGGCGATCACATCTTGGGCTCGTCGGACTTCCAGTTCGCTTGAGCTGAGTTCCCGGCCGGTATGCGTCGCTCGAGCTTGCCGGGCTGGAGCGACGCAGCCGGTCGACATCCGCGAGGTCTCGGGCAACGAGGCCGCGCAGATCGGGCGGGTGCTGAACAGCGCAATGATTCCATCGATTGAACGGGGGAGGTGCAATCCGCTTTCAACTCGCCATCTGCCGAGAGCACCGGCGACCGCAGTCGGCTGAATAGCGCGAGAAGACCGAACGAAGTTTTTCATTGCATCGTTTTGGAAATCAGCTTAAACACAATGCAGCTTCGGACTGTGTAAGTGTCCTTGAGGCTAAAGCTACTGTAAAGCTGAAGATCTTGCGGTGTGCGCTCAGCGCCGGTGCCGCCTTTCTCCTCACCTTCACATCGCTTATTCGAGCTGCGCCCAGCAGGCTCGCCGTTTCGACGTGACGTCCGGATTCCGGATCGCTCACCGCGCGGCAGGCTCCGTGGCGTGGATGATTTGACCGGAGTCCGTGGTGGCACGATGCCGCCCTAGAGGGCTCAGACCCTGGAACTGAGATATGCAAATGCAAGTTCATCATCATTCGAAGGACCGCAAGAATGCGGTCGCATTGTCCGCCCATCCCGCTCCGCAGCGCCGCATTCTGAGGGCCATTCCTCAAATCGGCGGATTGCGGGTGAATGCCGAAATCGTTCCCTCCGAAAGTGCTCTGGAGTCGCAGGCGTTCAGCCCGCTCATTCAGGAGTTTCTCGACGAATGCGGATACACCGACAAGTAAATCGCTGTTTTCTGCCGTAATCGACGGAAAATCATATGCGCGGCCGGCCGGCTCTCGGCGGGGAGGCAACCCGAGTGGCTGAGCCTGATACTCGATGGGCCAGTACCAGGGCCGCCGCGGATACATCGGGGCAATCGAGTGGATCGATATGCGAGGCGCAGGCTCGCTCGTCTCGGAACTACGGCAACCGAATCCGCGGGCTTGGCTTGACCTGTGGTCGCCTGGGGCACTACGACGACCTCCGGCCCGGCTTCAGGGCCGGAGCAGGATCGCCCTCCCATGACGACCGAACGCATCGACCGACGCTTTGCAGAGCTGAAGGCCAAGGGCCGGGCGGCACTCGTCACATTCGTGACCGCGGGTGATCCAGATTACGAGACCTCCAAGCAGATCCTGATGGGATTGCCGGCGGCCGGGGCCGATATCATCGAGCTCGGCATGCCATTCTCGGACCCGATGGCGGACGGGCCGGCTATTCAGCTCGCGTCGCAGCGGGCGCTTAAGGCTGGCCAGAACATGCACAAGACGCTGGAGCTGGTTCGCACCTTCCGGGCGAAGGACAAGGATACCCCGTTGATTCTCATGGGATATTACAATCCGATTTACGTGTACCCGCGGGAGAAGTTCCTGGCTGACGCCAAGGCTGCCGGGGTCGATGGTCTGATCGTGGTGGACGTGCCGCCGGAGGCGGACGACGAACTGTGCCTGCCCGCCATGGAGCACGGGCTGAGCTTCATTCGCCTGGCCACGCCCACGACCGACGCGAAGCGCCTTCCTGCCGTACTGGCCAACACCTCCGGCTTCGTCTATTACGTCTCGATCACCGGGATAACCGGGACAGCAGCGCCGGATGTGGCTGCCGTGCATCAACAAGTTAAGCGCATCAAGGCTTCGACCGCGCTTCCCGTAGCGGTCGGCTTCGGCGTAAAGTCTCCGGAACAGGCCAGGGCGATCGCGCGTGGCGCTGACGGTGTCGTGGTCGGTTCGGCCCTGGTCGACGCGATCAGGGATACGGTCGGTCCGGATGGGCACGGCACGGCGCAGACGGCGCCGCGTGTGCTGAGTGTCGTCAAGAGCCTCGCACGAGGGCTCGATGAAACTCGGGTCTGACGGCTTTGGTCTGACGGCCTTGGTCTGACGAACGGTCCGGGTCGGAGTGGTCTTAGGAATTCAGTGCAGCGGACTTCACAGCATCGCCCGGCGGGCGGAGGCCGGGCAAGCGAACAGGAGCCACGAGAAGCGTGAGCTGGATCAACAAACTACCGCCGAAGATCCGCGGCTTCCTCGAACCGAAGCGCGAAGTGCCGGACAATCTCTGGGTGAAATGCCCGGAGACCGGCCAGATGGTCTTCTACAAGGATCTCGAAGCCAACCAGTTCGTGTTCCCGGGCTCGGGGTATCATGAACGGATGACGGCGCAGGCGCGGCTGCGGCACGTCCTCGACGATCGCGAGTACGAGCGCGTGCCGGTGCCGACGGTGCCGACAGATCCGCTGAAGTTCCGTGACAGCCGTCGCTATACCGATCGGCTCAAGGACGCGCGTGCCGAAACTGAGATGGACGACAGCGTTCTCGTCGGCGAGGGCCGGCTCGAGGGGCAGACGGTCGTCGTCGCCGCGCACGACATGCGCTTCGTGGGCGGATCGCTCGGCATGGCGGCGGGCGAGGCTGTCATCGCCGGCATGTTGCGGGCCGTCGAGCGCAATTGTCCGTTCATTCTGTTCGGTGCCTCGGGCGGTGCGCGGATGCAGGAAGGCATCCTGTCGTTGATGCAGATGCCGCGAACGACGATCGCGGTGCAGCGCCTGCGCGAGGCGCGGTTGCCGTATATCGTCGTGTTGACCAATCCGACGACGGGCGGGGTCACTGCCTCGTATGCGATGCTGGGCGACATCCACATCGCCGAGCCGGGGGCGCTCATCTGTTTCGCGGGGCCGCGCGTGATCCAGCAGACGATTCGTGAGCAGTTGCCCGACGGATTCCAGCGCGCCGAATACCTTCTGGCGCACGGCATGATCGACATGGTCGTGCATCGTCACCAGTTGCGGGAGACGCTCGGGCGGTTGACGCGGCTGATGATGCGCCAGCAGATCGTGCAGGCGACGACGGCCGTTGCGCCGGGCTACATGAACGGTCACAGCAGCCACAAGGGGGCTTCGATCGAGGTTCGCCGGGGGGCTGCTTCCGGTGCCGTCGTCGATGTCGAGGGGGAACCCATCACCGCGGCTGCCAAGCAGGAGCCCGTGAAGTCCACGCAGCGGGCCGATCCTGCCGCGAAGCGCGATGCTGCGACGTCGCGGACAACGTCGACACCGGCGAAACCCGACACGCGGACGTGAACCCTGTCGGCGCCGCGAGGGTCGAGGCAGAGGCCGGAGCCGGCCTTGTCGGGTGGCGCGGCCGACGATCCGGCGCAATATCCGGCCGGCTTTACTCGATGCTGCCTGCGAGAGCGACATGACGCATCTGGACGACGTTCTTGCGCGCTTGAAGAGCCTGCATCCGCTGATGATCGATCTGTCGCTCGGACGGATCGAGCGGCTGCTGGGCAAGCTCGGCGACCCGCAGTCGAAGCTGCCTCCGGTCGTCCACATCGCGGGCACGAACGGCAAGGGCTCGGTTACGGCGATGCTGCGCGCGATGGCCAAAGCCGGCGGGCTGCGTGTTCATGCCTATACCTCGCCGCATCTGATCCGGTTCAACGAACGCATCGTCGTCGCGGGTGCGCGCGCAGAGAAGTCGGCGCCGATTTCGGAACCCCGGCTGATCGAGCTTCTCGAGCGTGTGGAGCGGATCAACGGCGACGATCCCATGACGTTCTTCGAGATCACGACGGCGGCGGCGTTCCTCGCGTTCGCAGAAGCGCCGGCCGACGTCGTGCTGCTCGAGGTCGGGCTCGGCGGGCGGCTCGATGCGACGAACGTGATCGCGAAACCGCGCCTTACGATCATCACGCCGGTGTCGATGGATCATGCCGACAAGCTCGGTGATACCGTTGCGAAGATCGCTGCGGAGAAGTCCGGCATCATGAAGCGCGGCGTGACGTGCGTGGTGGCGCGCCAGGACGATGAGGCCGCGCCCGTGATCGAAGCGCAGGCACGTCGCATCGGCGCGCGGCTGATCGAGTGCGGACAGCACTATGACGCGTTCGAGCAGAGCGGACGGCTGGTGTTCCAGTCCGACGACGAACTGATCGATTTGCCGTTGCCGGCGCTCGTCGGGTCGCATCAGATCGGCAATGCCGGCGTGGCTGTGGCGGCAGCCTTGCAGATGGCCGACATCGGTTTCGACGTCGCAGCGATCGAGGGGGGATTGAAGAGCGTCGAGTGGCCGGCGCGGATGCAGCGGCTCAATGGCGGGCCGCTGTCGGCGAAGCTGCGGTCGGGCTCGGAGCTATGGCTCGACGGCGGGCACAACCCATCCGGGGCTGCGGCGATCTCCGACACGCTCGCCTCGCTGGAGGACCGTGCGCCGAAACCGATCGTGCTGGTGATGGGCCTGATGGGGCAGAAAGATGCGCGAGGGGTGCTGTCGCATTTCCGCGGGCTGGCGCAATCGATCGTCACGGTTCCGATTCCGGGCGCGCACGAGCAGCCGTTCACGCCGGAAGCGCTCGCTTCGCTCGCGCGTGAACTGGGGATTCCCGCGCAGGCGGCTCCCGGCGTTGCGGAAGCGCTTGCGCTAATCGAAGCGACGGAGGGGGAGAAACGCATTCTGATCTGCGGCTCGCTCTACCTCGCCGGCCACGTGCTCGCGATGCAGGAAGGCGTTGCGACGCAAACGAATTGAGGGCGGCTGGTCGAGCCGAACGCGCGGTTACTCGGCCTTGATACCGGTGACCGAGATCAGCCGCTTCTTGTAAGCCATGTCCTCGGCCACAAAACGCGCGAAGGCTTCCGGAGATTGGCCTTTGCCGGTGTAGCCGGGGCCGTCGACATAGCGTGCTTTGAAGTCGGGCTGTTCGAGGATGGCCGCGGTGGCCTTCTGGATCTTTCCGAGGATCGCGGCGGGAGTGCGGGCGGGCGCGAACATCCCGAACCAAGAACGCGGATCGATTCCGGGGAAGCCGGCTTCCGCCAGCGTCGCGACATCGGGATGGCTCGGCAGCCGCGTCGGCCTGCTTATCGCGAGTGCCTTGAGGCGCCCGGCCTTCATGTGCCCCGCCGATGTCGCGGCGCCGCCGAGCGTCATTTGTGTTTCTCCCGCGACGACGGCGGTGAGGGCCGGCGCAATTCCCTTGAACGGCACCTGCACGATCGAGATTCCGGTTTCCTTCTTCAGCATCTCGAACAGCAGATGGGGCTGGCTGCCGTTACCATAGGATGCGTAGTTCAAGGCTTTCGGATCGGCTTTCGCCAGTGCGACGAGTTCCTTCAGCGACGAGGCAGCAACGGAAGGATGCACGACGACCATCTGGTGCAGGTCGATCAATTGAGTGACGGGCGCTAGATCCTTCATGGGATCGTAGGTGAGCTTCTTGAAGAGATGCGGGTTCGAGGTGATCGTCGAGTCCGACGTGAAAAGCAGCGTGTATCCGTCGGCGGCGGATTTGACGACGAATTCCGCGCCGATGATCGTGCTCGCGCCGGGCTTGTTCTCGACGATCACCGGCTTGCCCCAGGTTTGCGACAAGCGCTCTGCGATCGGGCGGGCGAGGCCGTCGACGCCGCCGCCGGGGGGATAGGGGACGACGATCTTGACGGGTTGGGCGGGAAAATCCTGGGCATCGGCCGGCGCGGTGGACACCAGTGCGGCCAAGCCGATACCGATCATGAACGTGCGGCGCGTTGCGGACATGGAGAACTCCTCGTTTGGGAATGGTGTTGGCGATCCGGGAAGGTCAGGCTTGGAACAGGACGGCTAGGCCGCAGGCTTCCTCGGCTGGTACGAGCAGCCGATCGCCGCATCGGGTGACCGTAAAGCCGCCGCGTGTCAGTCGTGTCCTCTGAGCGGGGAGATCGGAGACGGCGAACGAGACCGCTGCGATGCCGGGGAGCGGGGGGAGCAGTGTTCCCGGCAGCGCGGCCGGAGCGAGAGCGGCGGGAACGATGGTGAGCAGGGTGCCGCGTGGCAGCCTGAACTGGAATGATCCGGACGTGTGCGCGGGTGTCGCGGCCAGATAGGTGCCGTAGCGGCGAGCCATTGCTTCGGCGTCGAGCGCGACGACGAATGTTTCCGCTAGGCGTGTCGCGCCGTTGGGATGGGCGATGTAGCGGGGCTGGTAGATGTAGTCCGGCGTGAGATGACGAGCAGCTTGAATGTAGCCCTCGGGGGTGTCTTTCGGTGCGAACTGCACGCGTTCGAAGCGAGCGGTGCGGACGCCGTCGGGTGTGTCGATCTCGCGCTGGAGCGGGATGACGCCCGATGTCTCGATGCCGGCCGCGCGCAAGCGATGATCGACGGCGTTGCAGTCGTCGCTGTCGAAGCAAACGATGTGACCGCCCTGGTGATGCCGGAGAAAATTGGTCATCCGCTCGGCGGGTTGCGAGGCATTCTCGCTCGCCAGGATCTCGAGATAGTTGTCCGCGAACATCACGCAGCGATTGCCGGAGCCCAGCGGCTTCACGGGTTCCCCCGGCTTCCACGCGCCGGAGTGCGGCGAATACGGCGTCAACATGAAGCCCATCGCCTCGTAGCGGCGGGTGACGTCGGCGAGATCGCGGGCAACCATGCCGACATGATTGATGTTGCTGATGTCCACGGCGAATTCCTTCCCAACTCTTCCTTCTGTCTTCTTCATTCGACTATTGCGGCTGGGCTTCAGCCACGCTCCGACACGTGTCGTCGAAGATCATGCAGGCGCGCGATTGCGGCGTCCAGCGCGGCCACTGGGGCAGTGCTGCGGTTGCGGGGTTGCCGGTGTGGGCGAAGGCGCCCCAGGCGTCACGCATGGCCGTGGCGAGGGCGCGGTAGCTGTCGGCATCATGGCCGGCCATCATGGCGCTGTCGCGCGGCCAGCGGTCGAGATTGTCGAACACGAACGGCAACTCGATGCAGTGGCACGCGCCGAAGCGTGCGTCGGGCGTCGGCCGCCATTCGAAGCGATAGACGTAGGCCGTGCCGCCGTTCTCCGAGTGGCCGCTTGCTACCTTGCGCGAGGGCTTCTCGAATACGGCCCAGGTCATCATCGCGGAGAGAACCTGCCAGGGCTTCGCGGCCTTGGCGATGCGTTCGCCCGGCAGATCGTCGGCGGCCTTGGCGTAGCCGCCTGCTTCTGCGGTGGGCGCGATGATCGCCGTATCGGTTTCGGCGACAAGCTTGTCGTCCTGGGCGAGCCAGGCGTGGCCTTCGTCGAGTGTCGATCCGATGAGCATGGGGATGTCGCGCGCCGCGCCCTTGATGACGGCGGATGCGGGATTGAGCGGACAGCCGGGGCCGCCGACGACGTTCTGCCAGGCGATGGTGCGGTCGCCTTTCGCCGCGATCTCCATCTGCACCGCGCGCTGGGCCTTGACGACAGCGTCGACGGGAAGAGCGCGCAGGCCCTCGATGTCCGTACGCCGTACGCCGACGAGTTCGCAGAAGCGCGCGGAAATATCGCTCGCGCGCTCGAGGTCGAGGCTGCCGGTCGATGCACTCATCGGGATCGCCCGGGCTACGAGAGCGCGCGATGCGGGATCGGCGAGCAAGGCGAGAACGGAGCCGCCGCCAGCCGACTGTCCAGATATCGTGATGCGCGAGGGATCACCGCCGAACGCTGCGATGTTGTCCGCGACCCATCTCAGCGCGTGCATCTGATCGAGTAGTCCGCGGTTCGCCGTCACGGCTCCGGCTGCTTCGGCTTCCGGCAGATAGAGGTAGCCGAGTGCGCCGAGGCGATAGTTCACGCCGACGACGACCACGTCGCATGCTCGCGCGAGATTGCCCCCGTCGTAGAAAGGCTGGTGCGCGCCGCCGGACTGGTAGGCGCCGCCGTGCAGCCAGTAGATGACGGGGCGTTTCCTGTCGTCGGCTGCCGGTGTCCAAACGGTGAGTGTCAGGCAGTCCTCTGATTGCTCGAACGGCAGAATGCCCATGACGGCATCGAGGCGCGATGGGCCTTGTGGTGCGCTGGCGCCCGGCTTGGTGCAGTCGCGCACGCCGCTCCACGGAGCGTGCGGCGCGGGGGCTGCGAAGCGGCGTTCGCCCAGCGGTGGGGCCGCGTAAGGCACGGCGCAGAACGTCGCGAGGCCGTCGGCTGAGAGACCGCGGACGGCGCCGCTGGTGGAGAGTGCAATCGCTTCAGGCTTCATCTGTCCGGCCATATCGGGGACCCTCTCGTCTGGCGGCGCGAAGCCGGCGGGTATGCGCGCCTCGGACAACAGCCTGGAATTTTCGCGGGGTCAATCCGGCAGTTCCGAAGGTGTCGGGGCAGGCGCTTCGCCGATTGCTTCAGATTTAAAATATTTAGACTTGTAGGAGTTCGCGTGATCGGGCATGGTGGGTGTCTTCGTGGGAGGTATCGCTCATGCGTGTTGCTTGCCTCGGCGGCGGACCTGCCGGCCTCTATTTCGCGATTTCGCTGAAGCTGCGCGAGCCTGCGCACCAGATCGACGTCATCGAGCGCAATCGGCCGGACGATACCTTCGGCTGGGGGGTGGTGCTCTCCGACCAGACCCTCGACAATCTCGCCGTCAACGATCCCGTGAGTGCGGAGGCGATCCGCGCTGCATTCGCGTATTGGGACGACGTGGTGATGCACCACAAGGGGGAGATGCTGCGATCGACGGGGCACGGCTTCTGCGGCATCGGACGGATGCGGCTGTTGAACATCCTGCAGGCGCGCGCCGCCGAGTTGGGTATTCGAGTGCTCTACGAGACCGAGGCGGAGGATGTGGCCGCCTATCAGGCCAGATACGATCTCGTGGTGGCCGCGGACGGCGTGAATTCGCGCGCGCGGGCGGCGCTTCAGCAGGTGTTCGAGCCCGATATAGATGTGCGCGCGTGCAAGTACATCTGGCTCGGTACGCATCAGAAGTTCGACGACGCGTTCACGTTCATCTTCGAGAAGACCGAGCACGGCTGGATCTGGGTGCACGCCTATCAGTTCGATGCGGACACCGCGACCTTCATCGTGGAGTGCTCGGAGGAAACGTGGGCACGCGCCGGTTTCGACCGGATGGACCTCGCTGAGACGATTGCTGCCTGCGAGCGCATCTTCGCTGGATATCTCGGCGGTCACGCGCTGATGTCGAATGCGAAGCATCTGCGCGGTTCGGCGTGGCTCAACTTCAATCGCGTGCTGTGTCGGCGCTGGAGCCACGAAAATTTGGTGTTGCTCGGTGATGCCGCGGCGACGGCGCATTTCTCGATCGGCTCGGGAACGAAGCTGGCGTTCGAGAGTGCGATCGCGCTGGCGAGCTACGTTCATTCCGAGCCGACGCTTGCTGCTGCGTTCGCGCGCTATGAGGACGAGCGGCGGGTCGAAGTCTTGAAGCTCCAGAGTGCTGCGCGCAATTCGATCGAATGGTTCGAGGAGGTGGAGCGCTATCTCGATCTCGATCCCATGCAGCTCTACTATTCGCTGATGACGCGGTCGCAGCGCATCAGCCACGAGAATTTGCGAGAGCGCGATCCGGCATGGCTCACCTCGGCCGAGCGGTGGTTCGAAAAGAATGCCAACGGGTCCGAGCCGGCGAAGCCGCGTCCACCGATGTTCGTGCCGCTCCGTGTTCGCGAGGTGGAACTCGTCAATCGCGTCGTCGTCTCGCCGATGGCGCAGTATCGCGCGAAGGACGGCGTGCCCGGTGACTGGCATTTCGTGCACTACGCGGAGCGCGCGAAGGGCGGCGCGGGGCTCGTGTTCACCGAGATGACGTGCGTTTCACCGGAAGGCCGGATCACGCCGGGGTGCACGGGGATGTATGCAGCGGAGCACGAGGCGCAGTGGCGGCGCATCGTCGATTTCGTGCATGCGGAGACGGACGCCAAGATCGCGATGCAGCTCGGTCATGCCGGGCCGAAGGGCTCGACCCAGCTCGGATGGGAGCGGATGGATGCGCCGCTCGCGGACGGAAATTGGGAGGTGCTCGCGCCGTCCGATGTCGCGTGGTCGCCGGCCAATCAGAAGCCGCGAGAGATGACGCGTGCCGACATGGTGCGCGTCCGCGAACAGTTCGTGCAGTCGGCGCAGATGGCGGTGCGAGCGGGTTTCGACTGGCTGGAACTCCACTATGCTCACGGCTATCTGATGTCGGCTTTCATCACGCCGCTGACGAACCGCCGAAAGGACGAATACGGCGGCAGTCTCGTCAATCGCATGCGGTTTCCGCTCGAGGTGTTCCATGCGGTGCGCGAGGTGTGGCCCAAGGGAAAGCCGGTTTCGGTGCGCATCTCGGCGAACGACTGGGTCGGCTCCGAAGGCGTGACGCCGGCCGATGCGGTCGAGATCGCGCGCCTGCTCAAGGTGGCCGGCGCGGACATGATCGACGTTTCCGCGGGGCAGACGTCGATCGATGCGAAGCCGGTTTACGGCCGCATGTTCCAGACGCCGTTTTCCGATCGCATCCGCAACGAGGCCGGCATCGCGACACTGGCGGTCGGCAACATCACGGACGCCGATCAGGTGAATTCGATCTTGCTTGCGGGGCGAGCCGATCTCGTCTGCCTCGCGCGGCCGCATCTCGCCGATCCGTACTGGACGCTCCGTGCCGCCGCGGGGTTGGGCTATGAGAATGCCAGGTGGCCGCTGCCCTATCTCGCCGGGCGTGATCAATTGCGCCGGCTCGCTTCGCGGGTCGAGCCACAACAGGTGAAGGTCTGATGAGCGCGTTCGACGGACGTCATGCTCTGATCACGGGAGGCGGCTCCGGCATCGGTGCTGCGATAGCGGAAGCGCTCGGTTCCAGCGGTGTGCGGCTGTCGATCGCCGGCCGCCGTCGTGCGCCGCTCGAGGCGATGGCATCGCGCTTCCCCGGCACGTGCGTGATCGAGGCGGATGTGACACGTGAAGCTGATTGCGCCGCGATGGTGGAAGCTGCACATGCCGCCCACGGTCCCCTGGATATCGTGATCGCCAATGCAGGGGCGGCGGAGAGCCGGCCTGTCGCGCGCGTCGATCTCGAACACTGGCAGCGGATGCTGGACTTCAATCTTACCGGTGCATTCCTGACGGTGAAGGCAGCGCTGCCGGACCTCGTTCGATCCGGTAGCAAAGACGGCGCGCGCCGGATCGTGTTCGTGTCGTCGACGGCGGGCCTCAAGGGATATCCTTACGTCGCGGCCTATTGTGCGGCGAAACACGGCGTCATCGGACTGGCGCGCGCGATGGCGCACGAGTTGGCGCGAACGGGCGTGACGGTCAACGCGGTTTGTCCCGGATTTACCGAGACGCCGCTGCTCGAACAGTCGATCGCCAACATCGTCGAGAAAAGCGGTCGCAGTGCCGAGGATGCGAGGGCGACGCTCACCGCCGGCAATCCGCAGGGGCGGTTGATAAAGCCGGAAGAGGTGGCGGCGTCCGTGCTGTGGCTGTGCCTGCCGGCGTCGGCCTCCGTGACGGGGCAGGCGATTTCGATTTCCGGAGGTGAAGTATGACGGCGGGCGTGTCCGAGGCACAGCGAGCGCGCCGCAGAAGCATACCGGCTTCCGTGTCGCACGAGCGTCTGCGCTTGTGGCTGCGTCTGTTGAGGGCGTCGCGGGGAATAGAGGCGGAGCTGCGTGAACGTCTTCGCGTGACGTACGAGATCACGCTGCCGCAGTTCGACGTGCTGGCTGCGCTTGCCCGGCGCGATGACGGCATCAGCATGACCGAGCTGTCGCGCTACCTGATGGTGTCGAACGGCAACGTCACCGGCATCGTCGACAGGCTCGTCGAGCAGGGGTGGGTGGAGCGTCTGGTGACACCGGGGGACCGGCGAACGACGCGTGTGAAGCTGACCGCCAAAGGCGCGTGCGACTTCGCCGAGATGGCTGGGGTGCACGAGCGTTGGGTCGACGGTTTGCTGGGGCTCTACAACAAAGCGGAAGTCGGGGATCTGATCGACACGCTCGATCGCGTCGTCGACAAGTTGCGCGGCAGAAGCGCCGAGGCGGCGGCCCCGCTCAAGAGGAGGCAGCGCAAATGACGACGTCCATGATTTCGACGGACTTTCAGCCTCGCCATTTCAGTTGGCAACGCGAAGGCGCGGTCGCGATCATCCGTTTGACGCGTCCGGACCGCAAGAACCCGCTGACGTTCGAGTCCTATGCCGAGCTTCGCGATACGTTTCGGGCGCTTGCAACTGCAGACGACGTGAAGGCGGTCGTGTTCGCGTCGAACGGCGGAAACTTCTGTTCTGGCGGGGACGTGCACGAGATCATCAAGCCGCTGCTCGACCGAGACATGAAGGGGCTGCTCGCATTCACGCGGATGACGGGCGATCTCATCAAGGCGATGCGAGGCTGTCCGCAGCCGATCGTCGCTGCGGTCGACGGCATCTGTGTCGGAGCCGGCGCCATGATCGCGCTGGCGTCCGACATCCGGTTCGGCACGCCGGAAGCCAAGACGGCGTTCCTGTTCACGCGCGTGGGGCTGGCTGGTTGCGACATGGGAGCGTGCGCGATGCTGCCGCGCGTGATCGGGCAGGGGCGTGCATCGGAACTTCTGTTCTCCGGCCGCACGATGTCGGCGGACGAAGGCGACCGCTCGGGTTTCTACAATCGGCTGTTGCCGGCGGTCGATCTCGAGCGCGAGGCGATCGCACTTGCGACGAGCCTAGCGAGTGGGCCGACGTTCGCGCATGGGATCACGAAGACGCAGCTCAATCAGGAATGGTCGATGTCGCTCGAGCAGGCCATCGAGTCGGAAGCGCAGGCGCAGGCGATCTGCATGCAGACGGCGGATTTCGGCAGGGCTTACGAAGCGTTCGCGGCGAAGCAGCGGCCGGTGTTCAAGGGAGATTGAGCCATGGCCGACAGGACGTTTCTCGATTGGCCGTTCTTCGAGCCGCGGCACAAGGCGCTCGCGGCGGATCTCGATCGATGGGCGCAAGACAACTTGGGCCATGTCGAACACGGCAACGTCGACGAGGCGTGCCGGCAGCTCGTTGCGATGCTCGGCCGCGATGGCTGGCTGACGCACAGTGCGCCCGATCCCTCGCAGGTGGACGCGAAACTCGACGTGCGCACGCTGGCGATCATTCGTGAGACGCTGGCGCGGCACGAGGGGCTCGCGGATTTCAGTTTTGCGATGCAGGGGCTCGGTGCCGGACCGATCTCGCTGTTCGGCACCGCGGAGCAACGCAAAGAATGGCTCATGCGGACGAGAAGCGGTGCCGCGATTTCCGCGTTCGCGCTGAGCGAGCCGGCATCCGGATCGGACGTCGCGAATATTTCCACGACGGCACGGCGTGAAGGCGCCGACTACGTGATCGAGGGCGAGAAGACCTGGATTTCGAACGGCGGCATCGCGGACGTGTATGTCGTGTTCGCGCGCACGGGCGAAGCGGATGGCGCCAAGGGACTGTCCGCCTTCATCGTGCCGGGCGATGCCAAGGGGCTGCAGATCGCCGAGCGGATCGAGGTGATCGCGCCGCACCCGCTCGCGCGGTTGCGTTTCGAGGGCTGTCGCGTGCCGGCGTCGGCGATGATCGGCAAGCCCGGCGAAGGTTTCAGGATCGCGATGGCGACGCTCGACGTGTTCCGCTGCACGGTCGGCGCGGCAGCTCTCGGGTTCGCGCGGCGTGCTCTCGACGAAGCATCATCGCGCGCGGCGAACCGGCATCTGTTCGGGGCGCCGCTCGGCTCGCTGCAGATGGTGCAGGGCCACCTCGCCGACATGGCCGTCGATGTCGACGCCTCCGCGCTGCTCGTCTATCGCGCGGCGTGGACGAAGGATCAGGGGGCTGCCCGCGTGACGCGCGAGGCCGCGATGGCGAAGCTCTATGCGACCGAGGCAGCGCAGCGTGTGATCGACGCGGCCGTGCAGTTGCACGGTGGTGACGGTGTGCGTTCGGGCCATCCGGTCGAGAAATTGTACCGCGAGATTCGTGCTCTCAGAATCTATGAAGGAGCCAGCGATGTTCAAAAAGTGGTTATCGCGCGGAGCCTCTGACACGTCGTCGGCGGCTGAAACGATGGCGAAGGTTGCGCCGACGCTCAGAGGTCGCGCTGGATTAGGGCCGTCCGCGCACGTCGATACGTTCGCGCGGGATAATCTTCCGCCCGACGAAATGTGGCCGGATTTATTGCTGGAGCGGCCGGAGTTCCACTATCCGGAGTTCCTGAACGTCGGCGTCGAATTGACGGACAGGATGGTCGCCAACGGGTTCGGCGATCACACCGCGCTGATCGGCAACGGACGCCGGCGCACGTACAAGGAATTGACGGACTGGTCGAACCGGCTCGCGCATGCCCTGGTCGACAGCTACGGCGTGAAGCCCGGGAACCGCGTGCTGCTGCGGTCGGGCAACAACCCGGCGTTCGTCGCTGCGTGGCTCGCCGCGACCAAGGCCGGTGCTGTCGTCGTCAATACGATGCCGATGCTGCGTGCCGGCGAGTTGGCGAAGATCGTAGACAAGGCCGAGATCGCACTGGCGTTATGCGACAGTCGGATTTCCGACGAGATCGTCGCGTGCGCCAAGGAGAGCCGGTTCCTGAAGAACGTGGTCTGTTTCGACGGCACATCCAATCATGACGCGGAGCTCGACCGCGTCGCGCTCGGCAAGTCCGTGCGGTTCGATGCGGTGAAGACGGGCCGCGATGATGTCGCCCTGCTCGGCTTCACGTCGGGCACCACCGGCGAACCGAAGGCGACGATGCATTTCCATCGTGATCTCCTGATGATCGCGGACGGCTATGCACGCGAGGTTCTCGGCGTGACGCCCGACGACGTGTTCGTTGGATCGCCGCCGCTCGCGTTCACGTTCGGGCTCGGCGGGCTCGCGATCTTTCCGTTGCGGTTC
>CAZNMY010000132.1:0-16481 GCA_964574325.1 uncultured Devosia sp. | reverse complement strand
CAGCGGTCGGTGTCCTCGGCGATCAGCCGCTCGAAATCCCGTGGCGTATGAACCACCGGATCGACGCCGATCTTGGCGAGCTTTGCCAGAAAAACCGGGTCCTGCTCCGCAGCTCTGATCTCGGCCGAGAGCAGTTCTATCACATCTGCCGGCGTCTTGGCTGGCGCGAGCAGCCCGTTCCAGGTCACGACCGCCTTGCTTGGCAGAATCTCCGATATCGCGGGGACGCCGGGCACCATCGCGGATCGCTTCGTATCGGTGACGGCGAGCGGCTTCAACGTGCCCTGTGAAAGAAACGGCCTCAGCTCGACGGGCGAGGGCGACATCATCGCAATGTGGTTCCCGACGAGATCCTGGAACGCCGGGCCGATGCCCTTGTAAGGCACATGGGTCAGCACGATGCCGGCAGTCTTGGCGAACTGTGCCGCTGCCAGATGCGACAGCGAACCCAGCCCCGCCGAGCCATAGGTGATCTGCCCCGGCTTCTGCTTGGCGAGTGCGATCAGCTCCTGCAGCGTTCCGGCGGATACGTTCTGACCGACCGTAATGACGAACGGACTTGTTGCGATTACCGAAATCGGCGCGAAATCGCGGATCGGATCGTAAGTGATATTATACATGAACGGCGCGATCGAAATCTGCGCAGGCGTTCCGATCAACAGCGTGTGGCCATCGGCATCGCCGCGCGCGACACGCGTCGTTGCTATGGTGCCCGCGGCGCCCACCACGTTCTCGACGATGACCGATTGTTTCAACCGCTCGTGCAGCCGCTCGGCCGTCAACCGGGCAAGGACATCCGTGATGCCGCCGGCCGCGAACGGAACCACGATCGTCACCGTCCGCTCGGGCCACGCGGCATGGGCCATGCCGACAGGCGCCACAGCAGCGAGCAGGACGCCAGCCGCGACCGCATTCATGAATGCACGCATGGTGATCTCCTTCCGCATCGCCTCGACGGCCGTCAGCGGGACAACGCAAAGTCGATGCCAATACTTCTGCGCGCCCCGAAGCGCTTGGAAAGTGCTGATGCGGCCACTCTTTTGTCCGATGAGGCCGGCAGCGCAGGAGGCCGGTGCGCGCGCCGCGGACAGCTGCCTGCAAAGATTGCGTGCAGCGTGATCGATAATCCATCAGGGACGGTGGTTGCCCCGTTGGGGCGATGGACACACATGCGGCGCCAGAGGTGCCTTGACGGTGGTGTGTGCTCCATCGGCGTGGCAATCTGAAATCTGGTTTCATCGATCGCACTTCATCAGCCAGCCGGGGTGAGCATGACGACTGTCGACAATCAGAGTCTACGTGGCTTCATCGCCCAGGTGGAGAAGGCCCATCCGAGCGAGGTCCTGCGCATCGAGGAGCCCGTGCGCACGCACCTCGACATGACTTCCCTCGTGTTCGAGCTGGAGCGTATGGGGCGCAGTCCCGTCGTCATCTACGAGAACATCGAAGGTCGCGACATGAAGGTCGTGACCAACGTCGCGGGCAATCGCAAACTGCTGGCGATGGCGCTCGGCGTCGGAACAAGCGAGTTGCCGACGGCGTTCCGTGAGCGCTGCGCGCGCTACACCCCGGTGGAGGTCGTCGACAAGGCGGGGTGGCAGGAGGTCACGATCGAGGGCGACGATCTCGATCTGACGAAGCTGCCGATACCGTTCCACTTCGAGATCGATGCCGCGCCCTACATCACGGCGGGCCAGATCACCGCGCGCGATCCGGAAACCGGCGTGGACACGACGGGCTTTCACCGCCTGATGCTGAAGGACAAGAAGCGATTGGGGGTGTCGCTGCATTCGCGGCGGCGGATGTGGGAGTTCCACCGGCGCGCTGCGGCGAAAGGCGAGAACCTGAAGGTTGCCGTTACGCTCGGCATCCATCCGCTGCACTATATGGGCTCGATGGTCTACGCCTACCCGCCGAACGTGCGGAAGTTCGAGATCATCGGCGGGCTTTTCGGCGAACCCTATCGCGTGGCGCGGTGCGGCGACCAGGGGCTAGAGGTTCCGGCCGGCGCGGAGATCGTGATCGAGGGCGAGATCCTCGCCGACGCGCACGAGCCGGAAGGTCCGTTCGGCGAGTTCACGGGCTACGCCTCGTTCCGCTCGACGCAGAACATTCTCGTCGCCAAGCGCATCCGCATGCGGCGCGACGCGATGTTCCACAGCGTCGTATCGGGAATGTCGCAGGATCACATTCTCGTATCGTGCATCACGCGCGAGGGCGAGATCCTCAATGCGCTCCGGCGCAACCTGCCGAACGTGCGCGCCGTGCACGTGCCGCACAACACCTGCGGCGCGTTCATGGCGTTCATCTCGATGAAGAAGACGTCGCCGGGCGAGCCGCAGCAGGCGATCATGGCCGCCCTCGGGACGGAGTTCTATACCAAGTACGTGATCGTGGTGGACGAGGATGTCGACATCTTCAATCTCGCCGATGTGATGTGGGCGGTCGCCACACGCGTGCAGGCGGAGAAGGACATCCACCTCATTCACGGCTGCAAGGGCGCGATCCTCGATCCGACGTCCGATCCGCAGACGTTCACGCTGACCAAGATGGGCATCGACGCGACCAAGCCGGACGGCCGCGAGTTCGCGGAACGCTTGACGATCTCGCCGGAGCAGACAGCGCGCGTTCGCGACATCCTCGCTCGGGCCGGAGTGAGCTGAGACGGCGGCGCGCTGCCCGCCGGTGATTGCAGTTGACCGCTGGGTACAGCGCGCCTACTCGAAAGGCCAGCGGACGGCAGTGCTCGCCTCGCGGGCGCGGTCGAACCAGCTGGAGCCGGGAGGGAATGCACATGTTCGGAAACTGGTTGGCGCGCCCGTGCCTCGGGGCTGCTGCCCTCGTCATGCTGCCGATGATCGCGGCGTCGGTCCAACCGACGATGGCTCAAACCTTTCCGTCCCAGCCGATCCGAATCGTCATCGGCGCGGGCGTTTCGACGCCGTCTGACATCCTGAGCCGGGTGCTTGCGACAGAACTCACCAACTCCGAGAAGTGGACCGTCATCGTCGAGAACCGCCCGGGGGCCTCGCAGGTGATCGGCGCCACCGAAGTGCAGAAGTCCCCAGCCGATGGGCACACGATCTTCAACTCGGGCCTGCCGATCGCCGCGGCTCCGGCCCTGCAATCCCGGATTCCGTTCGACCTGCTGAAAGATTTCCAGTCGGTCATCCAGATCGCGCGCTCCTACAATGTCCTGGTCGTCAATCCCTCGCTGTCGGCGAAGTCGCTGCCCGACCTCGTGGCGCTGCTGAAGGCGCAGCCGGACAAGCTGAACTACTCGTCGGGCGGACTGGGGACGCCTGCCCATCTCGTCGGTGAACTATTCAAGCAGCAGGCCGGTGTGCGCGCCGCGCACGTGCCCTATGTGCAGTTTCCACAGTCGATCGCTGATCTTCTGAACGGCACCAACCAGTATATGTTCATCACGACGCTGCCGGTCATGGGCCTCATCAAGGATGGCAAGCTGCTCGCGCTCGCCGTCACCGCGCCACAGCGGCTGCCGGCACTGCCGAATGTCCCGACGGTGGCCGAGCAAGGCTATGCCGGCCTCACGGCAGCGGACTGGAGCGGCATGATGGTCAAGACGGGAACATCGCCGACGATCATCGCCCAGCTCAACACCGCGCTCAACAAGGCACTGAAACAGCCGGCTGTCACCCAGGCCTTCGCCCGCGTCGGTGCCGAGCCGGTCGGCGGCGGGCCTGAAGTTTTCGCGAAACAACTGCGCGAAGACGTGGAAAAGTGGGGCAAGGTGATCGCAAGCGCCGGCATCAAGCCGAAGTGATCGGATAGTCTCCGATCACCCGCCGCGGTCGATGTGTCCCGACATCGGCACACCGCGTTCCGCATCGACATGATGTGACCCGCTTCACTTCTCCGGGAGCGTCTGGGCGTAGGATAGCGTGTCGATCGCGTCCTTCAGCGGGAGGGCGCGCATGTTGACCATCGCTGCCCCCGGATGCGAGTTGCGCATCTTGTGCAAAACCTCCCACGGCAATTTCTTCGCTTCGGTTCCGATGTACCCGGGCTCCTGCGGAGTTCCCCAATTCAGCGCCCGGCCGTCGAGACCGTGGCAGGCCGCACAGATCGTCTGGTAGAAGGCGGCACCTCGCTGGACGTCACCACGCACTTTGCCGGTCTTTCGATCGATATGTTTGTCCGTGTCATGCTGACCTGCGCGGACGAAGGTGGCCAGACGCAGCATTTCGGCGTCCGAGATCATTTCCGGCGTATATCCGTGCGAAGGCGAGCGCATGAGTTTCAACAGTGCGCCGGGCTGGAGACGTTGCGCGTTGCGAATGCCGCCGATGCCTGTGAAGCGATCACCCATCGGCTGATCCTTGCCGTTGACGCCATCCTTCCCCTTGTAGTCCCATCCGTGGCATTCGACGCAGCGCCAGCTGTTTGCACCGGTTCGCTTGCCGTCCTTGGGATAGGCGGGGTTCGACGTTGTCGGCTTCTTACGGTCGAGCGCATCCCACCACGTGTCGTAGATGCGACCACCAGCCGCCAAGCTCCAGGCCGTCGATGGCTTCTCGGGCGCTCCATGCACGAACACCTGCAGGGGCGAACTCTCGGGGGCCGGCTTCTCCTGCGCATGGATGGAGCCGCTCGAGACGAATGTGGCCGCCGCGGCAACGATTGCGGCGCTCACTCCAAGTTTGTTCGAATGTCGCTTCGGCATGGAGGCAGTGTCCTTACTCGCGTTGGCTTGATCTCATTCTGATCGGGGGATTCGTGACACTCCAGGATCAGGCGATGCTTTATCGGGCGATGCTGGCAAGACCGGTTCGACTTTGATCCGGAAGCTCACCCCACCGCCTCCCGAAAGGCGCCGAGCGCCCACACGATATTCCGCCGTCGCCAATGAGCTGCTCATATCCTCTGTAGCGGCGTCGCCGGCCCGCTCCAATGACGCAGCGCAAACCGCAGCGGCGTGCGACAATCTGGACAAACGGAGGATGCCGGGCTGCGCCGCCCCTGAGATGATTACGCCGACTGCGGCAGCAGGACGAGACGCTGCGACGTCTGGCGGCCCTCGATCATGTGCATGGCCTTCGCGTAGTCGGCGAGCGGCATCGTCCGGGACGGCGGAGCTTTGATTTTACCGTCGACGTAGAAGCGGAAGATCTCGTCGAAGCATTGCTGCATCAGCTCGGGGGTGCGGCGGCGGTAGTCGGAAATCTGCATGCCCGACACCTCGCAGTTCTTGAGCATCAGGTAGTTCACCTTCAGCGTCGGGATGCCGCCTGCGGCGAAGCCGAGGATCACCACGCGGCCGCGCCACGCGATCGAGCGGATCGCCGCGTCGAACGCTTCGCCGCCGATCGGGTCGATGATCACGTCCGCGCCGTGGCCGTCGGTGGCGGCGAACACCTGCTCGCGCAGGCTTTCACGGATATTCGGCTTCGACAGATCGACCATCGCGTCGGCGCCGGCAGCCTTCACGGCCGCGAACTTGTCGGGTGACGTGACCGCGCCGAGCACGACCTTCGCACCCATTGCCTTCGCAAGCTGCACCGCCGCGTTGCCGACCGCACCCGTCGCGCCGAGCACGAGCACGTTGTCGCCGGGCGCGATGCGCGCGCGCTCGCGTAACGCCATCCACGACGTATCGAAGCCGAGCGACATCGCGCCGGCATCGACGAACGAGAGCTGATCCGGAAGCTTGTAGACGTCGTTCTGCGCGACCACGATCCTCTGCGCGTAGCCGCTATGCTCGTTCATGCCGATCACGCGGTCGCCTACGCGCACGCGCGTCACGCCCGCGCCGAGCCCCCGCACGATTCCGGCCGGCCCCTTCCCCGGCGTGTACGGCAGCTTCGGCTTGAACTGGTACTTGCCGGTGATCTGGACGATGTCGACGTAGTTGACGGGCGCTGCATGGACCTCGATCAGAACCTCGCCGGCGCCGGGCGCGGGATCGGAGATGTCGACCAGCTTGCCGTTGTCGATCGAGCCGAGTTCGTGGACGAGGATCGCTTTCATCGGAGACCTCGGGTTGCATCCCCTCTCCCCGTAGCGCACTTCTTGCGCGTGCGGGGAGAGGGAGAAGAGCGTCAAACCCCGTGGCTTGCGGCGACCAGCGGGTCCATCTCCATGTCGTCGTCCTTCACGGCGCCGATCAGTTCGGTGATCTTCTTCACGCCGCGCTCGTCGCACCAGCGCTCGAGGTCGTCGATGATCTGCACGAGCGCCGTCGGGTTGCGGAAGCCGGCATAGCCGATGCCGACCGCGCTGGCGCCGGCCAACATGTACTCGACCACGTCCTCGGCCTTGGTGACACCGCCGATGCCGATGATCGGTATCTTCACCTGCTTGGCAACCTGATAAACCATCCTCAGCACGATCGGTTTCAGCGCGGGCGAGACGAGGCCGCCGAACTTGTTGCCGAGTGCCGGGCGGAAGTTGTCCGTCCGTATCTTCAGCGACAGGAATGTGTTGGCGATGACGAGGCAGTCCGCGCCCGCGGCTTCCGCAGCCAGCGCGATCGAGACGATATCGCCGGCATTGGGCGACAGCTTCACCCACAGCGGCTTGCCCGCGCACTTCGCCTTGATCGCCGTGACGGCATCGCGCGTGTAGTCCTCGTGCATCGCGAAGTTCTGGCCCGTCAGATTGCGGGTCGGGCAGGAGATGTTGGCCTCGATCACGTCGACGTCGGGCACCCGCGCCAGCTCTTCCGTCAGCAGTGCGAACTCCGGAATGTTGTCGGACGAGCACGAGACGATCAAGGGTGGTGAGAACTTCGCGTACTCGGGCACGATGTGGTCGACGAAGTATTCGATGCCTTTGCCGGGCAGGCCGATCGACTGGATGATGCCGGCCTCGGTCTCGGCCATGCGCGGCGTCGGATTGCCCAGGCGCGGCTCGCGGCAGATCGTCTTGGCGACGAGGCCGCCGAGCCGATTGAGATCGATGACGTCGTTGTACTCCCAGGAGAACGCGCCTGATGCGGGCGTCACTGGATTCTGCAGCGTGATGTCGCCGATTTTGACTGAAAGATCGACCATGGCGCTCACCACCCAACCGCTGTCTGCATATCGAAAACGGGACCGTCGCGGCACACGCGCTTCAAAGTCTTGACGCCGTCGATCTCGAACGTGCGCATGCACACGTAGCAAGCGCCGACCCCGCAGACCATGATCTGCTCCATCGCAACCTGGCCGGGAATGCCGTGCTTCTTTCCGAGTTGCTGCATCAGCTTCAGGAGGCGGCTCGAGCCGCAGGTGAAGAACGCATCGGCTTTCTTCTCCGCGATCAGCCGCTCGATGATCTTCTCGACGTTGGCCACGTCGCTGGACATCGCGTTGGGGCTTGCCCCATAGCGATCAAGCAAGGATTCGGTGTCGAGAACGGTCAGCGTCTTGGCACCGAGGCTCTCGAACAGATCCTTCGACATGACGACGTCAGGGTTGCGCGCGCTGAGAATGGCCGTCACGCCGACATTCTTCTCGGCGGCCAGTTGCGACAGCGGCGCCAGCGTCGCCAAGCCGACGCCGCGGCCGAGCACGACGATGTTCTTCCAGGCGGGGTCGAGCTTGAAGCCCTTGCCGAGCGGGCCGGCGATGTTGAATTCGTCGCCTGCCGCGAGCATACCCATGCCGCGCGTGCCGCGCCCCTCGCACTTGTAGAGGAACTCGATATTCCCCCCGGCCTTGTCGACGCGGTAGACGCTCATCGGGCGGCGCATCCAGACCTCGGCCCCATCAGGCGTCGGGCAGAGCAAATGGAAGAACTGGCCGGCGTAGGCATCGAGCGCCCGCGCGTGCACCTTCAGGACGAGATGCTTGTATTCCTTGTTGACCCAATCGTTGCTCACGACCGCGCCGATGAACTCCCCCGCCACGCGCTGCGGGTAGGGATCGACATCTCCTACGCGGAGAGCTGTATCGGTGTATTTCTCACAGTGCTCGAGCGACATTGTGGGATGACGTTTCATTTTATTGATGATGACCAGTCGATAGCATCCCCTGCCGTCAAATCAAATGGGCAGGGGGCCGGAGCGTGTCGATTTGCGCATCAGTCGTGCGACCGTAGAGCAAAGTCACATTGATCCGGTGGTTCGCGTAGCCGGGGGCGAAGCGTGGCGCATCGGATGCGTGAAACAGCCGCGACTGGAACAGGGCTGCGCGGTTTTCGCCATATGGAACCAACAGCGAACTGTCCGCGTGGCGCTGCATGAACGCCAGGACCTCCGCGATATCGGCGTCATAGCCGGACATTTCCCAGCCGGCAGGCGGCGGCGTGCGACAGATGCGGAGACCACCGGCTTCGGCATCGAGATTGGCTGAATCGGGCGTGACCCAGAAGTTGACGCTGACCGCGGCGTCGTCGGCATGGGCGGCGACCGCAGAGCTGCCTTCGAGGCCCTTGAACGCCCAGGCCTGGGTCAACGGATGCGGCCCGAAAATCTCCGGCAGCGCGCGCCGCAGGTCGTCGGCGATTTGAAGGACCAGCGGACAGGCGAGGCCATCCTCGAGGTAGGAGGCAACGAAACCGCCGATGTGGCTGAAATCGTGCCAGATCGTGCTTTCCAGCAGGTATCGCTGGAGCGAGGCCAGGGCGGCCGGTGCCAGCAGCCCATCGAACCACGTCGCGGCGCAGTCGTTCTCCTGGAAGCTCGCGGTGATCGACGCAGCATCGAGCGCAGGATTGATCGTGCCGCCCGCAATTTCCGGGGCCGAGCCCGAAACGATCGCGGTGTTGTAGTCGTCACCGAGCATGTCCAACCGGCTGTCGTCGAGGCGCGTGATCGCTTCGGGAAAATCCCGTGCGACGACATCGTAGGCGCGGGCGAGCAACTCGTAGCGCTTGCCGTCGCGTTTGGTCTTGGCGATGTGGCGAAGCTGGGCCGCGTCGTGCTGCAGCTTCGAACGCGCGGCGTGAGTGAGGGACGCCAGCGCCGAGCCGTCGCGATCTTCACCGCGGCGCAATTCGTAGGTGCGGGCGAAGTGATCGAGCGCCCGGTCGCGGTTGCCTTCGGCGAGCCACAGGAAGCCCAGCGCGCGATGGGTGTCGTAGTGGCCGGGCTCGAGCGCAACGGCGCGCGAGAGTGAGGCGATGGCTTCGCGCGAGCGGCCCAGTTTTTCCAGTGCGACGCCGCGATTGGTGTGCGCGGAAGCGTAGCCGGGTTCTGCGGCGAGCACCTGATCGAGCAGGGCGAGAGCGTCGGCATCGCGGCCGCGCGCGGCGACGACGACAGCAAGGTTGTGCAGGATAGACGGGCGTCCCGGCGCGAGTTCGAGCGCTGCGCGGTAGGCGGCTTCTGCTGAGGTGAGGTCGCCCGCAGCGTGGTGGTCGCGGGCTTGCGTCAAGAGATCGTCCTGGTCGCTCATGGCAAGTGCCGCCACCTTTGTTCCCCCTCCCCCTCGTGGGGAGGGGTCAGGGGTGGGGGGCACGTCGCAAAAATATCGGCGGAGTGCTTCCCCCCCTCCGGCCCTACGGGCCACCTCCCCCACGAGGGGGGAGGAGATCCATTCAGGTCACACATCCTTCAATCCCATCAACCAGTGCGCGGCTTCGAGCAGGCGGCGATCCTGCCAGCGCGGCGCGACGAGCTGCACGCCGACGGGAAGGCCGTTCGGTCCCTCGGCGAGCGGCAGCGAAATGGTCGGCACGTGCAGCATGGTCCACAGCGCCTGGAACGCTGGATTGCCGGCGTAGTGGAGACCCACCGGCGCCTCACCATCCGCGGCTGGCGTGATCAGCACGTCGACGTTCTTCATTTGAGTTTCGAGGCGATGGCGGCAGCGCTCTGCGAGACGCAGCGCGTCCTGATAGCGGGCGTGGGGCAGCGCGAGCCCCTGCTCCACCGTCTTGGTCATCTGGGGCGAGAGCTTGTCGCGATGATGCGCCCACTCCCATGCGAGACCGCAGGCGCGCTCGTAGTCGTTGATCTCGCCGCGTCGCTGGAACAGTTCCGCGAACACGGGGCCGAGATCGAACCTCGTCACCTTCGCGCCGGCCGACTTCGCCCGCTCGGCCGCGCCTTCGAGTGCTGCTTTCGTCTCCGCGCTCGCGAATTCATCCCACATCACGTTGCGGCACAGGCCGATATGCGGTGGCTCGGCGAGCTTGGCGAGTTTGACCGGCTTGCGGTCGATGCAGACGTCGGCGACCAGGGCTGCGTCCTCCACCGTGCGCGCGATCAAGCCGATCGTGTCGAGCGTTTCGGCGGCGAACTTCACGCCGGCGCGGTTGATCATGTTGTAGGTCGGCTTGTATCCGACGACGCCGCAGAACGAAGCGGGCCGCAGCACGGAGCCGCCGGTCTGCGTGCCGAAAGCGACGGGTACATGGTGATCGGCGACGCCCGCGCCCGAGCCCGACGACGAACCGCCCGGCGTGCGCGTGGAGTCCAGCGGGTGCATCGTCTCGCGCGGCGCAATCCCTGCCAACTCGCACGTCACGGTCTTGCCGAGAATGACAGCGCCGGCCTTGCGCACGAGCGCCACGCAGGCCGCATCCGCTTTCGGCCGCCAGCCCTCGAAGATCGGCGAGCCCATTTCCGTGGGCATATCGCCGGTATCGAGCACGTCCTTCACGCCGATGGGGACGCCGTGAAGCGGACCGCGCGGACCGGATTTCTTCAGCTCGCGATCTCGCGCGCGTGCTTCGGCGAGGGCCTGCGCGGGGTTCAGATAGGCCCAAGCGCGGACGTGCTTTTCGCGCGCATCGATATGATCGAGACAGGCCGCGACGAGCGCCTCCGACGTGATCTCGCCTTTCGCGATTCTGCGAGCGGCCTGAGCCGCCGTGAGTTCGTTGAGGGGTTTCGCCGAAATTGATTTGGCTGCCGAGGTTTTCTTCATGGCTTCGAGCTCTCGAAACTGTCGTAGGTCGGGTCAAGCGACGCGCGACCCGACAATTTTCCGGCGCGTGTGAAATGTCGGGTCGCGGTCCAGGGGACCTTGACCCGACCTACGGCCTCAGCACTCCACCACTTGCCACTCGATGGTTTCGCCGCCCTTGTGGCACAGCGCGATTTCCTCGGGGCCTTCGACCTTCATCGCGACCGGTGCGACCCACGGCTTCTTTTCCAGCGTGATCGTGTCGGCGTTGGGATGCAGGCCGTAGTGCCTGGGACCGTTGAGCGAGGCGAAGGCTTCGAGCTTGGTCAGAGCGCCCTCCTCTTCGAAAATCTTGACGTAGCTCTCGATCGCGACCGGGGCAGCGAAGATGCCGGGTATCCCGACCTGGGCGAGCTTTCGCGACATGGGATGAGGTGCTGAATCCGTGCCGAGGAAGAAGCAGGCGTCGCCCGAGGTCGCGGCCTCACGCAACGCGAGCCTGTCCTGCTCGGTTTTGATGACCGGCATGACGAACATATACGGGCGCAGGCCGCCCCCGATCCAGTCGGTGCGCGTCAGTTCCATGTGATAGGGCGTGATGCTCGCGCCGACCTGGCCGTTGGTCGAGCGCACATAGTCGACGCCGATCTTGGATGACAGATGCTCGTGCACGATCTTGAGGCCGGGGAATTTCTTCGTCATCGGGATCAGCCGCTGCTCGATGAAAACGGCCTCGCGGTCGAACACGTCGACGCCGGCTGCCACCTCCTCGCAGTGGATGAGAAAGCGCATGCCGAGCTTTTCCATCCGCGCCAGCACGCGCTCGATCTTCTTGTAGTCGGTGACGCCCGCGGCCGAGTTCGTCGTCGCGTTGGCGGGATACATCTTGACCGCGGTGAACACGCCGTCACGGAAACCGCGCTCGACGTCGTCGGGATCGGTATCGTCGGTCAGGTAGCAGGTAATCAGCGGCTTGAACTTCGAACCTTTTGGGAGCGCTGCGAGAATGCGCTCGCGGTAGGCCTTGCCGTCGGCGGTCGTGCGCACGGGCGGCAGCAGGTTCGGCATGCAGATGGCGCGGCCGAACACACGGGCGGTGTACGGAAGCGCTGCACGCATCATGTCGTTGTCGCGCAGATGGAGATGCCAGTCGTCGGGGCGTTTGATGGTGATGCGGGTGGTCATTTGAACCTCGAGAAGTGGTGTCAGACCCTGCGGGCCTGACACCTTGACGACGTCTCAGCCCCGAGAGGCCAGACACTGTTTCAGGATGTCCTGCGGCGCAACGGGGACGCTGGCGATCCGAACGCCGAACGGCGACAGGGCATCCTCGATGGCGGAGGCGACGGCGGCAGCCATGGGCAGAACGCCGGTCTCGCCGACGCCCTTGACGCCGAGCTCGTTGAGGGGGGTCTTGGTCGCCAGCTCGATGAGATCGATAGCAACCGGCATTTCGCTCGAACCGACGAGCAGGTATTCGGCGAGCGTTGTCGAAACCGGGTTCGACTGGTCGTCGAACGTCATGCGCTCGTACAGCGCGTTGCCGAGACCGTGCGCGAGACCTCCGACGATCTGGCCCGCCACGAGCCGCGGGTTGATCGCAGTCCCGCAGTCGTGGACCATCACGACGCGCTCGACATGAACGTGGCCGGTCTCGATGTCTACCGAGACCTCCACCGTCGCCGAGCCGTTCGAGTAGGTCATGTCGTTGATGATCACGGTCTCGGTGGCCGACAGACCGGGGCTCACGCCGCCGGGCAGGAAATAGCCGGGCAGGCCCGCTACCGCCTGCGCGATCTCGCCCAGTGATAGCTTCTTGCCGTCACCGCCGCGCATCTGAACGAAGCCGCCCTCGATCTCGAGCGCCTGCTCGCCGACGTTGAGCATCGCTGCGGCCGCCGTCAGCGCTTTCTTCGCGACGGCGCGGGCCGCAGCATGCGCCGATGGCCCCGATATCGCGGCGTGGCGGCTGTTGAAGGTGCCGAGGCCGAGATCGGTCGCCTGGGTGTCGCCGGTCACGACTGTAATGTTCTCCATGTCACGGCCGAGTTGCTCGGCGACGATCTGGGCGAGCATCGTCTTGGTGCCCTGGCCGATCGCGGACGCGCCACAGGCCACGTGAATACGGCCGTTCTCCGCGACCTTCACGGTGACAGGCTCATAGGGTCCTCGTCCCGTGCCCTCGACGTAGTTCGCGACGCCCAAACCGATGTAGCGGCCTTTCGCGCGCGCGGCATTCTGGCGTTCGGGAAAGTCCTGCCAGCCCGCGCGTTCGAGTGCTGCCGCGAGGCATGCCGGATAATCGCCGGCATCGAGAACGACCTGCATCCCGCCGCGCGTCTTCATCGGCGTCGCATAGGGAATCTGCGATCGCGTCACGAGATTGCGGCGGCGAACCTCCGCGCGGTCGAGCCCCATCTCACGGGCGACCTGGTCGAGCAGGCGCTCCATTACGAACACGCCCTGAGGCTTGCCCGCGCCTCGGATCGGCGTAACCGGCGTCTTGTTGGTCGCGATGGACAAGATCTCGAGATCGAGAGAGGGAATGCGGTAGGACAACGTCAGGGTCGCAGCAGCGCCGTAGGGGACGTTGACGCCGCGGACCATGTAAGCGCCGTTGTCATGCAGCAGGCGGCCGCGCACCGCCAGCACGTTGGCGCCCGCATCGACCGCAATCTCCATTTCCCAGATCTCGTCGCGCTCCTGCGTCGTCGAGATGAAGTGCTCGCGGCGGTCCTCGATCCATTTGGCGGGGCGGCGCATCAGCAGGGCGGCGAGCGAAACGACGACCTCCTCGCCGTAGAACACGAGCTTGGGGCCGAAGCCGCCGCCGATCTCAGGCGTGGCCACGCGGACCTTGTCGTCGTCGCGGCCGAGCAGCGCGCACAGCAACTTCTTGCCGGCGTGCGGCGTCTGCGTCGACGACCACAGCGTCAGCCGGTCCTCGATCTCGTCGTGGATCGCAACGGCGCCGCGGCCTTCCATCGAGTGGGCGACGCCGCGGTGCATCGAATAGGTGCCCTTGAACGTGCGATGGGCTGCCTCGAACGCAGCGGCGGCATCGCCGAAGTCCATCTTGAACTCGGCGGCGAGATTGCTCTTGGCTTCCGAGTGGTAGACCGGCGCGGCGGCATCGAGGGCGGTGTGACAATCGCCTGCCGCGGGAAGCACGTCGTAGTCCACCATGACGAGTGCCGCGGCGTCCTCGGCGATGTAGCGATCGTCGGCAACGACGACGGCAACGGGTTCGCCGACATAGAGCGCCTCACCGTCGGCCATCACGGGGCGGTGGCGGGATTCGCGGAAGCTCGGCGAGGGCAACGCGGTCTTGATCAGGGTTTCCTGCAAGTGCGGCCGGAGATCGTCGAGCGACCAGACGGCATGGACGCCGGCCATGGCGAGTGCTGCCGAGGCATCGATCCCGAGGATACGTGCATGTGCATGCGGGCTGCGGACGAAGGCCAGGTGCAGCATGCCGGGATACGCGATGTCGTCGACGAAGCGGCCCTGCCCCAGCAGCAGCGGGCGGTCCTCGATACGAACGACGCTCTCGCCGAAGACCTTTGCTACCGAACCTTCCAAGCTTCACCTCCGCAATGCCTGCGACGTCGGTCGGGTCGATACCGGACGCGCAGAGCGCGAGCCGGGGGCGACCCGACTTCCACGGCATACCGACAAATGCCGGGTCGCGACCAACAGCCTCGACCCGGCCTTTGATTGTAGGAGGAATGGATCGATAAGGCCAAGGGCTCGCATGCGCGCGACATCACCGCAGACCCGGCCAGGGCGCACACGTGCCTCCGCCAGACAAGGTCGGGTCAAGTCAGGACGCGCGGAGTGCGACCCGGGGGCGACCCGACATCCACGGCATACCCGACTGGAGATGTGGTCAGTTCCGCCGTTGGGTGCGCTTTGTCGCGCGAGCGGGCGGTTGCGTGGAGGCTGGCGTTTCCTCGCTGGTCTCGGCCGCGATGACCTGCGCTGGAACCGGTGCGACGGCCTGTGCGCCCTGAGCGGCCGGCTGGCCGGCCGAGATGACCTGTGTCTGCGAAGCCGCCTGAGCCTGCGCCTGCCGCTCGGCCTGCCTCGCGCGGATCTCCTTTTCCGCCTTTCGCCAGTTCTGGACCGCGTTGTTGTGATCCTTCAAAGTCTCGGAAAAAATATGGCCGCCCTGGCCGTCGGCCACGAAGTAGATCTCGTTGGTCGCGGCCGGATTGAGCGACGCGGTAATCGACGCGCGTCCCGGGTTGCAGATCGGCGTCGGCGGCAGGGCTGCGATCACGTAGGTGTTGTGCGGCGTGCGGCTGTTGATGTCCGCGCGCGTGATCGGCTTGCCCCACTGAACCTGGCCCCCGGACAAACCGTAGAGGATCGTCGGATCGGATTGCAGCCGCATGTTCTTACGAAGACGGTTGACGAATACGGCGGCGACGCGCTGGCGTTCGTCGCGACGGCCCGTTTCTTTCTCGACGATGGAAGCGAGGATCATCGCCTCCTCGGGCGAACGCACCGGCACGTTCTGGGCGCGCTGCGTCCAGGCACGTTCCATGAACTTCTGGTGCTCGGCACGCATCATGTCGAGGACCGCGTTCCGGGACATGCCCTTGGGAACGCGATAGGTGTCGGGCATCAGCGTCCCTTCGGCAGGGACGCGCGTGACGTCGCCGGACAGGAACGCCTCGGCCTTCAGTCGCTCGACGATCTGCCAACTCGTCAGACCCTCGGGAATGGTGACGTTGAACGTCACCGCGCGGCCCTTGCCGATCGCGTCGGTCACCTCGCGGACGCTGACGCCGGGCTCGAACACGTACTCGCCCGACTTCAGCACGAAGCGCTGCTTCTCTCCCGATGAGAACAACGAGCGCAGGAGGTAGTGGGCGACGAATACGTGCGCGTTCCCGACCACCCCTTCGGTCTCGAGACGCTTGGCGATTTCCTGCGCGCCTTCCCGATCCGGCACCACGATCGTTTTTGCAGTCTTCGACGGTCCGGCCTTCTCCACCTCGTGGTCGAAGGAGAGGACGACGATGCCCAATGCGGCCAGCGCAACGGCGAGAAACGTGAGAAACCCGTTGAACGCGCGCATGCGCGGCCCGAGCTTCTTGGGCGGCTGGCGCTCCTTGAGACTGCGCGGTCGCACCGGGCCTCTGCGCGGCTCCAGCGCTTCGTTGGGGCTACGGGGCATCAGACGATCCGGAATTCGCAACCGGCCAGCCGTCCGCTGCGTCGTCGACGCGACCGTACCGGGCGAGGTCTTCTCCGTCCCCGATCGGGGCCTGTCTTTGCTCATCACCTTCTCCGGCTCCGTTGTGCGGAACCTCAAGTTGGAAGCGTTCGCCCCACGTCCGCCGCGCCTTGACGTTCGGCCCGACGGCTCGTGTGAGAGCGCCATGACCCGAGCCTCGTGCACCGGATCGAATGGCGGGACTCGCAGTGGTACGCTGAAGGTCAAATATGGCGAAAAGCCGGGCTACGTCCAGCGTCGACAGGCGAGGCACGATCGCGCGAAGCAGGATAGTCGCCGGAGTTGCATCGCCCCAACGCATCAGGCGATCAGACACGGCGCAGAACCAGCGACGCATTGGTGCCGCCGAAGCCGAACGAATTCGACAAAACCGTGTTGATCTCACGCGGCTTGGGCTTGTGCGCCACCAGATCGATCGGGGAATCCACCGAGGGATTGTC
>CAZNMY010000131.1:0-17085 GCA_964574325.1 uncultured Devosia sp. | reverse complement strand
TGTCGGGGTTCGAGGTCCCGTTACGGTGAGCGTTGTTCATAAATGCGTGTGTCCCCATTTATTACAGGATGACACCGATGGGGCGCTTACACCTCTTAGGCTAGACACTGAGGCGACGGCGGACAAGCGAGGTCTGCGACCCGGGGTCAGACCCTGCGGGTCTGATCCCGATTCATGCGCAAGGCTGCTGCTGCGTTCTGCGGGTGCGTGCGGCGGGGTCAGACCCGCAGGGTCTGACCCCAACCCCGATGTTGCAAAGCGCCCGTGGGTGCAGCAGTTTGCCAAGAATTCTCGATATTTGGTGTGGGATGACAATGGCGACGCACACAATACCTTTTTTCAGAGCGCTCAGTTGGACGGTCCTTGTCTGCAAATTGTGTGTGTCCCCAATTTCGGCACACGCCGACGAGGTCGCGGACTTCTACCGGGGAAAGACGGTGCAGGTCGTCGTGGGCTATGGGCCGGGCGGCGGCAACGACATCTATGCGCGGCTGCTGGCGCGGCACCTCGGCCGGCATCTGCCGGGCAATCCCGGTACGGTGGTGCAGAACATGCCGGGGGCGGGAAGTCTCGTCGCTGCCAATCATCTCGCGCACGTCGCGCCGAAGGACGGGACCGCGATCGGGACGTTCGCGCGCAACCTGCCGCTCGCCAGCGTGCTCGGCGGCAATCCCAACATTCGCTTCGACGCGCGTAAGCTGACGTGGCTCGGCTCGGCGTCGAGCTACCGCGACGATGCCTACATCCTGTGGGTGCGGCCGGAAGCGAAGGTCACCTCGATCGAGGCGGCGCGCAAGCCGGGGGGCGAGCCCCTCGTGCTCGCGGGGACGTCGGAGGGCGACACGAGCTACGACGTGCCGGTGCTGTTGCGGCAGGCGCTCGGGCTCAACATCAAGCTGATCGGCGGGTATCGCGACAGTAACGGCATGTTCCTCGCCATCGAGCGCAACGAGGTCGATGGGCGCGTGGCGGACCTGTCGTCGGTCTCCTCGTCGCGGGCGCATTGGCTGAAGCCCGTGTCCGCAAAGTCTGAGTCCGGCCAAGGCGGCGCTATGCTGACGCTCCTGCAATTCGGCCGGGCTACGCGGCATCAGAATTTCGCCGGTGTGCCGACCGCGCGGGAACTCGCGCGCACTGCCGCGGACCGGAACCTGATCGAGATGATGGAGGCGCCATTCGCGCTGACGCGGCCTTACGTGGCGCCCGAAGCGGTTCCGCCGGCACGCGCGAAGGCGCTGCAGGCGGCGTTCATGGCGGTGCAGAAGGACGCGGCTTATCTCGAGGAGGCGGCGCGGCTGAAACTCGACATCAGCCCGATCGGGCCGTCCGAGGTCGAGGCGCTGCTCGCCCGGATCGCTGCGTCGCCGGAGGACATGAAGGCCGCCGCGCGCAAGCTCGTCGGGGCGGCGAAGGGCAAGTGAGGGGGCGCCGTCGTATTCCCGATGCGGTTGCGGTGGTATCATCGCCGTTGCAACGACTGCAGTGATTTATTGGGGCGGCATGACCGGCATTCATTGGCGAAACCCGTTGCTGACGGTGCGCGCGCCCGAGTGGGTGTTCGCGTTCTACGCGCTGCTTGTGCATTTCTTCTGGGAAATGATGCAGACGCCGTTCTTTCAGGAAATGCCGGCAATGGCGCACTGGCCGGCGACGCTGTTCTGTCTGCGCGCGACGGTCGGCGATGTCGCGATCACGCTGGTCGCGTACCTGATGGTCGCGGTGGTCGAGCGGGACAGAGGATGGTTCATCGAGCCGGTTAAAGGCGCTGTTGCGCTCTATCTCGGCGTGGGCCTGGTCCTGACGGCAGGTCTGGAAGTGCATGCCGTTTATTGGGCGCATCGCTGGGCGTATTCACCCGTCATGCCGATCGTGCCGGGGCTGGGTATCGGCTTGGTGCCGGTCGTGCAGTGGATCGTGGTGCCTATGGTAGTGCTGTTCGTCGTGCGCCGCCACCATCTGGGTGCAGGAAAGGCCGGTCGCGGTTAGCGGCCGGCCTGCAAAACTTCGGCAGAACTTTCGGCTCGTCGGCGATCAGGCGGCGCGGGGGATGGCGAGATTGAACGCCGCGCGGCCAGGAAGCTGGCGTGCCTTGCCCGGCACGAAAGCCTGGTTCCAGTGCTCGCTGCAGTAGGGGTGCCCCGGGGCCTGCTTGGCGCCGCAGAAATGGAAGTCGGCGTGGCGCGGGTCGCCGATCGGCCAACGGCAGTCGTTTGCCTCGAGGTCGTTCATCTTCTTGTGGTGGCAGGTTTTTTCGGTCATTGCTCTCTTAACTCTCGGTCACGCACTCGCGTTTTCTGTGATGGAAGTTAAATGGGCGCATTCATGCTGCAATGCAATATGAAAGATGTGTGACTTCTTCGCGCATGCGAAGTGACGGTGTGGTCTGAACATTCCTTCAGCTCCTCGCCCTGATAGTGTCACGGCGGCGAAGGATAAGCGTTACGGGCTGATGGAGGCTGCGATGATCGCGAAATTCGGGCTTGGTGCGGGGGTTCTGGCTGTCGGTGCGCTGGCGCTGGGCGCCGGGATGGCCGGGGGCGCTGCTCCTGCCTACGCGTGTAACCCCCACATCACGATGAGCCAGGTCGATCAGGCGCTGGCCTCGACGCGGTTGAAGAGCCCGCAGAAGGCGGACGCGAATGCGCTGCGCGACTACATGGCGGAGGCGGTGCAGGGCAACGACCAGCGGCGCGCGCATCAGCTCGAAACGCAGGTGATGCAACTCATGGGCTACGTCGAGGACCGGCCGGTCTCGCGCAGCGGCGGATGCTCGCGCGTCTGGAAGAAGGCGGGCTGAAGGTCAAAAGAGCCGCGCCGTCCACTTGCGATTGAGATCCTGCGCATTTGCGATGCGGGCCAGCTCTTCGGCATCGGCGCCGTCGTAGTTCAGCAGTTCCATACGCTCGCCGAATTCGCGATTCAGGATCTCGTCGAGGGCGGCAAAGGCGAACGCGATGCAGGCGGTCAATTCGCCGCCGGAAATCTCGTGCTCTTCCCACACATCCCGGCCGCGGCGGATGTCGTCGATGTCGTCGTGAGCGAGTGCGCGATTGCGGATCTTGCGCAGTTTCGCCGCAAACGTCTCGAGCCGGTCCATCTCGAAGCCAGCTTCCCGCGCGATGTCCTCGACCACGTCGGGGCGCAACGCCTGGAACATGAAGAACGACGTGGCCTTGGGGTGGTGATCGAACGCCTTCGCGGTGCGCAGGATGGCCTGCATATAGAGCGCTTCGCGTGCGAGCGGGAAGATCTGCGGGCCGGAGTAGACGGGATTGCCGCGCACGATGCCGTTGCTGGCGCGAAAGCAGTAGATCGCGCGTTTCAGGTTTTCGAGCACGCGGAGCAACGCCTTCCGGCGGACCTCCGGCGGCAGCTCCTCTGCGGTTCTTCCGGACGGTCCCATGTCCTCCTCAGAAGCCGGTGCGGCGCAGCCTGGTCTGGCCCGTGCGCTCGTAGAACATATGGCCGTAGACATCGCCTTTGAGATCCTGGCGATAGTCCTTGTAGTCGAGGATGGGGTCCCACGGGCATTCCTCGTCGCTGACCGCGAAGAACCCGGCCTTCTGGAGCGTCGCCTGCATCTGAAGCCGATTGCGCCGGTTCTGGAACTCGCCCAGCACGAGCGACGTGCCGGAAAGGTCGAGGCTCGCAAGCACGCTTGCTTCGCCGCCTTCGATATCGAGCTTGACGATGTCGGCTCTGGGCAAGGCGGTGGGCGAAACGACATCGACCTCGTAGCTGTCGCGTTGCATCCCCTCGCGGAACGTATCGCCCGAATAGGCGGCGAGGCCCGCTTCGCCATCGCCGGCAAATCGGCTGTGGAACGTCGCTTTCTTGTCGGTGCCTGGAAATACCGCGGCGTTGTTGCAGTGAATGGCCGGGTTCGCGGCGGTGTTGCGCTTCAGATATTCGAACGTGCCGGGGTTGGGCTCGAAGCAGTGGATCGTGCTGCCGGGCCAGCGCAGGGCTGCCCACAGGGCAAACGAGCCGACGTTGGCGCCGATGTCGAGGATCGTGAGACCTGCGCCATTGTGGCCGCTCTCGTATTCACCGGACAGCACATAGGTTACGGCATCGCGCATCGCATCGGGGAACTCGACGGATACGGGAATCTTGGCGAGCAGGTTGTCGGTGGGCATCGATCGGTCTCGTTGTCAGGCATTGGATTGATTCGGCTCGCTCAGTCCGGCTGGCTCAGCCGCAGCGGCGGTTCATCGCCGGACCCGCTGTGGGAACGGCCTCCGACGCGGCTTGCCTATAGGATGGGCAAGGCCCGATCAAGGCGCGGGAAACGCCTATCGTTGAAACTGGATTCGGGGGCGACGCTACGATGGTCGACGGGGCAGATGTGATCGTGGTGGGCGGCGGCTCGGCGGGGGCCGTCATGGCAGCGCGGCTGTCGGAGGACGCGGGCACGCGGGTGGTGCTGATCGAGGCGGGGCAGGACACGCCGCCGGGGGCTGTGCCTTCCGACATCGCCGATACGTTCCCGACGTCGTTCTTCAATCGCGACTACTTCTGGACCAACCAGACCGGTGCCATGCGCCGGGGTGAGCCGCAACGGCCGTTCCTGCAGCCCAAGGTGATGGGCGGGGGATCGAGCGTGATGGGTATGATCTCGCTGCGAGGCCTGCCGTCGGATTTCGCGCGGTGGGAGGCGATGGGCGCGAAGGGCTGGGGCTGGGGTGACGTCGAGCCGGTTTATCGCGCGCTGACGAATGATCTCGATCGTGACATCAGAGAGCAGAACCAGCCGGGGCCGTATGTCGTGCGTCGTGTGCCGCGGCAGGTCTGGCCGCGCTACATGCACGGGATCGAGGCCGCGGCAGGATCGCGCGGTCTGCCGTCGATCGCAGATGTGTACACGACGTCAGGGGATGGATTTTTTCCGCTGCCGATGGCGCACGACGATACGCGCTCGACAACGGCGCGGTGCTATCTCGATGCGGCGGTGCGGGCGCGTCCGAACCTGTCGATCATTTCGGGCGCGCAGGTCGAGCGGGTGCTGCTCGACGGCGCGCGGGTGTGCGGCGTCAGGTTCTCGCGCGGGAGCGGCAGCGAGACGATGTCGGCGGGGCAGGTGGTGGTGTCGGCCGGTGCGATCAACTCGCCGGCGCTGCTGCAGCGGAGCGGTATCGGCAATGCGGCCGCGTTGCGCGCGGTCGGGGTGGAGCCGTTGATCGACCGGCCAGCGGTAGGACGGAACTATCAGAACCACGTGATGCTGCATTTTGCGCTGACGCTCGAGCCGCATTCGCGGTTGAGGCCGGATCAGCGGCACTACGTCATGACCGGCATTCGTGCATCATCGGGGCTCGCGGGGTGTCCGTCGGGCGATCTCTTCATCTTCATGATCGGTCGTGTCTCGCCGAAGGCGTTCGGAACGCGAATGGGCATGGTGGCCGTCGCGCTGAACCAGCCGCTGTCGCGCGGCTCCGTGATGATCACGTCGCCCGATCCGCTGACAGCCCCGAACGTGGAGCAGGCGCACTTGTCCGCGCCGGAGGACCGCGAGCGCATGCTGATTGCGACGCGGCTGGCAGAGGGGATGATCCTCGATCCAGCCGTGCGAGAGTGCTATCGCGAGGCCTATCTCTTGCCGCGGGAGGCGCCGCTGCGGCTCATCAACGGGACGGGGCTCGTGGGCGCGGCGAAGGCGCTGGGCGCTGCAGGTGTGCTCGGCGCGCCGTCGGCGATACGCAAAGCGATCCTGGGACGTGCCCTCGCGCCGGGGCGAAAGGTCGCGGATCGCACGACGCACGCGCCGCTCGCCGACGACGAGATCCTGGCAGCGTGCGGAACGATGTTTCATCCGAGCGGCTCATGCCGGATGGGCGCGCCGGACAACGCCGAGACGGTGGTCGATCCCGAGTGCCGCTTCGTCGGTGTCGAGGGGCTGCGCGTCGTCGATGCGTCGGTCATGCCGTGCCTGCCGAGCGCCAACACCAACCTGCCGACGATCATGATCGCCGAGCGCGCCGCCGAGATGATGCGGCGGCGGTTGAATGGGTGATGTGGGAAAATGGGGACACACACAATTTCCGGGTACCGAGGCTCATGGCTGCATAGGTCTGCCAGGGAAATTGTGTGTGTCCCCATTTTCCTGCGGCGGGTGTAAGGTCTGCGTCGGCAAATTCACGCGCGGCGCACCTGGGGCAAGATGGCAGACGATGAAGGCAAGGGAGCCAGGGTGCGGCTCGGCGGCAGCATGTTGCCGGAGCCGCTCGCGCGGATGCATCTGGCACTCCTCGCCCGTTGGAACGGCATGGTTCCGAACGCACGCGGAGCTGTGCTGGTGTCGGCGGGATCGCTGACGCTCGTCTTCATGGCGGTGCTGGTCAAGATACTGGGGGCACGCATCCCCAGCTTCGAGATCCTGTTCTTCCGCTCGTTCGTCGGGTTCCTGCTGATCCTGCCGATCTTCCTGGCGAACCCGATGGAGCCGTTCCGGACCAAGCGGCCTGCCATGCATCTGGCACGAGGGGCTGCGGGTGCGCTCGGCAACGCCTGCTTCTTCTGGACCATCACGCACATGGTTCTGGCGGACGCGATGGCGCTGCAGTTCTCGCGGCCGCTGTTCATGATCCCGCTCGCGATCCTTTTCCTCGGCGAGTTCCCAGGCTTCAATCGTATCGTCGTGTCGGTCGTGGGCTTCGTCGGCATCCTGCTCTACTCGCGGCCGTTCTCGGCGGGTTTCGATCCCGGCGCATTCATCGGAGCGCTCGGCGCGTTCGGCGGCGGGCTCGTGGTGATCTGCATCAAGCGGCTGTCGTCGACCGAGCCGACGCGCGTCATCATGTTCTACTACGCATTCTGGAACGCCGTGTTCGCGGCCATCCCGGCGTTCTGGTGGTGGGTGTGGCCGACATGGCCGGAGCTCGCGATGCTCTCGGTGGTCGGGCTCCTCGGCATCGGCGGACAGGCGCTGATCACCCACGGCTTCACCTTGGGCGACACCACGGCGCTCGTGCCACTCGACTATTTTCGGATCGTCTATTCCGCGATCATCGCCTATCTGGTGTTCGGAGAGTTGCCGGGCGTGTGGAGTATCGCGGGGATGGCGCTGATCGTCTCGGCGTCACTCTATCTTGTGCTGACGGAGAAGAAGCGGCGCGGATAGCGCGGCATCAGGTTTCACGGAGGCTAGCAATGGCGTGGTGGCGTCGAAAGTTGAATGTGACGATTGTTCAATTTCATCCGCCCGAGATGTTACAAGCGATGTTCCTCGCTATGCGCAACAACGAGAGCGCCAAGCAGAATGTCGTCACCGATCTCGATGCCGCATCGCTGCAAAAGCTACTTTCCGAAGCAATCTATGCGAACCGAGTCAAAGACAATCCTTCATTTGGGGTGCTGACGAAGCTTTCACAGGGGAGCGGCCACTATCATACCAGCGGCGTCTGGCTGGATCGCCTGGTGGTCGATGCCAAATCGCGCCGCAGAGGTGTGGGAACTGCGCTTCTCAGCGATCTGTGTGCCAAGGCTGTAGATCTCGGCTACACGCAAATGGCCTGTCGAATCAGGTTCGTCGGCAAGGAAGGCATCGCCTTTCTAAAGGCAAGAGGGTTCGATGAGGTGGGAAAATCCGAAGTTCGCGGCGGATACGGCGGGATCTACTACACTTTCGCGAAGAACATCGGATCCGCCGCCAACCGCAGTTCCTGAGTTTCTATCAATTGAAGTCCGAGGACAGCAATGCGCATAGACGCCATCAAGATCGGGAACAATCCGCCCGAGGACGTCAACGTCATCGTCGAGGTGCCGATCGGCGGCGAGCCGATCAAGTACGAGATGGACAAGGCGGCGGGAACGCTGGTGGTCGACCGGTTCCTCTACACGCCGATGCGCTATCCCGGGAACTACGGTTTCATTCCCCATACGCTGTCGGAAGACGGCGATCCCATCGACGTGCTCGTCGCGAACACACGGCCGATCGTGGCCGGCGCGATCATCAACGTGCGTCCGATCGGCGTGCTCCTGATGGAGGACGACGGCGGTGGCGACGAGAAGATCATCGCGGTGCCTTCGCCCAAGCTCACGCAACGCTATGCAAACGTGTTCGACTATACGCAACTGCCCAAGATTGCGCTCGATCAGGTTCAGCACTTCTTCGAGCACTACAAGGATCTGGAGCCGGGCAAGTGGGTGAAGCTCAAGGGCTGGGGCGATGCCGCCATGGCCAAGCGGATGATTCTCGAGGCGATCGAGCGCGCGAAGAAAGGGTAGCCGGACGTTTGCGTCGGGCGCTTTTCGTCGATGGGCTTCGGCCAGAACCTCGGTTCGACGGCTGGACAAAGGTTGCCGACAAACTTGTTGGTAAATCCATTTTAAGACATTTGGTGGACAACAAGCGGGTGCAGGGAATTTCGCAACACCGCATGGCCTAGAGGCTCGATCCACTTGTCCCGTAAGGCTTCAGCTCTTGCTCACTCGCCTCGTCACGCCGATCCGGCGTCGGCGCTGGGTGAGCTTTGGGGGGCGCATGCCATCGCCGGCAAGCTGCCGTCGGGCAAGAGAGCGCGTGGCGGGACAAAGGCTGCACAGCAAGCATGTGCGATGGCCCCGGTGAAGCGATTGCGCTTGGTGAGATCCGAGCAGCCCGTCCAGCTCGACCTCATCGACTGGATCGCGGCGCAGGCCGAGCGGTCATAGTCACGCTCCCGATCTTGCGCATATTGGCGTATGCTCGGCCCAATTCGTTCGATCCGCTTCGATCTCGAACGAATGGCCGGCCCGGCAACACCGTCAGCAGTCGAGACCTCTCATGCAACGCGTCACGCTCACGCTCGACGACGATCTCGTCACCGAAATCGACCAGTTCATGACGCGCCGCGGCTATCAGAGCCGGTCGGAAGCCGTGCGCGATATCGTGAGGGCAGGCCTCGAGAGAAGCCATGAAGACAAGGACGCAGGCGGCGCATCGTGCGTTGCGGCGCTGGTCTATGTCTATGAGCGCGACGTGCGGGAACTCGCCAAGCGGCTTGCGGATGTCCGTGCCGATCATCACGATCTCATGGTTGCTACCACCAGCGTCGATCTCGATCACAGGAGTTGCCTGGAGGTCGCGCTGATGCGTGGTCCGACCGAGGCCGTCCGTCACGTCGGGACACACATCGTGGCCGAACGCGGGGTTCGTCACGGCAAGCTGGTCGTCGTACCGGTCGATGTCGAGCGGGTGTCGCACCAGCACGGTCCCGGCCGGGCGCATGTTCACGATCACTTCAAGGTGCGGCAGAGTGGTTGAAGTGCAACAGGACGCGCACCTCGGGTGTGATGATTACTCAAAATGGTATGATGATTGAGAAATCTCCGGTAGTGTTTCCATCGGGGGCGTCGAGGTGGGCATGGGCCGGCACTTTCGCCCGAGTGGAGCGGGGATCTTCATTGCAGGCGTTTTTCGTCAGGGGCCAGACCGTCAAGTATCAGATCGTCGTCGGCTGCGGATTGGCGTGCTCGGGCGTGCTCCTTGATGGAGGCGCGAGCGTCGCACTGGCCCAGTCGGCGGTGACATTGCCGACGGTCGTCGTGCAAGCGCCGCCGAAGTCCCAGCCTGCAGCGCCCAAGCCGCGTCCCGCAGCGAAGAGCGCGGGAACGGCGCGTCCCGCTCCAGCTCCGGTTTCGGCGGCGAGCAGCGATGCCGCGCCCGATGCCGGGACCGGCGGCGCCTCGTCCGCGCCGGCCGCTGCTGTCAGTTCAGCATGGCCGCCTTCCCCGGATGCCCTGCGCGGCGATATTCCGCTGGTCGGCCTTGCCAACTCCGCGAGCTCTGGCATCATCGGCCAGGACCGGCTGGAGGCCCGCTCGCCCTATCGTCCGGCCGAAATCCTGGAGGCGGTGCCCGGCCTCGTCATCACGCAGCATTCCGGCGAAGGCAAAGCCAACCAGTACTACCTGCGCGGCTTCAACCTCGACCACGGCACGGACATCGCGATCTTCTTCGACGGCATGCCGGTCAACATGCCGAGCCACGGGCATGGCCAGGGCTATGCCGACGCCAACTTCATGATCCCCGAGTTGGCGCGAGGGCTTGCATTCCACAAGGGGCCCTACTTTGCCGACGAGGGCAACTTCGCGTCGGCCGGCGCAATCCATACCGACTACGTCGACAAGCTCGCGAAGAACGTCGGGCAGATCGAGGTCGGCAGCTTCGGATATCGGCGCGCGTTCGGCGCCATGTCCGCGCCCAACGGATCTGGAAACACGCTCGTCGCGGCAGCGTTGCAGACCTACGATGGTCCGTGGGCGCGACCCGACGACCTGCGCAAGGCAAGCGGCGTCGTGCGCTATTCCGACGGGACGCGGGACAACGGGTGGGCGGTCACCGGCATGGGCTATTCGGCCAAGTGGTATTCGACCGATCAGATTCCGCAGCGTGCGGTGGACCAGGGGCTCATCGGCCGCTTCGGAAACCTCGATGACACCAACGGCGGCGAGACCGGCCGTTACAGCCTGTCCGCCCGCTGGGCGAAACGCGATGGTGACCAGGCGACCCGCATCAGCGCCTACGCGATCCGCAACAGTCTCAACCTCTTTTCCAATTTCACCTATTTCCTCGACGACGAGGTCAACGGCGATCAGTTCCACCAGATGGATCGCCGCACGGTGCTGGGCGGCCGCGCTGCACGGATCTTCTACGGCACGCTCGGCAGCGTGAAAAGCGAGACCGAGGTCGGCGTGCAGGTGCGCTACGACGACATCCACAACGGCCTGTTCAAGACGCAGGCTCGCGACCGACTGTCGACCGTGCGCGAGGACAAGATCTCGGAGACGACGGCCGGCATCTACGGCCAGAGCACGCTGCGGTGGACGCCGTGGTTGCGAACGATCGCCGGGTTGCGCGGCGACTGGCACCGCGGCGAGGTGTCGAGCAATCTTTCCGTGAATTCCGGCAGCGCCGCGGATTTCATCGCCAGCCCGAAAGCGGGCATCGTGTTCGGACCGTGGGCGCGCACCGAGCTTTATCTGAGCGGTGGGTTCGGCCATCACAGCAACGATATGCGCGGGGCCACTTCCGTGGTCGATCCGGCCGATGGCGCGACGACCGTACCGAAGTCGCCGCTGCTGGTTCGCTCCAAGGGCGCGGAGATCGGCGTGCGCAGCGAAGCGTTGCCCGGCCTGCAGATCACGGGCTCGACGTTTCTGCTCGACTACGACTCGGAGATCGTCTTCGTCGGCGATGCCGGCTCGACCGAGGCGAGCCGATCCAGCCGTCGCATCGGGTGGGAGATCACCGCTCTGTGGAAGATCCTGCCCTGGCTCGCTATCGACGCCGAGTACGCCACGACACAGGCGCGCTTCACGGTGGACGACCCGGCAGCGCCGGGGCGGCGTATTCCCGGCGCGGTCGAGGGGGTGGCAAAGGTCGGCATCAAGTTCGACAACCTGCCCGGTGGACTTGCCGGCTGGTTCGGCGGTGTTAACTGGCGCTACTTCGGACCTCGCCCGCTGATCGAGGACAACTCGGTGCGCTCCAAGCCGACGGCACCGCTTTCGGCGCAGCTCGGCTACAAGTTCTCCGACACGTTCATCGCGCGGCTCGACGGCTTCAACCTGCTCAATCAGAAGGCCAGCCAGATCGACTATTTCTACGAGTCGCGGTTGCGCAGCGAGATCGGAGGGGCCGGCGTCGGCGACATCCATTTCCATCCGCTGGAGCCGACGTCGGTGCGGCTGACGGTGACGAAGCTGTTCTGAGGCCGACCGGTCGGAGGGTTCTTTAGTTTTTCGGATTGAATCCGGACGCGCGGATTGCGGGCGTCCACCGATCGCGGTCGGCCACCTGCAGGCGGCGCAGCTCGGCAGGCGTGGTGCCCGATGGGACGAGGCCGAGGCTTTCCACTTTGGCCCTTGTTGCAGGGTCGCGCATCATGTCCTGGATGACGCGACTGGAACGCTCGATGCGCTCGGCCGGCGTCGCGAGCGGTGCATAGACCGAATACCAGCCGGTGCCTTCGATATTGAAGCCGGATTCGATGAAGGTCGGCACTCCGCTGAGGAAGGGAGAGCGTGCGACGCTCGAGGTCGCCAACACGCGCACGCGGCCGGCCTTGTGCAACTCGACATAGGTCGCGGTGGTGCCGAACGCGAACGGGAGCTGCCCTGCGACGATGTCGTTCATGACGGCAGCGCCGCCGCGATACGGCACGTTGCGGATCTGCAGGCCGGCGCTCGTCGCGAACATCACGGCGAAGAAGTGCGGCAGGCCGCCCTGGCCGGGTGTGCCGTAGTTCGCCGCATCAGGGTTGGCCTTCACCCAGGCGACGAACTCGGCGACGGACTTCGCCGGCACGCCGGGGCCGACGGTGAGTGCGATGTCGAACGTCGCAGCTTGAGACACCGGCTCCAGATCGCGGAACGTGTCGGTGTCCATGTTCGGGTGGCTGACGGGATGAAGAGCTGCCGGCCCCATCGGCGAGAACAGCAATGTCATTCCGTTGGGCTCCGCACCGATCACGGCCTTGGTGGCGAGGCGGCCCGACGCGCCGCCGCGGTTCTCGACGATGGCCGGCACCTTGAAAGCCGAGCCGAGGCGTTCCGCGATCATGCGGGCGAGCGTGTCGCCTGCGTCTCCGGCAGCGAAGCCATAGATGACTTTGAGGGTGCCGCTGCTCGTCTGCGCGGCGGCGGGTGGGGAGGCGAAAGCAACGGCTGCCGCAAGCGCGAGGCCGATCCGGGAAGGCTTCATGGTGCTCCTTTCGAAATGCGGCATGTGCGGATTTTTCATTTTGCCGTCGCCGTCTGGTCCGTCATGCGATCGAGCGTCGCGTGGGTGATGGCGCGGAGACCGAAGATGAGGCCGGCCTCGTCGACCTCGAAGCGGGGTGAGTGGTTGGGGAATACCTGGTTGCGCGGCCGGTTGGGGGCGACGCCGACGTTGAAGAAGAAGCCCGGCACTTCCTTGGCGAAGAACGAGAAGTCGTCGTAGGCCATGCCGCGGGGCACTTCGGACACGTTGTCCTTGCCGGCGACACGCTGGAGCGCCGGCACCAGCTTGGCCGTCATGGCGACGTTGTTGACGAGCGGGATCACGTGATCGGCATCCGACCACAGCACGATCGCCTCGCCGCCACCGCCCTTGGCGATGCCTTCCGCCGTCTCCGTGACGCGCTTCACGATGAAGTTGCGCATATTCATGTCCTGGCTGCGCAAGGTGCCTTCCAGCTCGACGGAATCGGGGATGATGTTGGAGCGATTGCCGCCGTTGAAGATGCCGACGGTGAGAACCGCCGGCGATGTCGTCACGTCGACCTGACGGCTGACGATGGTCTGCAGGCCCAGCACGATCTGGGAGCCGAGCACGATCGGGTCGACGCCGCGCCACGGCGAGGCGCCATGGGTCTGGCGGCCTTTCACGGTGATGCGGAACACGTCGGCGCCGGCGTTGCGGGGGCCGGCGCGATAGCCCATCCTGCCGGCCGGCAGGGCGGACGAAACGTGCAGGCCGAGCACCGCGTCGGGCTTGGGATCGGCGAACGCGCCCTCGGCGAGCATCTGCTTGGCGCCGCCCTTCTCGCCGATCGGCAAGCCTTCCTCTGCCGGCTGGAAAATCAGCTTCACGGTGCCGGGCAGGTCGGCCTTCATCCTGGCGAACACTTCGGCGGCGGCCATCAGGATGGCGACGTGGGCGTCGTGTCCGCAGGCGTGCATCACGCCGGTTTCCTTGCCGCGCCACATCGTCTTGGCTTTCGAGGCGAAGGGCAGATCGACCTCCTCTGCGACGGGCAGGGCGTCCATGTCGGCACGAAGGGCGATGACCGGGCCGGGCTTGCCGCCTTTCAGGGTGGCGACGACGCCGGTCGTGGCGACTTTCTCGCGGACCTCGTAGCCGAGCTTCTTCAGGTGGGCGGCGACGAGGGCCGATGTGCGGAATTCGCGGTTGCCGAGCTCGGGGTTCTGATGGATGTCGCGGCGCCACGCGATCATACGGGGTTCGATCGCCTTCGCCTCGCGGTCGAGCACGTCGTGCAGGGGGCCGGCCGTCGCGGCGGTGCTGGTGGCGAGGAGGGTAGCCGAAAGGCCGGCGAGGATCGTGGTGAGATGACGCTGCATGGCGGTGCTCATCGGGTGGTGGGCGAAAAAGGGAACGCGCTGGTTCACCGATCCTGCCCTCTCGGGACCTGTCGATGCAACCGACAAACTCGCCCGCCCGCCCCTTGCGGCTCGGGATGGGCAGATCGCACGCCCCGGCGGCCGGCACTTAACCCTTATGGTCGGGAGCGCCTGGGTTTGCGGGTTATGCCCTCCCTTCGCCATGCGATTCGGTTTATACTGCGAGCAATCAAGGAGCTTTCACTTCCGCCTGTGAGCCCGACCGCCATGATCTTCGACGTACTGTTCTATGCTGCCGCGGGCGCTTTCGGGTGGGGGCTCAGTCTCGCCACGTACCGGATGTTCGCGCTGCATTACGGCTGGCCGATGGGCGAATTGCACGTCAACAAGCCGGTACTGCCGGTGATTCTCGGCTTGTCGTGCCTGATCGTCGGGTTCGTGTTCGCGCTGCGCAATCGCGGCGAGATCGGCGGCTGGTCGATCCTGTTCGCCGGTGTGTTCCTGGCCGTGATCTGGACGGGCGTGCTGCGCGTTGCGTCGCAATGGTCGCTGTTTCTGGCGCCGGGTGCAGCGGCTCTGATCGTGATCGGGTGGGTGCTCGCGCCGCTGCAGCAGTGAGGAAGGGTGGGAGTAGGGAGTAGGGGGGCGTGCGGCTCTAGAGCCCGATCGTCTACCCATTACCCGTCTTGCGCGGTTCGCGCCGTCGCCGTAGTGGATTGCTGTTCGCTCGAAGCCTATAGCAGTCTCACTAGCAGTCCGGCAGGTGGCCCTTGTCCAATCGACGCTTTCATCCCGAGCAGCCGGCGAGCTTCGCGTTCGACGCGGAGAACGAGGCGTGGGCTCGCGCCACCATCGCGAAGTATCCAGCGGGCCGGCAGGCGTCCGCCGTGATCCCGCTGCTGATGCGTGCGCAGGAGCAGTGCAACGGGTGGCTGCCGGAACCGGCATGTAAGCTTGTCGCCAAGATGCTCGGCATGGCCGAGATCCGCGTCTACGAGGTCGCGACGTTCTATACGCAGTTCCAGCTCTCACCGGTCGGGAGCAAGGCGCATGTTCAGGTGTGCGGCACGACGCCGTGCATGTTGCGGGGCGCGGAGGCGATCCGCGACGTGTGCAAGCGGCGCATCCACGAGCAGCCGTTTCACCTGTCGGCCGACGGCGCGTTCTCCTGGGAAGAGGTCGAGTGCGCCGGTACCTGCGCCAACGCGCCGATGGTGCAGATCGCGAAGGATACCTACGAAGACCTGACGCCCGAGCTGATGGAGCGCGTACTCGACGGTTTCGCCAAGGGACAGCCGCCCAAGCCCGGCTCGCAGACCGGCCGCACGGCGTCGGCGCCGGCTGGTGGGACGACGACGCTGAAGGAACCGGCGCTGTACGACGGCTCGGTCATCGGCGGCTGGCGGGCGAAGTTCGACGAGCGGATCGCGAAGGCGGAAGAGGCGGCGGCTGTCGCAGCGGCCGCGGCGGCTGCCGAGAAGAAGTGATGTGTTCCGGTCGTCGGTAAGGCGGCCGGCAAAGTCTCGATACTCTGTCGAAGTCTCGAAATTGTGGAAGGGAGCCGACGTGGCCGGGCCGGGAGACGAGGAGCGCAAGCAGAAAATCTTCAGGGCCTGCATGCTCGGCCTGATGGCCGCCTCGGGGATGTTTCTGGGATTACGCTATGTGTTCAACCTCGGGGTCGATCCATCGTTGATCGCGGCCGCGGGCCTCGGCATCGCCGTCGGGTTGTTCTTCCTGCAGCGGGTGGATCGGGATTAGGGCTTCCCGGCATCGCTGAGCTTCCAGTCGTAGTCGTAGGCATCGATTTTCTTCACCGTCGCCAACTGTTTCCGCAACTCCGGGCGGGCATAGCGTTGGAGATGCGCTATCACGCCCCTGAAGTCGCCGAACTCCGCCACGTACCACTCGTAGATGCTGGAAGCCTCGACGCGGTCGGGCTTGATCGAGATGCCGCGGGGATGGTTGACGAAGGCCCGTGCCGCGCCGTCGAGCTGGCGGTCGAGGCGAGAGCCGACGAAGGCTTCCCGCAGCAGGTTCGGGCAACCGATCGACAGGCAGTTCAGCGCGTAGTGGACCCGCACGTCCTTGAATTCCGGCCCCAAGATCTTCTTCTCGATATCGTCGAGGCTGAGCTGCGCGCGCTCGACCGTCATCACCTTGGCGCTCCATGGTCCGTCGGCGGCCTTACCGTCGGGGCCGGGCAGGGCGATGTCGCGGATCGAGCCGACGGGATAGCGGGCCAGCACGATATCCAGCGTCTTGCCGTTGTAGAGGTTGATCCAGAACGCCTTGCGGTCGGCTGGCGACATCGCCGAAGGGCGGGCGGCCTCGAGTTTCGTGAGGTAGGCCTGGAGGCGCTCGTGCCCGCGCGCTTTCATGCCGGTGAAGTCAACGCGGTTGATACCGTCTTTGCTCGGTTTGACGAACTCGGCCAGCAGCGCGGTCAAGGGCGCGTGGCTGACGGGCTTCGTCGCAGCGGTGGCGGCTGAAGCCGAGAGTGCGAACATGCAGGCGGAGATACCCGCAACCAGCCGTATCGCCATCGAAAATCGAATTCCCGCCATGTTCCCGTCTCCATGTTGATCGCTCAGAACATGGCGGGCTCCTCGATAACGTGACAGACACGATTTCGCGAGTTCGGTTGGTTGTTGGAAAGTGTGAGGGTCGCCGATTCACGCCACCTCGCGGGCGTGCGTGATCTCGCGGGGGCGGATGGCGCGAAAAGCCTCGGCGCGCTGTGTGATGACCGCGACCGTGTTACCCTGCAGCGACACGAACTCGACAGTATAGCCGTGGCCCTCCTCGTGAACCGCCACGACGGTGCCGACGTCACCGGCTTCGAGCCCCTGTTCCGGGATCGGCCGGGCCAAAGCCACGCGCTCCAATTCATCGAACATGGCGTTCATCCTCAGGCTGGTATCTATGTGATCAACCGGGGGCTATCGCCGCCCGCAATTGAAATTGAAATTGGGGACACACACAATTTCCCGCATCCTCCTTATCCTGCATCCCCGGCCGAGGCGGAGCCGAGAG
>CAZNMY010000130.1:0-17154 GCA_964574325.1 uncultured Devosia sp. | reverse complement strand
CCGCACCTTCCTCGCGTATCGGTGCGGTCGACCACGCCCCGTTCGATGAGGAAAGATGAGGGGGAGTATGCGGGGGTGGATGGGGGCGGGGATAAAGTGTCGAGGGAGAGCGGGTTTGCGGAGGGAGCCGACGCGGGCGAGACCGGGCGACAATCCGATTGGCGGGCCATCGCCAAGTCCGCTAGGCTATCCGTAGCCGCCCAAGGGCGACTTCGTGCTTCGGGCCAAGGGCCGACATTCCGGCCCCGTAGGGGCCGTAGACTGTAGCCACGGGTGAAGCGCAGCGAAACCCGTGGAAAATATCGGTGTTTGTTCGTGCCCGCCCCGGAGGGGCGGAGGAATTGATCGCGCAACGACCGATCAATCGAAGACGTACTTGTCATCGAACTCGACGCCGTGAGCGCGGAGAATGTGCAGCAGCTCGGACTTGAAGTCTTCGGTCTTGTGATGCTCGGCCTGCCCGCAAATGTACCGTTTCAGCGCATCCTCCTGAGACTTGCTGACTGAAAACACGCTGTAGCCCTCCTGCCAGGCGAAATCGGCAAGTTCGGGAAACGTCTCGTGCATCCATTTGCTCGATCCCGACTTCACCTTACGCATCAGGTCCGATACCGAGCCGTCGGGCCGCCATCGGAGGTACAGGTGCACATGATCTTCGACACCGCCGATCTCGTACAGAATGCCCTTTTCCGCTCTGACAATGCCGCCGATGTAGGGATAGAGACGCTCTGCCACTTCTACCGAAATCCAGGGCGTACGGCCCTTCGTCGAGGTGACGATATGGAGAAGAACTTGCGAGTACGTGCCCGGCATAGGAATTCCTTCGCCCCTTCGGGGCGATACCGGAACGAGGGGACACTTCGGTCTACGGGTTCCGCTGCGCTCCACCCGTAGCTACAGTCGACGGGCCCCTTCGGGGCCTAATTCTCGCTCACAATGCAATGGATCGTCGGTGGTCTGTCAAGCGCTGGACAAGGCCTTGTTGCTACTTCGCCTAAGGGTCACGTTCCGCCGACGACCGGACGGTCGATGCGAGTTGTGTTCATCGCACAGCGGACGTGGTGGTCGCGGAACGATCAATGGGGACAGGCAATTTCTTCGCCAGCCAGTGGTGCATCGGATGCCGGGACCCTGCGGGTCTGACCCCGCCGCAGCACGGGGCGGCGGACGCAATAGCGTTGCGGTTGGAATGGGGTCAGACCCGCAGGGTCTGACCCTGGGTCGTGTCCCCATTCATTCCGCCTGGTCGAGGCCGACTACGCCAGCTCGCCGCGCAGGAGCTTCGGGAGGTCGCCGGTGAGGCCGGCGGCTTCGGTGACGAGGGTGCGTTTGAGGGCGGGGAGGCGGTCGACGAGTTGGAGGCCGACTTCGCGGGCGGAGCGGAGCAGGCGGTTCTCCTGTGAGAAGAACGCGTTGATCGCATCGAAGGCGCCTGCGGCGAGCATCGAGTCGAACCGCCGCCAGCGCTCGTAACGTTCGAGAACGGCGCTGGAGCCGATGTCGAGGCCGGTGCGTGCGGCGTCGGCGATCACCTCGGTCAGGGCTGCGACATCGCGGAAGGCGAGGTTGAGGCCCTGGCCTGCGATCGGGTGGACGCCGTGGGCTGCATCGCCGACGAGGGCGAGGCGGTCGGCGATGTAGGCGCGTGCGAGGTGGACGGAGAGTGGCCATGCCTTGCGGTGGCCTGCAAGTTTCAACCGGCCGAGCTTGCCGCCGAAACGGAGGTCGAGTTCGTCGAGGAAGGCGGCGTCGTCGAGCGCCATGATGCGGCGACCTTCGGCGGCGCTTTCGGTCCAGGTGACGCAGGATCTGCGGCCGGGCAGTGGCAGGATCGCGAACGGGCCGGCAGGCAGGAAGTGCTGCACCGCGACGCCGCCGTGGTCGATCTCGTGCTCGACCGTGGTGGCGATGCCGACCTGCTCGTAGGGCCAGCCGACCGTCTTGATGCCGGATGCCTGCCGCAGGATCGAGTTGCGGCCGTCAGCGGCGACAGCGAGGGGGGCCGATATGACATCGCCGCTTTCGAGCGTGATCGTGGCTGCGAAGTCGGTTGCGGCGAAGCTGCGGGCCGAGGCGGGCCTCACGATCTCGATGCCGGGTTCGGCGGCCGCGGCGCGTTCGAGGGCGGCAGTGAGGGCGGGCAGGGGCGCGATGTGGGCGGCGGTCGAGGGGCCGTGGGCTTCGTCGAGGTCGTTGTCCCAGGCCAGGAGGACAGGGCGGATGCCGGCGTCGAGGCCGGAGTCGGTGATCTCGATCCGCGTTACCGGCTGGGCCTGGTCCGCGAGGCGGTCCCACACGCCGATCGCCTCCAGCAGGTGGCGCGAGGAGGCGGAAATCGCCACTGCGCGAGGGTCGTCATGGCCGGCTCCGGGGGGGTGGGCTGGTTCGCGGTCGACGACGATGATGCGAAGTTCCGGCCCGAGGCTGCGCGCGAGCGAAATCGCCAGCGACAAGCCGGCAAATCCCGCGCCGGATATGGAAACGTCGGCGTGGCGTCGGGGCATCGTCTCTCTTACCTCCGGCCTTCTCCTGCGAGGCCTGCTGCCAGCCGCAGCTGCTTGACTCGTGTTTCCCACTGAAGTCCTGTCGCCGCGATGCAGGATCGATGCAAGGAACACCAGCATGGCGGCCGCAAAGAATAAAGCCTCCAAAGCGCCTTCCACGGCATTGGGTGCGCTTCTGTCGCTGCTCGACCTGGAGCAACTCGAGGTCAACCTGTTCCGGGGCCATTCGCTGCCCACCGGTTTTACGCGGGTCTATGGTGGGCAGGTGCTGGCGCAGTCCGTGGTTGCGGCCCAACGTACCGTAGAAGTGCCGCGTTCGATGCATTCGATGCATGCCTATTTCCTGCTGGCGGGAGATCCCGCGGCGCCGATCGTCTACGAGGTCGAGCGGGTGCGGGACGGCGGCAGCTTCACGACGCGGCGGGTGAAGGCCGTTCAGCACGGGCAGGCGATTTTCGTGATGAGTGCGTCGTTCCACAAGGAAGAGGCGTCGTTCGATCACCAGACGCCGATGCCCGACGTGCCGGGGCCGGAAGAGCTTCCGAGCGAGGAGCAACTGCGGGCGGCACTGCTGGACCGGATGCCGGAGAACCTCAAGAGTTACCTGACGCGCGAGCGGCCGATCGAGATGCGGGTGGTCGAGGTCGATCGCTACCGGTCGCGGACGAAGGGTGAGCCGGCGCAGCACGTCTGGGTGCGCACGACGGGGAAGCTGCCCGACGATCCGCAGATCCATCAGTGCGTGCTGGCCTTCGCGTCCGATTTCACGTTGCTCGATACGGCGCTGGTGCCGCATGGAAAGCTGATGTTCGACACCGACATTCAGCTCGCCAGCCTCGATCACGCAATGTGGATACACCGTTCGTTCCGGGCGGACGAGTGGCTGCTCTATGCTCAAGACAGCCCTTCGGCGGGCGGTGCGCGTGGCTTCTCGAGAGGCAAAGTGTTCCGTCAGGACGGCACTTTGGTCGCCTCGACCGCGCAGGAGGGGCTGATGCGGCAGCGGCAGACAGATTTTGTGGTGAAATAATGTGCAAATCGGCTGCCGAGGCTAAGTATTGATCACAAAGCGCTGGGTCGCGCGTGATGAAATTTGGGCAAATTCTTATTTTTCCCATTTATTTCAGTATCTTAATATTTTCTCCCCGAGCTGGCACAAGTCTTGACTCCCTTTAACCTTTCAAGGGCTCCGCCACCGTTCGGCGACGTCCCGGAAGGTTTTCAGCCGGCAGCCCGGTTTTCGCCGGGCAGGTCAACGCAAGGGGGTGCTCCATGAAGCTCGTCACTGCCATCATCAAGCCGTTCAAGCTCGAGGAGGTCCGTTCGGCACTCACCGATCTCGGCCTCCAGGGCATGACGGTCACCGAGGTCAAGGGTTACGGCCGTCAGAAGGGCCACACCGAGATCTATCGCGGCGCCGAATACGCGGTCAGCTTCCTGCCGAAGATCAAGATCGAGGTCGTCGTGGCCGGGGGCCAGGTCGACAAGGCGATCGAGGCGATCTCGAAGGCTGCCAAGACCGGTCAGATCGGAGACGGAAAGATCTTCGTGTCGACCATCGAGCACACGGTGCGCATCCGCACCGGCGAGACCGACGAGACAGCGCTCTGAGCACCGGCGGCTCTTCGGGGAAGCGCTGCCGCCAGCTTCAATCCACGCCATTCATTCCATCTTCACCTCAGGGGAGAGTTCCAAATATGCAGTCGAAAGTCAGTAACCGGGTCATGCCGGCCCTCATCGCGGCGGGCCTCGCGCTCGTCTGCGGGTCGGCGATGGCTGCAGACGCACCGGTGCCCAACAAGGGTGACACGGCGTTCCTCATGACCAGCACCGTTCTGGTCCTGCTGATGACGATCCCGGGTCTCGCGCTGTTCTACGGCGGCCTGGTCCGCTCCAAGAACATGCTGTCGGTCCTGATGCAGGTGTTCGCGATCGTTTCGGTCGTATCTCTCATCTGGGTCATCTATGGATACAGCCTCGCGTTCACCAGCGGCGGATCGCTCAACGCCTACATCGGGGGCTTGTCGAAGGCTTTCCTCAAGGGCGTCGATGCCAGCTCGGTCGCGGCGACGTTCTCGAACGGCGTGGTCGTGCCGGAGTACGCCTACATTGCATTCCAGATGACCTTCGCGTGCATCACGCCTGCGCTGATCGTCGGTGCGTTCGCCGAGCGCGTGAAGTTCTCCGCATTGCTGCTGTTCGTGGTTCTGTGGGTCACGATCGTCTATCTGCCGATCGCACACATGGTCTGGTACTGGGCCGGTCCCGATGCGCTCGCAGAGGCCGCCAAGAAGGTCGCTGCCGCGGCTGGTCCCGCCAAGGCCGCTGCCGAAGCTGCACTCGCTGAAGTGCAGGCCGATGCAGGTCTGATGTACCGCTGGGGCGCTCTGGACTTTGCCGGCGGCACCGTTGTGCACATCAACGCAGGCATCGCCGGTCTCGTCGGCGCGCTGATGATCGGGAAGCGGATCGGCTACGGTCGCGAAGCGATGGCTCCGCACTCGCTGACCATGACGATGATCGGTGCGGCTCTCCTCTGGGTCGGCTGGTTCGGCTTCAATGCCGGCTCCAATCTCGAGGCGAACGGTACCGCCGCGCTGGCCATGATGAATACGTTCGTCGCTACCGCCGCTGCGGGCACTGCGTGGATGCTCGCGGAGTGGATGTCGAAGGGCAAGCCGTCGCTGCTGGGTCTCGTGTCCGGTGCGGTTGCCGGTCTCGTCGCCGTGACGCCGGCTTCCGGCTTCGCGGGTCCGATGGGCTCGATCTGCCTCGGGCTCGTGGCGGGCATCGTCTGCTTCGTGTTCTGCACCAGCATCAAGAACGCGATCGGATACGACGACAGTCTCGACGTGTTCGGCGTCCATTGCGTCGGTGGCATCATCGGTGCGATCGCGACGGGCATCCTGGTGGCGCCTGCCCTCGGTGGCGTCGGCCTCGTCGACTATACGCTGAAGCCCGGTGAAGCGGCGCCCGGCGAGTACGTGATGGTGTTGCAGGTCATCACCCAGCTCAAGGCGGTCGGCCTTACGCTGCTGTGGTCGGGCATCGGTTCGGCGATTCTCTTCAAGCTGGTCGACATCGTGATCGGGCTGCGTCCCGAAACCGATCGCGAGCGTGAGGGTCTCGATCTCACCGAGCACGGCGAGCGCGCTTACAATTACTGAGCGTTTGCCGCACTCCTGCGGGACCGGAGCCTTATCCTCCACCTCCGTATCCTGCACAGCCCGGCACCTTCGTGTGCCGGGCTCGTTTCTTCGGGAGCCGATCTCGCAGCCATACTTTCCAGGCGCGGGGCCCGATGAGCACGATAGTTGCGTGATATCGATCGCAGTGTAGTCTAGTATTGCAGCCGCATCGAAGGCTTCGACCGGTCCCGTCACCGAAAAGCGACCTCTGTGCGTGCAAGCCAATGGGGAGGAATACGAATGAATTGGATCGCTAATCTAGCCCGCGGCGCGATCTCGGCCATCCTGCTCTCTGCGGCTATCGCAGGACCTGCTACGGCCGATCCAATTGCCGATTTCTATCGCGGCAAGACACTGCGCGTGGTCGTCGGCTACGACGCCGGCGGCGGCTACGACCTCTACGGGCGCATCTTCTCCAATCACTTCGGCAAGTTCATGCCGGGCAATCCGACCGTGATCGTGCAGAACATGCCGGGCGCGGGCAGTCTCGTGGCGGCACGCTACCTGAACAACGTCGCAGCAAAGGACGGCACCACGTTCGGAAGCCTGGCGCAGACGCTGGCGCTCGACACCGCGATGGCAGGTGCGAACGCCGACTTCAACGCTGGCAACATGCCCTATATCGGCCGGTTCACGGGCAGTGTCGATCTCGGGCTCGGCCTGCCCGGCTCCTGGTTCAAGACAATCCAAGATGCGCGAACGAAGGAGATCGTGGCGGGTGCTTCCGGCGTCGCCTCGACCGCCTATCTGTTGCCGGCCGCGCTCAACAAGCACGGTGGCGCGAAGTTCAAGATCATCGCCGGCTTCAAGGGCTCGAACGACATATTCGTCGCCGCCGAACGCAAGGAGGTCGAGTTCGTCGGCTCGATCAACCTATCGGTGATCATGCTGAAGAACCCGGAGTGGGTCACCGAAGGCAAGGCGCCGATCCTCTATCAGGGCGGCCTGAAGCGACATGCGCTGCTGCCCAACGTGCCGGCCCTGCCCGAGCTCGGCATCACCACCGACGACAAGGCCGTGCTGACCGCCATTTCTGCCGCCACCGAGATCGGTCGCTCGATCAATACCACGCCCGGCGTTCCGCACGAGCGCCTCGCGGCCCTGCGCAAGGCGTTCAACGCGATGATGAAGGACAAAGAGTTCCTGGCCGAGATGGAGAAGCGCAAGACACTGATAGATCATATGGACGGGGAGAGGATCGACGAGATCACCAAGCAGATCCTGGCATTCCCGAAGTCGATCATCGACCAGACCTCCGCGTTGATGAAGCCGCCGGCAAAGAAGTAGCAGGACCGACAACCTCGAGGTGCGGCATCGCAGACGGGCGGCTCGACAAGGCCGCCCATTTCCAGCAGCTTGGCCACCTTCGCTGAGGAGGATGCCCCATGCCCGACACCGTACCCGCCGCACCACAGACGCTCACGGCTGCAACGCTCGAAGCCTTCATCGCCCGCGTGCTGCGCGGTTGCGGCTTGCCCGATGCCGATGCGGCCAAAGTTGCCGGCTTGATGACGGAAGCCGACGTGCGCGGTTCGGATGGGCACGGCGTGTTCAGGCTACCGATGTACGTGAAGCGCATCCGCTCGGGCGGCATCAATGTTCGTCCGAACATCCGCATCATCAAGGAGCGAAAGGCGCAGGCGCTGCTCGACGGCGACAACGCGATGGGCCATCTCGTGATGGCGCGGGCCGCCGAGATCGCGATCGCCAAGGCGCGGGAAACAGGCATCGCGTGGGTTGGTGCACGGTCCAGCAATCATGCCGGGCCGGCGGCGCTCTACGCGCAGATGCCGATGGCGCACGACATGATCGGGCTCTATGCGGCTGTCGGCAATGGCAACCACGTGCCGCCGTGGGGCGGCATCGATCTGCTGCTGTCGACCAATCCGATCGCCATTGCCATTCCCGGCGCGAAGCGTCCGCCGATCGTGCTCGACATGGCGACGACGACGGCGGCCTACGGCAAGGTGAAGATGGCGCAGCAGCGCGGCGAGAAAATGCCGGTCGGCTGGATGGTCGACAAGCAAGGCAATCCGCTGACCGATCCCAATCGCTCGAGCGAAGGCTTCCTGGTGCCGATCGGCGGGCCGAAGGGCTATGGGCTCGCCCTGATGCTGGGGCTGCTCGCGGGCACGCTCAACGGCGCTGCGATGGGCAAGGACGTCGTGGACTTCACCACGGATCACGTGACGCCGACGAACACCGGGCAGTTCATCTGCGCGCTCGACATCTCGGCGTTCGCGGACGTGGCGGAGTTCAAGGCCGAGGTCGACGAGATCTACGGCCAGATGAAGGGCTCGAAGACGATGGGCGGCTTCAGCGAAGTGAAGCTGCCCGGCGAGAACGCGTGGAGCATCGCACAGGAGCGCCGCGCGAAAGGCGTGCCGCTGCCGGCGGAGCTGGTGAAGGCGCTGAACGTGCTCGCGAAGGAAGTAGGGGTCGAGGGACTTTAGGGTGACATGCCGCAGGATTTGACCATCGCTCATCCCGAGGCGCTGCCGCCGTTTGCGTTCCTCGGAAGCGGCGGATCACGTGGACTGGTCGTCGACAACGTGCGAGCGGCGGTCGAGCGAGCGGGCTGGGTTGCGACGTTCGTGGCTGTGCCGTTCGAGCAAGTCGAGGCGGCACTTGTGGATGGCGTTGCGGATCTCGCCATCCCGATCGCCGTCACGGCAGAACGGCGGGAACGGTTCGATTTCAGTGAAACGCTGTTGATGACGGGCGGGTCGCTCTTCGTTCGCGCGGGCGAGGTGACGCCGGTTGGGCTCGCAGCGTTGGCGGGGAAGGTCGTCGTGACGCCGCGTACGGGGCCGTTGGCAGCCTTCATCGCGAGGACCGCACCGGATGTGAAGCTGGTGGTGACGAACGATTACGAAGAGAGCTTGCGCCTGCTCGTCAGTGGCGAGGCGGATGCGGCGGCGCTCAATCATCAGGCCGGCGCCATTATCGCGGCGAAGCTTCATCCGGGAAGGCTAACGTTTCCTTGCGAGAAGTTTCTCGAACTCCCGTTCGCGGCGGCGGTGCTGAAGGGAACGCGAAGCGAGGTGATCGCAGCGATGAACGCTGGGCTCGCGGCGATCAAATCGGACGGGACGAACAACGGCCTCTCCCCGTGAAAGACGGGGAGGGGGAATCTCACGTTCTGCCGGGCACATTCAGTTTGTCGAGGTGGGGGAGGCCATAGGCTTCCCACTCCTTGGCGACGCGGTCCATCATGTCGCGCGGGGGCAGCGAGATGCCCGGGTAGTCCCACTTCTGCGTGGCGTCGATGAGTGCCTTGGCGCCGCGTGCGTCCTGCGCCGACACGTCAGGCTCCAGCGACGATGGATCGAGTTCGACCATCGCCGTGTCGGCGATGATGCGCATGTCCTTGTCGGGGCGAACGCGCCACGCCATCACCCAGTCGCGCATGAAGCCGTCGCGGATGTCGATGTCGTCGTCGCAGATGACGAGCCACTTGAAGTAGCTCATGCCCATGTAGCCCCAGATGGCCATGGCGGTCTGGTCGACGTGGCCGTTGTACATCTTCTTGAGGCTCACCCAGCAGATCGAGGTGCAGCCGCCGGCTTCGAGTGCGTGCACGTCGGCGATGCCGGGAATGTTGAGAGTCGTCTTGAGGTGCTTGAGGATGTTGCTCTCGAGCAAGGCGACCTTGAGCATGCTCGATTCGGACGGCGGGAACTGACTGATGACGCCGAGCACGATCGGGTTCTTGCGGTGCGTGATGCACTTCACCTTGAACACCGGGCCAGCGCGGCCGCCGGCCATATGACCGGTGAATTCGCCGAAGGGGCCTTCCGGTTCCTCGTAGTCGGTCAGCACCTCGCCTTCGATGATGATCTCGGCGGAGGCGGGGACTTCGAGATCGACGGTCTCGCATTTTACGAGTTCGACGGCCTGACCGCGGATGCCGCCGGCAATCGCGAACTCGTCCTCGCCATAGCGTGACGGCGCGACGAGGTACTGCACGGGGTCGGCACCGATGAAAATGGCGGCCGGCATCGGCTTGCCGAGCGCTTTCCACTTGGCGTGATGGATCGCGCCGCCGCGATCGGGCGCGCCGAACAGGATGCCGGTGGTGTTCTTGTCCTTGATCTGGCAACGGCGGATGCCGACGTTGCGGCGGCCGGTGTCCGGGTCCTTGGTGACCCATAGCGGCGTGAGGTAGGGGCCCGCGTCCTTGCCCGGCGTCCAGATCGAGATGGGAAGCTTGCCGAGGTCGACGTCGTCGCCGGTGATCTTGACCTCCTTGCACGGGCCGGTTGGTACGATCACAGGCGCGATGGGCTTTTCGAGGCCGGCGATGACCTTCTCGTGGATGCTGTCGGCGGTCGCATCACAGCCGATGGCGGAGGCGATCATCTGCTTCGACGACGCGATGACGCCGGCAACGACGCGGCCGCCGGGAAAGCCCTTGATGTTGCGGAAGCCGACGCCGCAGCGGCGATCTTCGGGCATGGCGCGGAAGATCATTCGCGAGACGGTGGCGATCTCCCAGTCGTTGTCGACTTCCTTGTCGACCCAGCGGAACAGCCCTTGCTGTTCGAGTGCGTCGAGATAGGTGCGTAGGCTGTCGTAGGGCATGAGTGGCTTTCGATGGGGTATGGGAGGGGAAGCATCGCGCAGCCCGCCCTACGCCAACACTGTCAATCGGGGGCAATCGGGGTCAGACCCTACACGCTTGCCTGCATTCGCAGGACGGGTCTGACCCCGACGAGGCGATCAATCGGTGACGCGGACTTCGAGGGAGGATTGCGCGCTGCGTTCTTCGGTGGGGTCGATCCAGGCGTCGATCAGGCAGACCTTGCCGGCCTTGAGGGCGGCGACGCCTTCCTTCACAGCAGCTTCCATGTCCTTCACGGTCTTGACCGGGCCGATGCCGATGCAGCCGTAGCTCTTCGCCAAGGTGGCGAAGTCGACGTCGGGATCGGCCATGCGCTGGCCGATCCAGCGGTTCGACGGCTCGCGTCCGCGCTTCATGGCGACGGTTTCCTGGTGCAATTCGTCGTTGAAGTAGGAGCGGTTGTTGTTGAGCACGACGAGCAGCGGGATCTTGTGGTGGGCTGCGCTCCAAAGTGCCGTCGAGCCCATCGCGAAGTCGCCGTCGCCGAGGATGCCGATGGGCAGCCGGCCCATTCGCGACAGCGCGAGTGCCGCGCCGACCGATATGCCGGGGCCCGAGCCGATGCCGCCGCCGCCGTCCTTGCCCATGTAGGCGAGCGGGTCCTTGAACGGGAACAGCTCGATGGGCCAGCCGCGGGCGAGGCCGGTGAAGCTCGCCTTGTCGGCGTCCTTGCCGAGGGCGTCTTTGAGCGCGCTGGCGACGTGGGTGAGGTGAAGCTGCTCATGCTTCTTGTGGCTCTGTTCGAACGATTTGCGCCAGGGGGCCTTTTTCGCACCATCGCCGAGCGCGGTGTTGAGTGCGCCGACCATCTCCTCAGGGCAGGCATTGATGCGGACATCGACGCCGGCCAGTTCCTGGTAGTCCATATGCGCGCCGGAATGCAGCATGCTGTCGAGCGAGCACTGGATGACCTTGGCCGTGACCTTGCCGAAGGCGTTGCCCTGGCGGATGGCGCCGCCGAGATCGATCCAGTCGAGCGAGATGATGAGGTCGGCCTCGCAGACGACCTGACGGGCCTGCTTGTTGAGCTGGTTGAACGGCGGCACGACCTGGGCCGGATGATCGGACGGGAACCCGGAGCCGCTCTTGAGGTCGGTCATCACGACAGCGCCGAGCCGCTCGACGAGCTTCACGCGGGCGTCCCACTGCGACTGCTTGCGGCCGTTGCGACCGAGCAGGATCAGCGGCTTTTTGGAAGCCTTCACGAGCGCCATCGCTTCGGCGACGGACTGGGCGCTCGGGGCGGGAGCCGGCGGCGGGGTGAAGCGGGAGAGGTCCGGCATCACCGGCTTCGTCTCGTTGTCGAGCTTCATCTCCTGGAGGCCGGCATCGAGGACGATATAGACCGGCGCCGTCGGGGCCGAGCGCGTCATGATGTTGGCGCGGCACATCGATTCCACGAGGGCCTGGGGCGAGGAGGGCTGGTCGTCCCACTTGATGAACGAGCGGACGAGGCCCGCCTGGTCGCGCGAGGTGTGAATCCAGTCGATCCAGGGGCGGCGCTTGGGGGCATCGAGCGGGCCGGTGGCGCCGAGGATCATCATCGGTGCGCGGTCGAGCCAGGCATTGTACATGCTCATGGCGCCGTGAAGCAGACCGACGTTCGAGTGGAGGACGCAGGCCATCGGCTCGCCGGTCGCTTTCGCGTAGCCGTGGGCGATCGCGACCGAATGGTCCTCATGCAGGCACAGGATCATGCCCGGCGCTTCGTTGCCGAGGTGGTTGACGATGGAGTCGTGGAAGCCGCGATAGCTCGCACCGGGATTGAGACTGATGAACGGGACCTTGAAGCGCCGCAGCATCTGGGCGGCGACGTCGCTGCCCCACGCCATCTCGTCGTCCGGCTTACCCTTGATGCGATCCAAATGCATGGTCATGGCGTTTCCTCGATCCCGATATCGTTGTCGTGAAATGTCGTAGTTGTCGGCGCGCCGTTGGCAGTACCGCACCAGCTGCCAGATCGACTTTCGGCGATAGTTGTCGCTCGATTGTGCGACCAGCGCAATGCTCCCTGCGTGAAGACGATGTCAGCCCCCCGTACTCCAGAGACGGCGCTGATTTCCCGGTGATCCACCGGCTGCGGAAAAGTACCCAGTCGGGCTATCTCTTTCGGCTGAGTTGAACGGCGCTTCAGTTGTCTGCCAAGTTGACGGGGAATTGGAGAATAACAATCGGCTTCTGAGAAAACCGCTGCTGCCGATCGCGACAAGGCGGGAGAGGCTTCGGGGTTTGAAGCGACGGTAGGGAGCGACGCGATGGCCAAACCGGATGCGGGGTTCTTGCGTCTTCGCCTTGCGCTCCTTCATGCGAAACCATGCACAACGGGAACTTTCGACAGCTGCGCACTCCGCGCGCAGTTTCGCCCCAGCCACGGCATGTGATCCTTCGACTGGAACTGGAGAGAACGAGGCCGCAGTGGCATGGCCGGGTTCTGCATCCGTAGACACGAACGGCTTTGTCTGAGATCGGGGCTTGCATTTCATGGAATCAGTTAGCTTGATGCTCACCGCCGGTGGTGAGGCGCTGCTCATCATCCTCGACCCCTACCGGCTGATGTTCCTTTCCATCGGCTGTGTGCTGGGACTGGTGCTCGGCATTCTACCGGGCATCGGTGGCCTGGCCGGAACGGCGATGCTGCTGCCGTTCACCTTCAGCATGGACCCCTACACGGCGTTCGCCTTCCTGCTCGGGCTCGCCTCGACGACGGCGACCGGCGATCCTATTCCGGCTGTCATGTTCGGCGTGCCCGGCGGTGCCGGATCGGCGGCGACGGTGCTCGACGGTTTGCCGATGGCCAAGCGGGGAGAGGCGGGGCGCGCACTCAGCGCCTGCTATATGTCCTCGATGCTCGGTGGCATATTCGGCGCCGCGTTGATGGCCGTATCGATTCCGATCCTGCGGCCGTTGATGCTGTCATTCGGCTCACCGGAAATGCTCGCGCTGGCGGTGTTCGGCATTTCAACGGTCTCAGTCCTATCGGGGCGATCGCCACTGAAAGGCATATCCGCCGCCGGACTCGGCATCATGCTGGCGATGATCGGCTCCGACCCGCAGACCGGTACACTGCGCTGGACGATGGACAGCCTGTACCTGTGGGAAGGTATGAAGCTGTTGCCGTTGGTGCTGGGGATCTTCGCGCTGCCCGAGCTCGCCGACCTCATGATCGCGCGCACCGCGATCTCCGGTGACAACAAGGTTTCGATCAAAGGGGGCATGTGGCAGGGCGCCAAGGACTGCTTCAAGCACTGGTGGCTGATCGTTCGCTGCTCGTGGATCGGCGCGTTCTTCGGTGCGGTCCCCGGCATCGGTGGTTCGATCATCGACTGGCTCGCCTACGGTCACGCACTCAAGACCGAGAAGGGCGCGCGCGAAACGTTCGGCAAGGGTGACGTGCGCGGCATCATCGCCTCGGAAGCCTCCAACAACGCCAAGGAAGGCGGTGCGCTGGTCCCGACCGTCGCATTCGGCATTCCGGGCAGCGCCGGCATGGCGATCCTGCTCGGCGCGTTCCTGATCCACGGGCTCGTGCCCGGTCCGGACATGCTGACCAAGAACCTCAAGTTCACCTACTCGATGGTCTGGTCGGTGGCGCTCGCCAACATCCTCGGCGCGGGCTTGTGCTATCTGTTCTCCAGCCAGTTCGCCAAGCTGGCGACGCTGCGCTACTCGCTGATCCTGCCGTCGGTGCTGGCGATCATCTACATCGGCGCCTTCGAGGGCTCGCGCAACTGGGGCGATCTGTATTCGCTTCTGGCATTCGGCCTTCTCGGCTGGACGATGAAGCAGCTCAAGTGGCCGCGTCCGCCGTTCATCCTGGGGTTCGTGCTGGGCGACATTCTCGAGCGCTATCTGTTCATCTCGATCGAGCGCTATGGGATGGAGTGGTTGATACCGACGTCGTGGTCGAGCGTCCGCTGGGCGGTGCTCATCATCTTCGCGGCGGCGATCGCTTCGCTCCTGAAGCCGGTCTACGAGACGATCCGGTCGAAGGGTCTTCGGCTCTACGGCGCGCCAAAGTTCCACCCTTCGGATCTGTTCGCCGTGTTCATGATCCTGCTGATGGGCTACATGCTCTGGGAGGCCTCCGCGTGGAATTTCAAGGCGCGGATCGTTCCCACGATCGTCGGCTCGATGGCGATCTTCTTCTCGGCCTTCTCGCTCCTGCACAACATTTTCGCTCGTCGAATCGAGGATGCCGAACGTGAGTCCGGCAAGCTCGAAAACGAGTCGGTGCACATGGACCTCGAGTCCGATACGGCTCACGTTCCGACGAACCTCGTCCTGTGGCGCGCGGCGATGTTCTATGGCTGGCTGGTCGGCTTCATGGCGTCGATGGCGACGATCGGCCTGATCCCGACGGTGCCGCTGTTCGTCGTGTTGTTCATGCGGTTCGAAGGCAAGGAGCCCTGGCGCCTGATCATCCCGCAGGCGGTTCTCCTCACCTTGTTCATCTACGTGATGTTCGACCAGATGCTGACGATCCCGTGGCCGCCGTCACTGTTGGGGACGTGGTTCCCGGTTCTCAAGGGCTTGATCCCGTCGGTGTGAGACGAGAATAGAAGATACGAAAAATCGGGCGGGACCAGCGATGGTTCCGCCCGATTTGCGTGTCGGAAGTGCGAACGCCGTGCGCGATCCGCGGCGGCGGCACTCTGCCTAGGGCAGCGACTTCAAAAGCGCTGCGATCTTGTCTCTGATCTGCCCGATTTCGCTTTCGGTCACGATCAAGGGAGGCGCGGTCACGATCGTGTCGGTGGCCAGGCGGACGTAGAGGTCGTGGTCGAAGAACGCGCGCTCCAGCACGTCGTAGCCGCGTGCACCGACCTTGCCGGGCGCGCTGTCGAGATCGATGCCGCACATCATGCCGATCGGTCTGATATCGGCGACATGCGGCAAGCCCTTCAGGCTCATCATCGCCTCGGCGAACGGCTTCTCGAGGGTCTGGGCGCGCTCGAACAGGCCTTCGTCCTTGTAGACCCGCAGGGTGGCGAGGCCAGCGGCAACCGCAAGCGGATGCCCCGAATATGTGAAGCCGTGGAAGAGTTCGACGGCATAGTCGGGGCCGGTCATGTGCGCCTCGTAGATCCCCTTGCGGACCATGATGCCGGACATCGGGACCGAGCCGTTGGTGACGCCCTTCGCGAAGGTGATCATGTCGGGGACGATGCCGAAGCGCTCGGCGGAGAACGCGCCGCCGATGCGGCCGAAGCCCGTGATGACCTCGTCGAAGATCAGCAGGATGCCGTGCAGCTCGGTGATCTCTCGCAGGCGCTTCAGGTAGCCCTTGGGCGGGGGAATGCAGCCCGTCGAGCCCTGTATCGGCTCGACGATGACGGCGGCGATGGTGGACGCGTCATGGAGGCCGATGAGGCGCAGGAGCTCTTCTGCGGTCTCGGCGCCCCACTCGGGCTCGCCGACGGAGTACGCCTGCCGGGCGCGGTTGTAGGTCGTCTGGAGGTGGTCGACGCCCATCAGCATGTTGCCGAAGGCTTTGCGGTTGTTGACCATGCCGCCGACCGAGATGCCGCCGAAGCAGACGCCGTGATAACCGCGCTCGCGGCCGATGAAGCGGGTTCGTGCGCCCTGTCCGTTGATCTTGTGATAGCTCAGCGCGACCTTCATCGCCGTATCGACGGCTTCGCTGCCCGAATTGGCGAACAGGACGTAGTCGAGATCACCGGGCGCCATCAGCGCGAGCTGGTTCGACAGTTCGAATACCTGCGGTGTCGCGAACTGGAAGGCCGGTGAATAGTCGAGACGGCCGGCGGCCTCCTGGATCGCCTTGACGATCGGTTCGCGGCAGTGGCCGGCGTTGACGCAATAGAGGCCGGAGGTGGCATCGAGCACCTTGCGGCCGTCCGGTGTCACGAAATGCATGTCCTTGGCGCCGGAGATGAGGCGTGGGCGCTGCTTGAAAGAGCGGTTGGCGGTGAAGGGCAACCAATAGGATTCCAGCTCGTTCGGTTTGCCTGTGAGCGGCGGGGTATCGAGTGGGGGCATATCGGGTCTCCGTTACGAGCTTTTGCGCCATGAGCGACGTCATCGGCCCATGCTGGCGCACAATGTAGCGAGGCCAGCGGGGCGGCGATAGACGAAGGCGCCGAATTCGGGAAATGGAGGATGTCGGCCGGCCGCATCGAGCCGGCCGCCAACGCACCCGCGAGAAATGTTTCAGGTGCTTGACGGAAGGGATGAAAGCGGGCACTGAGCGCGCCGTGGAGAGGTGGCCGAGTGGCTGAAGGTACCTGACTCGAAATCAGGCGTGTTCGTAAGGGCACCGTGGGTTCGAATCCCACCCTCTCCGCCATATCCTTCTGCCAAAATCCGTGGGTTTCGCAGCGGCTTTCGCTCTGGCTGGATGGCCTTCCGGCGCTGTTCCGGGCTTCCGACACGTCTCGATATCAGCGCTCGACGTCAGCGAGGACGATGTCGTGTGGGCGCGCACGCACCGGACGAGCACGTCCGGCCGCCCCGGAGTGACGGCGAGCGGCGTTGCGAGTTCGTTCGTCGCCGATCTGGTGGGCCGGTCGAGTCCTGGAAGGTGTGCGCCGTGTCGCCTCCCGCCTCGAGCGGTGTGAGATCGATGAAAACAGTGCTTGACGATGATTCGTTGTTCGACTATCCCACGCCTCCCAGACAAGTGGTGCCGGCATCTGGACCGCAGGCACCTGTTGAAATAAAAGTTTCAACAACCTTCTTGACTGCGTCGGCTTCTGGCTCTAAGTCACGCTGACTTCCAAACGACGACGGTCGACAGCGGCCCCACCGAAAGGTGCGGCTCTATCATTCGTCGTTGCTGCTCTTTGACAAGTTGATCGAAGAAAGGGAAACGCAGGCG
>CAZNMY010000129.1:0-17246 GCA_964574325.1 uncultured Devosia sp. | reverse complement strand
TCCATCCGTCAATGTGGGCGCTCATGGGTCTGACGCCATGTCGAGCGAGCAAATTCACGTGCAAGGAAACGCTTCGCATCAACCCATATGCTTGGCGGCGAATTCCTGGGTCCGTTTCAACGCCAGTTCGTGGCTGGCCGGGTGGAACGATCCGCGCGCATCGCACGAGAAGCCGTGGCCGGCTTCCTCGTAGACGTACACGGGATGCGTGGCGCCGAGCTTCTGCTTGACGACCTCGACCTTGTCCATCGGGATCGACATATCCTTCGCGCCGAAGTGGAACATGACGGGGCACTTCGCCGTCCTGTCCGCGTTACCAGCGACTTCGCCGCCGTAGTAGGAGATGGCCACCGCCAGCCCGTCGATCTCGGTCGCCGCGAGCCAGGCGAGCGAGCCGCCCCAGCAATAGCCGACGGTGCCGATCTTGCCGGCGTTCTGCGCCTTCAGATAATCGAACGTCGCGCGCAGGTCCTTCAGCGAATCCTCGTTCTTGACCTTGCCGCGGATCTCACGGCCTTTGTCGACGTCCGCCGGCGTATAGCCGACCTCGAAGCCCTTCTGCGCGCGGTCCTGAAGCGCGGGGGCCACGGCGATGTAGCCGTTGGCGGCGACCCGGTCGCACACGCTGCGGATGTGATCGTTGACCCCGAAGATCTCCTGGATCACGATCATCGAGCCTTTCGGCGTGCCGGCCGGATCCGCGCGATACGCTGTGAATTCATGGCCGTCGCTTGCCCTGAGCGTGATGTTCTTACCCATGGTCCGGTGTTCCCTGATGGATCGTCGTTGATCGAAAGGATTGCTGCAGGCCCTCTATTAGCCCAAGGCCAACCGCGACGCCATGGTGCGACAGAGACGGCGCTGCGCCGATCCGGGGCCAGTCCGGGGCTAGTAACCGGCCGTTCGGAGTCCCACACTATTCATGTGATCCCCACACCTGGAGCGAGCTTCCATGTTCGACGAGACGACACCCAAGGGCCGGCTGATCGCGGCTGCCATGAAGCTGGCCACCGAGCGGCCGTGGAAAGACGTGTCCCTGATCGACATCGCCGATGCGGCGGGCCTCACGCTCGCCGATGTGCGGGCCCACTTCGACGGCAAGCCGGCGATCATCAGAGGCTTCGTGCGCGCGGTCGACGACGCGCTTCTCGCCAAGGCCCGCAAGCCGCAACCGGGCGAGGGCCCGCGCGATGCGCTGTTCGAGGTCATCATGGCGCGCTTCGATCTGCTCGCGCCACACAAGGCAGCGATACGGGCGATCATGAAGGACGCCGATCCAGATCTCGGCATGATCGGCAGCGCGCTGTCGTCCCAGCAATGGATGCTGTCTGCGGCAGGCATCGAGTCCTCGGGCTCGCGCGGCGCGGTCCGCACGCTCGGCCTCGCCTCGGTCTATGCGTCCGTGTTCCGCACCTGGCTCGACGACGACGACGCCGGCATGGCCCGCACGATGGCCGCCCTCGATCGCCGCCTGCGCCGCGGCGAACGCAATCTCCAGGCCGTCGAAGGGATGTGCGAGACGGTCACCGGCTTCGGCAAGCGCCTCGGCGATTTGTTCTCCGGGGCGCGTCGTGATCGCGCCGACGCTCGCGAAGGTGTCAGACGCTCCGGGTCTGACACCACGCCGAACGCGTCGTAATTTGGCTTCTGATCAACGCAATCAGCCGTAGGTTGGGTCAAGCGCAGCGCGACCCAACATCCACGGCATGCCGAAAAAGTGTCGGGTCGCTCCCGGCTCGCGCTCCGCGCGTCCGGGATTGACCCAGCCTACGTCGGCTCAGAACAGCCCTTCGATCTGGCCCTTGTCGTTGAGGCGGATCGTGTCCGCGCTCGGCACGCGGGGCAGGCCCGGCATCGTCATGATGTCGCCGGTGATGACCACGATGAACTCGGCGCCGGCCGACAGGCGCAGCTCGCGCACCGGAACCACATGGCCCGACGGCGCGCCACGAAGGTTCGGATCGGTCGAGAACGAATACTGCGTCTTCGCCATGCACACCGGCAGGTGGCCATAGTTCGCCTGCAGATCCTTGAACTGGTTGCGGACGCTCGTATCGGCGACGATGTCGGACGCGCCGTAGATCTCGGTCGCGATCGTCTTGACCTTGTCCCACAGCGGCATCGCGTCGGGGTAGAGCGGCGAGAAGTTCGACTGGCCGCTGTCGGCGACTTCGACGACATGCCGCGCGAGCGTCTCGATACCGGCGCCGCCCTTGCCCCAGTGCTCGCACAGGAACGCCTTCACGCCCATGCTCTCCGCGGCCTTCATCACCTCGGCGATCTCGGCGTCGGTGTCGGTGATGAACTTGTTGATGGCGACGATCGGCGGCACGCCGAACTTCTTCACGTTCTGAATGTGCCGCTTGAGGTTGTCGCAGCCCTTGGCGACGGCGGCGGTGTTCTCGCCCTTGAGGTCGTCCTTGGCCACGCCGCCGTGCATTTTCAGCGCGCGGATGGTCGCCACGATCACGGCTGCAGCGGGTTTCAGCCCGGCCTTGCGGCACTTGATGTCGAAGAACTTCTCGGCTCCGAGATCGGCGCCGAAGCCGGCCTCCGTCACCACGTAGTCGACGAGCTTCAGCGCGGTCTTGGTCGCGAGCACCGAGTTGCAGCCGTGCGCGATGTTCGCGAACGGACCGCCGTGGATGAACACGGGGTTGTTCTCGAGCGTCTGCACGAGGTTCGGCATCAGCGCGTCCTTGAGCAGCACGGTCATCGCGCCGTCGCCCTTGAGCTGCTTCGCCGTGATCGGCTTGCGGTCACGTGTGTAGCCGATGACGATGTTGCCGATGCGCTTCTCTAGATCCTGCAGGTCCGACGCGAGGCAGAAGATCGCCATGATCTCGGATGCGACCGTGATGTCGAAGCCGTCCTCGCGCGGGAAGCCGTTGGCGACGCCGCCGAGCGAGTTGACGATCGAGCGCAGCGCGCGGTCGTTCATATCCATCACGCGGCGCCAGGCGATGCGGCGCTCGTCGATGCCGAGGCTGTTGCCCCAGTAGATGTGATTGTCGATCAGCGCAGACAGCAGGTTGTGCGCGGATGTGATGGCGTGGAAGTCGCCGGTGAAGTGGAGGTTGATGTCCTCCATCGGCACGACCTGGCTATAGCCGCCGCCCGCCGCACCGCCCTTCACGCCGAAGCACGGCCCGAGCGAGGGCTCGCGCAGGCAGCTCATCGCCTTCTTGCCGATCCGGTTCAGGCCGTCGCCGAGACCGACCGTGGTGGTCGTCTTGCCTTCGCCGGCGGGCGTCGGATTGATCGCGGTGACGAGGATCAGCTTGCCGTCCTTCTTGGACTGCTGGGCCTGGATATACTCGAACGAGATCTTGGCCTTGGTCGGGCCGTACTGCAGCAGCGCATCGGCGGGAATGCCGATCTTCGCGCCGATCTCGGAGATCGGCTTCATCTTGGCTTCGCGTGCGATTTCGATATCCGACTTCACGGTCATGATGGTCGTTCCTTCCCGCAGATCGATGTTGGTTGAATTGTCGATGTGAGTGACGGCAGGTCTGCCGAACAGTCTTTTGAGCAAGCCGAACATTTGCCGCTTGTCCTGCTGAGCCGATGTCCGGTGATCGAGCTGATGATGAATTCCCGGCGGCGGCTCAAAGGCAGGGCTTGCCTTCGAGCCAGCCTTTGCCGAGCGCGTAGAGCTTGTCGAGGTCGGGGCCGACGAGACCAGCCATGTCCTTCTTCACCTTGTAGCCGATCCGCGTCTGCAGATAGGCGAGGTGGCGATAGCCGATCGGGAATTCCGCCAGCAGCGCGGGATCGAGCTGCAGCTTTGCGCTGGGATCGACCGGGTCGAGCCGGTCCTTCTCGTAGACGAGGCGGCGCAGCACGATCCGCCACTCGCCGTCGCGCTTCTCGATGAAGTCGTAGAAGCGGCCGGTGCACACCACGTCGACCTCGACCTCTTCAACCATCGCCCGCTGGCTGATCGTCATCTTGGTCTGTGCGATGGCGCGCGGATACGGCTTGTTCTCGAGCGCGAGGTCGATCGACGACCCGCCGAGGAAGTGGAGGATGCGGACGCCCTTGGCGAAGCCTTCGACGCTGACCTTGATGAAATCCTTGTAGCTGCCCTGGAACCAGGTCGCCCACATCTTGCCTTCGGGGTGCCAGACCCCCTCGAAGCGGTCCCACAGGCAGGCGTCACGCCATACGGCCCAGTTCTCGACCATCTCCCTGATCGTGAAACGCTCGGCTTGCTCGCGCGTCAACATACACCTGGCCCTCTGCTCATGCGGCACCGCTCTGGTATGCCATATGCCAAGGGCGGTGAGCTGTAAAGCAGGACGCTGCCACGATCGGGGCCAGCGCCATTCAATTCAGCACGTCATCCCGGCCAAGTGAGCGGCGCTTCTGCCGCGAACGCGAGCCGGAACCAAACGAAAGGAGTGCCGAAGGCACAGAATGACGGCCCAAAAATTTCGTGTGCTTCGCACGCTATTACCGCTGGGTCCCGTGTCTCGCTCGCCGAGGCTCGCTTCGCACGGGATGACGGGAGAATTGAACTGTCATGCGAGTGGGGCTGGTCGCGTATGGATTTCGTGACGACTCCGGCCTAGAAACGGCGCCAACGCCTCTGCACCATACGGAACCGCCATGGCCGGACATTCCCAATACAAGAACATCATGCACCGCAAGGGCCGCCAGGACGCGGCCAAGGCCAAGCTGTTCGCCAAGCTCGGGCGCGAGATCACGGTGGCGGCCCGCAACGGCCTGCCCGATCCCGACATGAACCCGCGTCTGCGCCTCGCGATCCGGGAGGCCCGAGCCGAGAGCATGCCCAAGGACAATATCGAGCGCGCCATCAAGAAGGCGGCGGGCGCCGACACCGAGACCTATGAAAACATTCGTTACGAGGGCTATGGCCCGGGCGGCGTCGCGATCATCGTCGAGGCGCTGACCGACAACCGCAACCGCACCGGCGGCGCGATCCGGGCCGCGTTCACGAAGGTCGGCGGCAATCTCGGCTCGACGGGGTCGGTATCGCATATGTTCGCGCGGATCGGCGAGATCGTGTTCAAGCCTGCCGCGGGCAGCGCCGACGCCGTTCTGGAAGCCGCGATCGATGCCGGCGCCGACGATGTCGTCTCGGACGACAACGGCCACCTCGTCACCTGCGCGTTCGAGAACCTCGGCTCGGTGGCGCAGGGCCTGGAAGCCAAGCTCGGCGCGCCCGAAAGCGTCAAGACCGTGTGGAAGCCGAACCTCTCGACGCAGGTCGGTGAGGATGCCGCCGCGTCCATCATGAAGCTGATCGCCGTGCTCGAGGACGACGACGACGTGCAGGCCGTCTTCTCGAACTTCGAGGTCGACGAAGCCACCATGGCCAAGCTGATCGCCGCCGCCTGATAGTGTGGGACATGAAGCCATCTCGAGGAGACTGCCATGGGTGCGGAAGCGCGGGTGAAGGAACTCAAGTTGGATCTGCCGCCGGGGATCAAACCGGTGGGGAACTATGTGACTGGGGTCAGAAGCGGAAACCTGCTGTTCATGTCGGGGTGCGGACCGCGGCTGAACGACGGCAGTGCGATCACCGGCAAGCTCGGCGAGGCGCTGACGGTCGAGCAGGGCTATGCCGCGGCGCGTCAGGTCGGGCTCAACATGCTGGTCAACATCCGCGAGGTTCTGGGATCGCTCGACAAGGTCAAGCGTGTCGTCAAGGTGCTCGGGATGGTCAATTCGGTGCCGACGTTCAACGAGACGCCGAAGGTGATGAACGGGTTCTCGGATCTGTTCGTCGAGGTATTCGGCGAGGCCGGACGCGGCGCACGCTCGGCCGTCGGCATGGTGACGCTGCCGGGGCAGATCTCGGTCGAAGTGGAGATGGTGCTGGAGGTGGAGTGAGCCGTAAGTGGTGAGTGGTGAGTGAAATTGGGGTGCCCGGGCACCGCCTACTCCCTGCTCCCTACTCTTTCTTGCTTCCTGGTTTACCACCGCTCATGCCGATGACCATGCGTTCCGGGATGCCTTCGGGACGAAGCTCGAAAATGTCGGTGACGCTCGTGTAGTCGAGGTAGCCCATGCGGGCGAGCGGGCGCACCTCGAGCATGTCGAGCTTACCGGACTTGTCGATCACCTCGTCGTCGATGTGGACGCCGACGACGCGGCCGACGACCAGCGAGTTGAACGTATGGGGCGTGTCGCACGGCACCACCATGGTCTGGAAGTAACGGCATTCAAAGGCGATCGGGCTTTCCTTCACGCGCGGCGGCTTGACCAGACGCGATGGGGTCGGCGTCAGCTTGGCGGCGGCCATTTCGTCGATACCGGAGTCCATGATGTGGCTGGTCAGAACCACCGCATCTCGCAGGGCCCACGTGGCCATGTTGAAGACGAACTCGCCGGTTTCCTCCGCATTCGCCACGCTGTCCTTGCGACGGCCATCGAAGTGGGTGTTGGCCGAGAACATGATGTAGGGCGGGTCCCAGCCCAGGATATTGCACTGGCTGAAGGGGGCGAGGTTCACCCGTCCGGCGCGACTCATCGTCGAGATCCACGCGATCGGCCGGGGCACGACACAGGACTTGAACGGCGCATGCGGCAGACCGTGGTCGTTCTTATCGGGCTCGTAGAACATCGGCTCCCTTCCTCTCGTGGGCTGTCGACTTCGTGCCGAATGGAAGCATGCCGGGACGTATTGCGGAATGCGAGAGGCGCATGCATGCTGTGCATGCGAAGCAGTCGCCTCACCGGTCTCGTCAATCCATACTTATAGCCATGCTGCCTGCGAGACTGCCGACGAAGCGCTCCAAGCTGTTGAAAATGCTGGGTTCCATTCCGCTTCCAGCCTCACTTTGTGTGCAGTGCGGCAACTTGCCTTCGGCCGGGTGGAGATGTCGCCACTGGATTGTCGTGTTCAGTTTCGTTGTTATGTGAGTATGCGCATCAAGAAGTGCCGTCCCGTTCCGCCGCAGATTTGCCGCGTGCGCCGAACAGAGTTGCAGGACGCCAGGGAGAACACAACGCATGATCGGAATTTCGGGAACCCTTACGGCAGCCTTCGCGGCGGCCGGGGCATTGCTGTTGGTAACCATTCCCGCCCAGGCGCAGCTCGTCGATACGCCGCAGAATCTGCTGAAGGCCTGGGCCGAGGCTTATGCGTCCAAGACCGGCGAGCCGATGGCCAGGGTCTACACGCGCGACGCGCAGCTCTGGGGCTCCCAGTCGAAAGAGCCGAGCGTTGGGTTGGATGCGATCAAGCAATTCTACGAGCGCTCGGGGCAAAACGTAGCCGAGCGCTCGGCCGCGATCTCCAAGATGCAGACCAATCCGCGCAAGCGCATTTCGATGGTGGTCGGCACGATGGAGTTCAAGGAAAAGCTGAAGGACGGCGCCATGCAGAACAGGCGGGCGCGGTTCTCGATGACGATCATTCGCGAGTCGCGACGTCAGTGGGCGATAGCCAGCCACCACATATCGATGATGCCGCAGTAGACGTGGTTCTACTCAGGGCGGCGCACTGGCGCCGGGCCGCATTTGCGGCCTCGCTGCTCGATACGGCGTCTGGCGGTCGAGCCATCACCGCCGATAGGGCAGGGCGGGTAACGGCGGCAGGCCCAGCGAGCGCAAACCTAACGCCTTGAAGCGACTGCCCATGCCGGTGGGCGACATCAGCCGAGCGACACCGATTTCGAGACTGCCCGCCCGGGTGGGGTTCGCAGACATCAGGCGCGAAGCTCTTTCAGCGATCCCGAGCCCGCCGAGAAACTCGGCTTGCGTCACGGGACCGTCGACCTCGAGACCGAGGGACCGCGCGTGCGAGGCTATGGCGTGGAAATCGACTTGCGCCGTCAGGTCCGCCTCACCCGGCGAAGTCAGCGGATGCTCGGAGCGATGGTCGCGCACGGCTTGCAGCGTATCGCCGAATGAAGGGGCCAAGTGGCCGTAGTCGATCAGGAGCATCGCGACGGACGTAGATCTGGCGAGATCTGCGACGCCATCGATGATCTCAGGCGGGCGGCGGAACTCGGAAATCGTGCCCATCGCAAGCGGAGCTTCGCCCTCGCCCGTCGGCGGGGGGCAAACGGGTCCAACGTCGAACGCCAGCCGGCCGGCGTCGTCCAGCACCACCCGGCGCTCGCGCCAGCCGTCTTCTGCGACGATGTGCTGGCAGACAGGGATCGTGTCGAGAAACTCGTTGCCGATGACGATCGCGGGTGTCGAAGCCTGCTGCCGCAGATCGAGAGCGTTTGACCATCCCATCGGAACACCAGCGTCGCCCAGCGCCTGCTTCTGCAGCTCCATCAGGACTTCGTTGGTCTCGATCATCTCGACATCGAGGGCGGAGCGGAATGCCGGCACCACGCGAGCGGCCCTCAACGCATCGCGCATCAGCGTGCCGCGGCCGGGGCCCAGCTCGACCAGCCGGACGCGTGACGGCGAGCCCATCTGCTGCCAGACGACGGCCGACCAGAGGCCGATCAGCTCGCCGAAAACCTGCGAAATCTCAGGCGCGGTGATGAAATCGCCGCCTGAGCCGATCGCCGGGCGCTTCACATAGTAGCCGTGCTCGGAATCGTAGAGGCAGGCGTGCATGTAGGCTTCGAGGGAGATCGGACCGTCGCGCGCAATTCGCTGCTTCAGCTTCGCCGCCAGGGGCGTGTCGCGGCGCGCTTCCGTGTCGTAGCTCATGTTCGGCGACCGGCGTTGAACGTGTCAGGTCGCGCGTGTCGCGAGCTGACGACTGTACGAGATGAACCAGAGCCCCATCAGGATCATGACGAACGAATAGAACATGCCCGCGGTGAACGGGCCGATATTGAGCGCGTGACCGAAATGAGGTGAGCGGAATATTTCGCAGAACGAGCGGGCCAGACCATAGCCGATGAGGAACAGACCGGTCGTGATTCCCGGCGTCTGCAGGGCTCCGCGATGATGCGTCATGAACCGGAGCAAGATGAACAGCGCGAGCCCCTCCAGGGCCGCTTCGTAGAGCTGGCTCGGATGGCGGGCCGTCGGTTCCAAAGCCGGGTAGAAAATGCGCGCCTCCGGGAACACCATACCCCACGGCGCGTCAGTGGGGCGCCCCCACAGCTCGCCATTGATGAAGTTCGCCACGCGTCCGAAGAACAGTCCGAGAGGAACGGCAGCAGCGCACAGATCCATCGAGCTCAGCGTCGACACTTTGTAGAAGCGGGCGAACAGCCAGATCGCCAGACCGCAGCCCAGCAGAGCGCCGTGGAAGGCCATGCCACCCTTCCAGACCATCGGAATCTCGATCGGATTGGCGAGATAGTGACCGGGCTCGTAGAACAACACGAAGCCGAGCCTTCCGCCGAGGACCACACCGACGGTCATGAACAACAGGAGATCGTCGGTTCGATTGACTTCGAAGGGAGCCGAACCTCGCGGCCACAACGTCGGTTCGGACAGCAGTCGCCGAATATAGAGCCAGCCGAGAATGAGCCCCGCCATGTAGGCGAGACCGTACCACTTGACCACGAGAGGCCCAATCTCGATGGCCACGGGGTTGAACTCGGGGAAAGACATGGCGAGCATGGTCATGTGCGCATCCGGGGAATGGGACAGATCCAAAGCAATCCGCTGCGATCGGAAGATGCTCCGGCATCGGCAAGCCCGATGTCCACGCCTGTCTAAACCTTAACCGTGACGCTGCAAGTGCGGCGTCTCGCCCTCGACGGCGCGGGCGGCTCGATGTGCGGCTTGAACCGGCGCGCCGACGGCCCCATAGAAAGATCAGCAAGTAAATTCGGGCCCAAGCGCACGCGAGACATCGTCATGACCCAGACCAACAACCGCATACTCGACGACATCGCCAAGCTGATGACAGATGCAGCAGGAGCGGCCCAGGGCGTGCGCCGCGAAGTGCAAGGCGTGATGAAAACCCAGGTCGAGAAAATGCTCGCCGATGTCGACGTCGTCAGGCGCGAAGAGTTCGAGGCCGTGAAGGCAATGGCCGAGAAAGCACGCGCGGAGAACGAGCGCCTCGCGGCTCGCCTCGCCGAGATGGAAGCGCGGCTCGCGGGCAAGGCGTAATTGCGACCGCGAACGTACTTACCCCTCCTATCCACACGACGACCCGGGATTTCCACAGGAGGGGCCGTAATACTGCGCGTTTTTCAGTTTCTTTCGGTTTTCCCTGCCTCCGTCACTTTCGTGTTGGACAACCTGACGGTGGTCCTTGCCGGGGATCGGTGCATCTGTTTTCGTCCCCGGCATCGACGAGTGATTTGGGCTTGATGTCGGTCCGGCGGTGAAATCTTCACGCGCTGCCGACGCAAGGTCTTCGACGGCAACCGGGGAACGCGAATGGCGACTGCCGAACTCGGAATCGAGCGTATTACCAATCCCATCGATCTGATGGAGCGTACGGCCAGCGACCACGATTGGGCGTGTGACCGTGGCAGCGACGACGAGTTGACGATGGTCGTCGCCGGGACGTGGACCGACTATCACGTGTCGATCAACTGGCGCGAGGATCTGGAGTCGCTGCACATGGCGTGCGCTTTCGACTTCAAGGTTCCCGATGCGCGCCTCAACGAGATCTACCGCTTGATCGCGCAGATCAACGAGCAACTCTGGCTCGGGCATTTCGATCTGTGGGCCCAGGAAGGCCTGATCATGTTCCGGCACTCGCTGATGCTGAACGGCTCGGTCGTGACGCCGCGTCAGTGCGAGGCGCTGCTCAAGGCGGCACTCGAGGCGTGCGAGCGTTACTATCAAGCGTTCCAGTTCGTCGTCTGGGCCGGCAAAGAAAGCCGTGAGGCGCTCGTTTCGACGATGTTCCAGACCGAAGGTCAGGCTTGATCGATCAGCGCGTCGCGTCGGCGGCGGGTTCCGTCGGGGCATCGAGCGGCTGTGCCGGTCGGAAGAGGTAGATTGTACGCCGATCAAGCTGCTGCGGGGCGCTGCGAAGCCCGGGATGGTGATGTAGATTGTCTCCTCAACGCGAAGGGGATGTCTCATGAAAATCGAACTCGATGGTCCGCTGCTGCTCGTAGGCGCCGGCAAGATGGGTGGCGCCATGCTCAGCGGCTGGCTCGCGCGCGGGCTCGATCCGGCTGGCGCAATCGTTGTCGATCCGTCGCCGCCGCCAGAGATCAGGGAACTGCTGGCAAAGCATGGCATCCGGCACGAAGCCGGCGCGCCGAAGCTCGCGACGCCACCGGCCGTCATTCTGATGGCCGTGAAGCCGCAGGTGATGGACGCTGTGTTCGCACCGCTGGCGGCCATCGCAGGTCCGAATACGCTGGTGATCTCGATCGCCGCGGGGCGGACCATCGCGAGCTTCGAGAAGCACCTGAAGCCCGGCGTCGCCGTGATCCGCACGATGCCGAACACGCCGGCCGCGATCGGACGCGGCATCACCGTCTGCACGGGCAATGCAGCGGCCGGGACCGCCGCGCGGGCGCTGTGTGAAGCCCTGCTGTCGGCGGTGGGCGAGGTCGGTTGGGTCGAGGACGAAAAGCTGATCGATGCGGTTACGGCTGTTTCGGGATCCGGGCCGGCGTATGTTTTCCTGCTGGTCGAAGCGCTGGCGGCTGCCGGGGTCAAAGCGGGTCTCGATCCGGAGCTGTCGATGCGGTTGGCGCGGGCGACCGTCTCGGGGTCGGGCGAGTTGCTGAATCAGTCCGATCTCCCGGCGGCGACCTTGCGCCAAAACGTCACGTCGCCCGGCGGCACCACGGCTGCCGCGCTCGGTGTGCTGATGGGGCCGGAGGGCCTCGAGGCGCTCATGACAGATGCGGTAGATGCGGCCGCGCGCCGGGGGCGCGAACTGGCAGGATAGCTGGTCAGCGGCCCGCTGCTACGCGCAGACGAGGCGCGGCTGCGTCGACCACGGGTTCGGGCTCCGCCAACCGGCTCGGGCGCGCATTGCGGATATCCGTCGAGGACGACTTCGACAGCGGGCCGGTCAGGAAGGTCCAGGCAGGCTTGCGGTGCTTCCGGCCCAGTGTCGCCGCATAGACTTCAGGGACGAACGAGCGCCGCATCCACTGAGCGGCCGGCGATGCAAGCGCCTTCAAGTGCCAGCCGGGCCGGTCGACGACCGCGATCGGTACGCGCATGGCGATGTCGCGCCAGAGTTGCCAGCGGTGGAACGAGGCGAGGTTGTCGGCGCCCATGATCCAGAAGAAATGCACGCCGGGATATCTGCGCGTGAGAAAGGCCATCGTCGCGGCCGTGTAGGGTGTGCGGAGGTCTTCCTCGAAGGCGGTGACACGCATCCGGCGGTCCCCCGCGAGCCGGCGGCAGAGTTCCATGCGCTCAGAGGCCGGTGGCAATCCGTTGTTCAGTTTCAGGGGGTTACCCGGCGTGACGACCCACCAGAGCTGATCGAGCCCGAGGCGCCTCAGCGCGGTGCGCGAGATCAGACCGTGCCCGTCGTGCGGCGGATTGAACGAACCGCCCATAATACCAACGCGCTGACCCGGTCGGGTCAGCGGGGGCTTCACTTTGGTGGAGCCGAAGCTGATAGGCACGTGCTTCCCGGGCATTCGTCGGGCGGCTCCCCTGCAGCGCCGATGCTTATGTCCTCTTTGAGCATATTCATCACGCAATTCGCTGCTCGAAAATCAAACAGATATCCCTCACCGTGTCGAGGCGAAATGCAGCCCGGCTGCATGGATGGCGCGCGCGCGAGGCTGACGCCGGGTGTCCGAGAGGGCGGTGCAATCGGGCCGCTTCACCCTGGGCGGGTCTGGCCGGCGCCACGAATGACGTACTTGAAGGTGGTGAGCTGGTCGACGCCGACTGGACCGCGGGCGTGGAGGCGGCCGGTCGCAATACCGATCTCGCCGCCGAAGCCGAACTCGCCGCCATCCGCGAACTGGGTCGATGCGTTGTGCAGGACGATCGCGCTGTCGACGTGGGTCAGGAAACGCTCCGCCGTCCTGGTGTTCGCCGTGACGATGCAATCGGTGTGCTGCGAGCCGTACCGGCCGATGTGGTCGATGGCGCCGTCGACGCCATCGACGACTTTCACGGCGATGATCGCGTCGAGGTACTCGGTGGTCCAGTCGGCATCGGTCGCGACCTTCACGCGTGCATCGACCTTCCGGCTCGGTTCGTCGCCGCGCACTTCGCAGCCGGCCTCGAGCAAGCTCTCGACGAGCCTGGGCAGGAACTCCGCCGGCGCATTGCGATCGACGAGCAGCGTCTCCGTCGCGCCGCATACGCTGGTGCGGCGAAGCTTGGCGTTGAGGACGATGGCGAGGGCCATATCGAGGTTCGCATCGCGGTCGACGTAGGTGTGGCAAAGACCTTCGAGGTGGGCGAAAACGGGCACGCGCGCCTCGTCCTGGACGCGCGCCACGAGACTTTTGCCACCGCGAGGAACGATCACGTCGATGGCGCCGTCGAGGCCCTTCAGCATCATGCCGACGGCAGCGCGGTCTCGCGTCGGGACGAGTTGAACCGCGCCTTCGGGCAAGCCCGCCGCGGCGAGACCCTTTGCGATGCAGGCGTGGATCTGACTGCTGGAGTTGAAGCTGTCGGAACCGCCGCGCAGGATCGCTGCGTTGCCAGACTTCAAGCACAGCGCGCCGGCGTCAGCGGTGACATTCGGGCGGCTCTCGAAAATGATGCCGATGACGCCGATGGGCACACGCACGCGTTCGATGCGCATCCCGTTGGGCCGGGTCCAGGATTCCGTAATCCTCCCGACAGGATCGGGCAACGCAGCGATGTCCTCCAGGCCCTGGCCGATCGCGTTGATGCGCTTGCGGTCGAGGGCCAGTCGGTCGATGTAAGCGGGCGTCATGCCGGCGGCGCGAGCGGCTTCGACATCACGGACGCTGGCGTCGAGGATCAATGCGCTGTGGTCGTAGATCGCCGTTGCAGCAGCCAGCAACGCTTCGTTCTTGGTTTCCGGGCCGGCCAGCGCCACAGCGCGCTGCGCGGCGCGGGCCTGTCGGCCGATCGCGCGCATCTGCTCGGCGGTTTCGGTGCTGAGGATCTCGGGGGGATTCTCTAAGGGATTCATGGGGTTCGGCCGCGAAAGAAAACGGAAAGGGCTCGGCCGCGGGTCGGTGCGGCACGAGCCCCTATATCAGACACTCGAGGCCCATGGCAGAGCCGCAGCGCCATTTTCGAACCAGCCGTACGCCCGATCAGGCGGCCCGGCGGCTCTCGCGGAAAGCGTTGCGCGACTGGCCGAAAATCAACCAGGAGAACAGCACGAGATCGATAATCGCCGCGACACCGCCGAACAGCATGGCGATGATCTGGAAGGTCGTCAGCTTGCTGGGAGAGTACTGCCAGACCGCTATCGAGTAGGCGGCGACCAGCAGCGGCAGAAACGAGAACAGCAACCCCATGTAGACGAGCTTGGGCGGCTGGCCCATCGAGTGACGCAGCGCGCTGAAGCTATTCAGCGACGAGTAGACGATAGCGGCCAGGCCGACGAGCCCAACGCTCCACATCGCGGAAGATGCCGAAACGGTGTCAGGGCTGTAGCGGCCAAGAACGATGAGCAGCAGAAAGCCGGCAAAAAGGACAGACAGAGCGATTCGGAGCATGTGAGGCCCCTTTCGTTGAAGTTGCAGCAACCTCCCTGCCGATTAGCGCGGCGGCTGAGTCGTGCCAAGGCGGCATCGGCTGTGGCCCCATGCCATGCCCGAGTTACCCACCGGAAAGGCAGAAGCGGCAGTTCCCTGGAGAGAACCGCCGCCGGTCATGTCTTTCAATTCGTGTGAGGATATCGGCCTCCAGGTCAGCGCTTCGTCACGCCGAAGAAGGCGACAGGGCGATTTGGCGTGTTCAGTCCTCGTCCAGCCAGCGGCCGATCGCGCCGCCGATGACGCCGCCGATGATGGGCGCCAACCAGAACACCCAGAGCTGGCTCATGGCCTGGCCGCCGGCCAGAACCGCGGGCGCGGTGGAGCGCGCGGGATTGAGCGAGGCGTTGGTGACCGGAATCGAAACCAGATGCAGGACGAACAGGGCGACACCGATTGCCAGCGGCGCAAAACCAGCCGGGGCTCGACGCGACGTGGAGCCGACGATCACGATCAGGAAAATTGCCGTGACCACGACCTCCATGACGAAGACGGCGGCAAGCGTGAACCCGCGCGGCCCGCCATAGGTATTCGAGACTGCGGCGAAGGTATTCCAAGCCGTCGCCTGCGTCGGCCCCGCCGACAGCGCTCCGTTCAGGATGATCTGGAAGACGAACGCCGCCGCCAATCCGCCGAGCACCTGGGCGATGACGTAGCCGATCGCGCTGCCGCTATCGAAGCGTCCAGCCGCGATGAGACCCGCGGTGACCGCCGGGTTGAAATGGCCGCCCGAGATGTGGCCGACCGCGTAGGCCATGATCAGGACGGACAAGCCGATCGCAAAAGCCGGTGCGAGCAGGCCGGCTCCGGCCGGTGCGGAGAACAACGCCGCGCCGCAGGTCGCCGTCACGAGCACGAATGTTCCGATGAATTCTGCTGCAAGCGCCTTCGCACCCGTCTCGGCAGCCATGTTTCGACCTCCCCCGATCGTTGAGAAACCGATGGAGTGGGCGCAGTTTCGGGCGAAAGGGTCAATGCTTCAAAAGCGCAGAACTGTTGTCGCCCGCGCACCATACACCCCTTCCCCCTGGAAGAATGCGATGGCACGCGGGCGCGCTCTGCGCTGCAATATGAGCCGTCGTCAGCGCCGATCAGGCGATGTCGAAGCGGTCGGCGTTCATCACCTTGGTCCAGGCCGCCACGAAGTCGGCAACGAACTTCTTCTTCGAGTCGGACTGGGCATAGACCTCAGCCAGCGCACGAAGCTGTGAGTTCGAGCCGAAGACGAGATCGGCGCGGGTGGCCGTCCACTTGACCTCGCCGGTCTTGCGGTCGCGGCCCTCGAACGCTGCACCGGCCGGCTTCCACTCCGTGCTCATGTCGAGCAGGTTGACGAAGAAGTCGTTGGTGAGCGTCTCCGCCTGCCTGGTGAATACGCCGTGCTTGGAGCCGCCGACATTGGCGCCCAGCACGCGCATGCCACCGACCAGCGCGGTCATCTCGGGCGCCGTCAGCATCAGCAACTGGGCCTTGTCCAGCAGCATCTGCTCCGCGGGGTCCGTCAGGTCGGGCTTGACGAAGTTCCGGAAACCGTCGGCTGCGGGTTCCAGCGGCGCGAACGAGTCGGCGTCCGTCTGTGCCTGCGAGGCGTCCGTGCGTCCCGGCGCGAAGGGAACCTTCACGTCGTGCCCGGCCTTCTTGGCGGCGGACTCGACGGCTGCGCAGCCGCCGAGCACGATCAGATCGGCAAGCGATACCTTCTTGCCGCCGGTCGCCGACGCATTGAACTCCTTCTGGATCGTCTCCAGTTTCGCCAGCACCTTCGCAAGCTCGGCGGGCTGATTGGCGGCCCAGTCCTTCTGCGGTGCGAGACGGATGCGGGCTCCGTTGGCTCCGCCGCGCTTGTCGGAGTTGCGGAAGGTCGATGCCGACGCCCAGGCCGTGTTGACGAGCTGCGAGATCGACAGGCCGGAGGCAAGCAACTTCGACTTGAGCGCCGCGACGTCGCCATCGTCGACCAGCTTGTGATCGACGGCGGGGACCGGGTCCTGCCAGATCAGGTCTTCCTTCGGCACCTCGGGTCCGAGATAGCGGACCTTGGGGCCCATGTCGCGGTGGAGCAACTTGAACCACGCGCGGGCGAAGGCGTCGGCGAACTGGTCCGGGTTCTGATGGAAGCGACGCGAGATCGGCTCGTAGGCCTTGTCGAAGCGTAGTGCCAGGTCCGCCGTGGTCATCATAGGCGGGTGCTTCTTCGACGGGTCGTGCGCATCCGGAATCATGTGCTCCGGCTTGCAGTTCTTCGGCGTCCACTGGTTGGCGCCGCCGGGGCCCTTCACGCACTCCCAATCGTAGCCGAACATCATGTCGAAGTAGCCGTTGTCCCACTTCGTGGGGTTCGGCTTCCACGCGCCTTCGATGCCGCTCGATATCGTGTCGACACCCTTGCCGCTGCCGTAGGTGCTCTTCCAGCCGAAGCCCTGCTCGTCGATGCCGGCGCCTTCAGGCTCGCGGCCGACGTATTTGCCGGCATCGGCTGCGCCGTGTGCCTTTCCGAAAGTGTGGCCCCCGGCGACGAGAGCCACGGTCTCTTCGTCGTTCATCGCCATGCGTGCGAAGGTCTCGCGAATGTCACGACCCGACGCGACGGGGTCCGGATTGCCGTTCGGGCCTTCCGGGTTGACGTAGATGAGGCCCATCTGCACGGCGCCGAGCGGGTTCTCGAGCTGACGATCGCCGGTGTAGCGCTTGTCGCCGAGCCACACGGTCTCG
>CAZNMY010000128.1:0-17366 GCA_964574325.1 uncultured Devosia sp. | reverse complement strand
TTGATGCAGCACGGCGCGCAGCACGGCGAGTGCCTCGGTCTCTCCCGAATAGCCGCCGGCCTCGCATAGGGCCTTGAGCCATTCCTGAGTCTGCTGAACCGAATGGCTGATCGACGCAGGAATGCTCATGGCAGCACCTGTTGGACATCATACGCGGGAGCTGCATTCAACGCCAAACCAGCTCCGTCGCCATTGCGTTCCATCAATGCAGTGCCATCGTTCCCACGCGGTAAGCCCACTGATCTGTGCAATCCGATCGTCGATCGGACTGCTCGCTCGAGGAAGCAAAGTGTGGGCATTGAACGCACCTGCGAGGCCTGACGCGCAAGATCAGCGCTTCACCGCGAGATCCTGAAGCTGGCGGCGCGCAGCTTTGAACGCATCGCGGATCGACACGTAGACATCGTCGTGTGCGCCGTGCTCGCCCGGCTCGCGGCTGATCGCGATATCGGGTGCGCGCGGCACCGTGATGTGGATGCGGACGTGATAGGCATCGCCCTTCTGATGCCGGTGCTCGGGCCTGGACACGACCACCCGCATCGCCGTTATGTCGTGCTTGAACTGCTCGAGCTTCCTCGCCTCGTCCCGGATCCGGCTCTCGACCGCGTCCGAATGGTCGAGGCCCTCGAAAGAAACCTGAAGCGTCGTCTGCATGAGAAACCTGCCTGCCAACGTACCCTCTGAAATCGGCACCGTGGAGCCGGCCGTGCTCGGGGCGCGATCAGGCCTGACCATCAGGTGCCGACCATGTACATCGAATGATGCCTCGGTGGACGTGGGGGTGAATTGATGGCGATCAAGCGCATCGGTCCCGACAATGCCGATGGTGCCCAACTCTCCCTGCCGGCATCGGAGCGCTCGACGAAATGCAGTTGCCCGAACGTGATGTTTCAGAACGTCTGGCCCGGCGTGGACTGATCGCCATCGCGCTCGGCGGGCTCGCGCTCGGCAGCATCGCCTACCTGACCGGCCGTCAGGCCGCCGCCACGTGGATCTGGGGGGCGGGCACGCTGCCGGTCGCGGTCGCGCTGCTCTACTCGATGGTGCGCGATCTGCTGGCCGGGCGCCTCGGCGTCGATGCCGTCGCGCTGGTGTCGATGAGTGCAGCGCTGGCGCTCGGTGAAACGCTCGCCGGCGTCGTCGTGGCGGTGATGTACGCGGGCGGCAACGTGCTCGAGGACTACGCCGTCGCTCGAGCCGAGCGCGATCTCCACGCGCTCGTCGATCACGCGCCGCGCATCGCGCATCGCAAGACCGGTGCCGCGCTCGACGACGTGCCGGTCGACGACGTGAAGAGCGGCGATCGGCTGATCGTGCGCGGGGGAGAGGTCATTCCAGTGGACGGAGTCGTGACGAGCGCGCACGCCGTCGTCGACGAAGCGGCCATTACGGGCGAGCCGATACCAATCGATCGCAGAGTCGGCGAGGCTGTGCTGAGCGGCAGTATCAACGCCGGCGAAACGTTCGAGATCGAGGCAACGGCAACGGCGGGCGAGAGCACCTACGCCGGGATCGTGCGTATGGTGACATCGGCGCAGGGGCAGAAGGCGCCGTTCATCCGCCTCGCAGATCGTTATGCGCTGATCCTCCTGCCGGTGGCGCTCGCCGTCGCGGCGCTCGCGTGGCTCTTCTCGGGAGATCCGGTTCGCGCGCTCGCCGTGCTGGTTGCCGCGACGCCGTGCCCGCTGATCCTGGCGGCTCCCGTCGCGTTCATCGCTGGGGTCTCGCAGGCCGCGCGGCGCGGCGTTCTCATCAAGGGTGGTGCGCCGCTGGAAGCCCTGGCGCGCACGCATACCGTGATGTTCGACAAGACGGGAACGCTGACGATCGGCGGCGCGCGCCTCGTCGCCATCGAGACGGCGCCGGGCGAATCCAGCGAGAACGTGCTGTCGCTCGCCGCATCGCTCGAGCAGGCTTCGCATCATGTCGTCGCCGCCGCCATCGTCGCCGCCGCGCGCGCCAGGAGCCTCCCGCTCGAATTGCCGGCAAGTGTGCGCGAGACGATGGGCTCCGGCCTCGAGGGCGTAATCGGCGGACGCACGATCAAGGTCGGCTCCTACGGTCTCGTCAGCGGCAATCGCAAGCCGGAGGACTGGGCGCAGCGCGCATTGCGGCGCGCGGCCTGGCGTTCGGCGCTGAGCGTCTTCGTGGCGGTCGACGGCAGGCCGATCGGAGTTCTGCTGCTCGGCGACGGGTTGCGCCGCGAGACGCCGCGCACCGTGCAGGCGCTGAGATCTGCGGGCGTCAAACGCATCGTGATGGTGACCGGCGACCGGCTCGACGCCGCCGAGACCATCGGGTCCGCGCTCGATCTCGACGCGGTGCTCGCCGATCGAGTGCCCGCCGACAAGGTCGATGCCGTCGTCGTGGAGCAGCGGCTAGCACCGACAGTCATGGTCGGTGACGGCATCAACGATGCGCCCGCGCTCGCAGCAGCCGACGTCGGCATCGCGATGGGCGCTCGCGGCGCCAGCGCCTCTTCTGAAGCAGCCGACGTCGTCATCCTCGTGGACAGGCTCGATCGTGTCGCCGACGCCGTCTCGATTGCACGCAGGGCCCGCGGCATCGCTGTGCAGAGCATCGTCGCGGGCATGGCGATGTCCGGCGTGGCGATGGCGGCGGCGGCCTTCGGATATCTGTCGCCCGTCGCAGGCGCGCTCGTGCAGGAGGGCATCGACGTCGCCGTGATCCTCAACGCTTTGCGGGCGCTGAATCCCCAATGGCGTTTCGGTCGCGCGTCGATGCCCGCGGCGCGAGCGCGTGCGCTCATGCACGATCACGAGAAGCTCGACGCCGATCTCGACGAGCTCAGGAACATCGCGGACGCGCTCGACGACGCGACGCCGGCGGCAGCCGTGAAGCTCATCATCGAGGCCGCGGCCATCGTCGACGAGCACATCGTGGAGCACGAGCGCAACGACGAGACCGACGTCTATCCGGGGCTGTCGCGATATCTCGCCGACAGGCACGGGCTGGGCGCGATGAGCCGCGCGCATCGTGAGATCATGCATCAGGCGCGGCTGCTCGGACGCATCTCCGACGGCCTCGTCGCGGCGGATGTCGACCGCTATCTGATCCGCGATGCGCAGCGTGTGATCGAGGCGATCGAGGCGCTCGTCCGCATCCACAACGCGCAGGAGGAAGACATCTACGAGCACGCGACGGGGTAGCCGGCGGCGGAAGTCGAGAGGTCGTCGAGGCAGCGAGGAGATGAGCGAAATGGATACCGTCGAGTTGTTCGAGCGCATGTCGGTCGCGCTTGCAGTGGGACTGCTGATCGGTCTCGAGCGCGGCTGGAAGAGCCGGAGCGAGCTCGATGGCGAACGCGCGGCGGGCCTCAGGACGTTCGCGCTCGCGGGTCTCCTCGGCGGCGTGTGGGGCGTCATCGCCGCGCGCTACCCCAACAGCGGCGGCGTGCTCGCGCTGGCGCTTGCTTTCACCGTTTTCTCCGCGGCCATCGTGGTGTTCATGCTGCGCGAGCTGGCGCGCGAGAACACCTACAGCGCAACATCGGCGGTCGCGGCGATGCTCACCTTCGGCTTTGGTGCGTTGGCGACGAGTGGCGAGCCCCAGGCCGCCGCCGCAGCGGGCGTTGTCACGGCCGGGCTTCTCGCCGCCAAGGCGATGCTGCATGGCTGGATCAAACGGCTGACGTGGGAGGAGTTGCGGTCCGCGCTCGTGCTGCTGGCGATGACGTTCATCATGCTGCCGCTGCTGCCGGACCGGATGATCGATCCGTGGGGCTCGCTCAATCCGTATGCGCTGTGGCTGATGACGATCCTGATCGCGGCGATGTCGTTCGCGGGCTACATCGCGATCAAGGTCTCCGGCGACGATCGCGGCATCCTGCTGACGGGTATCGCCGGCGGCCTCGTATCGTCGACGGCCGTCACCTTGTCGCTCGCGCGATTTTCCCGAGATAATCCCGGCCAGGAGCGTTTGCTGGTCGCGGGCATGCTGGCGGCGAGTGCGACGATGATGGCGCGCGTTGTGGTTATCGTCGGCATCGTCAACCCGAGGATGCTCGTGGATCTCGGGGCTGCGGCGCTTGCGGCGGGCGCGGTACTCGCGGCGGCGGCGTTCGTGCTGATGCGGCGGCCACGCGGGCACACGGACAACAGCGGCGGGCTGACGGTTTCCAATCCATTCGACATAGGCACGGTCCTCAAGTTCGGGCTGCTGCTCGCGGCGATCACGTTCGGCGCGCAAGTCGCGACCGCGATGGCGGGCAAAGCCGGCGCCTACGTCCTGGCGGCGGCATCGGGCGTCGCCGACGTCGATGCGATCTCGCTGTCGATGGCACGGCTCGCCGGCGGGCCGATCACGACGGCGACGGCAGCCGATGCGATCCTGATCGCGCTCGGCGTCAACACGCTCGTCAAGGCCGGCATGAGCTGGATGGCGGGCGGGCCGAAGATCGGACGGTGGATGTCGCTCATCTCGACTTTTGCGATCGGCGCAGGAGCGATGGCGCGCGTGTCGACGGGATTGGTGACGTGATGCTGCAACCGCGCGCAACGCCGGTCGCGGGCGACGGTGTGATCGAGGTGCGTATCAAGGAGGTCGCGCAGCTCTTCAATTCGCTCGATCCCTCGCCGTTCCACGAGCGCGATCTCGATCGGGATGCGGAAGAGTACATCGTCGGCTGGGCACGCGAACTCCAGCCCGACGTCGGATTGCGTCTCGTGATCCATCTTTCCGCAGCCGAGGCGCAGAAGGCCGTGGAGCGCGACCTGTCGAGATCGCTCGCCAACTATTTCGGCCATCGTGCAGAAGCGCTCGATCGCGACATGCGCGAGCTGTTCCGCAACGGCCGGCGCTATCTTTCGATCGGCTTGCCGGTCCTGCTGATCTGTCTGTTCGCCAGTCAATTCGCCCGCACGGCATTGGGGACGGGGCCGTTGGTGCGAACGGTCGAGGAAAGCCTGATCATCCTGGGCTGGGTCGCGAACTGGAAGCCGATCGAGGTGTTCCTCTACGACTGGTGGCCGATCAAGCGGCGGCGCGATCTCTACGCGCGCCTGAGCAGGGCGGAAGTGACGATCGAGACGTCCTGACGGGCTTTCGATCTGTGAACGCCGCAGAGGAGGCGGGCAAGCGCTGGAGGTCGATGGAACGCCCGATGTCACGGCGACCATCGGATGGAGCCGGCGCTGCTGACGTCGAGGCCGCCGAGTTCGGCCGCGCGCGTCACGAACATCGGGGTGCGCAGCAGCGCCAGGAAGGATTGCAGCGGCGCCCGATAACTGTCGCGCTGGCGCATCAGCAGGTCGAAGCGCTCGGTGATGAGCGGGACGAAATCGACACCCGCGCCGGTTGCGACCGAGCGCGTGGCGACACCGCAGTCGGCATGGCCGGCGCGAACGGCCTGGGCGATGTCGGGGCCGGTAGGCGCGGTGAGTGCGTGCTTCACTGCGGCGGGCCGGATGCCGGCGCGCTTCAGGAGCCCCAATAGAAGCTGCTGCGCGCCCGCGCCGTCGGGACGCCATGCGATGCGGGCACCTTTCGCGACGGCGACGGCGACATCCGAGATCGCCAGCGGATTTCCCGACGCGACGACGAGCCCCTGCTCGCGCGTGGCGAAGCCGACGAGCACGGCATCGTAGAGGGAGCTCTCCTTCGACACGATCTCGATGTTGGCGTCCTTTGCGGGATCGTCGAGGTCATGGAAGTGGATCGCGGCCGCCAGAACCTGTCCGGAGAGGAAGCGCCGGTAGCCGCTCTCGCTGCCCTCCGGGAGGATGGCGAGGCCGGCGCGGCTTTCGGACAGCGCCCATTGCAGGAGGGGATCGTGACTGCCGCCGACGATCGGCGGGGGCTCGGCCGGAATGACGCCGAGCGGACGGGCCATCCCGGCGAGCAGCCAGCGGTCGAGGTCTCCGCGCGGGAAAAGCCACTTGCCCGTGACTTTGGTGCAGGGGATCGACCCCTCGGCGACCATTTCGTAGAGCTTCCGCTCCTTGATCCGCAAATAGTCTGCTGCCTCGTTGGTGGTCAGCAGCTCCATGCCTGTTTTCGTGTGCATATTTCTGCGCCAGTTCTATTTCTTGACACCAGAGGAGAGAACACGAACTTTCTCGATCGTCAAACGTTTAGACCCCGGCTCCTCCTGAAACCGAGATCGAGAACGAAGAGAGAAACATTGGACGGCGCCAGCGCACTCGATCTGATCCTTTCGGGCGACCGCACGCTGTTCGCCATCGTGCGGCTGTCGCTGTTCGTCACCCTGTCTGCGACCGCACTTGCGGCGCTGGTCGGCATGCCGCTCGGCGCGGCCGTGGCACTCAATCGTTTCCCCGGCCGCGACGCCGTGATCGTGATGTTGAACGGGCTGATGGGGCTGCCGCCCGTCGTGGTGGGGCTGCTGGTCTTCCTTCTGCTCTCGCGCTCCGGGCCTCTCGGGCCGCTCGGCCTTTTGTTCACGCCCGCCGCGATGGTGGTCGCGCAGGCCGTGCTGATCGCGCCCATCGTCGCGGCGCTGACGCGGCAGTCGATCGAAGATCTGTGGTCGGAATACCAGGACGAGTTCACGGCGATGGAGGTGGGGCCGCTCGCGCGTGTGTCGGCGTTGCTGTGGGACAGCCGGTTCTCTCTGGTGACGATCCTGCTGGCGGGGTTCGGACGGGCCGCGGCCGAGGTCGGCGCAGTCATGATCGTCGGCGGCAACATCGACGGGTTCACCCGCGTGATGACGACCACGATCGCGCTGGAGACGTCGAAGGGCAATCTGGCGCTGGCGATCGGCTTGGGGATCGTGCTGATCGGCCTGATCATGACGATCAACGCGGTTGCGTGGGGCTTCCGGCAGTGGGCGCAACGCCATGCAGGCTAACGTCATCACGGCCGCTGCAAGTCATGCCGAAGCGGCCACGCGCCCCGGTGCGCTGCCGATCCGTTTCGAGGGCGTCGCCTACAGCGCGGCTGACACGCGCATCCTGGAGGGCATCGACCTCGAATTCCGCGCCGGTGGTCCGACTGTCATGATGGGACCGAACGGCTCGGGCAAGACGACGCTGATCCGGCTCGCCATGGGGCTCGTCGCGCCGACGGCCGGCCGCATCACGTTCGCCAGAGCGGCGACGGCCGGACCGGGCACGCGCTCGATCGTGTTCCAGAAGCCCGTCATGCTTCGGCGAACGGCGGCCGACAACGTCGCGTTCGCCCTCGCGGCTGCGGGGCGGCGATCTGAGGCGTCCGATGTGCGGCGGCTCCTCGATCTTGCGCAGATCGCAGCGATCGCGGATCGGCCGGCGCGCCGGCTTTCCGGCGGCGAACAGCAACGGCTCGCGCTTGCCAGAGCGCTCGCGCGCGAGCCGCAGGTGCTGTTCCTCGACGAGCCGACGGCAAGCCTCGATCCGGCGTCGACCAAGGCGGTCGAGGAGATCATCGCGCGCATCTCGGCCTCGGGGGTCAAGATCGTCATGTCCACGCACGACATCGGCCAGGCCCGGCGCCTGGCGAGCGAAATCGTGCTGCTCGCGAAACGCCGCGTCGCCGAACAAGCGCCCGTCCAACGGTTTTTCACTGCGCCTGCCAGCGAGGAAGCCCGCCGCTTTCTCGCTGGCGAACTGATCGTCTGAAAAAAAGTGGAGATGGCTATGAAATTTCGTCTTCTGGCGGCATTCGTCGCCCTCGTGCCGCTCGCCGCCCCTGCGCAAGCGCAAGCGCAAGTGAAGTCGATCGTCGTCGCCTCGACGACATCGACCCAGGACTCCGGCCTTTTCGGCCACATCCTGCCGCTGTTCAAGGCGAAGACCGGCATCGACGTGAAGGTCATCAGCCAGGGTACGGGACAGGCGATCGACACCGGCCGGCGCGGTGATGCCGACGTCGTGTTCGTTCACGCCAAGCCGCAGGAGGAGAAGTTCGTCGCCGATGGTTTCGGCGTGAAGCGCTTCGACGTCATGTACAACGACTTCGTGCTGATCGGACCGAAAACCGATGCCGCCGGTATCAAGGGTGGCAAGGACATCGTCGCGGCGCTGAAGACGATCTCGGCGAAGGCCACACCATTCGTCTCGCGCGGCGACAAGAGCGGCACGCACGCGGCGGAGTTGACGCTGTGGAAGGCCGCCGCACTCGATCCGGCCGGATCGAAGCCCACGTGGTATCGGGAGATCGGCCAGGGCATGGGGGCGGCGCTCAACACGTCGGCGGCGATGGGCGCTTACGTGCTCGCGGATCGCGGCACGTGGCTGTCGTTCAAGAACAAGGACGCGCTGCAGATCGCGGTCGAAGGCGACAAGCGCTTGTTCAACCAATACGGCATCATCCTCGTCAATCCAGCAAAGCACGCGCACGTGAAGAAGGATCTGGGACAGTCGTTCATCGACTGGCTGATCGGGGTCGAAGGACAGAACGCGATCCGCACCTACAAGATCGGCGGCGAGCAGTTGTTCTTCCCGAACGCCTCGACAGGATCGTGAAACGGATCATGGAGAACGGATGACTTCGCCTTCGCGGGCGCGACCGCGATCGCCGGCACGATGCCGCATCGCATCGCCGGATCATGCGCGCGGCGAGGTTTGCAGTGGGCGACGCTGCTACTCCAGCAGCTTCTTGAAGCGCGCGATGACGTCCTTCGGCGTCGCCGCCGTCTGCTGGACGAGCTTCTGAACGGCCGCAGCATCGATCGGGCTCAGCGGGAATCCGATCTTCGCAGCGTCCGCTTTGAATGCGGCATCCACGACCATCGCGTCGAAGCCTTTGCGAAGGGCGGCGAGGCGCGCGGGCTCCGTCCCGGCAGGCGCGACGAACGGAAAGCCCATGAAGAAAGGCAATTCCGCGAACTCGACGAGCGCGCGATCCCCGGGATCGGTGAGCAGGTCGCGGCCGATGGGGGCATCGGGCAACTGCGGCAACAGCGGCTTCGTCCGGGCGAACTGGATCACGACCTTGAGCTTGCCGGTGTTCCACAGCTCCTTCTGACCGGCGAGGATCGCGCTCATGTCGATCAGCGTGCCGTCGACCTCGCCGCGCTGCAGGGCCAGCATGATGTCGGCAGCGCCCGGGAAGCCACGGACGATCTCCACGTTGTACTTGTAGACCTCCTTCAGCATCAGGGCGAAGGTCAGGTTCGTCGACCCGGTACGGTTGGCGCCGAGATGGATCTTCACGCCGGCCTTCTTCAGATCCTCGACCGAGCGCAGCTTGCCATCCGCCTTGGCGACGAGCACGTAGGAATCGGTCGCGAACGAGGAGATGCTGCCGAGCCATTCGAGTTTGACGGGATCGAAGCGGGCGTTGGGATCGCCCATGATCGCGAACTGAGGTACGGATCGCAGCATGCCGGCGATCAGCGTGCCGTTGGTCTCGGGCGTATTGCCGAGGCGGTTCGCCAGCGCGATACCGGCCGCGCCCCCGCTCTGGTTCTGGACGACGACCGAGGGCTGGCCGGGAATATGGCGGCCGAGGTGGCGCCCGACGAGGCGTGCGGAGATGTCGTAGGCGCCGCCGGGGTTGGACGGCACGATCAGGTTGATCGTGCGGCCCGCGTAGAATTGGTCCGCCCCCTGAGCGTGTGCTGGCAGCGTGGCCAGCGCCATCGCGACGGATGTGAGTGCACAGACAGCAGCGGCGAGATTCAGTCGGATGTCGGTGATGGCCAAGCGTAGTCCTCCCTCGTTGCGGCTTAGCGCCGCCTTTGTCGTTCACACTATGAGATGTCCGGCGATTTCAGCGTCCCGCCCGATCAGCTTATCGGCTTGCAGCGGCGCCACACCTCTGGGCCATCCTTGGCGCCGGGGCGGTTGAGCTGCACGAGTTCCTGGCCGCGGATCATCACCATGGTGATCTCGCCGCCCGCCCCCGCCTCGTTCGCGGGGATCGTGTAGCTGAAGCGATACCGGCCATAGACGCCCTGCACTTTGTTGCGGTCGGGCGTCACGATGGTCGAGCCGGTGATCTCCATGTGGGAGCCGCGATGGCACCAGTCACCATCGATCGCGTCCGCAAAAGCAGAGACGCTCGACAGCACCGAGCCCGCGAACGCCAATCCGATCGACACTCCGACTGAACGCCTCGACATCATGATCTCCCGGGGAACGGCACAAAGGAAAGCTGCGTACTCAATCTAAGCGGAAATCCCAACGGCGGCCAATGGGAACGATCGAGCCAATGCCGCACCCGTCGCATCGGGTTCGGGCCGACTTGACCGTCGTCAAGGAGTCCTGCGGCCTCCGATGAAAGGATCACCAAGACGATCGGCGGAGCGGACTATGCCATACAAGACCATCCTCGTGCATCTCACCAGCGAAGACCGCGCGCGCTCGGCCCTCGGCTTCGCGATCGGACTGGCGCAACGGTTCCAGGCGCACCTCATCGGTCTCTATGTCTTCCCGTCTTATCCCCTGACGCCTCCGGTACCGCTCCCCTTCGGCGCGGAGATTGCAAGCCAGGTCCGCGGTGCGATCAACGAGGAAATGCGCAAGGTCAAGGCGGTGTTCGACGAGATGACGGCCAGTCAGCCGTTCGTCGCCGAATGGCGCGCGATCACCACCGACCGCCGCTCGCCCGACAAGATCGTGATCGAGCAGTCCCACGTCGTCGATCTCGTCGTGGCAAGCCAGACCGATCCGAGCTGGAAATGGAGCGACATCCTCGATTTTCCCGATAGCCTCGCGCTCGGCGGCGGCCGTCCCGTGGTGATCGTCCCGAACTACGGCCGCCACGATCACGTGCCCCGCGTCGTCACGGTCGCCTGGAACGGACGCCGCGAAGCCGCCCGCGCGGTTGCCGATGCTCTGCCGCTGTTGCGCCAGGCCGAAGCCGTCAACGTGCTCACCGTGCGCGACGGCAAGCCGCTGCCCGAGGGACATCTGCCCGACACCGAGATCGCCGCCTCGCTCGCTCGTCACGGCGTCAAGGTCGATCTCGCCGATGTCATCGCCACCGAATACACGATCGGAGAGGAGATCCGCGTCCGCGCGATCGACCGCGGCTCCGACCTGATCGTGATGGGCTGCTATGGGCATTCGCGTCTGCGCGAGTTCGCTCTCGGCGGCGTCACGCGCCACATCATGCGCGAAATGACTTTGCCGACTCTGTTTTCCCACTGAGCGCCGCGGAGCCCCCGATGACCAAGTCGAACGCATCGAAGATGACCAGGGAAGAAGCCACTGCGATGCTGCAGCGCGTGCGGCTGGAGCTGGCACGTTGCCCGGATTTTCCGGAAGGCAGCCACGAGCACGGCTACGACTTCATCGCGCCGCTGAACCGCGACGGTCACATCGACGCCGAGGCCTGGAAGCTGCTGCGTGACCGCTGCCGCGTGAAGCGCTTCTGGGGCGATGAGCCCGACGAGGTCGGCCATATCATCCATAAGCCCGGCGGCGCCTGGGCCTTCCACTACGATATCCGCGGCGACGCGACCCACGACGACACCGGCTATCACTTCGATACGCACAAGCTGGTGCCCGGTGAGTACATTTCCCTCAAGGAGCAGGACGGCGTGCTGCGCACCTTCTTCGTCCGCAGCGTCGTCGCCCTCGATTGATTCCCCCACGCCAGATGTCTGCTTCCCCGGCCGAGCATTTCAGTGAGAGCCGGGGCCTTCACCCGAATGTGTCGAGCAACGCCTCACCGAAGCGATCCCGCTCTATCGGATCAAGTTTCGCAGCCGCCCCTCACCGCAGTGCCAATTCCAGCTCGGCAAGACCCCGGGTCTCCGCAATCCGATCGCTGATCGGCTTGCTCGCCCGGGGACGCAATCGCTTCCTTTGCTTCCCCCGCCGAGGCGCAAGCCGAGCGCCGGGGCCTCGATGCCTCGATGCCTCGATGCTTTGCCGTCCGGAGACACGCAGCCCGTTCAGCCCCGCAACGCCGTCTGATTGGGCGACTTCGGGATCGAATTCCGGAACATCCTGGCGACGAGCACCGGCGCGAGCAGCATCAGCACCAGCCCCGGCACGATGAGGTTCCCGTCGACGATCCGCATCGGATGATATTCCGCGATGAGGTTCACCAGCGGCTGGCCCCGTGCGGTGACCAGCAGCACCGCCTCGAATGCAATCGTGAGCACGACCCACGACGCACCGACGAGCCAGAGAACGAGATCGGAACGCGGCCGCCCCCACCATGCCAGCAGCAGCCACGCGACGACATAGATCGCAACGATCATGATCGCGCCGCTCAGAATGAGCGCAGGCCGATGGCCGAGCCACGGCGCGACCTTCGTCTCGCGCGCTATGCCCTCGATCATCGCGATGCCCATCAGGATGGGCCAGGCCGCGAGACCTGCGGTCAGGAAACGGAGATTTGAAACGGCTGGCATCACCACTTCACCGCGAGTTCGTTTCAATGCGACATCAGCACGGGCACGCGAACGTGCTGCAGGACATGACGCGATGCCCCGCCGAGCACCAACTCGCGCAGACGCGAATGCCCATAGCACCCCATCACCATCAGATCGGCGTCGTTGCTCCGGGCCAGCTCGAGCAGCGCCGCACCGATGTTGCCCGAGGCCGCCTTCGGCGCCAGCACCTCCGCCTTCACGCCGTGTCGCGCGAGTACACCGCACATGCCCGCCGCCGAATTCTCGCGCGCACCTTCGCGATTGCTCGCCTCGCCGATCTGCGCGATCAGCACCTTGTCGGCGCCGCTCAGCACCGGCATCGCGTCGAAGGCGGCGCGCACGGCTTCGCGGCTGTCGTTCCAGGCGAGCAGCACGCGCTTGCCGATGAATTCCGGAACCGGGGGATTGGGCAGCAGCAGGACGGGCCTGCCGCTGTTCATGATCAGCGTCTCCGGCACGTCGAGATAGCCCGACAGGCTCCACGCCGGATTGACGGTGGAGGCGATCACGAGGTCGGCCATGCGCGCCTGCTGTACCGCGACCGTTCCGACATCGCCGAACGGGTTCTCGTTCTCGCAGTCGAGTTCGAGCCACTCGCCCTTGACCCCGGCCTCCGCGATCACCGCAGCGAAGCGCGCTCGCATGTGATCGATCTGCGGCTTGTACTGCGTCCGGTGATCCTCGATCACCGCGCCGGCGTCGGCTTCGGAGCCCGGAATGATGATGATCGGCGGCATGACGGCCATGCCGACGAGATACGCGCCGTTGGCCTTGGCGATCTGCACCGAGGCGTTGATCATCCCCGAAAAGCGGTGCTCGTCGTTGAAGTGCGTCAGGATGGTCTTATAGGCCATGGCGTGATCCTCGGGCTCTATGAACCCGGTCAGCAAGCGCTGGCTGCGGCGTCATTTCATTGACGGCCGTCAAGCCGGGCGAGTTGCCGCACGATCCTCGCTGGCGCACGCGATCACAAACGGCGAACTTCCGCGGCGAACGCATAGCCGACACCGCGCACCGTCTTGATCAGTCGTGGCGTCTCCGGCTCCGGCTCGATCTTCCGCCTGAGACGAACGATCAGGCTGTCGATCGATCGATCGAGCGGCGACCACTCGTGCCCCTTGAGCAGATCCATGATGTTGTCGCGTGACAGCACGCGCGACGGCCGCTCCAGGAACACGACGAGCAGGTTGAACTCGGCCGTCGTGAGGTCGCGCGGCTCTCCGCTCTGCGAACACAACGCGCGCCGATCTACGTCGAGCACCCAGCCGTCGAAACCGAAGCGTGGTCCAGCCGTCGGCGGGGGCGCGGCCGCCTGCAGTGTTTGCCCCGCGGGCGCCGCCGGCGCATAACGGCGCAGAACCGCGTGCACGCGCGCGAGCACCTCGCGCACGTGGAACGGCTTGGCGATGTAGTCGTCCGCCCCCAGTTCCAGCCCGACGATGCGGTCGATGGTGTCGCCTTTGCCCGTGATCATGATGATCGGCACGTTGCGGCCGGCGCGAACCTGCCGCGCGAGGTCGAACCCGTTCTCGCCGCCCAGATTGAGGTCGAGCGTGATGAGGTCGACCGGCTCTACGGCCAGACGCTGCCCCATCTCGCTGCCGTCGCGTGCCTCGAGCACGCGATATCCGTCGAGCTCGAAGCACTCCCGCAGCAGCGTGCGGATCGGCTCCTCGTCGTCTACGACCAGAATGGTGGCAGTGGTCGCTGGCGCGGCCATGTCGTCCTCTCGCGATCCGCTTTTCGCGGGCCTGTTACACATTCTCACAAACTAGCACCGGCAAGCCATCACCGCGAAGTGGAGCGGTGGTCTACTCGCGACATCCGAAGAGTCCAACGTGTGGAAAAAATCTGGGAGTGTCAGATGCTTGCCACCGCATTCAGCCATCAGTCCGCCGTCTGTACCGCCAACCACGAAGTGCCTCAGGCACGAGTCGTGGGGGGCGACGTCCTCGCCCGGCGCTTAGGGACCGGCCAACTTCGCATTTTCGAGTCCAAGGAATACGTCTTCCGCGAGGGCGATCCCGTCACCAACGTCTACCTCGTCGAGGTCGGCCACATCTGCATCTATCGCACGCTTGCCGACGGACGGCGACAGGTTATCGATTTCGCCTATCCCGGCGATATCGTCGGCCTCGGCGCGATGGGCGAGCACGGCAACAACGCCCAGGCTACCGCCCGCAGCCGCGTCCGCTGCATGACCACGGCATCCTTGCAACAGGCGATCCGGGAGGACGGCCGTCTCGGTCTCAAGCTGTGCGAGGCGTTGTCTCGCGAGCTGATCGCATCGCGCGAACTCCTGTTCACGGTCAGCCAGCGCACGGCCGGCGAGCGCGTCGCCTCTTTCCTGATCGGACTGGCGCGCCGCAACGAGCGCATCGGCGCCGATCCCACCGAGTTCGTGCTGCCGATGACGCGCGCCGACATCGCCGATTTCCTCGGCCTGACCATCGAGACGGTCAGCCGTACCTTCACCAAATTGCGCGGGGAAGGAATGATTGATCTTGCACAAAGCGTCCTCGTCACGATCGTCGATTATGACGGCCTGAAAGCGCTCGCGGACGGCCGGAACGATTGAACCGAACCGTCGAGCCCGCCGCCGCCTTGGATCTCATGGTATGCGCATTGCCCGCGAGGAGGGGGAACGTGCCTTTGGGTGATACATCTTACGCTGCGATGGGGGCGGGCTCGACGCAGCCGTCGGGCCACTTCCAGGTCGGCATCGCCGTGCTGGACACCCCCCGGCTGGCGGTCTCCACGGCAGGCGAACTGCTCGATCTCGGACTGCAGTTGGATCAGGTGTGCCTCGTGGCGATGCGCCGGGTGATGGTCGTATGCACGAGGCTCGCAGGCACTTTCACGGGAGGGCATGAGCGTCTCACCGAGTTGTTGGGAGACGCGCGGCGATGGGCGAGCCCCCCGTCCCACGTCCTGCCCGACGACGAGATCGTCGCCACGCAGCAGTCGCTGTTCGATGCGTTCCTGCGATCACAACTCACCGACGCGGGCTCGATCGTGCGGTCGCAGGCGTCGCGGCAGTGCTGGGATGTCGAGCACGCGATCCGCAATGGCGCGAGCGCCATCGTCACGCACCCCTGCGACACCCGCCAGCATCTGGCGGCGACCCGCATCTTGCTGGCCAGAAGCACCCACAACGTGACCACCTACGACCTGCCACAGATCGAACCGCGCGCTCGGTGCCCACATCTCGTCTCCAGCTGAGCGAGCAAGCGCACTTTGCTTCTCCTCCCCCGTTCTGAAGCAATAAACCTCAAACTTCTGCGTCCCCGGGCGAGCAGTCCGACCAGCGATCGGACTGCGCAGACCCGGGGTCTTGCCGGGTGGCTATGGGGCAAACCGGATTCGAAGGTCGAGGATGTGCTCGACACATTCGGGTCAAGACCCCGGCCCTCGGCTCCGCCTCGGCCGGGGAGGCAAAGGAAGGAGTGGGCAGCAGGCACTCGCTATTCAGGCCATGTCGAGGCTCAAGCCTTGTCCAGAAAACTGTCGATCAGCTTTTTCTGGTCGCCGGTTTCGAAGTCGACGGTGATCTTGTTGCCGTCGACGAGGGCGACGAGGCCGTGGCCGAACTTCTCGTGGAACACGCGGTCGCCTTTCCTGAACTCGGAGACCTGGCGCGTGGAGGACGCCACCACTTGGCCTTCGATCAGCATCGGCCCCCGCGCGGGCGTCTTGCCATGCGCCTTGTCCGGCCACTTCTTCTGCGGCGCGGCGCTGCTGCAGCCGCCGCCGTAGCTGCTGGTGCTCTTGTGCGCGGTGTTCTGCGCCTGGCTTTGCGCGCGCTGCCAACCGGGGGTCTGATAGCTCGCCTGGAACTTCGGCGTATCGAAACGGCTCTGGCCGTAGCCGCCGCTGCCGCCACCGGCGAATCCCTTGTAGGCGCCGGAGAACGGCCCCTTCGCTTCGACGACCTCCACATCGCTCTCGGGCAATTCGTCGACGAAGCGTGAGGGGGTGGCCGCCTGGAACAGGCCGCGCATGCGGCGGTTCTCGGTGAACGAGATGAACGCGCGCTTTCTCGCCCTGGTGATGCCGACGTAGGCGAGGCGCCGCTCTTCTTCGAGGCCCTTGACGCCGCTCTCGTCGAGGCTGCGCTGATGGGGAAACAGGCCCTCCTCCCAGCCGGGGAGGAACACGGTGTCGAACTCGAGCCCCTTGGCCGCGTGCAGCGTCATCAGCGTGACGCGGTCGCCGTCGCTGGCGTTGTCGGCGTCCATCACCAGCGTGACGTGCTCGAGGAAGCCTTCGAGCGTGTCGAAGTCGTGCATGAAGCGCACGAGTTCCTTCAGGTTCTCGAGCCGCGAGTGCGCCTGCGGGCTCTTGTCGGCCTGCAGCATCGCGGTATAGCCGGACTCGTCGAGGATCAGCTCGGCGAGGTCGGTGTGCTTCATGGTGCCGACCCGGCTGCGCCAGCGCTCTATCGAGCGCAGCAGATCGCTCAGCGACTTGCGCGTTTTCGGCGTCAGCTCAGCGGCCTGCACCATGTCGGCGGCAGCCATCGCCAGCGGCACGCCGCGGTCGCGCGACATCGCGATGATCCGGTTGACCGTGGTGTCGCCGATGCCGCGCTTGGGCACGTTGATGATGCGTTCGAACTTGAGATCGTGCGTGGGATTGTGGACGATCTCGAGGTAGGCGATCGCGTCCTTGATCTCGGCGCGCTCGTAGAAGCGCGGGCCGCCGATGACACGATAGGGCATGCCGAGCGTGATGAAGCGGTCTTCGAAGGCGCGCATCTGGAACGAGGCGCGGACGAGCACCGCCATCTGGTTGAGGTTGTGTCCGGCCTTGCGGAACTTCTCGATGTCCTCGCCGACGACGCGGGCTTCCTCGGTGTCGTCCCAGACGCCGGTGACGACGACCTTCTCACCCTTGGCGCCGTCGGTGAACAGGGTCTTGCCGAGGCGACCCTGGTTCTTGGCGATGACGTGCGAGGCAGCAGCCAGGATGTGCCCGGTCGAGCGATAGTTGCGCTCGAGGCGGATCGTGGTCGCGCCGGGAAAATCCTTGTCGAAGCGCAGGATGTTTTCGACCTCGGCGCCGCGCCAGCCGT
>CAZNMY010000127.1:0-17446 GCA_964574325.1 uncultured Devosia sp. | reverse complement strand
TACAGGGATCGAACCTGTGACCCCTACCATGTCAAGGTAGTGCTCTACCGCTGAGCTAAGCGCCCTAGAGGCGCCCTTATGACCTCTATGGATGTGGATCGTCAAGGAGCAATTGCGGTCGCGCGAAGGGTTGCAGGGGGCGTGCTCAGCGCACGGCTTCACACGAGGATCGCGCTGCGTTCGATCGCCGATCGGCCCATTGCGGCGAGGACGGCAGCGCTGTGGGTCGCGTCTTCGACAGGGACGGGGAACACGCTCTTTCCCGTCACCGCGTCGGCGAAGGCTTCCAGTTGTGTCCTCTCGGGATCGTTGGGTGGCAACGTGACCACTTCGGGCGCGCCGTCGAGCGGCTGGAAGGTCAACTGGCAGGCTCCGCGCAGTTCGATCCAGCCTTGCGTACCGAAGATCTGGAAGCGGTAGTAATCGGGCGTCACGCCGATGGCGGTCAACAGGGCGCTGGCGTTGCCCTGCGTGCGGAGAAGGACGGCGGCGGCGTCTGCGAGAGGGTTGATCGACACGTCGTGGGCGCTCAGGGTGTGGACCTCGGCGATCGGGCCGAGCGTCTCGATCACCAGGTAGAGCATGTGATCGGCGAGGCTGCCTGCGGGCACTTTGGCGGGATCGGCTTTCCAGTTCTCGGCTGGAATCGCGCCGTAACGATTGGTGCAGAAGTTGCCTTCGGCGTGCAGGAGGCGGCCCAAGCTGCCGGATTTCAGCCTCCGACGCATTTCCTGGACGTTCGGCATGAAGCAGCGATTGTAACCGAGCGCCAGCAGCAGTCCCGACGCTTTCGCAGCCGACAGCAGCGCTGCTCCTTCCCCGGCCGAACTGCCGATCGGCTTGATCGACAGCACGGGCTTGCCGGCTTCGAGCGCGGCTATCGCATGTGCGGCGTGCAGATCGGCGGGACCGCAGGACACCACGCCGTGGATGCCGGGATCGCGCAGCATGGTCGCGTAGTCGCTCTCGATGGAGATGCGGTGGGTTTCGGCGAATTCTTTTGCGCGGTCAGGGCGTCCGACGACGGCGGACTTGAAGTGGACGCGATCCGACTTGCCCTGAACGGACAGGACCAGCCGCCGACCCCAGCTTCCCAGTCCGACGATGCCGAGTTCGACCATGCCACTCTCACGCGTGTTGGTGTGCGGGCCCGCCGGTGTGCGGCACTATGGCCGGCAGGGACGCGCTGTTACGGTGCAGACGAATGTTCGCTGGTCGGAGATGCAACGCTCGACCTGATCGGCAGCCCGGCCGTAGTTGGCGAAGGCGCCGCCGAGATCGGGAATGGTGCGCACCTTGCTGCGCCAGTTGCCGCGCGCCTTGACGAGGGCGAGCCGCTTGTAGCTCGCGATTTCTCCTTTCGCGGCGACCGCCGTCTCGGCGCAGGTCTCGGCCTTCGCGCCGCCGGCCGCCATCAGGACGGCAACGGCGGTGGCACTCGCCAGGATGTTCACAGCCGATCGAGGGGCACGGCGGCGACCGGCTTTCGGGAGGCGCATGCACGAAGCCTTCAGTGAGAAAGAAGGACGGGAATATCGGATGCCTGCAGAATATGCTGGGTTGCCCCGCCGAATATCATCTGGCGGAGGCGGCTCTGGGTGTAGGCGCCCTTCAGGACGAGATCGGCGCCGAGCTTGCGCGCTTCCACCAGAATGGCTTCGCCAGCGCCGCCTTTGCCGGTGGGCCTCGCGTGGGCTTCGCTGCCCTTGATGCCGTGGCGGGCGAGATATTCGAGCATCTCGGACGGCTTCGGCCCCGCGACCATGTTGCCTTCGACCGAGAGCAACGTAACCTGCTCTGCCTTGCGCAGAAACGGCATGGCGTCGTTGATGACGCGTGCGGTTTCGGTGCTGGCGTTCCAGTGGACGAGGACGTTGGTGCCGAGGCTGCGGGGGATGTTGGGCGGGACCATCAGGATCGGCCGGCCGCTCTCGAACAAAGCGGCTTCGAGCGTGGTCATGCGGGGCTCGTTGCGCCCCACGCCGGGACGCCCGACGATGGTGATGTCGAACAAGCGGCTGAGGGATGCCAGCCCCGCGTCGTCGATCGGCTGGTGGGAACTCCAGCGCAGCAGCCCCTTGCCGGTGGATGCGTTGTGGGCGTCGAAGCGCTCGCGGGCGAGCTTGATCGCCTCGGCGTCGGTGAAGCCGGTCTGAGGCAGAACGACGACGACGGGGTCGGGCGCGATGAAATCGACGATGCTCGGCTTCAGCGGGATGCATTCGGCCTCGCCCTCGAAGCGGCTCGCCAGCAATCCGGCGGCGGCGAAGGCGGCATCGACGCATGTGTTCGGCTCGACAGGAAGCAAGATGGACTTCATGGCGGCTCTCGCTCTTCTCGACGGAGTTCAGACAGCTTGTCGCACGTTACCACATTTCTGCATGGCCCGGCAGGCGTAGTTTGAGCCGAGGGGTGTGAGAACGGGTGCGGAACGCGTCAACCCGACGGTGCCATCTCGCCTCTTCCCGCGACAGCCAGAGCGAATGCGTAGTCGAACGACAGGTCGAGGACGCGCTGAAAGCGGCCGCTGGAGCCGGAATGGCCGGCGGTCATGTTGACGTCGAGCAGGATCAGGTTGCCTCCGGTATCGTGGTCGCGCAGGCGGGCGACCCATTTGGCCGGCTCCCAATAGCCGACGCGGAGGTCTGCCAGGCTCGCGTTGACGAGCATGTGGGGATAGGGCTGGGATTTCACGTTCTGATAGGGGCAGTAGGAGCGGATCAGCTCGAAATCCTCACGGCTCACGATGGGGTTGCCCCATTCGGGCCATTCCGAGGGGGTCATCGGGAGGGTGGCGTCGAGCATGGTGTTGAGCACGTCGACGAAGGGCACGTCGGCGATGATGGCGAGGAACAGGTCGGGGGCCATATTGGCGACCGCGCCGAGCAACATGCCGCCGGCGGATTCGGCCTGCGCTACGATGTGACCCCGGCGGGTGTAGCCTGCCTCGACCAGATGCTCGCCGCAGGCGATGAAGTCGGTGAAGGTGTTGATTTTTCTACGATGCTTTCCGTCGGTGTACCAGCGTTGTCCCTTGTCCTCGCCGCCGCGGACGTGGGCTATCGCGAACACGAAGCCCCGATCGACCAGTGACAGCCGGATGGGATCGAACTCGGCGTCCATGGCGTCGCCGTAGGCGCCATAAGCGATCATGAACAGCGGCGCCGAGCCGTCGAGGGGCGTCGAGACGTGATAGAGCAGCGAGATCGGCACTTGCTCGCCGTCGGGGGCGCGAGCATGCAGCCGTCGCGTGATGTAATGGGCGGGGTCGTGGCCGCTGGGAATATCCTGCTGCTTTCGCAGCGTACGGGCGCGCGTTTCCATCTGGTAGTCATAGGTCTGCTCGGGCGTGGTCATCGAGGAATAGACGAAGCGCATCGTGTCGGTGTCGAAGGCGAGGCCCTCCTCCAGGTAGAGATCGTAGGCTTCCTCGGCGAACGCGATCTCGTGCTCGGCGCCGTCGCGCCAGCGGCGGACGACGATGCGGGGCTGGCCGTCCTCGCGTTCCAGGCGAACGAAGTGGTGGGAATATGCGACCTGGTCGATGATGCGCCGGCCCTGGATGTGGGGGACGATCTCGCGCCACTGCTGCGTCTCCAGTTCGGCAACCGGTACGGTACAGATCCGATAGTCCTCGGCACCGGCCGAATTGGTGACGATCACGAGATGATCGCCCGCAGCGTCGGTGTAGTGGTCGACACTGTACTGGTGGCCGGTCGCACGTGGGCTGACACACCGCGGCGGGGCGGCCGGCTGCTCGGCGTCGATGATCCAGATCTCGCTGGCTTCGTGGGCATGGGTTTCGAGCAGGATGAAGCGGCCGGACTGGGTCACGCCGACCGCGACCTCGAACTGGGGATCGCGTTCCTCGAACACCAGCACGTCGTCGGCGACATGAGTGCCGAGGGTGTGACGCCAGAGTTGCATCGGGCGTTGCTGCCTGTCGAGGCGGACGTAGAACAGATGGCGGCTGTCGGCGCTCCAGGCGAGATCGCCGAGGATGCCGGTCACGCGGTCGGGTAGGTTCTTGCCGGTGGTCAGGTCGCGAATACGCAGCGCGCAGCGCTCGGAGCCGGTGGCGTCGAAGGCGTAGGCGAGGAACTTGTGGTCGGGGGAGGGGATGGCCTCCTCTATCGACCAGAATGGTTTACCGCGGGCGGCGGCGTCGCAGTCGAGCATGACCTGCTCGTGGCCGCCGTCGGCCGGCCTTCGACACAGCCTGGGGTGCTCGGCGTCGGATTCGAAGCGCTCGTAGTAGAGCCATTCGTCGTCGGCCTCGGGAACGGTCGTGTCGACGCTGGCGATGCGGCCGCGAAACTCGGCCTGCAGGCGTTCGCGCAACGCGGCGGTGCCGTGCAAGGCGGCCTCGGTGTAGGCGTTCTCGGCCTCGAGGTGGGCGCGGATGGGGGGATCGATCAGGCCGAGGTCGTCGATCGCCTCCTGCCAGTCGTCGTCGCGGAGCCAGGCGTAAGGGTCGACCAGCTCGATGCCGTGGTGTGTGGACAACTTGGGTTTGCGGGCGGCGCGCGGGGCTGCTTTGGCAGGCTTGTGGATCGGCATGGGGCTTCCGCGCTTGCTGAGGGCTGGTGTCGAGGCGATACGAGACGGGGGGCCGATCTGTCCAGCGGAGGGATGCCGGATGAGGTGGACGAGGTGGGCTTCGCTCGATCCTTTTGCCGTTGCAAGTCGCGGGCTTTCCGACTAATACACGCCCGAGCCGCCCGGCGGGGCATGCCGTGGCGGCTCGCTATGCTTCGGCAAAATCGGCCACCTCCCTCGGACATCCCCGATGTCATGAGGGCGCGGGCGCGTTCATCGCGTTCGGCGCTCACATGGAGGGCCAGACTGCTGCGTCGCATCTCGCTGATGCTCCGCACCGGTCGAACCGGCCCGAAACGACAAAATGGAGAGCAAAATGCCCAAGTTGAAGACCAAGAGCGGCGCTAAGAAGCGCTTCAAGATGACGGGCACCGGCAAGATCATGGCGGCGGCGCAGGGCAAGCGCCACGGGATGATCAAGCGCAGTGCGAAGTTCATCCGTCAGGCGCGCGGCACCATGGTGCTGAACGAGAGCGATGCAGGCATCGTCCGGAAGTACATGCCGGGATTCAGGTGAGTTGCCGGTCGCAAGCGGTGAGTGGCCGAGTGCCGCGCTGCTGCGATTTCTGCAATCTGCCTGCCTGATCCAATCGTCGATCGATCACGTCTCTCACGGAGAATTTCCATGGCACGCGTCAAGCGCGGCGTTACCGCCCATGCCAAGCATAAAAAAGTCCTGAATGCCGCCAAGGGCTATTATGGCCGGCGGAAGAATACCATTCGCGTCGCCAAGCAGGCGGTCGAAAAGGCGATGCAGTACCAGTTCCGGGACCGCAAGCGCCGCAAGCGCTCGTTCCGCGCGCTCTGGATCCAGCGCATCAACGCGGCCGTGCGGGAGCACGGCATGACCTACGGCGTGTTCATCCACGGGCTGTCGAAGCTCGGCGTCGAAGTCGATCGCAAGATGCTGTCGGACATCGCGATCAAGGACCCGCCGGCGTTCAAGGCGCTGGTCGATCAGTCTCGCGTAGCAGCCGGCAACCCGTCGGTCGCCAAGGCTGCTTGATTTACCGTCGTAGGTCGGGTCAAGCGTAGCGCGACCCGGCAACTCCCGGCATGTGAGCCCCCCACCCCTAGCCCCTCCCCACGAGGGGGAGGGGGACAGGAACGCATTTCATGTCCACTTCCGAATTCGGCCAGCTCGAAGCCAAACTCCTGAAGGACATCGCGGCGGCAGCGGATCTCGCCGCGCTCGATGCGGTGCGGGTGGCGGCGCTCGGCAAGAGCGGCAGCGTGTCGGCGCTGATGGCCGGTATCGCCAAGCAGCCGGCCGATCAGAAGAAGGCGTACGGCGCCGCGGTCAACGCGGTGAAGACGGCGGTGCAGTCGGCGCTCGATGCCCGCAAGGCGGTGCTCGATGCTGCGGCGGTCGACGCGAAGCTCGCTTCCGAGCGCGCCGACGTGACGCTGCCGGTGCGCGTCGGGCCGCTGTCCGAGGGTCGCATTCATCCGGTCTCGCAGGTATTCGACGAGGTCGCCGAGATCTTCGCCGACATGGGCTTCTCGGTCGCCGAAGGTCCGGATATCGAGACGGACGATCTCAATTTCACGCGGCTCAACATTCCGCCGGAGCATCCCGCGCGGCAGGAGCACGACACGTTCTACCTGTCGCCCACCGGCGAGGGACCGCGCATGCTGCTGCGGACGCACACCAGTCCGGTGCAGATCCGCACGATGATGTCGCAGAAGCCGCCGATCCGCATCATCGCGCCGGGCCGCGTATATCGCTGCGACAGCGACCAGACGCACACGCCGATGTTCCACCAGATCGAAGGGCTGGTGATCGACGAGGCGACCCACATGGGTCATCTCAAGTGGTGCCTGGAGGAATTCTGCAAAGCGTTCTTCGAGGTCGACAACGTCAAGATGCGCTTCCGCGCGTCGCACTTCCCGTTCACCGAACCGTCGATGGAAGTGGATATCGATGCCGCCGCGATCGGCAAGCCCGGCCGCTGGCTCGAGATCCTCGGCTCCGGGATGGTGCATCCCAACGTGATCCGCAACTGCGGGCTCGATCCGGAAAAGTATCAAGGCTTCGCGTTCGGCATGGGGCTGGACCGGATCGCGATGCTCAAGTACGGCATTCCCGATCTGCGCGATATGTTCTCGGCCGATCTCAGGTGGATGCGGCACTACGGGTTCTCGGCGCTCGATCTGCCGACGATCGCGGCGGGTTCAGCGGGGTAACGGCTTTCCTGTATCGGCTGCTCCACCTCAATGCTCACTGGAGAGTGCGACGATGCCAGCGCTTTCCGTGGTGTTCTCCCTGATCGTCTCGGCGGCGATGCTGAGTGGTCTCGTCTACATCCTCTACCAGCACGACCAGAACCACGAGAAGTACGAGACGTGGGTCGATTTCGCCTTCAACGCAGAGGGGCTGCGGCGGGCGATCAATTATTACCGCTTCATGGCGGTGTGGATGTTGTTCACCTACGTCGCATTCACGCTGTCGGCGGTGTGGCTGCAGGCGGACGGGTATCCCCTGTTCGCGGAGCATGGGCAGCCGGTGAGGGCGAGCCCGATCGCGGTTGCGCTGTTCACGCTCGATCTCGTGCTGCGCGGCGGCTTCTTCGATTTCATGCAGCATTTCGACTTGTCGCTGAGCCACATCGCGATGTACCGCGGGAACCGGCGTTTCGTCTGGTATGCGTTCCTGTTCCGCATGTTCTTCGGCCTGACGATGCTGAAGATCCTGTTCTCGTTCCTGTGGATTGCGATCAAGATCGGAATCAACTGGCAGGCGCAGAGACGGGCACGGGAAGAGCAGGCAGCGCAGCCGCGGCTGTTCGATTGAGCGGTTGGGAGGGTGAGCATGGCCGTCGTCAAGGGTATGAGAAGCATCGAGATGGACGTGGCGAACGTCGATCGCGCCGCGGACTTCTATGCGCGGGTGTGGAACCTGACGGAGGTCGAGCGTCGCGGCGGCTCGGTCTATTTCCGAGGCACCGGGCGCTATCATCATGTTCTCGCGCTGCATCCGGCGAAGGAGAAGCCGGCGTTCCGGCGGATGGTGTTCGACGGCGGTGATCGCAAGTCGGTCGAGGCGCTTCACGCGCAAGTGACGAAGGCGCTGGGCAAAGTCGCCGCGCCTGGAGCGCTCGATTGGCCCGGCGGCGGCTGGGGGTTCGGCTTCAAGGATGCCGAGCGGCGCAACGTCTTCGTCGTGTGCGACGTGGCCGATCACACGGGCATCGCCGACGTGGCGGACCGGCCGCGCAAGATCGCGCACGTCAACGTCAACTCGGCCGATCACAAGGCCTGCGTGCAGTTCTATTGCGATGCGCTGGGCTTTCGCGTGATGGACGAGACGGGCGGCCTGTTGTTCATGCATTGCGACAACTCCGACCACAACTCGCTCGTGATCTCGAAGGACAGCCGCGAGACGGTCAACCACGTCGCGTTCGAGATGCCGGACCTCGACAGCGTGATGCGCGGTGCGGGCCGGATGAAGGACAACGGCTATCCGATCGAATGGGGTGTCGGGCGTCACGGGGCTGGCAACAACGTGTTCGCGTATTTCGCGGGGCCGGAGGAGTTTCCGATCGAGATCACCGGCGACGTGATGCAGGTCGGGCCGGACTACGTTTCACACGGCCCGGACTACTGGAAGTTCCCGCCCGGCCGCGCCGACCAATGGGGCGTGACGGCACCGCATACGCCGCGCTGGAAGCGGATCCAGGATATGTTCGGGTTCAGCGAGGGCGGTGATGTTTCGTAGGTCGGGTTAGCGAAGCGTAACCCGACGGTTGGCCATCCTGCCGTGAATATTTCGGGTTACGCAGCGCGAGTCGCACTGCTGACCCGACCTACGGTGCCGCGAGGGTTGACGCCGCGCTCTCGCCCTGCCACCTCCGTTGCAAATCCTTTCGATACGGACACTTCCCCATGAAATTCACACTGTCCTGGCTGCGCGAACATCTGGAGACGACGGCTTCACTCGACGAGTTGACGACCAAGTTGTCGGCGATCGGGCTGGAGGTCGAGGGCGTCGAGAATCCGGCCGAAGCGCTCAAGGCGTTCACGGTCGCGCGCGTGATCGAGGCGAAGAAGCATCCGAACGCGGACAAGCTGCAGGTGGCGCAGGTCGAGATCGCGCCGGGGCAGCCGCCGCTCGAAGTGGTGTGCGGGGCTCCCAACTGCCGCACCGGGCTGATCGGCGTGTTCGCGCCGATCGGGACGTATATTCCGGGCACCGGCATTACGCTGGAGAAAAAGCCGGTGCGCGGTGTCGCGTCGAACGGCATGCTGTGCTCCGAGCGCGAGATGGAATTGTCCGACGATCACGTGGGAATCGTCGATCTCGGCGAGGGCTTCGCTCAGCACATCGGCAAGCGCTACGTCGACGTGATGGGTCTCGACGACGCCGTGATCGAGGTGAAGCTGACGCCGAACCGGCCGGATTGCACGGGCGTGCGCGGCATCGCGCGCGATCTCGCAGCGGCGGGGCTCGGCACGCTGAAGCCCGAACCGGCGTTGGCGAAGGTCGAGGGCGGTTTCGAGTGCCCGGTCGACATCAAGCTGGAGTTCTCAGCAGAGGCGGCCGACGCGTGCCCGGTGTTCGCTGGCCGCTACGTGAAGGGCGTGAAGAACGGTCCGTCGCCGGCCTGGATGCAGAAGCGTTTGAAGGCGGTCGGGCTTCGTCCGATCAGCGCGCTCGTCGATGTGACGAACTACATCTCGCTCGATCGCGGGCGACCGCTGCACGTCTACGACGCCGACAAGCTGAAGGGCGCGGTTCGTGCGCGGCTCGGCAAGGCCGGCGAGACGTTCAAGGCGCTCGACGGCAAGGACTACGTGGTCGAGCCTGAAATGTGCGTGATCGCAGACGACAGCGGTCCGCTCGGTTTCGGCGGTATCATGGGCGGCGAAGCGACCGGCTGCACCGAGACGACGACGAACGTGCTGATCGAGAGCGCGTATTTCGATCCGCTGCGGACGGCGGCGACGGGACGCAAGGCCGGCATCATGTCGGATGCGCGCTATCGTTTCGAGCGCGGCGTCGATCCGGCTTTCGTCGAAGGCGGGCTCGATCTTGCGACAGATATGATCGTGAAGGTCGTCGGCGGCGAGCCGTCAAAGCGCAAGGTCGCGGGCAAGCAGCCTTTGAAGCACAACGTCGTGTCTTTCGATCTGGCGCGGATCGAGAAGCTGACGGGGCTCGCGGTTCCAGAAGCGGAGTCGAGGCGCATTCTGACGACGCTCGGCTTCGCACTGGATGGCAAGGGTGCGCAATTGAAGGCCGCCGTGCCGAGTTGGCGGCCGGATGTGCATGGCGCGGCCGACATCGTCGAGGAGGTCGTGCGGATCGTCGGGCTCGACGAGGTGCCTTCGACGCCGATGCCGCGCGTCCAAGGCGTCGCGTCTGCCGTGCTGACGGAGCGTCAGCGTCGTGCGCGTCGTGCGCGGCGAGTGCTGGCGTCGCGCGGACTCGTCGAGGCGATCACGTGGTCGTTCATCCCGCGCGAGCGCGCGAAGCTGTTCGGCGGCGGATCGGATGCGCTGGAGCTCGCCAATCCGATCTCGGTCGAAATGTCGTCGATGCGGCCGGGGCTGTTGCCGGGGCTGCTGGTCGCAGCGCAGTCCAACCGCAATCGCGGCTTCTCGGATGTCGCGCTGTTCGAGGTCGGGCAGGCATACACGGGAGTGGAGCCGGACAAGCAGCTTTCGCTGGCGTCCGGCGTGCGCGCCGGGCGTGCGGTGCTCGCCGGTCAGGGCCGGCATTGGAGCGGGTCTGCGAGCGAGGCCGGTATATTCGACGTGAAGGCCGATGTCGTGGCGGTGCTCGCGGGTCTCGGTCTCGATGCGACGCGGCTGCAGATCACACGCGATGCGCCGGCGTGGTTCCATCCCGGGCGCTCGGGCACGTTGCGGCTCGGGCCGAAGGTCGTGCTGGCGTATTTCGGCGAGCTGCATCCGAGCGCGCTGAAGGCGCTCGATGTCGATGCACCGGCGGCGGGCTTCGAGATCTTCCTCAACGCGCTGCCGGCCGAGAAGAAGAAGTCGCGGATGCGTCCGGCGCTGGCTGCTTCGGATCTGCTGCCCGTGCGGCGTGATTTCGCTTTCGTGCTCGACGAGAAGGTTGCGGCGGCGGATGTCGTGCGGGCTGCATCGGGTGCGGACAAGGCGCTGATCGCCGACGTGTCGGTGTTCGATCTGTTCGAGGGCGCGAGCCTGGGGGCCGGCAAGAAGTCGCTCGCCATCGAGGTGACGCTGGCGCCGAAGGACAAGACGCTGACGGATGCCGAGATCGAGGCGGTTGGTGCGAAGATCGTCGGCGAAGTGAAGCGCGTCACGGGCGGTGAAATCCGCGGGTGATGCGTCTCCGTCGGGATCGCGGGTGTCGAGATGTGGACAGACAAGATCTTCGCTTATTGCGAGCGCGGGTTCGATCCCGGTTTCTGGGCGGAGCCGCTCAACGCGATATCCAACGCCGCGTTCATGATCGCGGGGCTCGCAGGAGCGATGTCGTGGCAGCGGCATCGACATGATTTCTCCGGCGTGCCGCGCCGGATGGGGGTGGAGTTCGCGCTCGTCGTGCTCGTGGCCGTGATCGGCACCGGCAGTTTCCTGTTCCACACCTACGCGACGCGCTGGGCCGTGGTGGCCGACGTCGTGCCGATCACGATCTTCATGGTCGTCTATCTCGGCTACGTGATGCGGCGGTTCATGGGAGCGGGATGGATCGTTTCGCTCGGCGCTGTGGCGCTGTTCATGCTGGCGATGCGCGAGGCGGACATGCTGCGGTGCGGGCCGGTGCCGTGTCTCAACGGATCGGTAGGCTATCTGCCGGCGCTGGCGGTGCTCATCGGGCTCGGCGGGTGGCTCTGGCTGACGCGGCATCCCGCGGGGCCGTACATTCTCGGCGGCGGGCTGCTGTTCGCGGTGTCGCTGACGTTCCGTACGCTCGATCGGTCGATCTGTCCGCAGACGGCGCTATTCGCCGGGCGGGTGCTGGGGACTCACTTCGTGTGGCATATGTTGAATGCGACGCTGCTGTACGTGCTGCTGAGCGCGGCGATCCGGTACGGGGCAATTCGCGGCGAGGCCGCGAGTGGGGCCTCGGCCCCACACCCCGACCGGAGGGACACCCTCCGGACCGCCCGTTTTTCATGACCTAGTGAGAGCGTTCGTAGGTTGGGTTGAGCGCAGCGAAACCCAACAGTCCAATGCACGAACATCGATTATTCTTTGCCAGCCCAGGACGGCATTTTCGGTCTGTCGTTCGATCCCCCTTCGAGGTCGTACGCACCCTTGGATATCCACTTCATGAAAGTCGAATGTGGCCAATCGATCGGTGCCGATGCGAGGCCATGGTGCACGGGGTTGTAGTGAATGTAGTCGAGATGAGCAGCGAAGTCCTCGTCGTCCCGGATCAGGTGCTCCCAGTAGCGCCGCTGCCAAATCGACTGCTCTTTTTTCGCGGTCCGGCTATTCGAGCGAGGTGGCGGTTGGCGGATTTTCAAGTAGCGATGAGTGAACGTGCTCTTGATCAGTCGCCAGCGGCCCGAAAAATCGGCGTCTCCCGGAGGGAGTTGCCATAGGGCGTGCAGATGGTCGGGAAGGATGACCTGCGCTTCGATTTCAAAAGGATGACGCGACTGGACCTGTGCTTGCGCTTCCTCGAAAATCGCGATGGCGAACTCCTCCGAGAACAATGGTGCACGCCGTTCCGTCACGAGGGTGAAGAAATAGCTCGCCTCCTTCGACATTCAGGCGTCGATATCGCATTGTGGTGCTCGAATGTGTTGGGTTTCGCTCCGCTCAACCCAACCTACGGGGCCGCGCTACGCAAACGACTGATGGCCCTGGTTGTCGCCATAAGCTTCGTCGCGGTAGAGGCCGAGGCTTTCGATGACGGGGAGGTCGTTGAACGAGAACAGGCAGGCGTCTTCGGTCGCGGAGGCGTTGTGGTGCTCGTGCCAGGCCCATGACGGCACGCAGAAGATGTCGCGCTCGGACCAATCGAAGCGTTTGCCGCCGATGATCGACGTGCCGCTGCCCTTGCAGCATTGATAGATGAAGCTGCCGGTGTGGCGGTGCGCTTTCGTGCGTTCGCCGGGGCGCAGCATCTGCATGGCGGCGCCGATCGTCTGCATGACGTGACCGCCGGTGACGGGATTGACGTATTTCATCATCACGCCGTCGAAGGGCGTGCCGTCCGTCGCCTTCGCGAAACGCGACAGCGAGTCGTAGGTCGGCGCCCATTCGTATTTGAGCATCGGCGAATAGCGTTTCGACCATTCGCCGGTCGACGGCATCAGGCCGGGATTTCCCCACGTCTTGGTCATGTCGTCGACGACGTGATCGACCTTCTGGTAGAGGTTGGGGTGGACGGCGAAGAAGTTCGCTTCCATCGCGTTGACGAAGGGGATGTCGAGGCCGTCTTGCCAGATGCACGGGCTGCCGCTCGCTTCGACGCCGTGCTCGTGCCAGGTGCCGTTGGGCGTGAGCACGAAGTCGTTGGCGCCGAGCGTCATCTTGTGGCCGTCGACGACGGTATAGGCGCCCGCACCCTCCATGATGAAGCGCAGGGCGGACGCGGAATGCCAGTGGCTGGTCGCGACTTCGCCGGGGTGCATCACCTGAAGTCCGGAATAGAGCCAGCCGCAGGCGGCGGCGACGTCGCGGCGGCCGGGGTTGTTGAGATAGATGACCCGGCGGCCCGCCTTTTCAGGCGAGACGAGTTCGACCGATCGCAGCACGGGTTCGCGAAGATCCCTGTAGCGCCACAGAACAGGCACCGACGACGACTTCGGCTCCCACGGCTCGATCTGGTTGGCAACGGTCCAGAGAGCGCCTGTCTCGTACTGCTCGAGGTCCTTGTAGTACGCTTTCAGCTCGGGCGTGTCCTCGACGTTGGCCCGACCGATCACATCATCCCGCATGTCGCTCTCCTCCACGATCGTCGTTGCCTTATCACGTGCGGCAACAATCGTTTTAAGCGATTGCGACGGCCCTGCAAAATGCGGCCGATCAATCGTGAAGGGCGCGGAACCGTTCGGCCCCGAAAAAGGCCCTGCGGGTGTAGGGACCGCAGGGCCGACCGGCCAGACGGGATAGGTGTATCATCCGACCGATGAGGTTCGTGCCCGCACACCGCTACCCCGCGTCGGCTTTGGTCACCTCTGCCAGCGGCGTGCGTGCACGAGGCATGCGGTATATCAGCAGTGGCCGCCGGAAATAGCGGTCGTGTCGTACAAGTGTAATGCAGCGTCGGCGAGATGAATTCGATGGACAGGTCCCTGGATCGTCCGACGGCATCGTTTCGGGAAAGGGCCTTCCAGAAGTTTCCCCGGGTAGAATTAGAGGAATTCTAAAGCATTGATTTCATGTTGACTTTCTCCTGTGCTCGGGTCGAAGTCACGGCAGTCCAGCAGTGGTCCAGCGCTTCAATCGCGGGAGAGAAAGATGGAAATGAGATCGAGGGGGCGGTGTCGCCCCCTTCTCGCGGCGGCAACCGGAGCGTTGTGCCTGGGAGTGGTGAATACGGCTGCGATGGCGCAGCAGGTGAACATCTACACGACGCGCGAACCCGGTTTGATCAAGCCGCTTCTGGAGGCGTTCACGGCAAAGACCAAAATCAAAGTCAATGCGGTGTTCGTGAAGGATGGCCTCGCCGAGCGCGTGGCGGCGGAAGGTGCGCGTTCGCCGGCCGATGTGTTGATGACGGTCGATTTCGGCAATCTCGTCGAGCTCGTGGACAAGGGCGTCACGCAACCGGTGGAGTCGGCGGCATTGAAGGCGGCGGTCCCCGGGCATCTTCGCGATCCGGCCGGCCACTGGTTCGCACTGTCGATGCGCGCGCGGATCGTCTACGCGTCGAAGGAGCGGGTCAGCCAGGATACGATGACCTATGAGGAACTCGCCGATCCGAAATGGAAAGGCAAGGTCTGCATTCGCTCGGGACAGCATCCCTACAACACCGCGCTCGCAGCCAACATGATCGCGCGAAACGGTGAGGCGGCGACACAGGCCTGGCTCACCGGCGTCAAGGCCAATCTCGCGCGCAAGGCTTCGGGCGGGGATCGCGAGGTGGCGCGGGATATTCTGGCCGGCATCTGCGACATAGGCGTCGGAAACTCCTATTATGTCGGCCTCATGCGGAGCGGCAAAGGCGGGCCCGATCAGAAGAAGTGGGGCGATGCGATCAAAACGATCATGCCTCACTTCAAGGGCGGCGGGACCCATGTGAACGCGTCCGGCGCGGCGGTCGCGAAGAACGCGCCCAACAAGGCCAACGCCGTGGCGCTGCTCGAATATCTCGTTACAGACGAGGCGCAGGCCGCCTATGCGAGCGCCGACTTCGAGTATCCGGTGAAGGCGGGCGCGAAAATCGACGGGAGCATCGCCGGCCTCGGCAGGCTCGAGCCGGATAGTACGGCGCTGATCGATATTGCCCGGAACCGGCGGAAGGCAAGCCTGCTTGCCGACAAGGTCGGTTTCGACAACTGACCGAGGCGCGTTGTCTGCGAACAGACCAGGCCCTGCCAGATCCGTCTGGTGGGGCCTTGCTGCGCCACCAGGAGTAATGGTGCCAGACCTTCCGGCATTACCGATAACGGCGATCCGGCAGGGATTGGTCGGCGCGCGACTTGTGCGATGAACCTCCGGGGTCCTAAAGGATAGGCGTGAGGCTCGAAGGAGAAACAGGCTCGCGACGATGACGTGGTTCCGCTCGATCAGCCAGCGCTATCTGGACGACAGTGCCGCCGGCGGCTGGCTGATTGCAGCCGCCGTGGTTGCGTTGCTCGTAGCGGCTCCGATCCTGTCGCTGATCGGGATCGCCTTGCGTGGATCGGGTGATCTGTGGCCGCATCTCGTCTTCTACGTGTTCCCGAATACGCTGCGCCAGACGGTATTGCTGCTGGTCGGCGTCGGCACGCTGGTGATGGCGCTGGGCACCGGGCTTGCCTGGCTGCTGACGGCCTATGATTTTCCGGGGCGGCGGATCTTCGATTGGGCGTTGCTGCTGCCGCTGGCGATCCCGACCTACATCATGGCGTTCGCCTATCTCGACATCCTGCACCCGATCGGTCCGGTTCAATCGGGCTTGCGCGCGATGTTGGGAATGACCTCGCCGCGCGAGCTCTGGTTTCCCGAAGTGCGTTCGATGGGCGGGTGCATCCTGTTGTTCGGATTCGTACTCTATCCTTACGTGTTCCTGTCGACGCGAGCGATGTTCCTGATGCAGGCGGCGAGCCTGATGGAAGTGTCGCGGACGCTGGGGGCGAGCCGCACGCGCGTGTTCTTCTCGGTGGCGCTGCCACTCGCGCGACCGGCGATCGCCGTCGGCACGTCGCTGGCGTTGATGGAAGCGCTCAACGATATCGGCGCGTCGGAATTCCTCGGGGTTCAGACGCTTTCGGTCTCGATCTACGTGACGTGGATCAATCGCTCGAACCTGCCGGGCGCGGCGCAGATCGCGATCATGCTGCTCGCGATCGTGATCGGACTGATCGCGCTCGAGCGCTGGGCCAGACGGCACCAGCGCTACGTCGGGGCCTCGCAGCGGGCGCGGCGGGCAGCACCTCAGCAACTCGAAGGGTGGCGGGCTGGCGTTGCGATCACGGTTGCCAGTTTCCCGATCGTGTTCGGCTTTCTGCTGCCGGCCTCCTACCTGCTGATCGAGGCGGTGAAGCGCGTGCGTTTCGCCGGAGTTTCGGCTGATATCCTGCGTGAAATCGCGAATACGGTCGGCTTTGCAGCGATCGCGACGGTGTGTGCGGTCGGCCTCGGTCTCGTGGTGACGTATGCAGGCCGGCTCGCGCGGGGGCCGCTCGGGCAGACGATCGTGCCGGCGGCGAGCATCGGCTATGCGGTGCCGGGGACGGTGCTCGCGATCGGGCTGTTGACGCCACTCGCCGCGCTCGACAATGCGTTCGCGGGACTGGTCGAGGGGCTGCTGGGTGTCTCACCGGGCCTCGTTATGACGGGATCGGGGCTGGCGCTGATCTATGCCTACGCCGTGCGGTTTCTCGCGATTTCGGCGGGGGGCATCGAAGCTGGCTTCGGCAAGATCTCGCCGTCGCTCGATATGGCCGCGCGGACCCTCGGCACCACGCCGACGGGAGCGTTGTTTCGCGTGCATCTGCCGTTGATCCGGCCGGCGCTGGGGGCGGCGGCGCTGCTCGTGTTCGTCGATTGCATGAAGGAGTTGCCGGCCACGCTGTTGTTGCGGCCGCTCAATTTCGAGACGCTCGCCACCCATCTCTATGGCGAGGCCGCGCGGGGGACCTACGAGGACGGATCGATCGCGGCGTTGTGCATCGTGCTGTTCGGTCTGGTGCCGGTGACGATGCTGGCGCGGCTCAGCCGGCGGCCGTCGATGGCAGCCGAGCACGTGTCGGAGCGGGCGGCGGGCGATGCGATGGCAGCGGCGATGTCGGTGCCCGACCTCGAAGCAGCGGCGCCGGCCGTCGAAGCGCCGTCCAAAGGGGCGGGTGCATGAGCCAGCGGGAGGACCAGAAGCCCGCGGCGCTCGTCATCGACGGCGTCCGCAAGACCTTCGCAGGTCTGCAGGTGCTGCGCGGCGTCACGCTCAGGGTGGCGGCTGGAGAGATCGTCTGCCTTCTGGGCCAATCGGGATGCGGGAAGACCACTTTGTTGCGTATCGCGGCCGGGCTCGAGCGGCCGACGGAAGGCACGGTTTCGCTGGCGGGCTGGGAGGTTGCGGGGCCGGACCGGTTCCTTCCACCGGAGTCGCGCGGCGTCGGCCTGATGTTCCAGGATTTCGCGCTGTTCCCGCACCTCACGATCAGCGACACCGTGATGTTCGGGCTCGATACGCTACCGAGGGCGCGCGCGCGCGCCATCGCGACCGCGGGATTGGAACGTGTGGGGTTGTCGC
>CAZNMY010000126.1:0-17636 GCA_964574325.1 uncultured Devosia sp. | reverse complement strand
CTCGCCCGCGAGGCCGCCCGCAAGGCCCGCGAGCTGACCCGCCGCAAGGGCGCACTCGACATGGCGAACCTGCCCGGCAAGCTGGCCGAGTGCCAGGACCGCAATCCCGCCAACACCGAGCTGTTCATCGTCGAGGGTGACTCGGCAGGCGGCTCCGCCAAGCAGGGCCGCAATCGCGAGTTCCAGGCCGTGCTGCCGTTGCGCGGCAAGATCCTGAACGTCGAGCGCGCGCGCATGGACAAGATGCTGTCGAGCCAGGAGATCGGCACCCTGATCACCGCGCTGGGCACCGGTATCGGTCGTGGCGAAGACGGCGGCCTCAACATCGACAAGCTGCGCTACCACAAGATCATCATCATGACGGACGCCGATGTCGACGGCGCCCACATCCGCACGCTGCTGCTGACGTTCTTCTACAGGCAGATGCCCGAACTGGTGGAGCGCGGCCATCTCTACATCGCCCAGCCGCCGCTCTACAAAGTCGCCAAGGGCAAGTCGGAATCCTACCTCAAGGATCAGGCCGCGCTCGAGGACTACCTCGTCGGCAGCGGCCTCGAGAACACGGTGCTGATGCTCGGTACGGGCGAGCAGCGCGCCGGCAACGACTTGGCCGAAATCGTCGCCCAGGCGCGCCGTTTCCAACGCATCGTCGACAGCTTGCATTCGCGCTATTCCCGCATCGTCGTCGAGCAGGCCGCCATCGGCGGTGCGTTCGATGCCGAAGTGCTGGCGACCGGCGACGCCGCCGAGAAGATTGCGCGCGTGGTCGCCGCTCGCCTCGACGACGTGACGGACGAGACCGAGCGTGGCTGGCAGGGCAAGGTGCTCGACAGCGACGGCCTGATGTTCGTGCGCGAATTGCGCGGCGTGAAGGAAGCGCAGCCGATCGACCGCGCGCTGATCGCCTCGCAGGAAGCCCGCCGCCTGCACGAGCGCCACACTCACCTCAACGAGATCTACGCCACGCCGGCAAAGCTGCGCATCAAGGACACCGACCATCTCGTCACCGGTCCCTCGCAGCTCCTCAAGGCGATCTACGACAGCGGCAAGAAGGGACTATCACTGCAGCGCTACAAGGGACTGGGCGAGATGAACGCCGAGCAACTCTGGGAGACGACGCTCGACAAGGAGAGCCGCACGCTGCTTCAGGTGAAGCTCGGCGATCTTTCCGAGGCCGACGAGATCTTCTCCAAGCTGATGGGCGACGTCGTCGAACCCCGCCGCGAGTTCATCCAGGAAAACGCCCTCAACGCCAGCGTCGATGCGTGAAGGTTCGGGCGGGCTGGCGCCCTTTGCGCCTAACCCGCCATGTCCAGATCAGCAGGCGAGGGAGGGTGGGAATGAGCCCGACGGTTCTTCGCAAGAGCGGCTACAGGTTGATCTTTTTTCCCATGCGAGGAACAGGGGAAACACGTTCATCGGCGAAGCCAAGTTCTGGTTGGACCCCGAGATCGAGCTTGCCTATAATTTAGGGCTTGAGCGCAAGCAGCTTCGTGAAATCGAAGCCATCGTCGAAGAGCACGCGCAGGAGATTATCGATGCCTGGAACGACCACTTCGGCTCCTGAAGTGACGAATATCTCCAAGCACGGTGTGTGGTTGCTGACGAATAGCGGAGAGCACTTCCTTCCTTTCAGCGAGTTTCCCTGGTTTCGCGATGCTCCGATCGGTCACGTCCTCAATGTCGAGGAGCCCTCGCCCGATCACTATTTCTGGCCTGATCTGGATGTCGACTTGAGCCTGGCGATCATCAAGAATCCCGGCCGCTTTCCACTCGCGAGCAAGTCCCATTGAAAGTCTGTACCTCGTCGAGCTTGCCAGACGCACAGCACATCGCCCCCGGCGGAATCCGCTCCGCTATTCCGCCCTACGATGCCCCTCAAACGCCGCGAATCACCCTCCCGGGAACGTGATTGATCGACCGCATGTCTTCCGGCGCCGCTCGGGCATGGCTCGCCGTCTGTATTTCATCTCGCAATCGAGCTCCCGCGTCGGCCGGCGCGTTGCTCGGCCTGGCCTGCTGGCGCCGTGCGGCTTCCTCCAGCTTGGCCGTGATTTTCTGCGCGGTCGCCTGGTCGACGAAAACGACGCCGAAGCCCTCAGGACCCTGGTGGCGGACATTGCAGATGCGTTCGAGCCCGACCGCCTCGACCTTGAGACGAAAGACCGGCGGCAGTGCCACCTGTTCACTGAAAGTGAGATGCGCGCCCTCCTCCGACAGGTTCGTCACGGTGCAATGAACGCCGCCTCGACCCGGCAGGAAAGCAATCGCATGGAGATGAGTCTCGCGCCGTCCGAATTGGCGCCGTTCGGAATGGGGTTTCTTTCCCATGTCTGCCTCTCGCGCTCCAACCCCGCGAGCATTCGATCATATAGATGTTCAATCAACGTCAAACATGCACTTTGAATTTGAGGCAAAGTATCCTGGCAGCCCTACTTCCCGCCTCAACGCCGCGCCAACTCCGCCAACAACCCCGGCAACTCGTCCAGGCCGTGCAACTCGTGCTGCGCCGCGCCCCCCGGCGCCGCCACGGCACGTGAATGAATGCGCATCGGCCGGTGCACCTGCACGCTGATCCAGCCACGCTGATTGGGCGTCACGAAATCCTTCGCCGGATTGTCGCCGACGTAGACGAACTGCCGCCCGGGAACGCCGATCGCCGCCTCCATCTGCTCGTAGCTCAACGGATGCGGCTTCGAGAACGCCCGTCCGCCGAGCGCGCCGGTGTAGACGATGTGCCCGAAATGATGCTCGATCTCCAGAGCCTTCACCTTGGCCGATTGCACCACGTGCTGACCGTCCGTGATCAGACCGAGCGGCCCGTCGCGCCCGAAATGATCGAGCGCCCAGGCGGCATCGGGGTAGAGCGCGATCTCCGGCTCGTGCAGCCGGTAGACGTCGATGAACGCCTCGATGTCCTCTTTCGCGGAAAGCGGCACGCGCGCCGCCATCACGATCTCGAACAGCGAGCGCATGTGCCCTTCGTCGAGCAGCCGCGTCATCTCGTCGACGACCCCGCCGACGCCGTGCTTCTCCTCGAGCCAGCGCTCGCACGCTTTGAACCCCGAAATCGCGAAATCGCGTTCGGCATAGAGCGTGTCGTCGAGATCGAACACGATGATGGGACGTGGCGGCATCGTGGGACCGTTTTGAGAAGTTGACAAAGTGGCTACCGGTGGCTACCTCAACTCATGCAAACCGTCGGTATCAAGGCCCTGAAAAACAACTTGAGCGAGTACATCCGGGCGGTTGCAGCCGGTGATACGGTGCTCGTCACGGACCGGGGGCGCGTCGTGGCTGAGATCGTACCGGCTCGTATCGCTAAGGATACGTCGACGCCAGAGCAACGGCTGGCAGAACTTGCCCGGCTGGGGCTTGTCACGCCGGCCAAGCGTCCCATGGCGGGGCCGCCTCCGCACATTCCCCTGGCGTCGTTCGATGTGTTGATGAAGGAGTTCGAGGCAGATCGGGAGGACCGATGATCTACCTCGACACCTCGGTGGCGCTTGCTGCACTTTTCGGTGAACAACGCCGGCCGCCGGACGCACTTTGGCATGAGGTAATGGCTTCCAGCCGCCTGCTCGAGGTCGAGATGATGGTTCGCGTCAACGCTCTTGGACTGAGCGGAGCGGCAAGCGACGCTGCACGCGCACTGATCGATGGTGTGGCCATGGTGGATCTCCATCGCCCGGTTCTGGCGCGCGCGTTCGAAGTGTTTCCCGTGCGCGTGCGAACGCTCGATGCCATTCACCTCGCCACGATGGATTTCCTGCGCGCCCAGGGTTTGGAGTTCGAAGTTGCGACTTACGACCGTCGCCTCGCCGACGCAGCCGAAGCTATGGGCTTCAAACTCGCCGATGCGTGATCCGGTATCGATAGGGATCGAGGCACTCACCTACTCCGCCGCCTTCAGCTTGACCGGCCGTTTCCGCTCCGGCCAGCCCATGGCGTCCATGAAGTCGTTGTAGACGTCGTCGGGCTGCCCCGCGACCCAGCGGTTGCCGTTGAGGCGGTTCTTGAGCACCGGATGCTTCTTCATGTCTTCGGTGGAGATGGCGTCGCGATGCACCTCGGGCGATGCGATCGGCAGCGCGACGCACTGAGCCCGGTCCGCATCGCGGATCACGCCGGAAGGATCGCGCCCCCTCGAGATCGCATCGAGATCGTCGAACAGCCGCTGCCGCATCTTGGTGATGCCGACGTCGGACATGCCCAGCTTCTCGACCGTGCGATCCGCGATCCGCCCCTGACCGACCCAGCCGACCACGTCCTGGTTGATGACGTTGCTGGTGATCCAGCGCCCGTCCGGTCCCTTGATCGGCCCGTACCACGTCGGAATGCGGCCTTGCTTGTACTCGCCCTTCTCCAGCGGCACGCGGCTGAAGAACCAGCACATGCAGATCGAGTTCTCGTTGTCGACGGGCACCCGCCACTCGAAATGCCCGCCGAGATAGAACCCGTTCGGCCACAGCGCCACGCGCCCCGTCTGCCACATCGGGTCCGCCTCGGTCATACCCTCGCGGACGCGCTTGTACTGGAAGCCGAACTCGAACTCGTCGAACTTGAGCTTGAGATGCTTGGGCGCGGTGACGCTCGTGTCGCCCTTCATCCGCGACGGCCACGTGTCGTGCATCCACTCGAAGTGCACGGGATCGATCGAGTTCTCCTGGCACTGCAGCCAGTTGCAGGGGATGTCGCAGCCGACGACCTCGACGAAGCCGTTCTTCCACGTGAAGGGTTCCCACACCGGCAGTTCGGGAGCCGGGTCAGGTCCCATGTACGCCCACAGGATGCCGGCCATCGGCCGCACGGGATAAGCCTTCACCGAACACCGCTCCTTGAGCCGCGTGCCGGGATTGGCGATGTCGTCGAAGGGTTGCTCGAGACACCGGCCGTCCGCGCCGAACAGCCAGCCGTGATAGCTGCATCGGATGCCGCAGTTTTCCACCCAGCCATACGAGAGATCCGCGCGCCGGTGCGTGCAGTGCCGATCGACGAGTCCGAACTGACCCGAGCCGTCCTTGTAGAGAACGAGGTCCTCGCCAAAGAACCGCACCGGCTTGATCGAGATCTTGTCGAACTCGCTCTCGCCGGCGATCGGCTGCCAGTAGCGCCGCAGCAGATCGCCCATCGCGCTGCCCGGCTCGATGTCGGTCAGCAGCTTGTTCTTCTCTGCGGTCAGCATGAGCGTTCTCCCGGCACGTCTCGAATGTTGTCGGCAGAGCAAACCGCGCCCTGAGCCGAGCGTCAATGCCGTAGGTCGGCATGACAGAGTTGAACCGCCGCGCGCTAGAGCAACTTCCACGTAGTCTGGGTCAAGCACGTGCGCGACCCAGCATTTCCCGACGTTCCGTGGATGCTGGGTCGCGGCCCGCAGAAGTGCGGACCTTGACCCAGCCTACGAGGGAAACGCGTTACCCACGCGAGACCTGTTTCCACGCCGCCAGGATCTCCGAACCCGTCGCCCGCCACACACCGTCGTGACTGCAGATTTGGCCGAGCGCTGCGTCGAGCGCGCCGATGCGGTGCGGCATGCCGATGAGATAAGGATGCAGCGCGATCGCCATCACGCGGGCCTGGCTCTCGCCCTCGAGCCACAGCGTGTCGAACTGCCGGCAGATCATTCGCTCGAAATCGGCGGGGCTCATGAACCGCCGCTCGAACGCCGGCTTGTCGTTGAGTTCCAGCGAATACGGCATTGCGTGGATCGTCCGCCCGTCGTCGAGCGACATCGCCACGGGCTGGTCGTCGATCACCCAGTCGGCCACATATTCGATGCCGTTGTCGGCCAGCAGATCGAGCGTGCCCCACGTTTCCTGCAGCCCCGAGCCGAGCCAGCCCTTCGGCGCCTGGCCGGTCCCCCGGGTGATCGTCTCGACCGTGTTGCGCACCGTGCGCGCTTCCTCCTCCGGGCTCATCTGGTTGAGGTAGCGCGTGTTGCTCTCGTTGTGCCCCATCCACTCCCAGCCGCGCTGGTTACCTTCCTCGATGATCTCGGGATGGTGGTCGATCAGATCGGAATTGAGCGCCACCGTGCCTTTGAAGCCGTGCCGGTCGAGAACGTCCATGATCCGGTAGATGCCGATCCGGTTGCCGTAGTCGCGCACCGAGAAGCCGCCGACATCGGGCACCTTCGGCGTCGTGATCGTCTCGTCGAGCGCGAAGAATTCGATGTTCGGGATGATCCATACCGCCACCCGCGCCCCGTTCGGCCAGCGCACCTTCGGCCGTCGGTTGATCGGCGATGTCGGATAGGGACCTGTCTTGCGCGGCTTCATGCGGCACTCACCTCGACTCAATGCGATCGCAGCAGCCGGCCCCGATGCACCTCAAGCGCTCTTCTTGTGCCGCACGAGCCCTTCGAGGTGTCCGACCACGTCCTCGATGTGCATCACGTCGGCATACTTGTGATGCAAGTCGAACAGGTTGACCTTGTGCGACAGCATCGAGCGGTCGTAGGTGCACTCCTCGACGACGGTGTTGTGGAACCCGAACGAGTAGGCGTCGACCGTCGAGGCGCGCACGCAACCCGACGTGCTTTCCCCGCAGATGATCAGGCTCTCCGCCCCGAGCCGCCGAAGGTGCGTGATCAGCGGCGTGCCGAAGAACGCCGATGCGCGCTCCTTGTAGATCACGAGCTCGCCCGGGTGCGGTGCGAGTTCCGGCTGGATCGCATAGAGATCTTCCGTCTCCTGCAATTTCTTGCGGTTGGTCGAGTGCACGCCGCCCGTTTCCGCGTGGCGCGTCGAATAGATGATCGGCACCCCGGCGGCGCGCGCGGCGGCGAACAGCTTCTGGGTATGAGGCAGCGCCTTCCAGGCGTTCTCGCCGCAGCTGCCGTCGAACAGCTTGTTGACCTCGGCCACGGGGCGGTTCCCGCCCAGGTAAGCCTTCTTGTAGAGGTCGATCGCGATAACCACGGGCTTTCTTCCGACGAACAGCTCGCGATGATAGGAGCCGTAGATCTCGAGCACGTCCTTGTCGACGATGTCTTTCCAGCAGTGGTCGTTGAAATCGCGCTTGGACATGGGGACTCCGGTGACGGGTGGGGGACGGGGCGATGGACACGGAAAGCCAAGGTAAATGAAGGATCGAACGGAGAGAAGCCTCGACATGAAGTGGTGGAAAAAACCGGCCTCGACAGCGTTTCCGGTCCCGTCACGAGGCCGGCCGCCGGACCGCTATGGTGCAAGAAATGGCCTGCGAAGCCCGAATCCCGCGTTCTTGCCCTATAGCTGGGCTTGACCGGCGTGGCTGCTGGCCTCATTTGTTCGCAAAGCTGGCAAGCCTGTTGCGATAGCGCAATAGTCAATCACCGACGATCGGATGTATATCTTCTGGCTGTCGGCGGCGACGAGCGCAGGCTGTCCGGCTCGAAACTCTGTCCTGAAATCATGTTCTGGCCTGAAATCACGTTCTGTCCTGAAATCACAAAAGGAGAAGCAACATCCGTAAACCAATGACCCGGAACGCGCCCGAGCGCGAGCCAACCGGTCCCAGGATCAACGAAGCGATCCGGGCCCGTGAAGTCCGATTGATTGATGAAACCGGCCAGAACGTCGGCGTGGTAAATCGCCAGGACGCGATGGATCGCGCGGTTGCGGCCGGCATGGACCTCGTAGAGATTTCGCCGGATGCGGCGCCTCCGGTCTGCAAGATCCTCGACTATGGTAAATTCAAGTATCAAGAGCAGAAGAAGGCCGCCGAGGCGCGCAAGAATCAGAAGATCGTCGAGATCAAAGAGATCAAGTTGCGCCCCAACATCGACGATCACGACTATGATGTGAAGATGAAGTCGATCAAGCGCTTCTTCGAGGAAGGCGACAAGGTCAAGGTCACCCTCCGCTTCCGTGGACGCGAGATGGCGCACCAATCACTCGGTATGGACGTGCTGCGGCGCGTCAAGGCCGACCTCGAGGCGATCTCGAAGGTCGAAGCCGAGCCGCGCTTCGAAGGCCGTCAGATGGTGATGGTCCTGGCACCCAAGTAAGTGCCCAAGTAAGTGCCGAAGTAAGCGCCCGCGCAGGCTCCGAAGTCGGCACGGCTGGTTCCCCTCCCCCTGGTGGGGAGGGGCCGGGAATGGGGGCGAGTAATACCCGCTCCTCAATTCCTTATCGCAAATCACCCGCCCGGTTTGAATCCGGTCGACTTGATCAGCGGTCCCAGCCGCGAAAGTTCGGCGTTGACGAACTTCTGCGCCTCCGCTGGCGTGTCGTTGACCGGCTCGAATCCGGCATCGATCAGCTTCTTCTGGAACGCCTTGCTCGCCATCGCGGCCTTGTTGGCGCCGGCGATCTTTTCGATGATCGGGGAGGGCGTCGAGGCCGGCACGAACAGTCCCGTGAAGAGCTGGGCGACGAGCTTCGGCATGGTTTCGGCGGCAGCCGGCACGTCCGGCAGGACGCCGATGCGCTTGGGCGTGCACACCGCCAGGATTCTGATCTTGCCGGTCCGATGCAACTCGAGCACCTGGCTGGTGATGTTGAGCATCATGGAAGGAATGTGCCCCGCCACGAGATCGGTGATGCCCGGCCCCGCGCCGCGATACGCCACGTGGACGAACTCGGGAGTTCCCGCGAGCTGCTTGAAGATCTCGCCGGTCAGATGAGTGAGCGTTCCTGCCCCCGGCGAACCGTAGGAAACTTTGTCCTTGTTGGACTTGATGTGGGCGACGAGTTCGGCCAGCGTTTTCACCGACACGTTCGGATTGACCGCCACCGCGACAGCCGAATTGGCGATGATGCTGATCGTCTTGAAGGCCTTCGCCGGATCGTAGGGCGGGTTGGCCATGACCAGCGGATTGACGACCTGGGTGCTCGTATTGCCGAACAGCATCATGTAGCCGTCGCCGCTGGCGCGAGCGACGATGTTGGCCCCCGTCGTGCCTCCCGCGCCGCCGTGGTTTTCGACGACGAACGTGCCCAGGCCCCGCATCTCCTCGACCCACAGGCGCGCGATCACATCGACGACGCCACCCGGCGAGAACGGCACGATGAGGCGCATCGGTCTGCTGGGAAAGACATCCTGTGCCAGCGCGGTCAGCGGCAGTGCGGAAGCCAACCCTGCGCCCAATCCTGCACCTAGTAGCTCGCGTCTGTTCATCGAGGTCTTCCTTCCCAGGTTTCGCCGTCGGTTGTGCCGTTTGTCGGTCCGCACGATCGAACAGCAATTAGGCCCCCCACTTTACGCTTGCAAGATCCGACATTCGGGTTAGGGGCTTCAGCGCGTTGGGGGCTGGATCAGACGCTTGATATCGGGCGCAGGCCGTCGAGCGTCGGAGGGAACACTTGCCAGCTCGGGTCCGTCCGTCTGCAATTCGCATTGCGGGCCCATTTGATTCTGGTCAAACCCAAGCGCGTATTTGTCCTGAATGCTGGCGCGCGCTTCGCGAGAGTCGAGCCCCGGCTGTGCGGGGAAAGCACGGGAGGGTTATCCGATGAGTAACGCTGAACGAGGTGTCGCGACGCCGCCGCAGGCCGGGCTCACCGATCCCGAGGTGATCGCCATCAAGGCTGTTCCTTTCGACCGGCCATGGGAATGGCTGGCGGCCGGCTGGCGCGACCTGTGGACGGCGCCGGGGATCAGTCTGGGATACGGCGTCCTGGCGACGGTTTGCGGATTTGCCCTGACGCTGGGATTGAGCGCGGCAAATCTCGAATCGCTCATGCCGGTGCTGGCGGGAGGATTCCTCCTGGTCGGCCCCCTGCTGGCGGTCGGCCTCTACGAAAAAAGCCGCGTGCTGACGCAGGGCGGCAAGCCGGATCTGTCGGGCACGATAGCGGCCGCGACCGCGTCGGCGTTCCGTTTGGGCTTGCTGTCGGCATTCCTGTTGTTTCTCTATCTCGTCTGGATGCGCATCGCGTTCATGCTGCTGGCGCTCTTCCTCGGCACGCAGGGGCTGCCCCCCGCTCGCGAGTTCATGCCGACATTGCTGTTCACCCCTCACGGGCTGGGCCTTCTGATCGTCGGCACTGCGACCGGCGCCGTGCTTGCCGCGCTGGGCTTTGCCGTCACCGCGATCTCCATCCCGCTGCTGATGGACCGCAAGATCGACGCGCTCACCGCGATGTCGAAGAGCTTCGAAGCCGTCATCAGGAACCCGAAGCCGATGGCTTTGTGGGCCGTCCTCATCGCCGGCTTCATCGCGATGGGCATGGCAACGCTCGGCCTCGGCCTGATCGTCGCTTTTCCGCTGCTCGGCCACGCCACCTGGCACGCCTACCGCGATCTCGTCGGCGCTGCGGGGGAGTGAGGCGCGTCCGTACACGCCGCGGCACCTTGATCGACGGCAGTGACTCACAACTGACGTTGTCGATGCTCGGTAAGGCTGCCCCAATCTCAGGTGTCATCCTCGGGCGAGCCGCAGGGCGATAGCCCGTAGGCTCGTTCCCGAGGACCCATGGTGCCGCGCGCACCGGCCAGTGGTCCTTTGGGCACGTACTTCTAGTCTGATGTCTCCGTCGATGATACGAGCGCGAGACTCTCAGCGCTTCTTCACCGGCTCCGCAGCCCCCGGTGCGTCGTCGTCGAGTGCACGCCAGCCGGCGCCCTCCAGGTCGTCGAATTGCCCGTTTCGCAGTGACCACAGGAAGCCCGCGAGGCCGATGCCGCCGAGCAGCAGCGCGCAGGGAATGAGCCAGGCGAGCGCGGTCATCGGAAGTTCCTCATTGTCCGCTCTTCCAGGTGCCGAGCCGCAGCGCGCGGCTTCGTAGCCTCGAAGCGTTCACCGTTACCGCGATCGACGACGCCGACATCGCGATCGCTGCGATCAGTGGCGTGACGACGCCGGCCACAGCCAGCGGAACGAATACCACGTTGTAGCCGAGCGCGATCGCGAAATTCTCGAACGCCATGCGCCGGCTCGAACGTGCAACGGCGATCGTCTCGAGTACCGGCGTCATCGTCTCGCCTTGGAACACCGCATCCGCAGCCGTCTGGCTGATGTCGGCAGCACTCGAAGGCGACAGCGACGCATGAGCGGCGGCCAGCGACGGCGCGTCGTTGAGCCCGTCGCCGATCATCAGCGGCTTCCGGCCCTGCGCTTTCAGTTGCGAAAGCCGCGCAAGCTTTTCGGCAGGCATCAGACCAGCGACATATTTTGTGATGCCGACCAACTTGGCGATGCGCTCGACCTCGCCGGACTGATCGCCGGACAGGATCTCGATCGAGAAGCCCGCACTCTTCATCGCAGCGATCACGGCCGCAGCATCCTCTCGCGGCGTATCGGTCATCTCGAACGGGACGGCAACCTCAGCGCCGCGGCGATACCACAGCGAAATGTCACCGCCATCTTCGACACCACACCAGCGCGCCGAACCCAGACGTTCCTCGCCCGAATCGGAATGGCGCGACAGCCCGAAGCCGGAAGTCTCGGCGACGTCGGTCGCAGGCAAAACGGCGATCCCTCGCGCCACTGCTGCCCGGACGACCGCGCGGGCATAGGGGTGCCGGCTCGATACCGCGAGCGATGCAGCCCGCATCAGCGTCGCGTCATCGACACGGCCGTTGTCGGCCAGCACGGGCTCGCCGCGCGTCAGCGTCCCCGTCTTGTCGAGCACGACGGTATCGACCTCGGCCAGCCGTTCGAGCGCATCGGGTGACTTCACGAGAACGCCCTTGCCGAACAGTCGGCTCGTCGCTGCAACCTGCACGGCCGGCACCGCAAGCGCCAGCGCGCATGGGCACGTGATGATGAGAACCGCAATGGCAGCAGTCAGTGCTGCTTCCCAGCCCGAGCCGAGCGCGAGCCATCCGAGAAAAGTCGATAGCCCGAGCGCATGAACGGCGGGTGCATAGAGCCGCGCCGCACGGTCGGCAAGCCGCACGTAACTTGCGCGTCCCTGCTCCGCTGCCTGCATCAACCGTGCGATTTCCGCGATCAGCGTACGCTCGTCGGCGGCGGTCGTCTCCACAGTGACCGGCCGTCCGAGATTGAGCGTTCCCGCGTAGACATTGTCGCCAGCGCCGACGACGCGCGGCTTGGTTTCACCGGAAATGAGGCTCTCGTCGATCTCGGTCGTACCCGAAAGAATCTTGCCGTCTGCTGCGAAACGCTCACCCGTCGCCGTCACCACGTGCATGCCCGGCTCGAGCAACCGCGCCGCCGTCCGGCTCGTCGTGCCGTCGGCTGCCAGCACCAGCGCCGATTGCGCACGAAGACCCAGCAGATTGGCAGCGGCTCCCGCGGAGCGCACGCGCATCCGCATGTCGAGCGCACGTCCGATCAGCAGGAAGAACAGCAGCGTGACAGCGGCGTCGAAATACACCTGCTCGCTGCCGCGGATCGTCTGATAGACGCTCATGCTCGTCGCGAGCGTGACGCCCAGCGAGATCGGCACGTCCATGTTGACCCGGCGCGCTTTCAGCGCCGTGATCGCTGACCGGAAGAACGGCTGGCCTGCGTAGACCGTTGCTGGCAGCGCGATCAGCGCAGACAGCCAATGGAACATGGTCTGTAGCGAGGCCGGCATGTCGCCATTCGAGCCCGACCACACCGATACCGACAGCAGCATGATGTTGGCGGCGGCGAAACCTGCGACCGCGAGCCGCCTGATGTAGTCGCGGTCGGCAGCTGCGAGGTCGCTGTTCTCGGTGCCGATGAGTTCCGCCGCCTTGAAGCCCGCCCGCTGCAACGCCTCGACCAGCACCGAAACGTCCGCAGCCTCGCCCGTGTGCGTGACCGTGGCGCGATGCGTCGAGAGATTGGCCCGCGCGTTGCTTACGCCGGCAACGGACGACAACGCGGCTTCCACCTTCTTGAGGCAGCCGCCGCAGTGCATGTTCTCGATGACCAGCGTGGTCGATCTCGGCCCCTGATCCTGATCCGGACTGCCGGCGCGTTTCTTCGGGCGCGGCATGCCGACGTCCAGCAGCGAGGCCGGGCCTGCGTCGTCGATCAGGGCTTGAGCCATAGCCGCCTCTTCAGCCGGTAGATCGGTTCTGACTGAGACGCCTCGCGGCCATCGACAGTGGGACGCGCCTCGAGCGCGAGCAGCCACGCACCGGCTTCGAGCGCGCCGGCGTCGGCCGTGTAGTGCCCCGGCGCGATCTCCTTCAGCGCGATCTCGAGATCGTGCTTCGTCGTCGACGGCCGGCCGACATAGCCGGTGATCGAAAGATCGGTCACCGCGCCGCCGACCGAATTGGTCAGCTTCACGCCGACTTTACCCTGCGTATCGAGCGCCACGTCCTCGCGCCATCCCAGCGCCTTCTGCCGTTCACCGGCATCGACGCGGTCGTTGTAGTGCAGGCCCTTGCGGTAGGGCTCCTGCGCGACGAGGCCGCTGTGCGTCGACAGGGCCTTGTAGAGCAGCACGCCGTTTACGGCGAAGACCGTGCCGAAGAACAGGACCATGCCAGCGAGCACGTGGCGTCCACCGAGTCCCGGTTGCGGCTGTAGATTAGGCATTTTGGCTCCAGGCAGCACGGTAGGGCTCATGTGGGCTCTCTCCTTCACGGCCGCTGGAAATTCGTTCGCCGTGCGGTTTCCTTGCCGGATGCCGTATCTCGAATCGTCAGGTTGAGCGGAACCGAGCCCGACGCGAGCGCATCGGCATTGTCCCGCGATACCGTCACGAGCACCCGGACCTCTCTCAGATCGTCTGTCCTCACCGTCACCTCGGGCTTCGCCCCCCGCTCCAAGCCGACAATCTCGATCTTTGCGCCATCGACGCCATTGACGCCCATCAAGAAGGTGCGTGGCTCGTGCAGCTTGTTGAGAACCTTGACGGTGTAGGCGTTGCGCACGCTGCCGTCGCTCAGCCGCACATACGGCGGACTGCGGTCGTGCAGCACGTTGATCTCGAGTTCCGTGCGCCGCATCCAAGCCCCGAGCATGATCGCGCCGACGATGCAGCCGAGCACCACATAGAGCACCGTGCGCGTCCGGATCAGCTTCAGCGGGCTCGAGCCCCCCGTCACCAGGGCTTCCTGATGCGCGATCGTCGAATAGGCGACGAGGCCGCGTGGCCGCCCGATCTTGTCCATGATGCCGTTGCACGCGTCGATGCACAGTGCGCACTGGATGCACTCGAGCTGCGCGCCGTCGCGAATGTCGATGCCCGTCGGGCACACGGCCACGCACGCCTTGCAGTCGATACAGTCGCCGCGGCCGTCCCACGGCTGGCCCTTCTTGTGAGGACCTCGCGGCTCGCCGCGCTGCGACATATAGGAGACGAGCAGCGTCTCGTGATCGACCATCGCGCCCTGGATGCGCGGCCATGGGCACATGTAGATGCAGACCTGCTCGCGCGCGATGCCGCCGAGCAGATAGGTGGTCAGTGCGAAGATGCCGAGAAACAGGTAGGCGATCGTCGGCGCGGTCCCCGTCATCAGTTCGACTGCCAGCGTCGGCGCATCGCGGAAGTAGAACACCAGCGCGCCGCCGGTCGTCAGGCCGACCAGCAGCCACGAGATGTGGGTTGCAACCTTCTTGAAGATCTTCGATGCCGTCCACGGCGAGGCGTCGAGCCTGATGCGTTCGTTGCGGTCGCCCTGCCAGAACCGCTCGATGGTGACCATCAGGTCGGTCCACACCGTCTGCGGACACGAGTATCCGCACCAGACACGGCCCGCGAGCGCCGTCGTGAAGAACAGGGCGAGCGCCGCCAGCACCAGCAGGCCGGTGACGTAATAGAATTCCTGCGGCCAGATCTCGAGGAAGAAGAAGAAGAACCGGTTGTTGGCCATGTCGAGCAGAACGGCCTGATCGGGCAGGTCCGGTCCGCGATTCCACCTGATCCACGGCAGCGCGTAGTAGACGCCGAGCGTCAGCACCATCGCCAGCCATTTCAGGTTTCGGAAGGTGCCGCGCGCGAGCTTGGGATAGACCCATTGCCGCTTGGCATAGAGATCCCGTTCGCCGCGCCTGTTGATGGCTTTCGCGTCGCTCGTCTCGATACCCGGCGCCGCAGCATCGCCCGAAGCGTTGTTGCTTTCGGGCATGATGTAGGCATCGACCTTGGTCATGACCGTGACTTTGTCCGGCTGATTGCTGAAGTGGCTATTGTCGTCTCACGGCTGGGCGCTTGGGGGTGGCTCGCTCCAAGGGCAACGGGAACATTTGTCTGTCTCGACGATGAGTAACCCACGTCATCAGCGCTGTAAGTGACTTCATCACCGAGGCGAGGTGCCGAGCCGTCCTGCTGTTGCAGCGCGGCCCGCTGCCGCATTCGATGTTTTCGAGCGCATCGCGCGCGACCGTGGCCGCGCGCTGATTTTCTATCGTCGTTGTCACGGGACAACCGCAACGGCACATCGTTCGTACCCGGTCCAGTTCTGCTTGGGGCGCGCTACTTGCCGCCGCCGAGGCTGTGCACGTAAACGGCCAGGGATTTGATCGTCACCGGGTCGAGACGGCCGGTCCAGTAAGGCATCTGCCCGTTACGTCCGGTCCGGATGCTCTCCATGATCGCAGCTTTGCTGTTGCCGTAGAGCCAGATCCCGTCGGTCAGGTTCGCCGAACCTTGCTCGAGCATCCCCTTGCCGTCCGCGCCGTGGCAGCTTGCGCACTGATCCTTGTAGATCTTCGCGCCGCCCTCGACAGCCCTGGCGTTGGTCGAGCGCTTGGACAGCGACATCACGTACTCGGCCACGTCGTCGATCTCGTTGTCCTTCAGGATCTTGTCGAGCCCGAAGCGCGGCATCGCGCTCATCCGCGTATCCTGGTGCTCGGAGCGCACGCCGTAGAGGATCGTCTTCTGGATTTCTTCGACGCTGCCGCCCCACAACCAGTCGTCGTCGTTGAGGTTGGGATAGCCGGTGAACCCCTGTCCGCCGCGGCCGTGGCAGGCCGAGCAGTTGGTCTGGAAGGCGGCGTTGCCTGCTGCCATCGCAAACCGCAGGAGATCCTGGTTCTTGCGGATGTCGCCGATGTTCGCCGTCTCGATCTGCTTGCGGAACGTACCTTGAGCAGCGCGCGCTGCCTCGCCTTCGGCCGCTACCACGGCCCGCTGGCTGTAGTTCCACAGGCCCTTGGTGTAGCCACCCGGTATCGGCCACGCGGGGTAGACGACCCAGTAGCCGATCGACCACACGATGCAGGCATAGAACGTCCAGATCCACCAGCGCGGCAGAGGCTTGTTCAGCTCCTTGATTCCGTCCCACTCGTGGCCTGTCGTTTCGACGCCGGTGAAGGCGTCGATCTCGCGTTTTTTGTTGTCACTCATGATCAATGCTCCCCGCCGGCATTGCGGCTGTCGAGATCGAGCGCCCGCCGCTGGGCCGCCTCGAACCGTGCTTTGTTTTGCGGCCACAGCGCGTAAACCAGCACGCCGCCGAACATCGCGATGAACATCAGGAGCGAGGCGACCTGGCTCCACGTTGCGACAGTGTCGTAGCTCATGGGATCACCTCAGGTTTGGGCCGCTGGCGTCGAAAGTCGCGAAGTCGACGAGCGTGCCGAGCACTTGCAGATAGGCGATGAGTGCCTCGAGTTCCGTCGTGCCTTCGATCTGTTTGCCGTCGATCTTGACGGTCTTCGCCTTCGGATATCGCCGTGCGAGATCACGCGCAGCCCGGCTCTCCGGGTTGGTTTGTGCCGAGAAGTCGGCTTTTGCCGTCTTCAACATCTCGTCGGTGTAGGGAACGCCGACGGCCCGAAGGGTCTTGAGGCGAGCCTCGGTCCCTTCGATGTTCGCGGGGGTGCGGGCGAGCCAGGGGTATCCCGGCATGATGCTCTCCGGCACGACCGAGCGCGGATTGATCATGTGGTCGGCCTGCCATTGGTCGGAGTATTTGCCGCCGACCCGGGCGAGATCGGGGCCTGTCCGCTTGGAGCCCCACTGGAACGGATGGTCGTACATGCTCTCGGCGGCGAGGCTGTAGTGGCCGTAGCGCTCGACCTCGTCGCGCAGGGTCCGGATCATCTGGCTGTGGCAGCCGTAGCAGCCTTCGCGGATGTAGATGTCCCGGCCCGCTTGCTCGAGGGGTGTGTAGGGCCGCATGCCCTTCACTTTTTCGATCGTACTGTCGACCCAGTAGAGCGGGGCGATCTGCACGAGCCCGCCGATCGACACCATGATGAGGATGCCGATCAGGAGGATGATTGAGTTCTTCTCGAAGGGTTCATGATTCACTGAAGTGTCTCCCCGTCACTCGGCAGGTGCGTTGCGTAGTTCGGGCGCGGCTGCGATCCTGGGCTGATCGCGGATATCGACAGAGGCGTCGCCGCGGATCGTGCGCCAGACGTTCCACACCATGATCAGAGAGCCGACGATGAACAGGAGTCCGCCGATGGCACGGATCACGTAGTAGGGTTTCATGGCTTCGACGGTCTCGATGAACGAGTACTGGAGGAAGCCGAGCTTGTCGTAGGCGCGCCACATCAGGCCCTGCGTGATCCCCGACACCCACATCGCCGTGATGTAGAGAAGGATGCCGATCGTCGCGACCCAGAAGTGCCACTCGACGAGACGCATCGAGTAGAGGCCCGGTCGCTTCCACAGCCACGGAACGAGGCAGTAGATCGCGCCGAACGACACCATGGCGACCCAGCCCAAGGCGCCTGAGTGGACGTGTCCGATGGTCCAGTCGGTGTAGTGCGACAGCGAGTTGACGGCCTTGATGGACCTCATCGGGCCTTCGAACGTCGACATGCCGTAGAACGCGACCGAGACGACCAGCAGTCGGACGACGGC
>CAZNMY010000125.1:0-17948 GCA_964574325.1 uncultured Devosia sp. | reverse complement strand
GCAAGCTGAACAGCATGAACCACGGTGCGCCGAGGGCCGGCTGATAAGCCAGCATGGCGGCGGTCCACTGCGTGGCGGCGGCGAGACACCCGACAACGAGTGCGACGGCGAGAGCACCTTGAATGAACGCGATACGGAGCGAGGGCATGGGCGACAACCCTTTCGCGCGGGGGAATCCAGCTCGCTCAAAGGGTGCGATAGAAAGTGAAAAACGATCAATGGAGTAAATTGTGCAGGATTGTGAAACGGAGTGAAGAAAGCGAGTGGGTTTGCGGCGGAAAATAGGCGCGCGTCCAATTCAAGCGCTTTGCAACTGCCGTTTCCAAATGCCAATTGCGCCTTTCCGCGCATCGTCTGTGAGATCAATTGATATGAATTGAGAATACCAAATTGTTACTCCGGCCGATGCCGCTTCGGTGCAGCGGCATCGGTCAGTTAATCGCGCTTCGCGTACCTGCGGCTCACGCCGCAGGCCGTTGCCGTGCCACCAAGGGGCGCTCCGTAAAGCCGCCCTGCGGGAACTGCATGTAGCGCGGCAGCCAGCCCTCGACCTTGGCGCGGCTGGTGCCGGTCAGCGCCATGCGGATGATCTCCTTCTTCTTGGTGCCGGTCGCGGTCAGGTAGCTGTCGGCCTCGCGCGCGCCGATGACCTCGGCCAGCATGCCGCCGACAGACTCGCGGTCGCGGACGAGCGCGAAGAACGTATCGTCGGGTTGCCAGTGCTTGCCGATATCGACGGCCAGCCGCTCGCCCAGAAAATCGATCAGCGCCGTGCCGCTGGCCAGTGCTTCGGCCATGACCACGGCGAGGACGCGCAAAACCTCCTTGTCGGAAAGCTCCATCAGTTTGGCGAGCGCGTCCGCGATGTTCACGCCTTTGCCCTGGGCGACAAGCGGGGCATCGCTATCATCGAGCCCGAGCATCTGTCGCGCCGCGTCACGCTCGGTTGCGAAAGCCGCTTGGCTCGGCAGCGCCGACAAGGCGTCACCAATCGCCTCACTGGCCACCTGCTGGCGCTCGGGCTCGACCTTCAACAGCGCGCCACCGCAAAAGACGTGCGCCAGCATCACCCGCAGCGCGATCTTGGGCGTCTTGGCGATAGCGAGCCGCACGGCGCTGTGGCGGACGAGATCGATATAGTTGGCGAGCGGCGCGCTCAACTCCGGCCGCTCGGGGCGTCCGGTATCGTCGTCGGCTTCATCGCAGGCTTCACCTTCAACGGCGCGCAAAGCCTTCCGCGCTTCCGCGCTCGGCAGAAGTCCCTTGTGCACAGTGACGCGGCCATTGGGCTCGACCTCGATGTAGGCCGAGCCGCCCTTGGCCTTGGGCACGGGCTCATGGCCCCACGTCTGGAAGCGCTCGGCGGGGCCGATCACATGGACGGCTTGCCAGCCCTTCTCGGTCAGGTCATCCCGCAACTTGGCGATAGCGGCGTTCTGCAACTGCCAGAACTGCTCCGCGTCGCAGTAGAAGCGCTCATCCCCGAACAGATCGCCCTTGATGTCACCGTGATAGTCCGCCTCGTCGAACAGCGCGGCGGTCGTAGCGATCTCCGTGCCGCCCAGTAGCCACGCTCTCAACTGCCAGCGCGGCGGCGGTGCGGCGTCCGGATCGCGCAACAGCGCGACATAGGCCTTCTGCCGCTCTTTGGTTGCGAGGGTGAGCAGCTTCAAGGTCTCGCCGTCGATCTCGCCCGCACGATAGAGCCGATGGATGTCGGGGATCAGGCGGGCCAGCGCCAAGCGGCGGCGTACGATGGCGGGCGTGATGCCGAACGCGTCGGCAATCTCGTCCTCGGTGCGGCCCTTGGCGAGCAGCGCGGCGAAGGCGGTGTACTGGTCGAGCTCGTCCATCGGCAGGCGCTCGACGTTCTCGGCCAAGCTCGCCTCTATTGCCGTCGCGTCGTCGTCCGTCTCGATCACGATACAGGGCACTCTGTCCGGCGCGTCAGTATCTGGCTCGGCGTCGTGCGCGATTTTTTCCAGCGCCTTGAGCCGGCGCTTGCCGCCGATCACCTCGAAGCCGTCTGTGTTCCTGCGCACGATCAGCGGTTGCAGCAGACCAATCGAGCGGATCGAGGCGGCGAGGCTGTCGATGGCCTTGGGGCCGTGCTTCCGGACGTTCAACGCGGAGGCGTGAAGGTCGCCAAGCGAAAGATGGGTCAGTGAATGCGGCATGACGTGTCTCCTTCCATGGGGAGAGGTTGAATAGTGGTGCGGACGAGGCGCGGTCAGTAGTCGCTGGCGAGCATCAACGTCAGGACGCGGACGACTCCCGGCGCCAGCGGGTCCTCGGCGCCGAATGCCAGCGTGGCATCTGCATAAGTGTCGATCTTGAAGAAGAAGCGCTCGCCCTCGTGCTCGAATGCGCCGAAGTCGTGCTCGGCGTAGGGATCATTGTCCGGCGTGAAGTCGTCGAACCGGCGTAGGGCGAGGATGGCGGCAGCCAGGGTATCTGGCGGCAGCGCGGCGACGGCGGCAGTCATCATGACGTGACCGCCGAGCCGGTCGCGCCGCAGGGCATCGTTGCGGGCGGCGATCTCGGCCGCGCGGGCGGCGTCGGCTCCCGCGCTTGCGGTCTCGGATGTCGGGGCTTGCTGCGTCATGGCTTAGTCCTCCTCGATCGGCTCGCCGGCCGGATAGGGGTTGGCGGTGAAGATGCGCGGATCGAACTCGGCGCGTTTCTCGGCCTCGCAGCCGTCGCAGACGAACGCGCAGAAGATGTTCATCGCATCGTGAAGCTCGCGGCCCGGCTCGCCGGAACCGCATCGGCACGGCTTGGCGACAGGGAACAGACTCGGCATGGGCTCTCTCCTTGGTTGCCGGTTGGGGACGTGCTCGGTCGTTCCGGCGCACGGGATGCGCGCCGGTCGGCAGTGCTGGCGATGGGTCTTGATCAGGCCGCGCGCTGCTGCGCGGCGGCGCTCGTCTGCAAACTGTCGAGGTAGGCCACGGCCTCCTGCGCCTTTGCAGCAGCGGCGAAAATAGCGCGAGGATTTGCTTTCATCGCGGACAACCAGTGCTGTATATAGCAGGCGTGATCCGGATGCGGCTCGGAAACAATTCCGAGGCGTGCGCACAAAAAACATGCTCCGATCTCGGCGCAGGCTTCCTCGAAACAATATGCATTATCGCCGAAGCGCTTCCCGAATTCACGCCTGAGACGACTCGGGGCACCTACCCAATGAATTGTTTCGTGCCCCAATACAGAATAGAATAATTCTGTGCGCGAGCGGTCGTTAGTGTCGACGAAACGTGCTTCGTCGGGCATATGGATGGTGTCGGTCGATGGGCGGTAGCAGGCCTGCGCGCCGCCGACGATCACGCGGGCACCGGTCGCCGCAAAATAGGCTTCGGCGGCGTCGATGCGCTGGATTGGTTTCGGCGGCAGTGCCGTGGCAGGTGTGTAACCGTCGACCTGTTCGGCGGCGAACACCCAATATCCGCGCGCCATGCGGCGAAGCTCGGTCTCGGTCTCGCTGCCGTCGCCTGCGCTGCTGTCGCGCATTTGCGATGCGTCGTTGCGAACCTCGATCTCGCGATAGAAAACAATGGGGCTCGCGCGCTCGCCCTTGCGCACGTGCGCGCCGATTGCGTTCCACTGTTTGAGCGTCGCCCACTCGCCGGATTCGTAACCGCGTTCCAGCGCCGAGACCCACAACGACAGTATGTTGATTCCGCGATAGGCGGCTTGTGTTGTGGCATTGATGGGCAGGGTCGGATTGAAGCCACCACGCTGCCACGGCAGCACCGGCTCGCCCGGATTGGATTCGATGGCCGCGAGGATTTTCGCGGTAATCGTCTCGTAGATATTCGCTCGTGATTTCGCGCTGTCGGATGCCATGACGCACACTCCAGAAAGTGGAACCGAAGCCTGAGAAATTCAGCGCTGATCTCAGTCTGAAAACACTACCATAAGTTCCTCTTTTGTTCTAGGGTTTTCATCGAAGTTATGATGTTTTTTCAATCACATAATGTTGCGCTCGATGTCGAAATCTTCACGTCGCATTCGACCGAGAAAGTCCAAGGCACTTCCCTTGGAAGTGCTCTGGCGCGTTGCCGTGTGCCTGCCTCGCGGAGCCGTCCCTTGCCTCCGGCCCCTTCAGGGGGGACGGCTCCGCGAGGGAGGCACGCGGGCATGCCTCGTGGTGAGTCCGGCACTAGCGCGTTGTCGTCACGGTCGCGCGCGCGTCGTGGCCGTCGTCGGCATCGTGGTGCGCGCCAGGGATCGCAACCCGAAAGGGCCGAGACCCGCTGCAAGCGGGGCTCGGGTCCGCGGCCTTAGTCGACGTCAGCCATTTTGTGTGATCTCTGTCCCCCGCGGACTAGAGCCCGGCCGCGGCCCTCTTGGGCCGCGGGGCGCCAGTCCAATGCCGAATGAATTGACATCGCGACGGCTGCGGCACGTAGGGTTGGCAAGTCGTATCGGCGGCACGGCGCACCACGACTACACTACTCGCAAGACATTGTTTCAGAATGTCGTTTCTAGATCCTGGTCGACTGGGAGTTGTGTACGAGAAGTGTAAGTCGTGTAACGTCAATCAGGTGGTGCGACCACCGACATTCTAGAAAATCAGTCGGATGAGCGTCTGGGTCGCGTGATTGTCGAAGCAGGTAAATGTCGAGCTCGCCTCGCCTGTGCCGGGTTGCCGCCACGATGGCGCGGGAACGGGTCAGCGGTGCAGATGGCGCCGCGTCCATCGTCGGACGGAATGGGGAACGCGGATGGGCAATCACCGGGGAAGCCCCATTGATCCAAGCCTCAGGACTTGGCGACGTACCGCCACCGGGAACCGGCGCCACGACCGTCCGCCTCGGCCATGCCGTCCTGCTTGATCTTGCGCATAACGTGCTTGACCTGCTCACGGTCGAGGCTGGTCAGAGTTCGGATCTCGGCATTGCTGAGGCCCGGCTGCCGCGGCTGGTGTCGGTCCCGCAAGGCGCGCAGAATGGTCGAGACGGCTGCCTCGAACAGAAGGCCGGCCTACGTTGGTTCTGTCACCATGCCTTGGAAGCGGCGCTCGATCCCACAAGCGGACCTCGAGCGCAGCCCATTCAATATCATTTTTGCCGTCCCCGACTATGTCCGGAGTCGGCCGGATAGCCATCGCAAGCTCGCCCAACTCGGCTGTCTTGGTGGAAATGGCGGAGGTGTGCCCCCCCAACTTCTGATTCGCGGTGCTTTCTGGCATAGCCTGCCTTTATGGGCCGGCTTCACTCTGCCAGAGTTGGCAGCTAACGATCTCATGAGTTGCAGTCTACATTGGACATCAACCTATTCATGACGGACACGTCCGACAAACTGCCGCCGACAGACTGGAAGCGACCGCTCGTTGCCGACTACCCCGAGGCTGTTGTCAGGCTCGCCACGCTTCGAGCCGACAAACGTCAGCATCTGATTTTCGGCTGGGTCGAACTCTATCCCATCGACACGCCAGCTCCTGCAAGCTGGAAGTCAGGGGATCGTCCTTGGCCTCTTCCGACGACTGCTGACTGGACCTGCGCGTTTTCGGCCACGCGAACGACGACACAGCGCGCATTAGAATGGTACGAAGGTCTGGCGCAAGGCTTACTCGCCTTGGCCGTCGACCAGCCGACCTTGCAGAAACAGAAGATCGGACCTCTGGGACCCGAACCCGTGTTTGGACGCTACAATGTTCATGTGGAAGCACCCTTCGTGTTCCGCTGGCACGACGGCCCGCGAGTCCATCGCCTCGTACCACTCGCTCCTCCTCCCGCCCCTGTCAGACGGCTGCGGAACATTCCGGCAGCACGCACCTGGTTGAAGAGGCATCTCTCGGGATTCGATCCCTACGATACCGATGAATGGATCGCTGGCGCCGCTCTGGTCGCACCCAATCCGCTGTGCGCGTCGGTCGGTCTGATCCTCGGGCCGCGCGGCAATGACGGCTCTGAGTGCATGGTCGTCCAGCTGACACCGCGCCGGTCGAGGGCGCGTGGCGTCGCCTCATTGTCGTCGCTGACCATGCACGTCGGCGAGAAACGTGCCGATGGCTGGTCGGACTTCATTTCGGCTCCTGTTCCTGAATCGGGGCAATTCCTGGTGCCGTTGCCGCAACCGATAGCCCAAGTCGCTTCGGCCCTGGTGTGTCGTGAGCGAGGCCTATTGCGCCTTCTCGAACCGCACAGCTGGGTGCGTCAGACGAGTGTCCATTCGTCCGTCGCCACGAGCAATGTGACTGTTGAGGTGCCCGCAGGAGGCCGCAGGAAACCAGCGTCGGAATATGCCGTCACACGCTATACGCCGACTACATCATTCAACGTTGGTGCCTTGGCAGATGATACGGTGCAACGCATCTTGCGCAGGCGCCGCGCACGGCGCGTGGAGCGAGAAAAGCGCAAAGCGGCCGACCAGAAACTGCTCGGCCTGACCGTCCCCAAGGAAACGGCGAGTCAGAGCGAGATTGCGGTCAAGCGCAACGAAGCCAAGGATTTCGTCATCGATCTGATCGCTAAAGCGCGGCGACGCGTCATGATCGTCGATCCTTTCTTCGATCACAGGGACTTTCGGGAGTTCGCACTGCGGGCTACGAGCGCGGCGGTCTCGGTACGCATCCTGACCAGTTGGGAAGTCCAGAACAAGAAAGCGAGCAACGGTGGTGCCTCATCCACTTCCAGTTCAGTCAACAAGACAACGAAGTTGCGACGTGTCATCGGCTTCGTGTCGAAGCTCGCGCTCCGGTTCACGACTAGACCCTCAACGATCTTAAACGGTCACGTCTTTTCCGCCGATATGGCGACCATCGCAGCACAGATCGGCACACAGGTCGCACAAGTGCGGATTATGCCCGGAAAATCTAAGTCGGTGATACACGACCGGTTCCTCGTCATCGACAGGGACGTTTGGCTGTTCGGCCCGAGCTTCAACGAGCTCGGCGAACGTTTGGGCGTCGCTACGAAATTGGCGGACCCGCTCTCCGTGCGCCTGCTTCTCCGAGAAATCTGGCACCGATCGACGCCGCTCGAACGGTTCGACCGAGAGCGAGCGGACGCTACATGACGAGCTGGGAAGATATCAAGCGGCAAGCCGCGAACGAAGCGCGTGACGCGCTGTCGGCGGTACCCGATATCGGCGCGCTGCACGAATCACTTCGGCGCTGGTGGCATTCGATCGATTACCACGGTGCGAGGTCAGGGGCCGACCTCGCCAATCTCGCGGCTACACGTGAATTGGCCCGATTGCTCAACGACGCCGGCCTTAAGGATGCGGCGGACTTCGTTCTGTCCGACTGGTCTCCAGCTGGTCCGCATCGGCCTGGGGCGTGGATCGTTGCTCAACTGCTCGGGACGTCGTTGGCCGCGCACATGTTTGCTACGTCCGCAACCGCCCTTCCCCGATCGCCACGGTTCTTTGGTTGGGATGAAATGGGAGCATGGGAGGCCTTTGACGCTGCCCTGAGTGACCAGCTGCTGGATGCGTCGAAGCTGTCGATCGCTATCAAGTGGCTCGACGAAAGCGTGGCCCGTGCGAATGAAGAGCCAGGCAAATTCACCTACGCTGATACACTGTCGCAAGATGCTTTGCGGCAGCAGGCGCCGCCGGACGAACCTGAGTGGGAACATCGCTTCGATGTCATGGTGACGGGGTTGTGGCTCATCACGCCATTACTGCGCATCGACCCCAAACGTACACTCGGCAAGCTCGCAGAACTCCCTCATCCCGCATTCGTTTGTAGTGCATTGACCGAAAAACTTGCCGAGGCGCCTGCGCCATACTTGGCAACGCTCATCGCAGCCGCCCCGCTCGCATTCGACCGCGCCGGAAATTATCTCCACAGCGGTGCTGTCGTTGTCGAAATCTTGAACCGCGCCGGTGCCGTCGTGCGTCAGAGCGCCGTGGACGCCGAAGGCAGGTTGCCCACGGCATCGATGGACGAGAGTGATCACCTGCTGAAAGCGGCAGAGGCATTGCAGGCTGCGGTCGATCCGATCATCGAGGCCCTGTTCTCACGAAACGATGCGATTCCGCTTGCTTGGAGTTGGATCGAGCGATTGATCTTCGAAGGCTCGAAACGCGGCTTCTGGAGCAACACCCGCTTGCGTGCACCTTTCGATCCGTTCACCCCGCACTTGGTCTTGCATCCCCTCGGTATTATGCTCGTGAGCTTATGCCGGCGTCTGCAACTGCGACCCGACTGGCGCGCTTGGATCGACAAGAAGGATCGGCTCTGGCGGATTGATCGCCTGAGTGCTGTGGTCATGGTTGCCACGGAGACATTGCAGCCGCCCGAACTCGGTGCATTCCTGCGTCAAGCGCTTGCGGACGAGGATATCGAAGTGGCTGGCGCCGAAAGCTTGGTATCACGATGCGGCTCGTCGATCGAGACCGTCGGAGCCTGCGCGATGGCCCGCTTGCCCGAACGGGCCACCTGGTTCACGCAGGTCTGGCAACATCTCCGCGCCAAACGTGAACGGTCCTGGGAGATGGAAGCGGACAAGGCGGCTCGTGATTACGCCGCAGAACTCCTCGTGATTTGGGGGCTGGGAGCGATTACCTACACGGCAGCCGAAGAGCGCCAAGTTATATGGATGGCCGTCGAGCAGGCCATGCGCGATGCCCGGCAGACGGACTCGAAGGCTCGCCCTGGAGTTTTTTGGGTTGCGGCCGCACAACGGCTATTCGCGCATTGTCGGCGCGGCAACGCGGCGACCATCGCCATCACGCCGGACGAGCTCACCGATCTTCTTTTTCCTTACGTGGCCGCCGATGCCACTTTCATGCATATCGTGCTGGCCCTTGCTGACGGCGGGTGGGAGCCGTGCGAGCTCGCCAGGATTGTCGCCAACGCCAGTGGCGACATGGCCCGCTTGATCGATCAATACATCGAATTCGATGGCAATCGCCGCAAGGAGCATGCCCTGATCGACCGTCTGAAAAAGCTCGGAGCAGAAAGCGCCAGCCCGCTTGCCAATCAAGGCCCAAACGGTGAGGTGCCGTGAAGCTCGGTCGCGGATGCCGGGCGTGACACGACCACTGGGTGGGGGCCGCCCTCACTCACTCCATGATCAATCTCAATCTCGAGCGGAGAATCCACGGTTAAGCGCGGATGCAGATGGCTAAAACCTTGTGGAATCCCGCATAACGGACCTTGCCCTTGCTTGAGGGAGGGGACCACAACAGACTATGCCCATGCCCAAGGAAACTGATCAGACACCTGTATCGCCGCCATCTGCCACGGGGCCCTCCGGAGCGTTGCTCGAGGGCAAAGCTGGCGGTTTTTACCTCTTATCGCTGCTGGCCAAAGGCGAACCGCGCGGACTTCCGGGATCGACAATCGAAAAAGTCAGCTTTCAGCAGGCGGCGTTCGGCTATCCGCTCGATGATATCGTCATTCACGCGAATAACGCAGACGGCACTGCTGCGACCCTTGAAATCCAGTCAAAGCGGACATTGACCTTCACGGCGTCGGACGAGCCCTTCCAGGACGTGGTCCGCCAGATGTGGGCGGCTTCGAAGAAGGAGGAGTTCAGGACCACGCGGTACGAGCTTGCTGTAGCGATCGGCAAGACGACGACCCGCATCGAGTCCGATTGCCAGGAAGTGCTCTATTGGGCGCGGGAACTTCCTGACGCGGCGACCTTCAAGGCTCACGTCGGGAAGGAAGGTTTCTCATCGGCTGGAATGCGCAGCTTCGTGAGCGTCTTCAAGCAGAACCTCAAGCTAGCAGGCGCGCCTGACGACGACGAACTGATGTGGCAGCTGCTGCGGCGTTTCCAGATCCTGGTGTTTGACTTTCAATCGTATGGTGCCGATCACACGCACCGGGCACGCGAGCGTTGCCGGGCAGTGCTTGCACCGGAGCAGGCGGGCCGCAGCGGCGATCTATGGGCGGTACTCAGCAACGGCGCGATGCATTCTGCCGCGGCAGCTGGAGGCAAGGACTGGGCAGCCCTCTCCGACTGGCTCAATAAAGAGCACGGTTTCGTTTTCCGAACGCCGGCCGATTTGCGTGAGATGCACGCTAGGCTGAAGGCAGAAGCACAAAATGCGCTCGCAGACATCAAAGATACGATTGCGGGAGTCCGGCTCTCGCGCGCGTCCAGCATTTCCGATTGCCTAGCCGCTTTAGACGGCCACAAAGCGCTGGCGGTAACGGGCGCTGCGGGGACGGGCAAGTCAGCGGTCCTCAAGCATTTGGCCCAGCTGCAGGAAGCAGAAGGAACGATCCTGTTCCTGAGCCGTGGCCGCATCACGGCAGGCGGTGGCCTGGCGTGGGCTCATGCGATCAACTGCCCATTGCCAGTCGAGGAGCTGTTCAAGGAACTCGCATGCTGCTGCGAGGCGACCTTGTTCATCGACAATGTCGACCAGATCGACGACCCCAGCCAGGTGACAACAATCAACGACCTGCTCCGGGCGGCAGCAGTCAATGCTAACTGGCGCATTGCTTTTACGGCGGCGGACACGAGAGCGGAGTGGCTGACGCGGTTTCCAGCGCTGCAGTCAAACGCCCTGGTCACCACCGAGATCTCCGCGCTCGACGATGCCGAAGCAGAGCAGCTCACCACTGCCAATCCCGGACTGTTTGCCATTCTCGATCCGCAGCATCCCGCGCGCGGCCTCGCCCGCAACTTGTTCCTTCTTTCGCGCATGATCGAATTGGCGGCGGCTGACGGGACCGCTCTCTCCGGCATCGCCAAGGAAATCGACTTGGCGGACATCTGGTGGCGGTACGGTGGTGGCCGCTCGGAGAAGAACAGCATTGCCCGTCGACGTCTGCTGAGGTTGATGGCCGCGCAGATAATCGCCGCGCCAGTCACGCCGGCAACCAAATCTGATGACCTCGATTCAACCACCGTCGAGGAACTGCTCCGCTTCGACAGTATCCGCGAGCATCAACGCAACTATTCCGTCACCTTCCGGCACGACGTTCTGCGCGATTGGACGATTGGCCATCTGCTACACGACGATGCCGCCCAACTTGCCAAGCTTCCGTTGTCCGAGCCCGTGCCGGCTTCCCTCGTGCGCGCATTGGAATTTTCGGCTCGCCTCGCGCTGGAGGCCGACGACAACGGGAGCCGATGGCTGGCGCTGCTGTCGACATTCCAGGGCCCGGCACGTCATGGTAGCTGGCGGCGCCCAGTGCTTCTAGCCTTGACGCGATCCGAGCATGCACTCACGCTGCTCGAGAAGGTCAAGGCTTCATTGATCGTCGACGATGGGCGGTTGCTGGCCGAACTGTTGAAGCTGATGCAGTCGGTCGAGACCGTGCCGCTGAAAGCGCTGCTAAAGAAGCTGCCTGCGGGAACAGAGATTCCGGCCGGTGCGCAGGACTTTCTCATTCCCAGAGGTAACGGCTGGGTCTGGCTTGTCTTGTGGATGGCATCTCGCGCAAGCGAGCTGCCGCATGCCCTCATTCCGGACGCGGCAAGGCTGTTTCAGACGTGGTTGATCACGACGCAAGGGCAGCCCGACCCAATGCATGGTCGGGTCATGCAGGTAATCTTCGATTGGCTTATCCGCATCGACCAATCGCTCGCTAAAACCGTCGTGCGGTCGTTCAACGATATCAAGGACCCGGACTTCTCGTTCCCCCGCATGCGCGAGGTCCGCGATGACCTGCGCGTCACCTTCTTTAGCTGCTGCCACCTGACGCCTGAGTTGGCGGAGCAGTATATCAAGAGCCTCAAACCCGACGACATCCGGCACACCGAGGCAAACAAGATCCTTTGCAATCCAGGCTCTTTGGTGGGGGCAGCGCCTGCGGCACTTGCGGATTTCGCTCTTGCCGTGCTGATCGAGGAAGAAGACGAGGATGATCCGTACCATCGGCGGTCTGATTCCGGCCCGTTCATGGTGCATGAGCACAGCTTCTCGCCGTGCTCGCCGGGGCAAGGCCCATTCCTGGAGCTGCTGCTGAGCGCGCCCAAGGACGGCTTGCGGCTCGTGCGCGGCATCGTCGAATACACCACGCAATGGTGGCGCTCCAAATACCAGGACAAGAAGCGCGAATTTCCGGGGATCGCCGTGCCCTTCCCGGGCGGCGCAAGACACTTTGCTGGCGATGCCCGTGTGTATGCCTTTGCGCGGTCAGAGATGCCGTCATCCATCACAACGTCGGCTCTCATGGCGCTCGAAGCGTGGGGGCACCGGGAGATTGAAGCCGGGCGCGACTTTCAGGATGTCATGGCAGATGTCATCGGCGAGAATGGATCGAGCATCGCCTTCTTGGCCGTCACTGTTGACCTCGCGCTCTCGCATTGGGGCGCGGCGCATAAGTCAGCTTGGCCACTGCTCGCGGCGCCGGAGTTGCTCCGCTACGACGAATGGCGCTACCAGCACGACATTACCCAAGGAAACCGCCTTCGCCTCCGCTTCAAGGAGGAAAGCGCGGCGTGGAAGGTGAAGCGCGCGGACCTGGACGCGCGGTTCTCGCGCCAACACAGATTGTGGGACCGCGTTGGCGAATTCGGGGTGAATGGGCCCAAGGACGAAGCCAAGGCCCTGCAGGCCGCCCTGGCGGCTGCCCATACACGCATCGCCGCGTCGAACAGCGTTGATAGCGATCCCATCGACGGGCTGAAGGCCTGCGCCAAACGCGCATGGCGCATGAGCGATCCAGCGAACTGGCATCCAGTGACAGTCACGCTGCAGGACGGGTCGACAGCCGAACGGTTGCAATTCCAGGAGGACCCTGAAGAGGCCGCGCACCGCGAGACCAAGGCAAAAGCCGCGCAAGATAATCTTGCGAACATGAGCGTCCGCATCACCGTCGAGAAAGCTTTGTTTGATGTGAGCAAGTCCACTCCGGTGATTGTCGCTCAAGCCAGCACCTGGGCCAAGGCCAAACAGGCGGCACCGCCAGCAGTTGATGACCCGGACGACCGCGAAGAGGAATTCGGTCGCAATTGGGATGCGCGCGCCGTCACGATGGCCGCTGCCCTCGTGGCGCGGGACTATGTCGGGGACGACCGCGAAGGCGTGCTCCAATGGGCGCTCCCGGTCTTGAACGAAGCTGCCGCAGTGGAGAGCACCGAATATTATCGCAACCCGCAGATCGAATATAACAACCAGGCCATTGCGACGCTGGGATTGGTGCAACTCTATGTGAAGGCGCCAACTGTTCCCTTGCGGGATCAATTGCTGGCCTTATCGACAAGCCGCGACCCGGCGGTGCGCAATGCCATTGGCAGACAATTCACAGAGCTGATGGCTACGGCTCCTGACTTCGTGCGCGCGGTCATCCGGGTCATGCTGACGAGCACTGCCTTCGTGAGGGAGTTCGACAAGGAAGCCGCAAAGAGTGGTAAAGCCGCTCTGGCAGCAGCGATCGCTTCGCGTTTGGCGCAGGAAAAGACGTGGCTTGATGCAGGCGGCGTGGAGCCAGCGTGGCCCACTTTGCCGGATTGGATGACGCGGGCCCGCCGCGGCGTTCGCATCGGCGGGCCGCACCCTATCGCGAAGGGAGAAGAGCAAGAGCCCCTTATTGTCCAGGCTGATGAGCATGCATTGGGGCAATTGGCACAGCATCTTGTCGTGCTGACCGTGAGCGGTCCGCCGATGTGGCTGACGCAGCTTGCCGGACATTTGATGGACTGGACCGATGCAGCCAATGGACCGCATGGTCATAACGCGCGGGACCGCGATCATCGACCTGATACGTGGAACGGATCATTCTTCGATTTTCTCGGCGTGCTGAGCTCCGGATTGCCGCATGCGCAGGTGATCACCGCATTCATCAATCCGCTCACGAAGTTCAATGAAGAGGCGTTCTGCGACTGTGCCGCGGATTTTCTGCGCGGTTTCGACCGCGCGACATTCGCGACCGACACGCTCAAATCTGACAACCCGGTCGCGATCCGCGAAGCGATTGCAGCGCGCATCAAGCAACTGCGGACGTTCCGGTACCTCACGCGGGAAAAGAGGTTTTCGGCCGAGTATCATTTGGCCGATCTGGTCAGCGCGTTCTTCTACCACCGCACCAATCTGCAGATGTCAAACCGCCCGGCGTTCCCATCCGGTTGGGCGGGGATCACGCGGACGGTTCCCTCGCTGGTCGATCTCATCGTTGCGGCTCCGTCGTCCGGCTATCTCGCGACGGCTCTCCTCAATGTGCTGGACGCGGCCGTCCTGCCTGAACTCCTACCACAGGTGGCGCGGGCGCTCACGGCGTGGTGCACGGCCTACGGCGTCGACACGGCGTTCTGGCATGACCGTGACATCGGGCCTCGCGCATGCAGCTGGTTGGACAAGATCCTGTCGGCACACACTGCAGCGGCGAGCGACGTTGCTTTGCAGGCCACGCTTTCAGAAAGCCTGGACATCATGGTGAGGTCCGGCGTCGGGGAAGCGTCACAAGTCGAACGCAAGATGTCTGAGCCACCCGATTCGCGAGGTGAGCGGAAATCGTAGCCGTTATGGTCGCGCACGCTTTGCAGAGCCTGCTGGATGATGGAGACGCCGGCTCGCACCTCTTCCTGGCTCGTGACCGACAACAGCACGCCACCCGAATGCTGTGCATTGACGATGAACTTCCATTCGGATCGGTCGCCCGCAAAAGGCGGCGATTCCATTTCGGAACTCTCCAGCGGAAGGATCAAGCGGTTCCCAGCGGGGCAGCACCTCTAGGTACCGCCATGCCTCGCTCGCGCCTTTGGATGTCGGCATGCTAGCGGTTTCCGGACGAGGCCTCGATTGAAGTTTGGATATACCAACCATCGTTGCACGACTTCCGGTTTCTCTGCCCAGCGACGCCGATCCGCCATTCCGGTCCTGCTGATTGCCACCCCTCAACTCGAAAAGAACCGGTTCACCGGACGTGGCAGCCCCAGCGTGTCGCGCAGTGTCGTACCGGCATAGTCGCGACGGAACAGGCCACGCCGCTGCAATTCCGGAACCACCTTGTCGACGACATCGTCGAGGCCCACGGGCAGATACGGGAACATGACGTTGAAGCCGTCGCAGCCGCGCTCGACGAGCCACGCCTCCATCTCGTCGGCGATCGAATGCGGCGTGCCGACGAACGCGAGACCGGCGTAGCCGCCGAGCCGCAGCGCGAAGCGTTTCAGATGCGCGAAGTTGAAGTTGGCTCCCGGCCAGCCGCCGGGATAGCGCCAGCCGCCGGTGTGGATGCTGACCGGCCGCATGAATGCGGCGAGATGAAGCTGGCGATGGGGGGACATGGCTAACCTCGATCCTGGTAGTTGCGGTGCTGCGCCTGACGGCGCCCGAAATGGGTTGTGGTACGTGGCGCGTCAGAGGATGGGTCCGAGCGCGAAAGCGCCGTCGCCGAGCATCGCTTGCACAACGAGCATGATCGTCCATGCGAACGGGAGCTCGCAGCCGGCACCACTGAAGAAGAATCCGGTGCGCACGTACCAGAAGTGCGTGGCGCCGATCATCAGCGGCAGCGCATAAAGACAGACCAGTGTGGTCTGGATCCCGGGAATGAGGAGGAGCGCGCCGAGGATTTCCGCGGAGACCACATAGAACGCAACCCACTTGGGATAGCTGTTCACCTCGAAATTCGACCACCACTTCTGGAAGCCGCCTTCGAGGACGTAGAATTTCCAGTAGATGTGCGCGATGAACATTGCGCCGAGGCCGACGCGCAGAAGCAGTGCCGCGATCCGGAACAAGGGATCTTCGGCCGCGCAATTCCATGCGAGCGCGAGGGACGGCGCCGCAAGCTGATGGTCCATGACATTGCCTTTCGATGAGGATCGATTGAGAGGGGACGAGGCCCGGCCAGGATGCGGCCGGGCAGAGGGCAGACCGGCGGCGCTGGCGTGCAACGGTCTGGGACCGCATGGCGCTCGGGCCGGTGCTGCGCGTCGTGACGGGGTCAGCCGCGCGGTCGGCCGACCCAGAACGTGCTTTCGACCTCGACGATGTCGTCCTGGTTCAACCGCTGCACCTCGACGATGGTGCGCGGCGGGTACGGACCGGCGCCCCACAGCTCGGCCTGGATCTTGTTGACCAAGGGCCGGAAGCGGAACATGTCGGTGACGTAGACGACGAGGCGCACGGCGTCTTTGAGCGCCGCACCCTCCGACTCGGCGATCAGCTGCATGTTGCGGAACGCCTGGCGCACCCGCGCCTCGTCGCCAACCACCAGCGTGTCGGTCTTTGGATCGATGCCGCGCATGCCGGCGATGAACAGGAAGTCGCCAGCGCGGCTGGCGAGACCCCAGGTGCCTGTCGGTTTGATGGCGCCACTCGGCGCGAGCACGCGCACTCCAGGTGGCGGCGCTTGCTGGGCGGCAGACGGAATAGTGGCAATCAGAACTGTAGCGGCGAAGGCGGTGGCGACGGTACGCATGACGATTTCCTTCTGAGTTGGGGCGTTGGGATAGGCACGGCGTGTCAGTGCCCCGGCAGGGCACGGCCGCGATCGAGCGTCCAGGTGACGCGGGATGGGGTGACGAGGCCGCTGACGGCGAGGCCTTTCATCGGTTCGAGCGCCGGCTTCCACGGCGCCAGTGTGAAGGTGTCCTCGCGGCGAATGACGGCGAGGCGGCCGGTCGGCGTGGCGATGGAGCGCTCATAAACGCCAGTAATTCGGCTGGCGGGCTCACGGGGCTCGTAGTGGGCGTTCATGTGCCGCGACAGGTCTGCGGCGAGCCGCGCCGTCTCGCGCTGGCGAAGGGCGCCCATCATCTGCGACCGCGGCGTGATCTCGCCATCGTTCGATCGGTCGGCGAGCCCTTGCGACTGGAGCCAGCGTCCGCGCGCATCGAGTGCACGATTGAGCCCGGCGGCGAAGCCCGGCATTCCCGGCTCGATCCGCATTTTGGCGACGATCGCCTCGTCGAGCCAGGTGGGGCCGTCGTAGGCCGTAAACCGCTCGACCTCGACCGGCGACAGCACATGCACGCGCGGCAGGGCGCTCGGTCGTCCTCGGCCGGTGTCAGTCCCGAGCGCGACCAGCTGGCCGCGGGCCGGCACGTCGGCTGCTTCGAGTCGACCGAGCTCGGCGTAGTGGGCGCGGCCGTCGACGGCGTCGACCACGACCCAGGTGCGGTCGGTGATCTCGTCGACCATGCCGACGCCGACCACCTTGCCGATCAGCGGCGCCTTGCGTGGACCCTTCTCGAACAGCGCCATCGAAGCGGCGCCGCGGTCGAGCCCGGCCTCTTTGAGCGCGCGCTGCATCATCTTGAACTTGTCGGCGCGGTCGCCGAGCTGGCGCAGCTTGGCCTCGAGTTTGCTGTCGAGTTGCCAGACACCCTGCTGCTTCTCGACGGCGAGGCCCAGGCTCTTCAACGTCTTGAGGCGCCCGAGCCGCAGCGAGCGTTGGGCCGGCTCGCGCTCCTCGGCGCTGGCGATGACGACGATGCCGTCCTTGGCCCGCCCGATCAGCCCGCGGTCGAGACCGGTGAGGCGTTCCTGCGCAACCTCGTTGTGCTGCTTCTGCAACCGCTCGAGGTGACTTTCGGGACCGAGCTCGAAGGTGACGAGCCCCTGGGCGCGAGCGCGCACGCCATGGGAGATGTAGTCTCGCGCCATCACTAGCTCATGCCCGGCGATGTCACGACCGCGGATGACGATGTGCGTATGCGGGTGGCCGGTATTGAAATGATCGACTGCGGCCCAGTCGAGCCGGGTGTCGAGGTCGCGCTCCATCTGGCCGACGAGGTCGCGGATGAACGGCTTGAGGTCGGCGAGACGAGCACTGTCCTCGGCCGAGACGATGAAGCGGAACTGGTGCGGGTCGTTGCCCGAGCGGCCGAGCAGCTCGGCCGGATCGACATCGTCGTGTGTCGCATCGTAGAGCTTGCCCGGCTCGCCCTCGCGCGTGGTGCCGTCGCGCATGATGTACTTCAGGTGCGCGCGGGCGGCGCCGAGATCCCCGCTTGCGATGCGCGTGTAGCGGGCGCGCACGATGACGCGGCGAGAGCCAGGTGAGATCAGGCCGGCGGCGGCGCGTACGCCGGGGCCCATGCCGCGCTTCGGCGTGGAGGGTGAGATGTGGCCGTGTTGCCGCA
>CAZNMY010000124.1:0-18453 GCA_964574325.1 uncultured Devosia sp. | reverse complement strand
CGGATTGTTCGAGAGCTGGTTCGAGGAGGGCGACGAGGTCGATCGGGTACTCCAGGGCAAACGGCAGGCGAAGGCGAAGCGTGTAGCCGCGGTTCTGGCGGGGCCAGTTGCCGCAAACCGCCAGCGGTGGGGCGAGATGCTGGCGTGGACTGCGCTGTCCTCCAAGCAACAGGCGGCCGGCCCGAATTGGCAGCAGATGGTGATCGTGGCGCGGGAGCTGCTGGGCGACCGCCCGATCGAGGACATTCCGATCGCCAAACGCATCGCCGAGCAGACGGTTGTGGTGCACGAGGAAATGAGTGCGTGACGTGGCGATCATCGGCGATGAGGGTGCCGAAGGCATACCGCTCTCAGTTCCCAGCGACAGATTGCCGAGCTGAAGGTTGAAGTGGATGCTGAAGTGACGCTGCGCGTCTCACAGATCGGCATAGGCTTTGCTGCACGGGGCAAAGCCGGCTCCAGATCCCAAGGGAGACGGTCGCCGAGGGGCGTGATCCGTGTTTTCGATTAATGTAACTGCTTGCCATTCAAGGAGTTGAATGGCGCGAGCGACGGGACTTGAACCCGCGGCCTCCGGCGTGACAGGCCGGCGCTCTAACCAACTGAGCTACGCCCGCATCAAGCGCCGCGCTGGCTTGTCGCGCGGCATCACAGGACCGGGGGATACGGGCTCGACCGCGATAAGTCAAGGTCGAACGCGACACCTCGGTGAAGAAGTTCGCAGCCGGCTCGAGAGGCAAGGCATCGCCTGTGTAGTCGGCCGCCTGCCCCGGCGTGAGCGACAACGCCACGGGATGCCGAGCGCGTCGACGATCATGTCGATCTTGGTCGTCAGCCCACCGCGCGATCGGCCAATGGCTTGATCCTCGCCGTCTTTTTTTGGGCGCCGGCGCTGTGCTGATGCGCACGAACGCTGGTCGAGTCGATCGACATGTATTCGGCGTCCGCATCGAGCGCCAGAATGCCGAGAGCGCGAGCAAAAACGCCACTTTCGCACCATCGCCGGAAGCGCTTGTGTGTCGCCTTCCAGTCGCCGTAGCGCTCAGGCAAATCACGCCACGGAATGCCGGTTCGGTAGCGATAGATGACGGCATCGACGAACAGCCGGTTGTCCGGTGCCGTGCCGCCGACGTGACCCTCACGCCCCGGCAGGAAGTCCTTGATCTTCAGCCACTGGTTGTCGCGCAAAGCTGGCGCAGCGATTTAGGCGCGACAGGCCATTAGTTCGGTTTCGGTAGTGATATTCATAGGTTCAACCCTTAGTTGGGGAACTGACAGTGCGACCTCACCACGGCACATGGCGGTCAAGTTGCAACTCGCACACTCGAGTATCGCCCTCAAGCCCCGGGCCTGCCCGTCTTGCGGGCGCGGCCGCGGCGGCGCGTGGTTTCGTCCTTGCCGGTGACTTCGACGGTCTTGGCCGGCTTGACCGGAAGCGGCCGGCCCAACGGCACTTCCGTGCGTCCGACCGTCATCTCATCGAGATTGGGTTTGCGGGGGCCACGGCTGGATGCGTTGTCTGGCCCTCCAGGTCCGACACCTTGCGCCGACGGCGTCTGTGGCCGCCCCTCACCCCGACCCTCTCCCCGTGTAAAACGGGGAGAGGGAGTTGTGGCGTCTGCCACCTTGTTCGGCGGCAGGTTGCCGGCGGCGCCGTATTTACGTGCGGCTTTCGAAGCACCGGCGCGATCCTCGATGGCGGTCTGGCTGGCGAGTGGGTCGTCGGCGATGGCGAGTTCCGTTTCGCGCAGGCGCTTGACCTCGTCGCGCAGGCGGGCCGCCGTTTCGAACTCGAGATCGGCGGCGGCTTCGCGCATCTTCTTCTCGAGGTCGGCGATGACGGCCGCGAGGTTGTGTCCGACGAGCGCGGTCCCGGCTTCGCCTGCGATGCCTGCGTCGACGGTGACGTGATCGGCCTCGTAGATCGATGACATCACATCGTGGATGTTGCGCTTGATCGACTGCGGCGTGATGCCGTTGGCGAGGTTGTAGGCGGTCTGCTTCTCGCGGCGGCGGTTGGTCTCGGCGATGGCACGTTCCATCGATCCGGTCATGCCGTCGGCGTAGAGAATGACCTTGCCGTCGACGTTGCGGGCGGCGCGGCCGATCGTCTGGATCAGCGACGTCTCGGAACGCAGGAAGCCTTCCTTGTCGGCATCGAGTATCGCGACGAGACCGCACTCGGGAATGTCGAGGCCCTCGCGCAGCAGGTTGATGCCGATCAGCACGTCGAACGCGCCGAGCCTGAGATCGCGGATGATCTCGATGCGCTCCAGCGTCTCCACGTCGGAGTGCATGTAACGCACGCGAATGCCGCTTTCGTGCATGTACTCGGTCAGGTCTTCCGCCATGCGCTTGGTCAACACGGTGACGAGCGTGCGATAGCCCTGCTTGGCGACCTGCCGCACTTCGTCGAGGAGATCGTCGACCTGGGTTTTGGCCGGCCTGATGATGATCTCTGGATCGATGAGGCCGGTAGGGCGGATGACCTGCTCGGCGAACGTGCCGCCGGTCTGCTCCAGTTCCCAGTTCTGGGGCGTCGCCGAGACGAATACCGAGGTGGGCCGCATCGCGTCCCATTCCTCGAAGCGCAGTGGGCGATTGTCCATGCACGACGGCAGGCGGAACCCGTATTCGGCCAGCGTCGCCTTGCGCCGGTAGTCGCCGCGGAACATGCCGCCGATCTGGGGCACGGTGACGTGGCTCTCGTCGGCGAACACGAGCGCGTTGTCGGGCAGATACTCGAACAGCGTCGGCGGTGGATCGCCGGGCCGCCGCCCGGTCAGATAGCGCGAGTAGTTCTCGATGCCCGCGCAGCTTCCTGTGGCCTCCATCATCTCCATGTCGAAGGTCGTTCGCTGCTCGAGCCGTTGCGCCTCCAGCAGCTTGCCGACCGCGTACAGCTCGTCGAGGCGCGTCTTCAATTCCGATTTGATCGATTTGATCGCCTGCTGCAGCGTCGGCTTGGGCGTGACGTAGTGCGAGTTCGCGTAGACCTTCACGAGTTGTAGCTCGTCGGCTTTCTGCCCCGTGAGCGGATCGAACTCGGTGATGCTCTCGATCTCGTCGCCGAACATCGAGAAACGCCAGGCGCGATCTTCCAAATGCGCGGGATAAAGTTCGATCGTGTCGCCGCGCACCCGAAACGTGCCGCGGTGGAAGTTGCCGTCGTTGCGCCGGTAGTGCAGCGCGACGAAATCCGACAGCAGCTGCCGCTGCGAAAGTTGATCGCCGACCTTCACGGTGAAGGTCATCGCCGTGTAGGTCTCGACCGAGCCGATGCCGTAGATGCACGAAACGGAAGCGACGATGATGACGTCGTCGCGCTCCAGCAGCGAGCGCGTCGCGGCGTGGCGCATCCGGTCGATCTGCTCGTTGATGCTGCTTTCCTTCTCGATGTAGGTGTCGGTGCGCGGAACGTACGCCTCGGGCTGGTAGTAGTCGTAGTACGAGACGAAATACTCGACCGCGTTGTTCGGGAAGAAGCTCTTGAACTCTCCATAGAGTTGCGCCGCAAGCGTCTTGTTGGGCGCGAGAATGAGAGCGGGGCGCTGCGTCTCGGAGATCACGTGCGCCATCGTGAAGGTCTTGCCGGAGCCGGTGACGCCGAGCAGCACCTGATTGCGCTCGTGCCCCCTCACGCCGGCCACGAGTTCGGCGATCGCAGTGGGCTGATCGCCCTTGGGCGTGTATTCCGAAACGAGGTCGAAGCGGATGCCGCCTTCCGATTTGTCGGGCCGGGGCGGCCGGTGCGGGGTGAATTGCTGCGCGGTGCCCGCGACGATCGGATGGCTCGCCATCATCGGCTGGCGCGCGAGTATCTCCTTGGCCTTGTCGGTGCGCACCTCCGGCCGCTGCAGCAAGGCTTCGAGACCGGCGGTGACGCTGAAGGTCTCCGACGACGGCATCAGCGCCTGATTGCGGAGCGCGGGAAGCGAACTGTTGATGGCGGCGTAACCCAACGGGCCGGATGCTGTGAACGACGCCTGCGGTGCTTCGCCGAAACCCGGCGTGCCCGCGCTCGTTTCCACCGGCGGAGGCGATGGTTTGCCGGAACGAGCTCGCGACGGGCGCGATTTGGGCGTTGCTTCGGATTTGGGGGCGCGTGCCATGGGGCGAATATGGCGCGATGCAGCGCGGGGTCAAGGGTGTGGAATGCGGGGAGTGGACGTGCTGGGGGATAGGTATTCGCGGCGAGGTCGCGATCGGGGCCGGCCCCGAACCCCGCTGGCGGGACACCCGCCAGACCGCCCGTCTTTTTGCCTCTTGGAGTTGGCTCAGCGGCAGGGCCTGTGCCGTTGGTTCGAACTCAGCAGCGCCATCGCATCTGGAACCGGATCGCGTTCACGCGAATGTCGGGTTGCTTGCCAATCGCGCGGACTTGATTGGCGGGACGAGTTGGAGCGCACTATGTAAAGTGTGCGTAGGGACGGGGGACCAGCGAAGGAGCCCGATCCATGAAAATCCGCGATGTACTGGCTGGCAAATTCTGGCACGGCCTGATCTCCGTGCGGCCGGAAAAGCCGGTCATGACGCTGCCGGCGAAGTTCGCCGAGCACAACATCAGCTCCGTTCTCGTGATGGATGCCCGTGACCGCCTGCACGGCATCGTCACGGATCGAATCTTTCTAGCCGCGATGGCTCAGTACGGCCACCGCTTCGCCGACCTCAAGGCGGTCGACATCATGCAGTCGCCGGCCCCGACGTGCCTCCCGGGCGATCTCGTCGACGAAGCGATGCGCCGCATGACCAACGATCGCGTGCGTCACCTCGTGGTGATGGATGCTGGTCGCATCAGTGGCATCGTGTCGATCGGCGATCTCGTGAAAGCCCGCATCTCCGACGCCGAGATGGAAAGCAAGGTGCTGCGCGAACTGGCGCTCGGGCAGATCGCTGCGCGGTAGCAGTCTACGCCAGCTCCAGGGGCACACACTCGCGCTGACGCCTACCCCTTCTCCATCAGCCAGCCGAATTCGTCCTGGGCCCGTCGCGCGAACTCAGGGGTGGGGGCGTTGCTTTCGGGGAACTTGTCGCGCCATTTGTAGGGGCGGGTGGCGTCTATCACGGCGACGGAGTGGGTGACGTCGCGGATGGCGCGCTTTTCGGGTTCGAGCCGAGGGTCGGCTCGGCTGTCCCAGGCGCCCTGGATGAATTGTATCGACTGTTTGGGATCGGAGCGCGTGCACATCGCCCAGATCAACTGTTCGAGGCTGGTCACGTCGATGTCCTCGTCGACCACGACGACGTACTTCGACGCATACGCAGATCCACCACATTGAGCCGCGACGAAACCCGCCTGCACCGCGTGGCCGGGATAGGACTGCTTGACCGCGATGCCGTGCAGCATCCGGCTGCCGCCGACCTCGTGGCACCAGACCTTCTCGACGTTGGGCACGCCGGCGTTGGTCATGTTCTGCTTGATCATCGCCGATCGCATGACAGCGCGATATCGCGCCATCTCGTCGGATCCGCCACCCATCGGGGGCACGCCGAGCAGGATCGGATCGTCGCGATGGTAGATCGCGACGATGTCGACGACGGGTAGTTGCGACGCGCCGTTGTAGTGGCCGGTCCACTCGCCGAACGGGCCCTCGGTCTGCTTCTTGTCGGGCGTGATGAAGCCTTCGAGCACGATCTCCGCGCTGGCCGGGAACGGCAGGCCGGTGTGCTTTCCGCGAACGAGTTTCTCGGGCCGGCCGCGCATGCCGCCGACGATGTCGAGCTCGAACGTGCCGTAGGGCGCCTCGGTGCCGCCGTAGAAGAACGACAGCGGATCCCCGCCGACGATCATCACGATCGGGCAGGGCTCGCCTTTGTCCCAGTATTTCTGGCGGTGCATGTTGCCGTGGTGGCCGAGCGCCATCGAAATGCCGACGGTGTTGCGGCTGTGAACCTGCAGCCGGTAGGCGCCTGCGTTGAGCCAGCCTTCGACGGGGTCGCGGGTGACAGAGTACGTGCCGGTGCCGATGTAGCGGCCGCCGTCGTTGGGATGCCAGATCGGAGCGGGGAATTTCTCGAGGTCGACATCGTCGCCTTCGTGAATGTTCTCGAACACCGGGCCGGTTGCGACGATCTCGTGGGGGATATGCTTGGGCTTCTCGAGATAGGCGACGCGGTAGGCGTCCGACAGCTCCCACTTGTCGAGGCCATCGGGCAGGCCGAGCGTGAAGTTGCGCCGCTTGCCCGCGAACACGTTCATGAGGACGCGGAACCCCTTGGGGCTGCCCGGCACCTCGTCGAACACGACGCAAGGGCCGTCGTCGTGGCGGAGCACGGCTTCGGCGGCGAGCGACATGCCCTCCTTCCACGTTGCGCCCTTCACGTGGCGAACCTCGCCCATCAGCTCGGCGCGCGCGAGCCATTCGCGCAGGTCGTCGTAGGCAATGCCCGCCGTGAAATTGCGCCTGTCGTCCATTTCGGCTTCCTCTGGCTCACGTGGTGACAGGCCCGGCGGTATTCCAGCGCCTACTTCTTTATCTGCGGCTGCAGAATGGGCTTCACTTGCGCAAGCAGCTCGGGAGGCGTGCGCAGCGTGTCGTCGATCACCTTCATCAGGCCCGCGGCATCGAGCGGATTGATCTCGAGGGACAGGCTCTCGGCCTCGGCAAGGAACTGCTTGTCCTGCATCGTCGCCCAGAAGGCCTTGCGCAGCGCGGCGACACGATCTGCAGGCGTGTCGGGCGGCGCGAGATAGGGGCGACCGACGAGCACGGGCGAAGCAAGCACCTTCAGGATCCGACGCTGCTCGTCGGTCGCCTCGAGTTCATGAAAAAGCGGTACGTCCGGATAGAGCTTGTCGCGGGTCACGCCGATCTGCACGAGTGGGAACAGCTTGCCGGATTTCAACCATTCCCCATGCTCCTTGATCACGCCCGACAGGCTGGCGCCGCTGCGGCCCTGCACCTCTCCGCGTTCGATCGCGAGGTCGATGTCGGTAATGCCCTTGTAGCCCGTCACCATGCGGAAGCGCGTGCCGAGCAACTGGTTGAGACCGTAGGCATAGACGTAGGTGCCGGAGCTCACTCCGGTCGCGCCGAGCACGACTTCCTTCTTCTTCACGTCCTCGATCGTCTTAACGCCGGCTTGGTGCCAGACCATGATCGTGAGATTGCTGACGCCGGTCGAGCCCAGCCAGTTGAACTTCGCCGCGTCGAAGCGCGTGCCCTGGCCGCCGGTCACCTGATGCAGCGGCATCGCGTTGATGACGGTGCCGATGGTGGTGCCGTCACGGGGCGCCTGATTGTAGAGGAAGTTGGTGCCGACGAGATGGCCCGCGCCCGGCATGTTGCGCACGACGACGGTGGGGTTGCCGGGGATGTAGCGCGCCAGATGCTTGGCGACGTGCCGCGCGTTGAGATCGACCGCGCCACCGGCGTCGGCGCTGCAGATCAGCGTGACGGTCTTGCCGGCGTAGAACTCCGCTGGGGACTGGGCCGGGGACTGGGCGGGCGCCTGCGCGCGCGCGGGAATACTCGTGAGCGCGCATACAGCCATTGCGGCTGCTGCGGCCAGACCTGATGCCTGCCTCGCCATGGACGATCCCCCCGTGGTTTTCTCGTTTTATCCGGGCATCCTCGCGCCGCGACAGTGCCGGCGTCAAGCATGGTCGAATGGGCGTGAGGCGCGTGAAAGTGCGCCGATCCCGCAGCAGCCGACGCAAACGGAAACGGAGCCTGACCGGTTTGGCCAGACTCCGTTTCCAGTCACCGTCTTCAAGTCACCGTCCCGAGCATCGGCGCGGGTCAGTTCGTCTGCTGGATCGCGCTGAGCTTCCAGCCGTTGGCGTTGCTGCCGGGGCGGCGCACGAACGTCCAGATCTCGGTGAGTTCGATCGGGCGATCGGCGCTGCCCGACATGATGCGGCCGGTGCCGCGCTCGACATCGGTGGAGACGACCGAGAAGCGCATTGCAACCGTTGCGTACTCCGCATCGGCTTCACGCCACGCTTCCGACAGATCCCCCTGCAGCAGCTTTGCGTCCGACACCAGGTTCTGGATGCCCTTCTTCTGGTTGTCGGCGATATCCTCGCCGAAGTAGCTCGCCATCTCCGAGGTCGAGATCGCCCTGAGGGCGGGAATGTCCTCCCGACCATAGGAATCCTGGATGCGGACCAGAAGACGTTCGAACGCTTCGTAATCGGTTTGGTCGAGCGCGAGAGGCTGGGTCGCTGCGGGAGCGGCGGCCTGTCCACCGAAGCCACCGGCGGGCGTCGACTGGTAGGGCTGGCCCTGGCTTGCGCCTTGGCCCATCATGCTCTGGCGGCCCAAGGGTGCTGCCGTCGCCGGTTGCGAGCGCTTGCGGAAGAACGACAGCGCCAGCCAAACGATACCGCCGATCAGTGCAACCTGCAGCAGCAGGCCGAGCATCCCTGCGAGGCCAGCCGCGCCGCCGAACAGGCCGCTGCCGGACAGCAGGCCGAACAGGCCAGCGCCGAGCAGACCACCCATCAACAGGCCGCCGAAACCGGAGCCGAACCGGGATTGAGCGGGGGCGGCGGCGCGTCCGGCGACGCCGGACTGCGGTACCGTCGAGCGCTGGATCGGCTGTGCCCGGGGCGCGGTGTTGGTCGCCGGCGGTGCGTTGAAGGTATTGGAGCCGCGGCTACCCGTGTTCCTGCCTCGGCCAGCCTGTGCCTCGGCCATCTCGACGCCGAGCGCCACGACGCCCATCACAGCCAGCGCCGCCATCAGGCCGCGGGTCATGGCTACCTTGCGGATACTCATCAGTCTCGCCTCCCAGTCGTGAATTGATATCCACCGATGTGACCGGCGGACTATGCCGAACGGTATATAAGGGATGCGTTGGCGGAATGCCAGATGCGCGTGAACCGTTCTTCAGCAAGGGAATAAAACGGTGCTTCACCGTGCTTCACAAGCAGGCCTTTCCCTTAGAACCCATCGAAATTTCCGATGAATCAAGTCGCCTTTCCCTATTGCAGCGCCGCTCCGGTCTTGCGCGCGATCTCGCGCGGCTGGCGGTAGATGTCCTCGACCAGGGACTGCACCTTCGCGCCGTCGACAGGGGTGATTTCGAGCTTCATGCGGGCGGCCTCCGCCAGGACTTCCGGGTCGGTCATCGTCGCCATGAACGCCTTGCGCAGAGCGGCGAGCCTGTCGGCGGGAACACCGGGCGGCGCGAGAAACGGCCGCCCCATGACCTGCCGCGCGAACACCAGCTTGAACATCTGGCGATGCTCGTCGGACTTCGCGAGATCCATGATGAGCGGAACGTCGGGCAGATCCGGATGCTTGGACAGGCCGAGCTGTACGAGGACATTGAACACTTTTGTCCGGTATTGCTCGGGGTGCGTCACCTTGATGCTCGACCACGACCAGCCGCAGCGGCCTTTCACCTCACCCCGCTGCATGGCGAGGTTGATATCGTTCCCGCCGGGATAGCCAGCGATGATGCGGAATTTGGTGCCGAGCGTGCGATTCATCAGCAGCGGGAACTGGTCGGTGTCGGAACTCGGACCAGAACCGCCGATGACCAGTTCCTTCGAGTAGACATCGGCGAGTTTTGTAACCGTGGGTTCGGCCCAGGCGACGCAGACGCTGACCTCGTCGTTCATGCTGCCGAGCCAGCCGAATTTGGTCGCTTCGAACTGTGCGGGCGTCGACGGAATGAGCAGCGGATCGAAGGCCGTGCCGCGCCCGATCATGCCGAACGCCGTACCGTCCTTCGGCGCGACATTGTATATGTAATTCGTTGCGCGGAGGCTCGCGGCCCCGGCCATGTTCTGGACGACGACCGAGGGATTACCGGGTATGTGGCGCCCCATGTATCGCGCGAGAAAACGGGCATAAACGTCATAGCCGGCCCCCGCACTCCAGCCGACGACGATCTCGACATTGCGGCCCTTGTAGAAATCCGCAACGTCTTGCGCTTCGACCGGGGATGACCGCCCGGCACTAGCAAGCGTCGCCAGAGCCAGCGCGAACAACGCTCGTGCACGACCGCACATGGCATCCTCCCTCGACTTGTTTTCGAGGATGCTAACGTCGAACCAATACCGTGGCCAGCGAGAATGCGCGTCGCTGAATTGGGTGCCTGCGCCTCAGCGGCGGCGGGCCTGCCAGGCATCGCGCTCACGCTCCAGGTCGACGACACTCGGCGGGGCAGCGGATGCACCCGGTACCGTCGCCATCGCGGTCGGCCTCGATCTCGCAATTTGAGCGCGAATGGCATCGTCGACGCGTGCGCGCAGGTCGCGCAAATCCTGAACCGTCAAATTCTCGAGATCGGCGTCCGTCATTCAATCTCATCCTGTTGACAAGAAAGCCGTGACCGCAATTTCGCGCACCAAACGAAAACGACCCACGAATTCCTCGTGCCCCATTCCGCGTTCGAACTCGCGACTATGATTACAGCTTCGAGTGCCGATTGGACCGTGGTTTCGCCACCACCGCAACGCTCAAACCGCAATGCGGCACTGACAAGGCGCGCCGGCCGTATCGCAGTACCCGGACGAGCCGAAAGCCACGTCACGATTGCCGACGGACCGACTTGTATCGCGACGGCGTTGCGGTGACAATCCATGGAGATTACATGATATTTTTGCGACAGGGGGCCTGTGCGCAAAGGCCGGCGCGACCGTCGGCTACCGATCTGTCCCGCCGCCGGTCGGTCGACGCCCCGTCATTACGCGGCCGGTCCGCCGTTTTGTGCGATAAAGTTCAATATCGTACCGAGGCCTTCGCCGCAGCGCAGATTGGTAAATGCATTGGGACGTGCACCTCGAACCCGACGGGTGTCGCTTGCCATCACCTCCAAGATCGCACCGAATTGGGGGCCAGATCAGTGTTGTTGAAAACCCGCAGTCTTGCCCGCTCCCTCGGAGCGATCCGTGCCGAGGCGCAGGGGCCGTTCCCACCCGCGGTGCCTTTCGTGCTCATGGCCTGAACATCCTGGTCTCATGCATATCATGCGCGGATGCGGCGACCTGATTAGCCCGACATCTCCTCCTGCGTCCCCGGCCGAGCGGGCCGACCAGAGGTCGGAACGCGAAGAGCCGGGGCCTTCCCCGCTATTGGTGATGACCCCGGTTCTACGCGGCAGAGCCGCTTCGCCCGGGGACGCAATACTCTGAGGTTCCGTCCCTGCCAGCATCAGCTGCGGAGACATTGGGGTAATCAGGTGCGGCGATCTCCGAGACGCACGCTGTCGATCGGCCGAGATGGTGTCGCTTCGGCGCACTCTCACAATCGGACAGGCAACGACAAGCTCAGTCTCAAGTCGCAAATACGGAAGTAGGGGCAGCATTCCCGGCCGAGTCGCTGCAGAATTCGTTTTTGCCGGTAGCGCCGCTCGGAGACTGCGCATTCTGAGAGAGCCCGCTGGACGCTGCTTTTCGCCCTGGAGATCGGGTAGCAATGGAATTTCGTGTCGCCCTGGTGGACGATCATGCGCTGGTGCGCGGAGCGATTGCGCAGGTTCTAGCCGCGACGCCGGAACTGCCGGGGCTTCAGGTCGTCCAGGAAAGCTCGCTCGGCAAGCTCCGCGCCAGATTGGACGCGGGCCTGGACGGAACACTGGACCGGGAACTGGCCGTTGACCTCGTGATGCTCGAACTCGGCCTACCCGACCTCGGCGGATTGCTCGGGTTTGCCGCTTTCCGGAGTGCCTTTCCGACGATACCCGTTATCGTCATGTTCGAAAGCGGCGATGCCCGACTGATCGAAAGGTGCGCGGTTCTGGGCGCGGCGGGCATCGTGCAGAAGTCCGGCTCGGCACGGCAGATCCGCGATGCCGTCAGAGCGGTTCTCGAAGGCAACGGGTGGCATCCCGCGGAATTGTTCGACGGCACCCCGCGAGGACGCGCGTCCATTGGCAGCGGATGATGACCGTAACTGGCGACCGCAAACGGCAATTCCGAACGGCAATTCCGAGAAATGTTGGAGGCCACGCCCGGAATTGAACCGGGGTACGCGGATTTGCAGTCCGCTGCGTCACCACTCCGCCACGTGGCCGTTTCCACACCCTTTGGAGGTGTCGCACTCATGCCTGGTGATGCATGGTGTTGGTTGGTGCCGTGCCGCCGCATCATGAACGCCACCAGCGATGCCGGGGAATGCAAAAGGCAGGCGCACGGTCGATAGCACACCGGTTGCGCATGTCCAATAGGTCCATCGCGGAATCTCGTCAGCCGGTGGTGGGTGCCGGGGCCAGGACGAACCGGCCTGCGCGTTTGCGTCCGCGCGCCGCAGCGATTTCACGGGATTTGGCGGTGTTGCGGGCTGGCAGCGGACCACCGGCTCGAATATGGTCCGGACGTTCAGCGGGGCGGGCCGTGCGGCGCGCGGTGGATGAGGATGCCATGGCAGACTTCGAGTTGCAGCGCAAAAACATGGTCGAGAGCCAAGTGCGCCCGAGCGACATAACCGATCGCCGCATCATGCGCGCGATGCTGGCGCTGCCCCGTGAGGTGTTTGCGGCGGACGACACGCGGGGACTGGCGTACATGGACCAGCATTTGCCGGTCGGGGCGCGTTCTGCCGGAGCCTCCCGGCGGGGGTTGCTGTCACCGCGTGTGCTCGCGCGGCTTCTACAGCTCGCGGAAATCGAGGCCGGTGACCGGGTGCTGGAGATCGGCACGGGAACAGGATACGGCGCCGCCATCATGTCGCGCATGGCGCGGACGGTCGTGGCGCTCGATGCCGACGAGAGCTTCGCGTCGAACGCACGCAAAATCATGAACGAGCTTGCAATCGACAACGTCGGCGTCGTATCGGGCCCACACGCGGCGGGCTGGAAAGCCGAGGCACCCTATGCGGCGATCGTGATCGGTGGCGCGGTCCCTGAAGTTCCGGCCGGGCTCCTCGACCAGTTGCAGGACGGGGGGCGACTTGCCGCCGTCATCAGCTCTGGCGGTATCGGTCAGGTGATGCAATGGCGGCGCATAGGCTCGACCTATGCTTCACGCCGTGTCGCGGAAGCCGGAGCCCCCGTACTGCCGGGCTTCGAGCGCGTACCGGGCTTTGCGTTCTGATAGGCGTCGGACGTCACCGGAGTGCGTACGGGCTCGGCTCGCCCGTTGCCCTCGATATGATGCGATCGAGACGCGGGAAGGCGGCCCCCGACTTTGCTCCACCGTCTGAAAATTTCTTTTTTCGCTGTGAATGAGCCTTTGCGGTTGCTGCCAGCTCCCTGCGAATCGGTGTAGCCCCCATTAACGCGTGGTTAAAAGCACCCCTCGCTGGTGCTTTGCGTCTGGTGCTTTGCGTCTGGTGTTTCGCGTTCGTGTTCTGCGACTGTCGATGACACAGGGGGCGTGATGCTATTTCTGCCAACTCTCCGTGAGCGAGCGCCCTTGCCTCGTCGCGCCCTGATGTCTGCAATATCGGCTGCTGCATTGATGTTCGCACTGGGTGTCGGGTATGGGTCGGTGGCCGAGGCCCAATCACTGCAGCAGGCATTGACCCAAACATTCCGAACGAACCCGCAGCTCGATGCAGCGCGTGCCACTCTGCGTGCGACCGACGAAGAAGTTGCGCGAGCCAATTCCCTCTACCGTCCCACCGTCGCGGGTAACGCGACTTCGAGCTGGACACGTACCGACGCCCGCCCGGAATCGCCGGCGACAGCTGGTGAACTTCACCCCCGCAATTTCGGCGTGACCGTTTCCCAGCCGCTCTTTCGCGGCTTCTCGACACTGAACCAGGTCCGGATCGCCGAGGCCAACGTGCGGGCGGGACGCGAGACGCTGCGAAACGTCGAACAGACGGTGCTGCTCGCGGCCGCGACCGCTTATATGGATGTGGTCCGCGACCAGGCCATCGTGCGGTTGCGCGAGAACAATGTCCGCGTTCTCAGCAATCAGCTCAAAGCGACGCAGGATCAGTTCGCTGTCGGCGAGGTGACGAGAACCGACGTCGCACAGGCCGAAGCACGCCGGGCGGCTTCTGTCGCGGAACTCGAGTTGGCACGCGGCAACCTCAAGAACAGCCAGGCCGTGTACGAGCGCGTGGTCGGGAGCCCACCGGGCCGCCTGCTGGACACGCCCGAACCCGCACGCATGTTGCCCAGATCGCTCCCCGATGCGCAGGGTATCGCTCAGCGTGAGAACCCCCTGGTCGTCAACGCGCTCTATCTCGAGCAGGCCGCACGCTACTCCGTCGATCAGATTCGCGGCGAGTTGCTGCCGCAGGTGACACTCAATGCGAGCTACACCAGGGCCTATGACAGTTCGCGCACCGTCGACCAGTCCGACGCGCGCTCGGTCGGCACGACGTTGAGCGTGCCGATCTATTCCAACGGCAGCATCGAGGCACGGGTCCGCCAGGCGAAGCACACCCATGTCAGTCGCCTGCAGACCATCGAGCAGGTCCGCACCGAGCAGCTCGCCTTGGTTGTCGGTGCGTGGGCACGCTACGCCGCGGCGAAGGCACAAGGGCAGGCCACGGCCACGCAACTCCGCGCCGAGCAGACGGCTCTCACCGGGGTCAGGGAGGAATACAGGGTCGGGCAGCGCACGCTTCTCGATGTGCTCAACGCCGAGCAGTCCCTGCTCAATGCGCAGGTCCTGGAAGTGACGGCCCGCCGCGATGCGGTCGTCCAGGCCTACACGTTGCTTCAGTCCATCGGCCGCCTGTCGGCGGCTGAGATGGCGTTGGGTGGTGAAGTCTACGATGCGGAGATCCACTACTTCGAAGTGCGGCGGAAGTGGTTCGGACTGGCCATCACCCACTCCGACGGCCGTCGTGAGCATGTGGATTCCTCGTGGGAAACCGTGACGCATCGCCCGGTGAAATAGCTGGAGTTGCGTTCATCCATCGAGATGCAGGCGAGACAAAGCGGCCAACTGTGCCGCTTTTTTCGTTTCCGAGCGAAGTCGACTATCGGACGACGAGCGTAGCATCTCGGCCACACGTGGTTGCGGCAGCTTGTGGAAAAAGCTTAGGTGCTGCGTGGCGGTGGGCTTGTGAGAACTTGCAGGCAAGTTTGGTTCTGCCGTGAGCCGGTAAAGAGGGCGTGCTGCGTTTCGGCACGGCAACGACGATGTGGCCGAGTAGGTGGGTTGATGGGTATCCCGCAGGGGATTGGCCCACAGTTCGTCGTGGTACGATCCAAGCGGCCACGATTTGTGCGCTGGCATCGGCTCTCGCCGTTGCGAATTCAGCTTATTCGCCACTCGCCGCACAAACTCTTCAGCAGGCGCTGACGCAGACCTATCGCAGCAATCCGCAACTCGATGCCGCCCGCGCAACACTGCGGGCAACGGACGAGGACGTGGCGCGGGCCAATTCGGGATACCGGCCGACCGTCAGCGGAAACGCGTCGTCGAGTTGGACCAGGACGGACATCCAGCCGACGTCACCGTCATCCGGCGAGTTCCATCCGCGGCAGTACGGCGTGACGCTCAGCCAGCCGTTGTTTCGTGGGTTCCAGACGCTCAATCAGGTGCGTGCGGCCGAAGCCTCGGTCAGGGCTGGCCGGGAAACACTCCGCGGCACCGAGCAAACCGTCCTGCTGCAGGCGGCGACGGCGTACATGGACGTCGTGCGGGACCAGGTTATCCTCAAGCTGCGCGAAAACAACGTCACGGTCCTGAACAACCAGCTCAAGGCCACCCAGTACCAGTTCCAGGTGGGCGAGGTATCGCGGACCGATGTCGCCCAGGCGGAAGCAGGACGCGCCGGCGCCATCGCCGATCTCGAGGTCGCGCGAGGCAATCTGCGCAACAGCCAGGCCATCTACGAGCGTGTCGTCGGCAGTCCTCCGGGCCAGCTCACCGATGTGAGAGAACCGACGCGACTGATGCCCAAGTCGATGAAGGAGGCCGAGGACATCGCGCAGCGGGAGAACCCGGCGATCGTCAATGCACTCTACCTCGAGCAGGCGGCGCGGTACACGGTCGAGCAGATCCGCGGCGAGCTGCTGCCGCAAGTATCCCTCAACGCCTCGTATTCGCGTGCACTCGATCCGAGCCGCACGGTCGACGAGCAGGAGACCCGCACCGTCACGACGACGATGACGGTGCCGATTTACTCCAACGGCAGCATCGAAGCACGGGTCCGGCAGGCCAAGCACACCCACGTCAGCCGTATCCAGACCATCAATCAGGTCCGCGCCGAGCAACTCGCACTCGTGGTCGGCGCGTGGGCCCGATACTCGTCGGCCAAGGCGCAGGGCGTATCGACGGCGGTGCAGGTGAAGGCGAACCAGACGGCCCTGCGGGGCGTGCGCGAGGAATATCGCGTCGGCCAGCGCACGCTGCTGGATGTGCTCAATGCCGAGCAGGCGCTGCTCAATTCGCGCGTGCTCGAAGTGACGGCGACCCGCGATGGCGTGGTGCAGGCTTTCACGTTGCTGCAGACGATCGGAAGACTGTCGGCCGCGGAGATGGGGCTGGGTGGCGAATTCTACGATGCCGAGGTCAACTACCTGGAAACCCGCCGGAAATGGTATGGGCTCGCGATCACGCACGCCGATGGCCGTCGCGAAAGCGTGGACGTGATCGCCGAGCCGGTGGGCCGCGGTAAGAAGTGAGCGCCCCCGAGGACAGGTAATCGGAAGACGGGCAATCTCAAGTTGCGGCAAGCGGGGCGAAGCTGTTAAATCCTCGCAATGAGTGAGGGGCCGGAGCAGGCTGGAATTTTGCCGGAATCCGGTATTACGGGGACGTGCTGCGTGGATCAGCACGGAGGTGGCATGCAACCGAGTGAAAAGGCCGGCGAGCCCTCCATGGAGGATATTCTCGCCTCGATCCGCAAGATCATCGCCGAAGATCCCAGTGCTTCGCCAGCGAATGCCGTGAATGCGGCGCCAGCCCCGGCGATGCCGGCTCCATCGGCTTCGCCGTCAATCGGCTTCCCCACACCTTCGCGCGCGGTGACGGCTCCCTCGGCCCAACCGTCGCTGCCGGCGCTGCGCACGCACCCCGCGCCGCAGCCACCGCAGACGTCTCCTGCGATGTCCTCGCTCGAACAGGAACTCGCCGATCTGTTGCGCGACCCCGTGGAGGTGCCTCCCGCGGCGCGCCCGGTGCCCGCTTCCGCGCCTGTGCCTGTGCCTGTGCCTGTGCCTTCGGCACCGCCGAGAGTTTCCCCGACGAACGATGCGGGTGCCCATGGCGCGGCTCCCAGCGGATCGTCGGGCCTCGGCGCGTGGCTGCGCGGCAAACCCAAGGCCGAGCCGCAGCGGCCCGAGCCGTCGATCGAGATGCCGGCCACGGCAGGACCGGAACCAGAGATCACGCCGTTCCTGCCCGACGCCGCCGCCCCCCACGAGGCTGCGATTTCCGCGATGGTCGCTGCGGCGCCTGCGCAATCGACCGCCCCGGCGCCGCAACCGGTTGCGCCGCCGAGTGTCTCCGCGTCGACGAACCCTGCCTCCCCACACCGTGGACCCGAGGTCAAGGCCGCCGATAACCCTGTTTCGATGCAATCGATCCTGGAACGCCTCAACCCTCAGGCTGCAGCGGGTTCCGGCGTCGTCGTGTCGGCGCCCGTCCCGGCTGCCGTCAAGACGCGGACGTTCACTGCCTCCCCGGCCATCTCCGGTCGCCCGATCGAGGCGAACGACGCGGCAGTAGCGCCGGCCAACCGACCCATGGGCGGGGCGGAGACGGCTGCCGCCGCCGCTACGCCGGCTCCCGCGGCGTCTCCCGCGGCGTCTCCCGCGCCACCTGCGGCCTCTACAGCCCCGCCTGCGCCCATTCCTGCCCCGCACGAGCCCACTGTCGGGCCCACTGTCGTGCCCGCGCCGGGTCCGGCGAAGCCCGCCGCCGTATTAGCGGCTGGCGCAGTCGAAGCGATCGCCGAGGCCGCCGCGGCGACGCCCACGGTGATCGAACCGGCGAAGCTCGAAGCCGGGAAGTTCGAGGCTGCCAAGAGTGAACCTACGCCCGTACCGGCACCTTCTGCGTCGGCCGCTGCTATCGCCGTCTCGACACCGGTTGCGGCCCCTGCTCCAGCGGCCGAGGCAAAACCCGTCGCTGCCGTAACCACGGCCTCGGCCGACATCCTGCTTCCCTCCCAGGTTCGCTCCGACGTTCCGGGACCGGTGCTGGAAGACATGCTCGCCGAGGCCATGCGGCCGATGGTCAGGCAATGGCTCGACGAGAACATGCGCGAAGCGCTCGAAAAGGCCCTGCGCGCGGAGATGTCGGAGAGCCTGCTGAGCGTGCTCGAAAAGATGAAGATCGGCGACAAGCCCTGACATCTGTTCCGCCAGTGGCATGCACTGGCTATCGTTGACACGACGATGGGCTGCGGCGACAACGCGCGCAGCCCTTTCTCATTTCAGTCCTCAGAAGCGAAGCGAGCCGACCTATGCTCGAGAAGACCTACGATCCCGCCGATATCGAGGCGCGTATCGCCGACGCCTGGGACAAGGCGCGAGCCTTCGAAGCCGGCCGCGCCGACCGCGCCGGGGCCGAGCCCTATTGCATCGTCATACCGCCGCCGAACGTGACGGGCTCGCTGCACATGGGGCACGCGCTCAACAACACGC
>CAZNMY010000123.1:0-18491 GCA_964574325.1 uncultured Devosia sp. | reverse complement strand
TTCCCGATGTGCCGACGATCCTGGAACTGGCCCGCACGCCCGAAGAGCGCCAGACCCTCGAATTCCTGACACTGAGCAACTCGATCGGACGCTCCATGACTGCCCCTCCCGGAGTGCCGGCCGATCGCATCGAAGCGCTTCGGCGAGCTTTCGACGCCGCGGTCGTCACGCCGGAATTTTTGCGCGAAACAGTCGACAAGGGGATCGATATCAATCCAATTCAGGGCATCGCTGTGCAGAAGGACATCGAAAAGCTGGTCAACCTCCCGCCATCGACGATCGAGAATGTAAAGCGGGCGCTGCAGGACAACGCGAAATCTGACAAGTAGATCAGGACGCGTGGCGCACGACATCACCGAACGACGACGTACCAGAAATGACCGCTCCCCTTCGACCCGATCGGACCAAGATGGATTTCAGCCGCAGCGCGGTTTCGCGATACCTGCAGTTGGCGTCGCTTTTCCGGCGCCGCATCGAAGCCGGCGAGTGGCCCGTCGGCCGGCAGATCCCGACCATCGACGTGCTGGCCGCGCAATGCGGCGTCGCGCGGGCAACCGTGCGACAGGCGCTCGACCAGCTCGAAACGGATCGCTTGATCGAACGGTTCCGCGCCAAGGGCACCTTCGTGCGTGCGAACCCGACTGCAAACCTGTGGTGCGATGTCGGCACGGACTGGTCGGGCATGCTGCTGGCCCGCGACGGCGCGAGGATCGAACTGCTCGGCAACGAGATGGTCGATGAACTCCCAGGTCCCTTGGATGATTTCGGCAAGCCTGCTCGATCGTATCTGAAGTTGCGTCGGCGGCACTGGCGCGACGACACACCGTTCCTTCTGGCCTCGGTCTTCATCGAGAAGAAGCTGTCGAAGCGCGTTCCGAAATCGTCGTGGACGACGAAGACCGCGATGCGCCTCATCCACGACGTGCCCGGCCTGAAGATCGCCGATGGACGCCAGACCCTCACCATCGGCAGCGCGGACCCAGAGATCGCCGCGGACCTCGAATTGCCCCTCAGCGCACCCGTAGCCTTCGTTCGAAGAATGGCGCTCGATGCCGACGGCACCATTCTTCTTCTCGCGGACGGCGCCTATCGCGGCGATGTCGTCCGTGTGGACGTCAAACTGAAGTAGCAAGACTGAACAGTAAGCAGGTTGGATCGGAACCCATGAAGCTGCATTGGTCGGGGCGCTCACCGTTCGTGCGCAAGGTTATGGTCGCGGCCCACGAGCTCGGCGTCGTCGATCGCCTGACGCTGGTCCGCTCCGTCGTCGCGATGAGCGCGCCGAACAAGGATCTGATGCGAGACAACCCGCTGAGCCGCATCCCGACGCTTGTGCTCGACGACGGCACCGTGCTGACCGACAGTCTTCTGATCTGCGAATATCTGCAGATGCAGGCCGGCGGCAGCCTTCTGTTCCCCTCCGATCCCGCGAGCCGCATCGATGCCTTGCGCCGCCATGCGCTCGGAACAGGCTTCCTCGAGGTTTCGGTCCTGCGCCGCAACGAACTCAATCGCGCGCCCGCGCAGCGCTCCCCCGCGCACGTCGATGCATACGCCGCCAAGTTCGCAGCGACACTGCCCGCCCTGGAGCGCGAAGCCGGCGCACTCGCGGCAAAGCCGCTCGACATCGGCCACATCGCGATCGGCTGCGCGCTGTCCTATCTCGACTTCCGATTTGCGGACGAACCCTGGCGATCGGCACATCCCCGCATCGCCCAATGGCACGAGAATTTCGCCGCTCGCCCATCGATGCTCGCCACCGTTCCCGTCGACGGCTGAGGAATTCACAATGTCAGGTCCACTTTCCCACGTCCGCGTCCTCGACCTTTCCCGCATTCTCGCGGGCCCATGGGCCGGACAGATCCTCGCCGACCTCGGTGCCGACGTCGTCAAGGTCGAGCGCCCCGGCGTCGGCGACGACACGCGCGCGTGGGGCCCTCCGTTCCTCAAAGGCGCCGACGGCGAGAATACCCGCGAGGCCGGCTACTATCTCGCCGTCAATCGCGGCAAACGCTCGATCGCGCTCGAGCTCGACAAGCCCGAGGGCCAGGCGATCGTGAAGGCGCTCGCCGCGCGCTCCGACATCGTGCTCGAAAATTTCAAGGCCGGCACGCTGAAGAAGTTCGGCCTCGACTACGAAAGCCTGAAGGCGATCAATCCGCGCCTCGTCTACTGCTCGATCACCGGATTCGGCCAGACCGGCCCCAAGCGCGACCACGCCGCCTACGACTTCATGATCCAGGGCATGGGCGGCCTGATGAGCATCACCGGAGAAGCCGAGGACGTGCCGGGCTCGATGCCACAGAAAGTCGGCGTCCCCATCACCGACATCATGACCGGCATGTACGCCGCGATCTCCGTTCTCGCCGGCCTCGCCCGCCGCAGTGAAACCGGCAAAGGCGACTACATCGACATCGGCATGCTGGACGTTCAGGCCTCCTACCTGTGCAATCAGGCGATGAACTACTTGCTTTCCGGGCGGACCCCGCAGCGCCAGGGCAACGCGCATCCCAACATCCAGCCTCAGAACGTCTTCGCGACCGCAGATGGCCATCTCGTGCTCGTGGCCGGCAACGACGGACAATTCGCGAAGTTCGCCGAAGTCATCGGCCGCCCTGACCTCATCACGGACGAGCGCTTCGCGACCAACCCCGCGCGCGTCCGCAACCGCCCGGCACTGTACACTATCATCGAGCCCGCACTCGCCTCACGCCCGCTCGCACACTGGATGGCAGAACTCGAAAAGGCGGGCGTCCCTGCTGGCCCCATCAACACCGTGCCGATGGTTTTCGAGGAGCCCCAGATCAAACATCGCGAAATGTTGATCGAAGTCCCCCATCCCGTGTCGGGCAAGGTGCCCCTCGTCGCCAGCCCGATGAAGTTCACGGATGCACGGCTCGAATACGAACGCGCGCCGCCCATGCTGGGCCAGCACACGGACGAGATCCTGCGCGAAATCGGCTGGGCTTCGAGCCCGGCAACCGAATAGAGGACGAGGAATTGATGGCCCGCATTCCCTTGATCAACAAGCCTGACGGCCTTTCTCCCCACCAGCAGCGCGTGCTGGCCTCGGTGGTATCCGGCCCCCGCGGCAAGATCGAAGGCCCATTGATGGCGGCCCTCCACAATCCCGAACTCGCCGAGAAATGGAGCGAGCTCGGCGCAGCGCTGAGATACAAGACATCCCTGCCGCCGCGCCTGTCGGAGTTGGCGATCCTGGTCACCGCCCGCGCCTGGGATGCCCAGCTCGAATGGCACATCCACGACAGGATCGCGCGCACGACCGGCTTGGAACCCGCGATCATCGAGGCGATCCGCGTCGGCCTTCGCCCCGAAGGAGCAGACGCCGAGGCACTCGCGATCCACGATTTCGTGCACGAGTTGCAGCATGACAAGCGCGTGTCTCAATCGACGTACGACAAGGTTTTGGCCCGCTGGGGCGTCAACGGCGTCGTCGAGTTGACCGCGCTTTCCGGCTATTACTCGATGGTCGCAATGACGCTCAACGCCCACGAATTCCCGATGCCCGATGGCGCACCACCGCCACTCGCCTCGCTCGACAAGGTCTGACCGACAGATATTACCAACGACCACCCTCCCTTTGATGGAAGGGGTCAGCACCACGTCTGGTCAATGCGCTGGAGACCACTGACATGCCCGATATCGTCGTCGAAACCTTCGGCAAAGTCGTCACCGTCACGATCGATCGCCCGCCGGTGAACGTGCTGACGCTCGCCACCTACGAAGAAATCGCCGACACCTTCGACGCGATCGGCATGCGCACGGACGTTCATTGCGCAGTCTTTACCGGACGTGGCACGAAAGCCTTCTGCGCAGGCCTCGACCTGAAGGAGTTCCTTGCAGCGAAGCTCGAAGACGATCCCAAGCGCGCCGCCATCGTCCGCCGCACATTCGCCAGCGTCCGCCACTGCGCGATCCCCGTCGTCGCCGCCGTCAACGGCCCCGCGCTCGGCGCCGGCGCGGTGCTGGCTTCCGTCTGCGATATCCGCCTCGCATCGCAGAACGCCACGTTCGGCACGCCAGAAGTCAACGTCGGCCGTTGCGGCGGCACCGCCCACATGCGACGCCATTTCCCGCAAGGGATGGTGCGCCGCATGTTCTTCACCGGCATGCCGATCGGTGCCGACGAAGCCCATCGCTGGGGCTTCGTCGACGAGATCGTTCCAGGCGCGGATCTCATGCCGAAAGCGATGGCGCTTGCAGAGCTGATCGCAGCCAAGGCCCCACTCGGTCTGCGGATGGGCAAGGCCGCGTTGAACGAAACGGAGTTCCTGCCCGTCGACGAAGGCTACGCCGTCGAGCAGCGCTACTCCACGAAACTGATGGCCACCGAAGACGCCCGCGAAGCAACCCGCGCCGCCGTCGAAAAACGCAAACCGAATTTCATCGGACGTTGAATCTCACGTGATCACGCGCAACGACGCCTTTTCCGCGTAAAGCTCCTCGACCAGCTCTTTGCGGTTCGCGAGTACCGCACGCTGATTGATCGAGCCTTTATCCGTCATCTCACCGGTATCGATCGACGGCGCCACGTCCAGCAACAGGAGCTTCGCGACACGTCCCGAGCTTCCTGCCGCATCCTTGTTGAATGACGCAAGCAGCGACGCGAACGCTTCGCGCACGCCAGCAGCCGCGAGAACCTCGCTGGCCAAAGACTTCGCGTCGAGCCCCTTTGCCAGCGCACGGCATGCGTCCACATCCGGGATCACCAGCCCCGTCACGTCGTCGCGATCATGGCCTGCCACCACCAGCTCACGCACATACGGCGCGAAGTGCGATACGAACCGCGCCTTCATCGGCCCAACGCTCACCCAGGTTCCCGTCGCCAGCTTGAAATCTTCCGCCACGCGGCCATCGAAGTAGAACCCCTGCTCGGGATGTTTATCGTCCGCGAACCGGAAGGCATCGCCCAGAAGATAGAAGCCGTCCTCGTCGAACGCCGCCTTCGTCAGCTCGGGTTGCCGCCAGTAGCCCGGCGTGATCAGCGGCCCTTTCAAGCGCACTTCGAGCTTGCCCGCGTTCGGCACCAGCTTCATTTCGACGCCTACGTTCGGAATTCCGATCACGCCGGGCGCGCGCGCCTTCGCATTCACCGATGTCGCCGACGGCGCCGTCTCCGTCGAGCCCAGCGACGTGATCATCGGAATTTTCTCGCCCGTCGTCTCCACGCCGATCTTTTCGATCTCGGCGGTTACATGCGGCGGCAGAGCAGCACCAGCGTAGAAGAAGCATTGCAACCGGCTGAACAGATTGCGTCGCAACTCGGGCTCTGCCCTCAAGTAGGGCAGCAGCATCTCGAAGCCCTTCGGCACGTTGAAATAGACCGTCGGCGCGACCTCGCGCAGATTGCGCACCGTCTCATCGAACGCGCCCGGCAACGGCTTGCCGTCGTCGATATAGAGCGTACCGCCGTGCATCAGCACGAGATTGAAGTTGTGGTTGGCACCGAACGTATGGCTCCACGGCAGCCAGTCGAGCACCACCGGCGGCGTCTCGGTAAAACTCGGAAACGCCTTCGCGATCATCACCTGGTTCGACGTCATCATCCGCTGCGTGTTGATCACGCCCTTCGGCGTGCCCGTCGATCCCGACGTGAACAGCAGTTTCGCAATCGTATCCGGTCCGACCTTGGCGTGGGCTGCATCGACCGCAGCCGTCGCCTTCGTGTTCCACAGCGCCTCGAGCGAAGTCGCCGCCCGGCCCTGCGGCGCATTCTCGAGCACGACCAGTTCCGCATCGTCCGGAACTGCTTCTTTGATGGCACGCGCGAACTGCGTCCCGTTGATCGCGAACACCAGCCCCGGCGTCAGCAGCCCGAGGATCGTGCGCAATTTCCCGAAGTCGGTCGCAACCAGCGAATACGCCGGCGAGATCGACGCATAGGGCACACCGGCATACATCGCGCCGAGACCGAGCACCGCGTGTTCCAAACCGTTGCCCGACAGCACCGCGATAGGCTTCTCCGCCGAAAGCCCACGATCGAGCAGACTCTGCGCGATGTTCCGCGCCAGCGCGCGCGCGCCGGCATAGGTTACCTCGCACCACTTCCCCGTCGCATCCCGTTGCGCCATGAACACGCGATCGGGCGTTTCTTTCGCCCAGTGATCGAGCCGGTCCGTCATAGAGCGCGGATAGGTGCCGAGTTCCTGCGGCGAGCGAACGCAGATCGTGCCGTCGGTGTTGCGCTCCACCACGACGTCCGAAGGCCCGAAGCGCAGCGGCACCTTCCTCGACGCAACCGTTGCCGTAGCTGTAGCACTTGCCATCTTCGCTTCCTCCCGCTGCGCCAGCGGCGACAGATTTTCAACTCAAGAGCCCCGCAGAACCTTTGCCGCGCGCTTCTCCAGAAAATCCTTGAGCCGCTGTTGGGCATCCGGCGTCGTCTCCGCGATCGCCGCCATCAGCGATTCCGTGAAGTAGCCCGTCGCCGGATCGCTTTCGGCAATTCGCGGCAGCGCGTGCATCACGGCGAAATTCGTCATCGGCGCGTTGTTCGCAATTCTCCGCGCAAGCTCGATTCCCTTCGCGAGCCCCGCGCCGTCATCGACGAGGTACTGGCTGATGCCCGCCGCATGGCCTTCCTCTGCCGACAGTGTGCGCCCCGTCAGCATCATGTCCTGCACGCGATGCACGCCGATGAGACGAGGAATGCGCACCGATCCTCCGCCACCGAGAAAAATCCCGCGCTGCCCTTCCGGCAAGCCGTAATAGGCCGAGCGCTCGGCGACGCGAATGTGCGTCGAAGCCGCCAGCTCGAGCCCGCCACCGACCACCGCCCCGTGCAGCACAGAAACCACCGGCACGCGCCCGAACTGGATTTCCTGGAACGCCTTGTGCCACATCTGCGAATGCAAAACGCCGCGATGGATGTCGATCGGCCCGGACGCTTCGCTGAGATACACCTCACTGAGATCGAGCCCCGCGCTGAAATGCTCGCCTTCGCCGTGCAGCACCACCGCCCCGACGCCATCGGGGATCTCCATGAAATAGCGCCGCAACCCGATCACCGTATCGTCGTCGAGCGCATTGCGCTTCGCCGCACGCGACAGCCTCAGTATCCCGACATCGCCGTCCCGCGAAGCCGTCAGCGTCGGTGGCAGTTGCATTTCAGGCATCGCCTCAACTCCATTCGGTGCGGCTTCGATCAGTGTCGCGCACCAAGTCCCAGATAGCTTTCGATCACGCGATTGTCCGCCGCGAGTTCCGCCGCCGGCCCCTGCATCGTGATCTCGCCGAGTTCCATCACATAAGCCTGATCCGCGACCTGCAGCGCCGCGCGCGCGTTCTGCTCGACGAGCAGGATCGACACCCCGTCACGACGCAGATCGGTGACGATCCGGAAGATCTCCTTCACGATCAGCGGGGCAAGCCCGAGGCTCGGCTCGTCGAGCATCAGCAGCCGCGGACGGCTCATCAGCGCACGCCCCATCGCCAGCATCTGCCGCTCACCACCCGACAGCGTCCCTGCAAGTTGTCTGCGCCGTTCCTGCAGTCGCGGAAACCGCGCGAAAACCTGGCGCAGCCCGCCGGTGATCGCCGCACCGCCCAAGCGATAAGCCCCCAGCTGCAGATTGTCTTCGACCGTCATCGCAGCGAACAGCTCGCGCTTTTCCGGCACGAGACAAAGCCCTTCGCCCACGCGCGTCTCGACCAGCGAACGCCCCAGCGCCTTGCCCTGGAACACGACATTGCCGCGCGACGGCAACACGCCCATGATCGCGTTCATCAGCGTCGTCTTGCCGGCCCCGTTCGCCCCGATCACCGTAACGATCCCGCCCGCCGGTATCGACGGCGAGACATCGCGCACGGCCTCCACCCGACCATACGCCACGGACAATCCGGAAACCTCGAGAACCAGCGCGCTCATTCGACGCCCCCGAGATACGCCTCGAGCACCGCCGGATTGACGCTGATCTCCGCAGGCGTTCCCTCCGCGATCTTCGTTCCGAAATCGAGAACGACGAGATGGTTCGTCACCTTCATCACGAAGTCCATGTCGTGCTCGACCAGCAGAATGCTCATGCCGTCGGCACGCAACTGCGCCAGCAGTTCCGCCAGTCGCTGCTTCTCGTTGAACCGCAAACCGGCCGCCGGCTCATCCAGCAACAGCAGCGCGGGATCGAGACACAACGCGCGCGCGATTTCGGCGACGCGTTGCTGTCCGAGCGCCAGCGAACCGGCCGGCTTGTGCATGTGCTCGGCCAGACCGACACGCTCGATCTGCCGCGCCGCTTCCGCGATCAGCCGCGCCTCCGGCACCCGATCGAGCCGCAGCATCGACGAGATCACGCCGGGCTGGAGCCGCGAATGCGCGCCGATCGCAACATTGTCCAGCACCGTCATCGACGGCATCAGCTTCACGTGCTGGAATGTGCGCGCAATCCCGAGCTCCGCGATTCTTCGCGCCGGCATCGCATCGATCCGCTGGCCGCGATAGCGGATCTCGCCCGCCGTCGCCGGCAGCACGCCGGTCAGCAGATTGAAGGTCGTGCTCTTGCCGGCCCCGTTGGGCCCGATCAACCCGACGATCTCCCCGCCCTTCACCGTGAAACTCACGTCGTTCACCGCGACGAGCCCGCCGAACTGCTTGCGCGCACGCGATGCTTCGAGCAACGGCTTGCCGCGCTCCGGCGGCAGCCTCCGCTCCAACGGCTCAGCCGCGGGATCGATCGCCTTCTCGGCAGGCGGCGGCAACAGCCGCATCAGGAACGGCCACAACCCCTCGCGTGCGAGCTGCAGCACCGCGACCATCAGAATGCCGAATACGATCGTCTCGAAATTTCCGTCCGCGCCGATCAGCTTGGGCAGAATGTTCTGCAGTTGATCCTTGAGCACCGTCACGATTGCCGCGCCGAGCACACCGCCGAGCACGTAGCCGGAGCCGCCGAGCACCGCCATCAGCAGATACTCGATGCCCGCGTTGAGCCCGAACGGCGATGGACTGACCGCACGCTGCACATGCGCATAGAGCCAGCCCGACGCCCCCGCCAGCAACGCCGCGTAGACGAACACGACGAGCTTCGCGCGCGCCGTATCGACGCCGAAAGCCTCGGCCGCAACGCTTCCTCCGCGCAGCGCCCGCATCGCGCGCCCTGCACGGCTGTCGAGAAGATTCTCGCTCAGCACCACGGCTATCAGCACGACGAGCCAGATCAAATAGTACACCGCGCGCGCGTCGATCAGCGAGATCGGCCCGAGTGCGAACGGCGGCAATCCGCTGATCCCGTCGAAACGGCCGAGCCACTCGATGTTGCCGAACAGATAGAAGAAGCTGATGCCCCAGGCGATCGTGCCGAGCGGCAGATAGTGCCCCGACAGCTTCACCGTCACGAGGCCGATGAGCAGCGCCATAAAGCCTGTCGCCGCCAGGGAGAACGGTAATGTCGCCCACGGCGAGAAGCCGAACTTCGTCGTCAGCGCCGCCGTCGCATAAGCGCCGAACCCCACGAACGCCGCCTGCCCGAACGATGTCATGCCGCCGACGCCCGTCAGCAGCACGAGCCCGATCGCGACGAGACTGTAGAGACCAATGTAGCCGCCGAGCGTGATCCAGAAGTCCGGCACGAACGGAACGAGCGGCAACACGGCCACCACCGCGACCGCCAGCAGGCGCAAGAGGAACGACGAACCCGCCGCCATCTCACTCCTCCTCCTCGTCGTGGTTGCCGCAGGCGAACGAGCGCCAGACGAGCACCGGGATGAGCAGTGAGAAGACGATGACCTCCTTGAAGGCGCTGGCGAAAAACGCCGAGAACGATTCGAGCAACCCCACCAGCAGCGCCGCGAGCGCCGTCAAAGGATAGCTCGCGAGCCCAGCGATGATGGCTGCAACGAAACCCTTGAGCCCGATCAGGAAGCCCGAGTCGTAGTAGATCGTCGTCAACGGACCGATGAGAATTCCGGACACCGCACCGATCGCAGCCGCGAGCGCGAACGCAATGCGCCCCGTGGATCGCACGGGAATGCCGACGAGCCGTGCACCCAGACGGTTCACCGCCGTCGCCCGCAGCGCCTTGCCGAGCAGCGTCCGTTCGAAGAACGCATAAAGCCCCGCGAGCAGCATCAGCGCCACCACCACGATCCACACGCTCTGCGCTTTCACCATGACAGGGCCGAGCGGGAACGACACATCGATAAACGGCGTATTGCGGACCCCCTCGGCGCCGAAGAACACCAGGCCCAATCCCAGCAGGGCGAAATGCACGCCGATCGAGGCGATGAACAACACCAGCACCGGCGCATCCGCCAGCGGCTGGAACGCGAGCCGGTATATCAGCGGCCCCATCGGCACCAGCAGCACCAGCGTCGTGACGACATACATGACGAGCCCGAGCTTCATCGGCGCGGTCCACATCACGAGGCCGAGCAAGGCCAGCGGCACTGCGATATCGCGCCCGATGATCTGAGCCGCCTTCGTGACGGTCATCTCGTGGCGTTCACGCAGCACCTCGATGACAGCGGCCGCCGCCCCCAATACCGCGAGCAGCCCGGCCGTGCCCGGAACCGTACCCGCCTCGAGTGCGGCAACCGTCAGCGCACCCCACGCCACGAACTCGCCCTGTGGCACGAAGATGACCCGCGTCACCGCGAACACGAGAACGAGCGCCACACCGAGCAGCGCATAGATCGCGCCGTTGATGATTCCATCCTGAGCGAGGAAGAGCGCAATCGTCGCGTTCACGCCGCTCCTCCGATGAGCACGCACTTGAAGGCATGCCGGCAGGATGACGCTTGTCGCGCCATCCCCTCGAGCTTCACTTCGTCTCCGGCAACAGGACCCACTTGCCGCCTTGGACCTTGATCAGCACGCGGCTGCGCTTGTCGAGACCGGCATGATTTGTCGGCGAGAACGAATAGACGCCGTGCGTCCCGACGACCTCCTTCGACGTCTCGACCGCATCGCGGATCGCCGCACGGAACTCCGCCGTCCCCGGCTTGCCTTTCGCCAGCGCCGGTTTGACTCCGGCGAGCATCAGCGTCGCGCAATCGGCGAGATGCGCACCGAAGCCCGCGAACGGCGACTTGTTGTTGGCCTCGTAGTCCTTGATGTAGGCGAGGCCGGCCTTCTTCGTCGGATGGCTGTCAGGCAGCAGACCAGCGACGACGACAGGCCCCGCCGGGAAGATCGTGCCTTCGACGTCCTTGCCTCCGACGCGCACGAACTCCATCGTCGAAATACCGTGTGTCTGATAGATCTGCTTCTTGAAGCCCTGCTCCTTCAGCGTCTTGTGCGGCATCACCGCCACCGTCCCGGACGCCACGATCAGCACCGCATCCGGATTGGCCGAAAGGATCTTCAGGCCCTGCGCGGTCACACTCGTGTCCGTGCGCTGGAACCGCTCGGTCGCGACGACCTTGATCCCTTTCTTCGGGAAGATGACATTGACCTCGTCGAGCCAGCCCTGGCCGTATCCGTCGGTATAGCCGAGAAAGCCGACCGACTTGACGCCGTTCGCCACCATGTGATCGGCGAGCGCTTCGGCCATGATCGCGTCGTCCTGCGGCGCCTTGAACACCCAGCGCCGCTTGTCGTCCATCGGGTTGACGACCGCCTTCGTCGGCACCATCCCGCAATACGGCGTCTTCGTCTCCGCCGCCACGTCGACCAGCGCGAGCGTTGCCGGCGTCGCCGACGATCCGATCAGCACGTCGATCTTGTTCTCCGAGATCATCTTGCGCGCGTTCGCGACAGCCTTGGTCGGATCGGTTGCGTCGTCGAGCACGATGTACTCGATCTTCTGACCGGCGATCTGCTTCGGCAATTGCGCGACCGTATTCTTCTGCGGAATACCGAGGGCTGCCGCCGGCCCCGTCTGCGAGACGGTTATGCCGACATTGATCTGGGCTGCAGCCGACGACGCGCCGATCGCGCAAGCCGCTGTTCCCGTCATCAGAATTCTAAAGAAGGACGACATGTTCCGCTCCCACTACGTGCCGACCGGCGCTCGTCGAAGAACTCGGTCAGGCGTTCGATTTTGCGATTTCCTGCTCATCCGGTTGGTTCCGGACATCGCGCGCTCACGAATTGCAATCCTATAACCGTTATGCATCATGACGATCGAAGAGTGTCAACGTGCTTCTTAGTCTGACTGTCGTCGCGATCGCACCGGCAGATTATGCGCCCCCCCCAAGCAGGAAGCGAATGAGCAAGCTCACGCCCAAGCCGTCGACGAGGTTCCATGTTACGCCCCTCGACCGGCGCGCACCCGACGACGCCGCGAAGCCGGCGGTCCAGCGCGCCAGGGAACCGGCGCCGGCCGCAACAGAGCCCCGCCAAGTCGATCACGGCCCCCTCGGCGAGCGCCTCGGCTACATCCTGCGCCGCGCCCAGCTCGCGATCTTCGAGGACTTCATCGCCGCCTGCGCCCGCTACGACATCCGTCCAGGCCAGTATTCGGTGCTGACCGTCATCGAGCAGAACCCCGGCCTGAGCCAGACCAGGGTTGCCGAAGCTCTCGGCATCAAGAAGACCAACTTCGTCGCGATGGTCGACGCCTTCGAGCAGCGTGGCCTCGTCCGGCGCGCAGCTACACCGGGCGACCGGCGCAGCTACGCACTGTACCTGACCGACGCCGGCAAGACGTTGATGCGGAAACTGCACCGCGTCGCCGAGCAGCACGAGAGCCGCATCGTCGATCGCATCGGCCCGCTGATGCATAAGCGCATGTTCTCCGCCCTCGCCGCCATCGCGTCGATGAGCGGCGGCGGCGATGTCGACGATTGAGCGAATGCAGTGGCAGACCGATAGGTCGAGGAAAGAGAAACGGGTAGAGATAGAAATCGAGGCAGGAAGGGGTATCCCGCCCACTCAATTCCCAGCGGTGATACCCGCAGCCTTGATCAGCTTGCCCAGATCCTCCACGTCCTCGCGGAAGAACTTCGCAAACGTGTCCGGCGCCATGTCCATGCTCTGGTAGCCGAACCTTTTCACCTGAGCCTCGATTGCCGGCAGCTTCAGTATCTCGCGGGTTTCCTTGTTCAGCCGCGCGACGATCTCTGGCGATGTCTTTGAAGGAAGGAAGAATCCGATCCAGAATTCGAAAGCCGAATCCTTGAGGCCCAGCTCCGTCGAGGTCGGCACGTTCGGCAGCGCCATCGACCGCGCTTTCGTGCTGACCGCGAGAGGCACCAGCTTCCCGTCATTGACCAGCGGCAATGCCACGCTGATCGGCGGAAAATAGTAGTCGATCCGCCCGGTGAGGGTTTCCGTCAGCCCTTCGGACGGAGCGCGGAACGGCACGTGCTTCGCGTCGATTCCTGCCGATCGCCTGAAGCGCTCCGCTGCGATGTGCGACGTGCTGCCCTGCCCGGCGGACGCGAAGTTCATCGAGCCGGGGTTGGCCTTGGCTGCCGCGATGAGATCTTTCGCCGATTTGTAGCCCTTACTCGCCGCCGTGACGAGCAATGTCGGCTGCGCGCCCAGCGGCACCACCGGCGTGAGGTCGGCGAGCGTGTCATAGGGGCGGTTCGCATAGACGGTGTGAACGATAGCCAGCGTCGACGACTGGAAGAGGATGGTGTGCCCATCGGGTTGAGCGCGTGCAGCATAGGCGGATCCGGTCATCGTGCCCGCGCCCGCGCGGTTCTCGATGATGAAGGATTGGCCCAGGCGCTGAGAAAGCTGCTCGAGGACAGGCCGACCGATCGATTCGAGCGCATTGCCCGGTCCCAGCGGCACGATCACCGTTACCGTCTTGGAGGGCCAGCTCTGCGCCGTGGCCACACCGCCCGTGGCGGTCGTGATCAACGCTGCGGCGAGCAACTTGCCGGCAACACGCAGCGGCCTCACCGAATGCAATGCGGAATTCATGCTTGTCTCCTCCCGGTTTTAGCGGCTTGCAGCTCGTCTGCCAGCCGACCTCGAATTGTTTCGAGGACCAGTTAGAGTACTATTATAACGATCGTTTTGCGAGCCACTTCGAGCCGAGTAGAGGCAGACACGTAGACGGCGCATGTACGCCTCCCGCAGTCCATTGATTGCGGAAAGCGACCGGTCTGGCGTCTGTTGCGAAGAGAGCAGCCGCTTCCGCGCTACTCCGCCGCCACCTTGCTTGCCGCGCCCTGCAATGCCTTCAGCACCCGCGGCGGCGACATCGGCTGCTCACGGATGCGCACGCCGGTCGCGTTGTAGATCGCGTTGGCGATGGCCGCGATCGGCGGAATGATCGGCACCTCGCCGACGCCACGCACACCGTAGGGGTGCAGCGGGTTCGGCACCTCCACGATCTCGGCGTCGAGCTTCGGCAGGTCCGACGCCACCGGCACGCGATAATCGAGGAAGCCGGGGTTCGTGAGCCGACCCTCCTTGTTGTAGATGTACTCCTCGTTGAGCGCCATGCCGATGCCCTGCGCCGCAGCGCCGTGCCACTGCCCGCGCACGAACTCCGGATACACCGCCTTGCCCGCGTCCTGCACGATCGTGTAGCGCAGCACCTTCACCGCCCCCGTCGCCCGATCGACCTCCACGTCGCAGATGTGAGTGCCGAAGCCCGGCCCCTGCCCCACGACGTTGATCTCCGCATGCCCCGCGATCGTGCCGCCGTACCACGCCGCTTCACGCGCGATATCCGCCACCGAAAGCGGCTTGAAGTCACCGACGTTGGCGCCAGCGGGGCGGGCATGCCCGTCCTCCCACACCACCTGATCGGGCTTCACGTTCCACTTCTTCGCCGCGACATCGATCATCCGTGTGATCGCATCGCGCGCGCACTTCACCGCGGCCATGCTGCCGGCTGCCGTGCCGCGGCTGCCCGCCGTCATGAAGTTGAACCCGAGCGACGACGTATCGCTCGGCACCGCGCGCACGCGGTCGTGCGGCACGCCGAGTTCTTCTGCGACGATCATCGACAGCGCCGCGCGCCCGCCGCCTGTCACGTCGACCGTGCCGTAGATCAGCGACGCCGTGCCGTCCTCGTTGATGTTGAGCGTCGCCGACGTCTCCATGCCGATCGTGAACCAGAACGCGGTAGCGATTCCGCGCCCCTGGTTCGGCCCCAGCGGCGCCTTCATGTGCTCATGCGCCTGCGCCGCTTTCAGCGTCTCGATGTAACCGATCGGCCCGAGTTTCGGCCCGAAGTGCGTCTGCGTGCCTTCCTTTGCGGCGTTCTTCAGCCGGAACTCGATCGGATCGATGCCGAGCTTTTCGGCGATCTCATCGACCACGGTCTCGACGCCGAACGCCACCATCGGCGCACCAGGCGCGCGATAGGCAGCGACCTTCGGCCGGTTGCAGACGACATCGTTACCGACGACCAGCACGTTCTCGAGATCGTAGCGCGTGAACACCGTCACCGCGCACAGCGGCAGCGACGAGCCCGGGAAGCATCCGGCCTGATAGTTGAGCGTTGCCTGCCCCGCCACGAGCCGCCCATCCTTCGTCGCACCCATCTTGATCTTGATGTGCGTGCCCGATGTCGGCCCCGTCGCGCGGAACACCTCGTCCCGCGTCATCACCATCTTCACCGGCCGCCGCGCCTTCTGCGACAGCTTCACGGCAAGCGGTTCCAGATAGACGTTGTTCTTGCCGCCGAAGCCGCCGCCGAGTTCGGTCGGCGTGACCTTCACCTTCGACACTTCCATGTTGAGCAGCTTCGCGATCTGCGAGCGCATCACGAAGTGTCCCTGCGTCGCCGTCCACACCTCGGTCACGCCGCCGTCGGTGTAGTTCGCGATCGAAGCCTGCGGCTCGATGTAGCCCTGGTGCGTCGCCTGCGTGCGGAACTCGCGCTCGATGATCACGTCGGCTTGCTTGAAGCCCTCCTCGATGTCGCCCAGCTTCGAGGTCAGCACCGCCGCGACGTTCGACGGCTTGGTCGGCGGCGGCTGCACACCGATCGTGATCTGGTTCTCGTGCAGCAGCGGCGCATCCGGCTTCATCGCCGCTTCCACGTCGATCACGTGCGGCAGCACCTCGAATTCGACCTTGATGAGCTTCAGCGCGGCCTTGGCGATCGACTCCGAGGTAGCGGCGACCGCAGCGATCGGATGCCCGTCGTACAGCACCTTCTCGCGCGCCATCATGCCCCGCGTCACATCGCGGAAGTTGATCATCAGCTCGCCGGATGCCGCATGCAGCACCGGCATGTCCGGGAAATCGTCGCGCGTGACGACAGCTTTGACGCCCGGCAGCTTCTCGGCCGCACTCGTGTCGATCGAGATCAGGCGCGCGTGCGCATGCTTGGAGCGCAGCACCTTGCCCACGAGCTGTCCCGGCAAGTTGATGTCCGCCGCATACCGCGCCCGCCCCGTCACCTTGTCGATCGCGTCCGAACGCATGTTCGGATTGCCGCCGACGATCTTCAGGTTCTTCTTCTCGTACTTCAGCGCCGTGCCGAACGGTGTCGGTGCCTTGCCCATACTGTAAGTCTCCCGGTCAGCGTTACCTTTGGCCGCGATGGTAGCCTGCACCAGCGCCAGTAACAATCGGCATGCCTAGACATCTTCGACACCGCCCCATCCGCACTGCGTCCCCGGACGAGCGAACCGGCCATCAGGCCGGATCGCGAAGATCCGGGGTCTTCACCCCTCGATTTCGTGCACGTGCCACTTGGCGACGGGTGAAGACCCCGGGTCTGCGCGCTGCGCGCTCCGCCCGGGGACGCAAGCTTGGGAAGTCGCGCATTCAAAGACACCGCGGCGCGGGCGGCGTGAGGTCGCCGTTGAGCGCCTTCGCCCAGGTTTGCACGGTCGGCGGCGGATCGATCCAGCACTTCTGCGCGTTCGCGGAAAGCGCGAGGTGCCCGGCGAGACCCAGCCAGAACACCACCGTGCATAGGAAGCCGAGCCGTTGCACCCGCTCGATCCACGAGAATGGCCTGCTGGCACGAACCAGGGCGGCGGCACTCTTCAGATCGTTGGCCCGCTGCAGCGAGATCGCCGCTTCCGACGTCCACATACCCACGAACAGCGCAAGCAACGCACTGGCGAGACCCGCGAACCGCCAGGGAACGCCGGTGCCGCGATTGAGCAACAAGCCGGCGACCAGCGAGTTATCGGGCAGCACCGGCAGTAAATCATGCTTCGGAGACGCGCATCCATCGACGTAGGCTGGGTCAAGCACTTGCGCGACCCAGCATCTACGGCACCACGCTCATTGCTGGGTCGCGGCCCGCCGAAACAGGCGGACCTTGACCCAGCCTACGATGCTTGAGTTGTAGTTGGGGATATCCTGTCTTTCCCACGTCACAGCCGGCAATCAGCTTCCCGCGAACAGAAGGTCGATGGCCGCGATGATGCGGTCGCGTTGCTCGCCAAGATTGGATATCGGGGTGGGGGAGGCTTCGGATCTGCACCCGCCGCATCAAGGGCGTGAGCAACCGCATCGTATTCCCGTCGATGTCGAGCAAGGGCATAAGTCGATCGGCACCACCTCGATGCGAGCGCGACAACGGCACAGCCAGAACCTCGCTCAATTTCGGGGTTACGCTGTCATGCTGCACCACGATGATATAGGGATATGTCGCGCGATGCGATGTTTGAGGATGGGTGTAGAGATCGAGTTGGCGGACCACGATCAAGACGCCTTTTGCTGGTCTTCCTCGTCATCCCACCAATCACCATGCTGGGCGACATACTCTTCGAGCCATCTCAAATTCTCCTGCTCGTGCTCCGTGAGCCCGCCGGACACTTTCCTCGCGGCTCTCGCCTGCAGGCCCTGCTCGAGAAGTGACCCGAGATCAATCCCTTCGGCCGCGGCGTCGGTCGCCAACGCCGTGTCGACCTCTAGGGTCACCTTCTTCTTCGGCTTGCCAGCCGACTTCACGCGCTCTTGCATAGTAGCTCCTCGCGAAGGGCCGTCACGGTGCCAGACCCGGAGGGTCAGGCACCTCATCCCCCGCGCATTTCCTTCGCAGCGGCCATGACAGCATCGACGACGTTGTTGTAGCCCGTACAGCGGCACAGGTTGCCGGCGAGGAACAAGCGCACTTCCTCCTCGGTCGGATCGTTGTTGCGCTCGATCAGATTTCGCGACGCGATCAGCAGGCCCGGCGTGCAGATCCCGCATTGCAGGGCAACGTGCTCGATGAACTTGCGTTGCAGCACGTGCAGGTCGTCGCCTTTCGCCATGCCCTCGACGGTATCGATCTTCGTTCCCTGCGCCTCGACGCCGAGCATCAGGCACGAGCACACGAGCACGCCGTCGACCATGACGGAGCAGGCCCCGCAGTCGCCCGTCGAGCAACCTTCCTTGGTGCCGGTCATCTCGAGCTCGTCGCGCAGCACGTCGAGCAGCGTCTGCTGCGGCTCGCACAGAAAATCGACCGCATCGCCATTGATGACGGCATTCACGTGATGCTTTCGAGCCATTGCACACCCTCGTAGAACGGATCGCGACGCGCCGCGATGGCCGCCGGGTCTTGTCGTTTCGAGGTGAGTGTAGACGCGGAAAAGACGCCGCGCCAGTCGTTCACGTAGCCAGCAGTTCACGTAGGTCGGGTCAAGGCCCTGCCGCGACCCGACATTTTCCGGCG
>CAZNMY010000122.1:0-18570 GCA_964574325.1 uncultured Devosia sp. | reverse complement strand
TCCGATCATGGCGCTGCCACCACGCTGGATCGTGGCCAGGGTTCGGCTCGATTGCGGGCGCAATCCCGCGAGTTCCGCTATCCTGACGATCCTCGTCTGCAAGGCTGCGAACTGGATGGCTTCGGTATCTCCGGGCAGGTATCCGCTCGATGCGAGAACGCGTGCCCCCTGCTCCGCGACATCACGCGCCGCACCGATGCCGGAAGCAATCAACTCCATTTCGCCCGCTTTCTCGCGCATCGCCAGGGTTTCGATCTCGAGTGTCGTCCAGCGCTGCGACAAGGGCGCTGCAGCAAGATTGGCAACGAGCAGCAGCAAACCGAACAGCAGGCCGAAAGCGGCGAACGTGCGAACTCCCGGCGAAACATTTTCGATCATCGCCCGATCTCCTTTGCAGGACCCAATCGCGCGCGGAGGCGAAAGCGTTCCCGGTCTTCGGATGGCTCGAAGCGCACGGGGGCAGAGAACTGCACATCCTGGAAGATGGCGGATGATTGAAACGCCGTGAGGAGCGCCGAGCCGCTGCGTGTAAGGCCCGCCAGATCGATTATGTCGCCTTCGATACGCAACTCCTCGACCCATGCACCATCGGGCATGAGCCTCGTTGCCTCCTCGAATGCCGAAAGTGCCGGGACACGGCTGTCGAAAACGCGACTGACGCGCTCGATCTCGGCTTCCGTGTCGCGGGCGCGAGACATCAAGCGACGACCTTCTAGCGCTCGGACTTCGAGCTTTGCCACCGTTTCGGATGCCACGGCGAGAGCCTGCTCCTTGCGTAACCAGGCTAGACCGATCGTTCCGAGCCCAAGCGCGAGGATGATGGCTGCCAGCGCCAACTCTAGACGGCGCGGTGGGCGTTGCGGTGGAACCGCGCCCACTGGATGGAATGTGATCGGCAGCCCCGCCGTCTGCGTTTCGTTCCAGCATTCGACAGCGGAGATCCGCTGGCCCGCTTTATCGAGCTGCTGTGCGATCGGCTCCAACAGGCGCTTCTTGAATATCAATTGACGCACCGACATCATACCGGGCGATCCGGCAGGCCCGGAAATCTCGTGCGCGTGGTAGAGATCGGAGGGCTTCAGCGGGCTGGATCGGGTCAAGTCGAGCGTCAGCAGGCGAGGCACGTCGTGCCGCGCAGCGACCGGCAGGTCGAGACGGCGAATCCGGACGCAGTTGGCGGGAAGGCGGACGACTATCGGGAGCTTCTTCTCACGCCCTCGAAGCGCCGAAAATGCATTAGGCAGTGCCTCGAGGGGAATGGGTCCGGACGAGGGCCAGCCAACGAGCGGCTCGAGGACACTTCGCTCCTCCAGTGCAGCCTCGATCCCGTCGGCCTGCGGCGTCAGCACGATGCAGCGCGATCTGGTGCTGGAAGCTCCAGCCGCTGGCGCAAGGGCACCACGCAGCTCACCGGCCCACCATCTCGCAAATGATGCAATCCAACTCGCCGACATCATTTGATCATATCCCACGGCGCCGTACTGCCTTGCTCGGAACGAGCCGACAGCATCGGACCACCGATGAAGCTGGCGATCGCGTGGTCAAATGTGTTTTAATGCTCGCTCGCAATACGATAGGCAATCTAGCTCATACTCAAAAATGTTCAACTCCTCCACAGTGCCGAAGTCGTCGCCGGCAGGTCATGCCGAGGCGGGAGAGGCGTTCGCCGTCGAGTTGGGCAGAAGGCTCGTCGAAGCCGGAGTGCTGGACGACCTGGCCCTGCGCCGCGCGGATCGGGCCCGCCAGCAGGCGGCCGAGCGGCTCGATGTGGTGCTCATCCGGCTGGGTCTCGTGCCGGAGAGCACGATTGCCGCCACGATTGCGCAGATGCTGGGTCTGCCGCTCGCGGCTGCCGCGGATTTCCCGTCCCATTCCATCCTGGCCGATCGCATCGCGGCCGACTTCCTGAAGCGGCGTAAAATATTGCCTCTGGAAGTGGGAGTGGATCGCCTCGTCGTGGCGGTGGCCGATCCTTTCGACCGAACGGCGGTCGAGGACCTGGCGTTCGAACTCGAGAAGCCTATCGAGCTGCGGATTGGTACGAGCAGCGATATCGAGCAGGCGCTCGGCCGGCTCTACGGCGCGACAGACGTGGCGGGAGTTGCTGCGGGCGCGGCCGCAACGGCCAGCGCACCATCCGAGGAGGATGCCCGGCATCTCGCCGATCTCGCCAGCGAGGCGCCGGTCATCAAGCTCGTGCAAGACCTGATCGTGCGGGCCGTGGAGAGCCGTGCCTCGGACATCCACGTCGAGCAACGCCCCGACTGTCTGTGCATACGCTTTCGTATCGACGGCGTTCTACACACCGTGGAACGACTTCTGCCAGATCTCGCGGCTGGTGTCGTATCGCGCATCAAGATTCTGTCTCGGCTAGACATCGCGGAGCGGAGAATGGCGCAGGACGGCCGAACGCGCTCCGTGGTGCGCGGTCGCGAACTCGACATTCGCGTGTCGACGATTCCTACGATGAACGGCGAGTGCTGCGTGCTGCGGCTGCTCGATCCGGCGACTCTCGGACTAGAACTGCCGGCGCTCGGATTCGGGGCCTCGTTGCTGCAAGACTTCTCGGAGTTGCTGCGCCGCCCGCACGGAATTGTACTCGTCACAGGGCCGACGGGCAGCGGCAAGACGACAACCCTCTATACGGCGCTCGGGCTTCTCGACTCGGAGACGCGAAAGATTCTCACGGTCGAGGACCCCGTCGAGTATCGCATCGCCGGCATCAATCAGATCCAGGTGCAACCGCAGATCGGTTTGACCTTCGCGTCGGCACTTCGTTCGATTCTCCGACAGGATCCCGACGTGATCATGGTGGGCGAGATCCGCGACATCGAGACCGCCCAGATGGCGATACAGGCATCGCTCACGGGACACCTCGTGCTGTCCACGGTCCATACGAACAGCGCGGCTGCAAGCATGACACGGCTCATCGATATGGGGCTGGAAAGTTATCTCTTGGCATCGAGCGTCAGCGGGGTGCTCGCGCAACGTCTCGTGCGGCGGCTTTGCAGGGTCTGCGCATCGCCGATGGACGCGCCTGCGGAGCTCGTTGCGCGGCTCGTCGCCGAGGCAGGCCCTTCGCTGTCACCAGAAGCTCGCGCCATTCCCCGCCTGATGGCGCGAAACGGCTGCAGCGTCTGCCGGAACACGGGCTACAGTGGCCGTATCGCAATCGGCGAGCTGATGGCTCTCGACAAGGGACTTCGCGGAATTCTGCACAGGCGGGCATCCGAACAGGAGATCGAAAGTGCGGCGATCGAAGGCGGCATGACCACACTTCATCAAGCCGGACTGTCGAAGGCGCTCTCGGGCGAGACGACCCTCGAGGAGGTTCTGCGCGTTACGCGAATGAGTTGACTGTGAAATACATTTTCAAAGCCTACACGAACACCGGCCGTCTCGAGAGCGGAGAAGTCGAGGCCGACAGCGAGCCGGCGGCGCTCGATCTGCTGACGGACCGTGGTCTGTTCGCACTGGAGATCGCACGGGCGGGAAACGGTTCAACGCCTGCAACCGCCTGGTGGCGGCGCGAGCTTTCGTCTCCCCGACCGCTGGATCTGGCAGGGCAAGCCATGCTCGCCCGAGAATTGGCGACACTGCTGCGGGCCGGCGTCACCGTCGATGAAGCACTCGGGATCATCGAGCTTCAACCGCACATCAAGAGGAGGCTCAAGGACTTGTTGGCCCGCGTACAAACCGATGTCAGAGCTGGCGTCACGCTGTCGGCGGCGCTGGCTGGATGCGACGGAGTGGTCCCCGAGACTTTCTGGATGCTGGTGAGGGCGGGTGAGGCGAGCGGCACGCTGAAGGAGGTTCTCGCCGAGCAGGCCCGTTCGTTGGACGAGATCGTCAGAATGCGCAAGCAGTTGCTTACCGCGATGGTTTATCCCCTGCTGTTGCTCGTTGCGTCCGGTGTCACGATGGCGGTGATCATATCCGTGATGGTGCCGGCGATCGTGCCATTGTTTCGCGATGCAGGAGTGGAGCCGCCTTCATTGATTTCACTGCTTGCAGGGATCGAAACGGTGCTCGTGAGCTTCTGGCCGCTGATTGTCGCGCTGCTGTGTGCCGGAGTTGTAGCGTGGCGGTGTGCGCGGCGGAGCGAGACGGCGGCGGTCGTCATCGACGGCTTTTTGCTGCGTCTGCCGTTGGTGAGGGGCATGATCCAACGCGTCGAGACTGCGAAGTTGGCGCGAACGCTGTCGATGTTGTTGGGAAACGGCGTGCCGCTGTTGAGTGCGCTCAGGGTCAGCGGAAACGCGGTTGGCAACCGCATCATGAGGGCGGCAGTCTTTCGAGCAGAGGACGAGGTCAATCGCGGCGGAACACTGTTGTCGTCGCTTGCAGGATCGGGACTCCTGCCGCCGTTGGCGATTCGGCTTATCTCACTGGGCGAAGAGACCGGACAATTGCCGGCGATGCTCGCGCGCATTGCCGAAATCTACGAGGAAGATGTGCGCCAAAGAATGGAGAGGTTCCTGGCGGTGAGCACACCCGCTGTCACGATCGTGATCGGCGGGCTCGTCGGTTTCATCATGCTGTCGGTCGTCAGCGCCATGCTAAGTCTCAACGAGGTCGTCCTGCGATGAAGCGCTCGGGTCTCGTTGCGGCTGCGGAGGGCAGCCCCGGCTTCACGCTCATCGAATTGCTTGCCGGCCTCGCAATCCTTTCGGCGATCGCACTCGTTACTCTGCCGGTATCTCAAACGGCTTATCGCGCGCGCACTCTCGACGCGGCTGTCTCTGATCTTGCTTCTGCAATGCGCATGACGAGGGCGAGCGCCCTTCGCGAAGGGCGGGAGCGAGAATTCGAAATTGATCTCGATGCCGGGACGTATGGCGCTCCGGGCGTCTTCGGACACCAGCAGTGGGCCCGTTCGATAACCGTCAAAGTGACCGTGGCCGCCGGCGAAACCGTGTATGGCGACGTTCGGCGAATCCGCTTCTTCCCGAGCGGGGAGTCCACCGGCGCGCAGGTCATGCTGAGCGACGGCCGTAGGGCGGCGACCGTTCGAGTTGATTGGTTTACGGGAGCGGCCCATGTTTCGCGTTGATCGTGCCCGGAGGCGATCGGTAGATGGGTTCGTCTTGATCGAGGCGCTGGTCGCGCTGGCCATTCTCGGCGCGACGCTCGTCCTCGTGAACAGAACTCTGGCGGCCGGATGGACGCTGCAGCATCGCGTTGACCTGGAAGTGCAGGCTCGCGGCGTGGCTCGAGCAGTTTTGACCGAGATGGGCGCGACTTCCCCCTTGCGCTCCGGCGTAACGACGGGTGTGGAACAGGGGATCAATTGGCGGGTCGAGGTATCCCCTTACGATGCTGGCGGAGCAAGTGCGGTGCGTCCTCGCATCCCCGCATGGTGGGTCGTCGTCGTCGTTCGATGGCAGGACGCAAGTAGTGGCAAGGAAAAAAGCCTGGAATTGACGACGCTGAAGCTCGGGATGGGCACACCATGAGTGCGCCATCCGGAAGTGCGGCCCGGCTTCAGGCGGGTTTCTCGCTGATCGAGATGCTTGTTGGACTGGCGCTGATTTCGATCAGCCTTGCGCTGCTTCCGGGGAGCATCAGGCTTGGAATGCAAGCGTGGTCGTCGCGCGGCGAGATCGAGCATGTGACAGCGCTGACGATGGTCGCCGATGCGATAGAGCAACGGATAGCTCAGAGCATTCCGCTGGTGGAGCGGAGCCGGGATGGCGGGTTGCGCCTGTATTTCTCGGGCACGGAAAATTCGGTCGAATTCGTCGGCCCGGCGCAGTCTGGCCCGCTCGGTCCGGGCCTCTTTCGGCAACGCATCGGCCATCGCTCGGCAGATGCAAGGTCCGGCGCTATATCCATCGAAACGGCGCTGCACATGCCTGGAAAGCCGGCGTGGGGCGACGCTTCAGACGCCAGCGAGATGATCCTTGGGGGCCCAGAGACGTCGCTGCGTTATCGCTATTATGGGGCTGAGCGGCGCCTCGGGCAGCCCGCGTGGCACTCGGCGTGGAAACGCCTGGATGCGATGCCCACGCTCGTCGAGATAACCATCGCGGTAAATACGGCATCCGGCGTACATCGGCGGCGTTCCGTCGTAGCTCCCATCATCGCGCTCCGGTAGGTTGCGGCAATTTCGTCTACCAGGTGACGACGTCCTGGTCCTCGCCTTTTCCACCGGTTGCGTTGTCTCGTCCGAGTGTGAAGATCTCGAAAGCGCTCTGACGGCCGGGAATTCGGTAACCGTAGGGACGCCCCCAGGGGTCGCGGAGCCCGTCGGCCTTCTTCAGGTATGGCCCACGCCAGCGCTGCATTCCGGGCGGAGCCGTCACCAGTGCAACAAGTCCTGTCTGCTGCGGGGGATAGCTGCCGTTGTCGAGGGCGTAGAGTTCCAACGCCGTCGTGATCGCAGACAGTTGGATACGTGCGGTCTCGACACGGGCCTGGCCCATATAGCGCATCACCTGTGGTGCAGCGAAAGTCGCGAGCATCGCAACGATCCCGAGGACGATGAGCACTTCGATCAAAGTGAAGCCTGCTCGACTGTCGCGGATGGAGTCTCGCTCGTCTTCCACCTGTTGCCTCCTCACTCTCGATTGCGGCGGCCTCATGAGCTGTGCAGGCCGAATGGGCCGTAGAGCCAGATGAGCCAAAATGCGAGCGCGAGAAACGGGCCGAACGGTAGTCGCGTCTTCATCGCGACCCCACCTCGACGCAGCGCGGCTACCGCTACGCAGAACAGTGCGGCGATCGATGCCAGGGCGACGAGGCTTGGTAATGCGCTGAGGCCCAACCAGGACCCTGCCGCTGCCATGAGCTTGGCATCGCCCAAGCCGAGACCCGGGCGGCCGCGCCAGGCTTCATAGGCCGTAGCGACAGACGCCATAAGCAAATACGCGCCGAGCGCGGCACAAGTAGCCTGAAACATGCGGTCTTGTGGTGCGTGGAGAAGAACACCAACCGACGCAAGTGGCAGAGTGAGCCGATCGGGCAGTTGGAAGGACATCGCGTCGATCGTGCTCAGCCTGATGAGTACCGCCGCAAGGATGGACGCGAGCACCAGCCATTGCTCGATCTCGGAAGCTTGCATGGCGGCGACCGCCGGCAGAGCGACCACGGCGTACAGTAAGACCAACGCACCGGCTATCGCGGCTGGAGTGGCACGTGGGAGGAGATCGAGCTGAGGGGCCGACGAATGACGCATGATGAGTGACGCATGATATGGGAGCTGTGGCGGAAACATTTTCGTAGCAGAAGGCGAGGTGGGCACAATGGACCAAGGTCCGACACCCGCGGCCGCGTCAAACTCCAGTTTGCTCTACCGATTTCGACATTCCGGATTCACTATGGGACCAGACCTTCGCCTGATGCGAACGGAGGAGTGAACGGCAATAAATAAAGTCTGGCTCGAACTGCGAAGGCTCTCTGATGGCGACTTTCACTGCTACGATCCGATGTGCTTTCGTAGCTGTCGTTTCGATGGCTCTGTCGGTTGCTTCGACAGGCGGCTTCGCGGAGACGAGCGGTCCTGCTGGGAAGGGGCCACAATTCGAGCTCGTCGACCAGTTCGGTCGCGTCGTGACCGAACGCGATCTTTCCGGCAAGCCAACGATTTTGCACTTCGGCTTCACGGGCTGTCCCATGATTTGCCCGACCACGTTGTTCGAAGTCGGAGAGTACATTCGGGAACTCGGCGCCAAAGCCGACCGATTCAACTTCGTCTTCGTAACGGTCGACCCCGATCGTGATTCACCCGAGACCTTGCGCGCTTATCTGGGCAGCTTCGACGGCCGCATCCTCGGATTGACCGGCTCGGATTCTTCGATCAAGGCGCTCGCTGACGGCTTGGGATCATCTTTCGCCAAGCAAACTCGCAAAGACGGCACCTACACCTACGATCATACGATCTACGCTCATCTGTTGCTCGAAGGCTGGATGAAGAACGGACAGCTCTTCATGGGAACGGGAGCGAGGCGCGCTGCGGTTTTGGAACGGCTCGATCTCCTGGCGCAGGCCGCGTCTCACTGATCGTATTCGTTGATCTTCGCTGCGAATGATGCGTTCGCTGTTCGGACGCTGGGGACAGACATGTACATCAAGCCCGAGGCTTCTCGTGTCAGGCTGCGTGAGGCGGAGAACGCACGACGCAATCGCGCAGAGATCGTGCGAGCCTTGTCGATAGATCAGATCTCGCGCCGCGATCTCTTCCGCTGGGGCATTTTCACCGCTGCCGGCACTCTGGCGCTGAAGAACGGCCTCAGTCCGTTTGCGACGAGTGCATTCGCGCAGGTCCCGACCGGGACACCGCGCACACCACTGTTCGGTTCGATGAAATTCTCGGAACCCTTGCCGCGTCTCGAGGTGTTGGAGCCTGTGGCGCTCCAACGGACAGAGGAAGGCAACGCTGCGTTTCCCTCCACCATGCTCGAACGCGACGCCAAGCGACTTTCCTGGCATACCGACTACACGGCAAATCCGGGCAATACGAATCTGCGCAATCCGCTGACGAATCGCGGGCCTGTCGAAGGCCGACCGCCGGGAGAATTCTTTGCGCATCAGAAGTGGGAGGAGTACTTTCCCAAAGCAGGCTACGTGCTCTCGATCGGCCAGTGCACCGGTGCCTACTTCAACCATGCGATGCCGGCCCAGGAAGCGAACCGCATCTGGTCTCTTGGCGCAGGTCGGAACGTGAACGGTCGGCTTCCGCCACCTCTCATCAAGGCGAGGTACGGAGAGCCGATGCTCACGCGGATCTACAACAACCTGCCCGTCGCGCGCGAAGACAACGGAGGCTTCGGCCGGAACGAACTGCAGACTCACTTCCACAACGCACACAATGGGTCGGAAAGCGACGGCTCCGCGAACGTGCATCACTTCCCCGGCACCTTCTATGACTATCGGTGGAGCACGGCGTTGGCGCGATGCGACCGGATCAACACGTTGGCATCGGACGTTCGTGCATCTGGGCCGGATGGAAAAGGCGGGCTGGTTCGTGTGCCCGGCGATTTTCGAGAAATTCAGAGTTCGATGTGGTTCCACGACCACCGCTTCTTCTTCACGGCCGAGAATGTCTACAAAGGCATGCTCGGGGTCATCAACCTCTACAGCGGACCGGACCGGGGAAACGAACGGCTGGTCGACGGTGTCAATCTGCGATTGCCGAGCGGCAGTCTGCTCGATTGGGGCAATGTCGATTTCGATGTGAACCTCGTCGTGTCGGATGCGGCTTGTGACCAGGGCGGGCAGTTGTTCTTCGACATCTTCAATACGGATGGATTTCTCGGTGACTTGCCGCTCGTCAATTTCTCCTACGCACCTTTCCTGGAAGTGCTGCCCCGCAAGTACCGCTTTCGGTTCCTCAATGCCTGTATGTCGCGCTTTCTGAAACTCGCGATGTTCCGCGGTTCGACTGCTGTTCCCATGCAGGTGATCGCGAATGACGGAAATCTGTTGGTCAATCCGATCTCGGTGAACCAACTCGATCAAATGGGGAATGCCGAGCGATTCGATGTCGTCGTGGACTTCGGCAATCTGCGCGTCGGCGATCGCGTGCGGCTTTGCAATCTCCTGCGTATGCGCGACGACGGGCGTGGACCGAAGGAGGAACTGTCGCGGGGGGAGGCGATCAAGCGGTCCTCCGAAGACCCCGTTCTCGGCGAGATCATGGAGTTTCGCGTCGTCGGATCTGTCGAGAGCGTCGATGTGCCCGGAGTGGTTCACCGGGCAGGCACAGCGGACCGCAGCCGCGTTCCAGCGGTCCTGACCGAGCAGATCCCTGTCGTCGCCCCGGTTCGAGAGCGCGTGGTGGAATTCGGACGCAGCGGCACCGGAGATTCGCGCGGAGCCAATGGGCAGTGCACGCCGGACTGCAGCGAATATGCGACGTTCCCGTGGACGATCAAGATCAACGGCGAGGCGTCGCATTCGTTCAATGCCAATCGCATTTCACTGCTGGTGCCCAAGCCCGGCGAGGTCGAGCATTGGACCTATGTCAACAGCGGCGGGGGATGGGACCATCCGATTCATCTTCACTTCGAAGAAGGCGTAACCGTCAATCGGGGGGGCGGCGCGATGGCGCCGACGGAGCGGCTCGCGCGCAAGGACGTGTGGCGGCTGAGGGAATCCGGGCGCGTCAAGGTGCAGGTGACGTTCGGCGATTTCGCCGGCGCATATGTAAATCATTGCCACAACACCGTGCATGAGGATTTCGCGATGCTCATGCGCGTGCATGTACTGTCTTTGACGGGCACGCATTCGGCGATTGCGCCGACACCGAACCCGACGCCGGACGGGGTCTTCTTCACCACGCCCGAAGTGCTGAAGGAGGGCGACCCGCGTCGTGGCCAGAGCGCCTCGCTACCGACCAGCAGCACTACGCCATGAGTGAACGACGGCTATCGAGATACCTGATTGTGCTGTCCGCACTGCTGCTGGCGGCGATAACGTTCGTGCGAACGGATGCCGCAGAGGCAGCGGGTGGACGTTGGGGGAACGGATACTTTCCGAACTTGCCCGTGACCACGCAGAGTGGAGGTGAGCTGCGTTTCTACGACGATGTCATCAAGGACCGTATCGTGGTCATCAGCTTCATTTTCACAAGGTGCACGGAGATCTGTCCACTGAATACGGCGCGGATGGCGCAGCTTGCTGATCGGCTGACGGACGTGATGGGCCGCAGTGTGCATTTCGTGTCCATCAGTGTCGATCCGGAAAATGATACGCCCGAGAAGCTCGCAGCCTACGCATCTGCCTTCTATTCGGGGCCTGGGTGGTCGTTTCTTACAGGCAAGATCGATGACATTCGTGCCATCAATTCGCGTTTGGGCGAGCGGATGCGAAGTCTCGGCGATCATCGTAACGAAGTGTTGGTCGGCAACGAGAAGACGGGAAACTGGGCCCGCAATTCGGTGTTCGGTGATCTCGACCGCCTCGCCTACGAGATCCGCAGTATGGATCCGGCCTGGAGGGCGCAGCCTAGATCTCCATCCGCAGGTGGAGTCTCGATTGGGACAGGCTTGCCTGCAGATTTGCCAGGTCAAGCGCTCTTCCAGAAGCTGTGCTCAGGCTGCCATGCTGTGGGGCAGGGTGACCGTGTCGGGCCCGATCTCGCCTTCGTTGGCCAGCGCCGGAAGCACGAATGGCTGGTCGGCTTTTTGATGAGCCCGCAGCGCATGCGATCGAACGACGATCCGATCGCAGCCGCGTTGGCCGCAAAGTACCCGGCTGTAAGGATGCCGGAGTTGGGCGTCTCCCGAACAGATGCCGACGATCTCCTCCATTATATCCAGACCCGGTCGACTTCGACAGTCGGAGCCAGCCGTTGAAATTTGCATGAAGCGAACCGCCGGCATCTCGGGCATGGGCCTGCTACGGATACTGGGGACTGGCTGATGCAATGAGGTGCGGTGGCGGCACGAGGCCACACCGGGCGATCACGAGGGCCGCGGGAAGCACGAGCTTGCCTCGCGTCGTCCATCGCGCCGACCAAGTCCGTCACTTGCGGCACCGCGGACAGGACACGGGGTGGCAGGCCCGGCAGAACGGTTTGCCGCAAGAGCGGCAGGGTGCCTGCCCGTCCGAGTCGGTCAGGTGCAGACGATCATCGCACACGTGGCGCTCCGCATCGAGGCCCAGGCCCCACTCGCTCGTTGCCGGCTCCATGCGACGCGCGGCGACGTGCCAGTCCATTGCTATACCGCGCTCGCCCTTGCGCCGTTTGATCAAGACCTCGTGGCGCTGCACCGGCGCCACCACGGTCAACGCCTGCACCCACTCGACCGTCACGCGGAGAGCGTAGTTGTGGCGCAGATCATCGAGCTTGGCGGCGTACTCGCGCTCGATCGACGCGACGCGCAAGCGCTCCCGCTTGATCGATGCCTCGAGCCTATCGCCCTGTTCGACTTTCGCCTCAGCTTTCTTGCTCCCGCGAGACTTCTTCTGGGAGGACTGGCGCGACCTCGCCTCGACGACCGGACGCTCGAGCCCTGCCAGCTTGATCAGTGCCACGCGCCTCAGATCGTCGTGATAGGCGTGCACTCGGCGCCTGTCTCGGTCGAGACGACGCCGCATGGCGACCAGAAATGGCTCGAGATCCGCACGCACCAGACGTTCCAGCAGCGGCCCCGTACGAGCCGTAATCGTGGCCGCGTCCCATACCGGACCGGCTGCCTGTGCCACCGATTGCTCCGGCACCTGCCAGCTCTCTGCGCGATCGAGCGTCCGGCGCATTGCCGTCAGCATATCCTCGTCCAGCACGGTGCCGGTTGTGCAGTTGAAGCCCAGCCAGACGAGACCCTCGCGCTTCTCGTCGGAGACCGCCGTGTAGCGGAACGCCAGCAACAGGCAACGGGTCCAGGCGGCCTCGACGCCTTTCAGCCGCCACACCGCGTTGGGCAGGAACAAGACGCCTTCGATCAGCCGCTGCGGATCGTTGGGTGGGATGTCGCCCTCGGGCAGCCGGATCTGGCGCTCGGCGATCCTTCCGCGCTCCCCCAGAACCGTGCCGAGCCGCTCGAGCCAGTCGTCGTCGAGCCCGATCCGTATTGCGCCTGCCGACGCTTCGCTACCGAAGCCCAGCCGCACCAGCTCTGGCCAGTCGAACGCCGACTGCAACATTGCCGGTGCCAACACATCGAGGCCGTCCGGCTCGATCGCTTCCACGACCGCCCCTTCGTACTCCAGCAACTCGGCGACGACCTCACGCAAAGCAGTCATGGTCGATTTCTCCTCGTCGGAGGCAGCCTTGAAGGGTGAAGAATTCAGAAATCCGGAATGAGAAGCCACCTGGCGCTATTCCGGGCTTTTTGACTTCGGACTTCCGACTTCCGATTTCCAGCTTCACCCCGTCTCGAAGTCCTGGCCGAACAGGTGCTCGTCGAGTTCCTTGGCGCCCTCGTGCTGTCGGCGCGCAGCATCGAGTTTGGCGCCCAGTGCATCGAAAGCGCTTGCACGGCCGACATCGGTCGCCTGCAGCCAGGCATCGAGCACGAGATCGGGAAACTCACGATCCTCCTCGACATTGCCGAGGATCGCACCGACCTCGCCGACGACGAGTTCGAACATCGAGATCTTTTCCTCGAGCAAGCCGAGCACCTGCTCCTCGACGGTGCCCGCCGTGACGAGGTTGAACACGAACACCTCCCGCTCCTGGCCGATGCGGTCGATACGGCCGATCCGCTGTTCGATCGCCATCGGATTCCACGGCACGTCGAAGTTGATCAGCGTATTGCAGAATTGGATGTTGCGGCCCTCGCCACCGGACTGCGTGCACAGCAGCACCGAAGCGGAATTGGCGAACGCGGCGATCGCCGCATCCTTGTCGGGGCCGCTCATGCTACCGTCGAAACGCGCCAGCGAAATGCCCTCCGCCTTGAGACGCGATGTCAGATGATCGAGCGTCGCGCGCGCCTGGACGAAAACGAGCTTCTTCTCGTCCGGGTTCTTGCGCAGCAATTCGACGAGCGCAGTCTCCTTGGCGCTGCACGGGATCGCGGCGAGCCGCGCTGCCAATGTGTACCAGGACTTTTCGCCCGTGCGCTCGGCGATGCGCTCGGCAGCTTTGGCGGCGGCTGCAGGCGATGAGCCTGCCGCGGCGAGCAGATGGTGCAGCACGAGCCGCTGGCGACCGATGCCGCCGCCTTCGGTGGCTAGGCTGCGCGCGGCGTCGGCTACCGCCGCATAGGCTGCGGCCTCTCCCGCCGACGGCTCGACCCGGATCGTCGATGCATGTCGCCGCGACAGCTTGAGCGCCACGATCGCTCGCGTGTTGCGGATCATCGCGCCGCGCATCAGCTGGCGCAGGCTGTCGGGGTTGGCGGGCTCGCGCGGTTTGCCCGGCGTCATGTAGGCGGCGCGGAATTCCTTCAGCGTCTTGAATATGCCGGGCTTCAATAGTGTCAGCAGATTGTAGAGTTCGACCAGATCGTTCTGCACCGGCGTCGCCGACAGCAGCAGCAGGAAACGCTTGTTGAGCGCGTCGACCAGCTTCCAGCCGGCGCTGGCACTGTCGCGGAGGTGATGCGCCTCGTCGACGACGACGATGTCCAGCTGGCGGCGGGCCAACGCCTCCAGGTGCTCTTGCCGCCGGGCCGTGGCGATCGAAGCGACGATCCGCGGCTGGTCCCAGAACGCGCCAGCATCCTCGCGCAGAAGCGGATCGTATGTGGTTGCGAACGCGAGGCTGAACTTGGTCTCCAATTCTTCCCGCCACTGGCCGACGAGGGACGCGGGCGTCAGCACGAGCATGCGCTCGGCCATGCCGCGCATTGCATACTCCTTCAGCACCATGCCGGCCTCGATGGTCTTCCCCAGACCGACTTCGTCGGCGAGCAGCACGCGGCCGCGGAACTGCTTCAGGACCTTGCGCACCGTCTCGATCTGGTGCCAGAGCGGCTCGATGCCGACGAGATGCGGCAAACAGAGCAACTCGTCGAAGCCTTGCACGAGACCCAGATGAGCAAGGCTCTCGCGCAGTCGAAAGGCGCGGCCGTCTGTCTCGGGCGCCTGGGCGAGTGCTGCCGCAAGCGGCGCAAGATCAAGCGCGATGGTCAACGGAATCTCGATTTCCACCAGCGGCAGCGGCGGCGGCATTGGTGGCGCTGCGGGCTCCGGCTTGATGTCCGCCAGCTGGGGGGGCGCTGCCCGCAAGCCCGGCTTTTCCTCGGGCCGGTACTTCGACGGCGTCGCGGCAGCCTTCCCACCACGCACCCGTGCCGGTTGCGTGAGCAATTGCAGAGGAGTTCGTTGCCGCGTCGACGGCTCAGGCTGCATGATCCGGTTGAACTGGGCGACGAACCAAGCGACCTGCCTCCTGCCTGCCGGGTAGTAGTCGAAGGCCACCTGTGGATCGGCAAGCCCGCTTCGCTTGAGCACGGCCTGCGCTACGATCCTCTGTCCGGCAAGATTTAAGGCAAACGCGCGCAGAAGCTTCTCCGCCGGCGATTCGGCTCGCTTATGGTAGCGCTTGAGGAAAACCAGAGCGCGCTCGTGCTTCCCGTCGATCAGTGCGGCGTTGGCCGCCAGCAGCAGGAGATCGATGTCGCCGGGGCAGGCTTTGAGCGCTTCCTCCGCCATCGGCAGGAATCCTTGCGGCGGGTCCGGCAGGTCGAAAGCCGCGATCAGCTGTCGGAACCAGACTTCCGCCGGCTCGTCCTCTTTTGCTGCATCGACGAACGGTGCAAGTGTGGCGCCAGGCAGCCCAGACAGCACGCGGGAATCGCGCGTCGACCGCGGTGGCAATGGCGGCGACGGCTTATCGACGGTCGGCAGATCCTCGAACAGTTCCGGCTGATGCTCGACTGTGGCTCGGCGTGACATGGCTTACTTGCCCTGATGCTCGCGCGGATGTCAGGCACGCATGGCACGAATCAGAGCCACATCCTTGCTGCCAAGATGGCGGGCATCAGGCGGCGTAGCAACGACACGCGTTGCGCCTACGCTATTCTCCTGTGGGGAACATGCGCTGAGCCCGACGGTATCCGGAACTTCGCCGGGAAGACACCGTACCGGCGCCCTCGAGTACCGAAGGACGAAGACAGGGACGCTTGACCTCAAGAATTCACACCGCAATCTCAATCACATAAGAGGTCGCAGTTTCATCTTGCCCGGTGCGCCAATAAAATCAGAGACTTAGTTCCATCCAAAATGTCGCGCTACTTTTCGTAGCAACTTCCTAGCAACTCCCAGCGGGGTTTCGTGGAAGGGGCGAATCAGTCATGTTTGCCCTGCCGCATACGTTCGGCTACCGACGCACCAGAGTGTTGCGAAAGCAGGGGGCGGGGCGAGTTACCCCAACCACACAACCCCGACAGCCGCTAGGCGAAGGCTGATCGGACACCGCGCCGGATCACAAGATATCAAAGGTTCGCCTTACACACGCGACAACACGAACGCACCGCGGCTCCCGTTCAATCGAACCTGGAGCTAGCCATGTCGTCGATCACCCCCTCGATCCTTGCTTTGCCTGATGAGCTAATGACCTCGGCCCAAACAGCCGAGATGCTGAAGCTATCGCCGCGCACCCTCGATCAGATGCGCGTGGATGGCTCGGGACCGCCTTTCCTGAAAGCGGGGGGCGGCAATCGTAGTCGTGTTCTCTACTCTCGACGGGCCGTTGCGGAGTGGCTGGCCCAGTTCAGCTTCAACAACACCTCACAATACCGGCGCAACGCTGCTGGGCGCTCCCCTTGTCCCAGGCAAAGAACGGCAGGGGGCATGACATGTGGCAGAAATCCAAGCTATTCATCCACGAGTTCACTTGGCGAGGCGTACTGCTGACGGTCGAGCATTACCTTGACTTCGGGATCGCCGGGAATTCGCGCCTTCGCGTATCTGTGACATCGCCTGTCTGCGCCATTACCCCGCTCACGCTGACGGGACCGTTCGTCACCGACATTGACACCGAGGAGCTTTCGATAGCCCAAGGTGCTGAGGCTTACGTCTGGGGCATGCTTGAGGCCAAAGCGCAGCGGGCGTGGTGGATCCGGTTGGAACGACGGACACGGCAGCCCAGCTTCGAGTGTTGAACACCTTTTGGAACTGGCATGCGTTCGCGTACGCAGGCTCAACATTGTATAAACGCAGGATTCGGTGGCGGAAGTGGAATGGATTTGCTGAGAAAGCGGCTCCATGAGGGGGGGTGTGTGCAGCTTGGTCGCAACCCCATCCTACGAAGCCCACAACAGGGAGAATGTTCATGCAGTACGTGCCGATTGAGGTCTACGTGGCGGGGAAGATGATGCGCTCCGATGGCGAGGTGCAGGGGAATTATATACTTGACGTAGGAACTCCCATAGCCTATATGTCTCTCAACACCGAGGGACAAAGTTATGACCGTCGATCTCACAAACCCGATTTTCAACAACGTGGACGCCGCCCGCGCGCATCTCGAAGCGCTGCGCTGGCCCAATGGCGCAATCTGCGGCCACTGCAATTCGGCTGACGTTACCCGCATGAAGGGCAAGAGCACCCGCCCCGGCGTGCACTGGTGCAACGAGTGCCAGAAGCCTTTCACCGTCACTGTCGGCAGCGTCATGGAGCGCAGCAAGATCCCGCTCACGAAGTGGGTGCTGGGCTTCTACCTGATGGCAGCCAGCAAGAAGGGCATTTCCAGCCACCAACTCCACCGCATGCTGGGGATCACGTACAAGAGCGCGTGGTTCCTCTCGATGCGCATCCGTGAAGCGATGAACATGGACCCGGAACTTGACGGCGGCCCCGACATGGGCGGCGAAGGCAAGATCGTCGAGAGCGATGAGACGTTCGTTGGCGGCAAGGAGAAGAACGTCCACAACGGCAAGCCGGAGCCCAAGAAGCACCCAGTCGTGGCGCTGGTGGAACGCGGCGGCAAGCTGCGCGTCCGTCACATTCCGAACGTCACGGCCAAGTCGGTTCGCGAAGTTCTTAAGAAGCACGTGAAGCCTGAGACCCACCTGATGACCGACACCAGCTTGACCACCGGCATGTCGGCAAGGGCTTCAAGGATCACAGCATGGTCAATCACAGCCGGGACGAGTACGTGCGCGGCGATGTCTACACCAACACGGCAGAGAGCTTCTTTGCTGGCGTGAAGCGCAAGATTTACGGCCCCCACCATGCGATCAGCGAGAAGCACCTACAGCGCTACATGACCGAGGCCGCGTTCATCTGGAACAACCGGAAGGCAAACGGGATCGAAGATGCGGAGCGCGCCCGCAACGCAATCAAGGGCGCTGGTGGCAAGCGCCTCATGTATCGACAGCCTAACGGCCAAGTGCGTGCTGGCTAGTCACGCTTCGCGTCGGAAGCGGTAGGGCGATCGTCCTGCCGCTTCTTCCTCTCCCCCTTCTTCATGTCCTTATGTGGCTTTGGAGGGGTGTTGAGGGCGCGGCGCAAGGCTTCGTCGGCTCGTTGCTCTACTTTCTTCTCATCCATCCGATTTATCCTGTTCAGCGTGAGCCATGGCAAAGCGACTCGGTAGATCACCCAAGACAACGAGCAACATCGATAGCATACGCACCGCGTTAGCTCCATTCCTGAAGGAGCATCCATTTACCTCAGTTGAGGAGATCCGGACTCACAATCGAAAGCTGCTCGCTATTCAAAAACCATGGGGCGACCAGTCGTTGATGTTGATTATTCCCGACACTCCGAAGCTGCTGATTGACTCTCTAAACAGCTTGGTACTGCCAAAGCGTTTAACTGCGGTGTGGCACAGGGATACCAAATCGCTAGAAGTGATATGGACGGCGTATAAGCCACCTGCAAAGGCCCGCGAAGTGATTGGTCGATCTTTCAGCATCAAACATGACGGCTGCGAATATGCATGTAGCTTTAAGCAGTCAAGTGCGAGACTCATTGCATTGGCGGAGGCTTTTGTACCAGCCGCTCCATCAGGTACGCAGTTTCGTAATTTAGGGTCCTACCAGCATTATGCGTTGCACACAAAGCCTCGCAGGCAATCGCCAGATGCATCTCCTGCAAACATCTTTGGCGAGCCCATTTCTTTTTGGATTTCACATCTGGAGTGGGATGAAGATCGCGTATTGCAGTTAATACCACTCATAAATTTCTACATAACGCATTTTGATAGGTACTCCCCCAGAATCATGGTGCATGCGC
>CAZNMY010000121.1:0-18582 GCA_964574325.1 uncultured Devosia sp. | reverse complement strand
CCAGCTGATCGCGATGCCCGACAAGGTGTCGTTCGCGGAAGCAGCATCGCTGCCCGTCGCCTACGGCACCGCGCACCGCATGATCATCACGCACAAGACGATCAAGGCCGGCGACAAGGTGCTGATCCTGGGTGCGTCGGGCGGCGTAGGCACGGGCTGCATCCTGCTCGCCAAGATGCTCGGCGCGGAAGTCATCGCGTGCACGTCGAGCCAGGAGAAGGTCGAGGCACTGAAGAAGTTCGGCGCCGATCACGTCATCAACGTCAACGAGGTCGACTTCTCGAAGTGGGCCAACGAGAAGTACGGCAAGCCGCAGCGGCGCACCTATGACGGCGGCGTCGACGTGCTCATCAACTACACCGGCGGCGACACCTGGGCGCCGTCGCTCCGCTGCATCAAGCGCGGCGGCAAGCTGCTCGTGTGCGGCGCGACCGCGGGCCACGATCCGAAGGAGGATCTGCGCTACATCTGGTCGTTCGAGATCGAAGTGAAGGGCTCCAACAGCTTCTACGACGACGACCTGAAGGGCCTGATGGAAATGATCTCGTCGGGCAAGATGAAGCCGGTGATCGACGCCGAACTGCCGCTCGAAAAGGCGGCCGAGGGCCTCGCCCTGATCCGCGACCGCAAGGTGATCGGCAAGGTGGTGGTGACGCCTTAGAGATCGGCAGTCGGCAGATCGGCAGTCGGCAGATCGGCATTCGGAGTTGGGTCATGCACGACGACGGAATGCCGATCAGATCTTACCAGGACCTTCGTGTCTGGAAGGAAGCGATGGACTTGGCAGAAGCTGCCTGTCTGCTTGCCGGACAGTTTCCCAAGCAAGAACTGTATGGCTTCACATCGCAAGTTAGACGCGCGGCTGCCTCCGTTCCAGCGAATATAGCGGAAGGTTGCGGTCGCGAAGTCAAAGGAAGCTATGTGCAATTCTTGAGGATTGCTCAGGGCTCAATCAAAGAACTCGAGACCCACCTGCTGTTGGCCGTACGAATCAAGCTGACAGAAGAAAAAGTTGTCCAGCCGGTGCTCGCCCGTTGCGACACCGTGGATCGTATGTTGCATGGACTGATACGGTCATTGGATAGATCGTAAGTCTTCAATCGATCCCCGAACTGCCGACTGCCGATTTGCCGAACAAGGAGCCCCGAATGTCAGACGAACTCACCACAGCCAAGGTCCAGGAAATGCTCCTGACGCGGCCTTTCCACCAGTGGCTCGGGCTGACGGTGACGGCCGTCGGCGACGAGACGATCGAGCTTCGCGCGAAGTGGCGGGAGGAATGGGTCGTCAACCCGCAAGGCGGGTGGACGCACGGCGGAATTCTCGCCGCGCTCGTCGATCTGACGGCCGATTGGGCGATGATCAAGAAGCTGGCGCGACCGGCGCCGACCATCGACATGCGCGTCGACTATCACGCCGCCGCAAAGAAGGGCGATCTCGTCTGCAAGGGCAAAGTGGTGCGGATGGGCGGCCAGTTCTCTTGCGCCGAAGCCAGCATCTACGACGAGGGCGGCAAGCTGCTCGCCAGCGGACGCGGCACCTACGCGACGGCGCCGCCGCCCGCGAAGGCTTGACGCAACGACCATTTCTCTACGCGACGTCATGGCCCGCGAAGGCGGGCCATCCACGGCACAGACCGAGTTGAGCCACGAACGTGGATGGCCGCCTACGCGGCCATGACGTGAATATGGGTTCGATTGTTCATCCACGACGTAACACCGATAGCCATGAGCAAGAACCCATCCTTCACGAACCTCGGCGATCTCGTTCGCCGCGATCTCGATCTCACGCGAACCGCACTCATCGATCTGGGTGGCGAGAAGTCTCCGCGCGAGTTCACGCACGGAGATCTCGACGCAGCCGCTGCCGGCGTTGCGCGCGCGCTGTCGAAACGTGGGTTTGCGCGGGGCAGCCGCATCGGGATCCTGTCGGCGAACAGGTTCGAGTATCTGGCGGCCTACTACGGCATCATGCGCGCGGGGCTCGTGGCCGTGCCGGTGAACTTCAAGTTCCCGCGTAAGGTCGTCCATTACATTCTCCGGGATTGCGACGCGAAACTGGTATTCTGCGACGCGGCCCGACGGGCGGATTGTCCAGCGGAGCTGCCGGTCGTCGACTTCGATGGTGCTCTCCCCCCCTCCGGCCCTGCGGGCCACCTCCCCCACGAGGGGGGAGGAAAGACTATCGGCTTCGACGCATTTCTCGATCGCGGGCCATTCGAGACGGTGGTGCCGAAACCAGACGATCCCGCGATGTTTCTCTACACGTCCGGATCGAGCGGTACGCCGAAGGGCGTCATCCTCTCGCATCACAGCCACATCTGGGTGGCGCAGACGCGGCTGGGCACGCAAGACCTCTCGCGGCACCGCTATCTGATCGCAGCACCGCTTTATCACATGAACGCGCTCGCGCTCTCGAAGCTGGCAGCGGTCGGTCATTCGACGATCGTGATGCTGCCGCAGTTCTCCGCACGCGACTACATCGAGGCCATCGAGCGCTATCGCTGCACGATGCTCACCGCGGTTCCCCCGATGATCGCGATGATGCTGCGGGAAGCCGATCTTGTCGCGAAGACCGACCTGTCGAGCGTGGAGATCGTGCGGATGGGCTCGGCCCCCGTCAGCCAGGCGCTGATGAGCGCGATCAAGCGGACGTTCCCGAAGGCGCAGGTGGTCAATGCCTACGGCACGACGGAAGCGGGGCCGGTGGTGTTCGGGCCGCACCCCGACGGCGTGCCGCAACCGGAGATGTCGGTCGGCACCAAGCACAAGCTCGTCGAAATGCGCCTCGCCGACGGCGATGACCGCACCGCGTCCCAAGGCGTGCTCGAGATGAAATGCCCGGCGGTCATGTCGGGCTATCACAACCGGGCGGACCTGAAGCCGCCGTTCACCACCGACGGCTTCTACATCACCGGCGACGTGTTCCGCCGCGACGAGAACGGCTTCCACTATTTCGTCGGGCGCAGCGACGACATGTTCGTATCGGGCGGCGAGAACATCTATCCAGCGGACGTGGAGCGCATGCTCGAACGCCATCCCGGCATCGCGCAGGCGGCCGTCGTCCCGGTCGACGACGACATCAAGGGGACGAAGCCCGTCGCGTTCGTCATCCCGAAGCCTGGCCAGCGCCCCGCCGAGGACGACGTCAAGCAGTTCGCGCTCGCCAACGCGCCGGCCTACCAGCATCCGCGCTCGGTGTGGCTGGTGGACGACCTGCCGCTTGCTTCCACCAACAAGCTCGACCGCGCCGCACTCAAAGCGGATGCTGCCAGCCGGCTCGCCGCTGGGGCGTCGAAGGGTTAGGTCGGCGCCGCGGTGCGCGATCCCGATCAGGCTCGGCTCGACGTCGATGAATGTCGCATTCATCCCGCATTCAGCCCGACGGGATCATATGGTCGTCATGCGACATCATCCCTCGATTTCTGCGACGGCGGGCGCACTGCTCGCCGCGACGCTGCTATCCACGCCATCCGCGCATGCGCAGATGGCCTGCATTTCCGACTGGTCGGAAGCCGCTCCGATCGTGCGCCGCGAAGGGCTCGTCCCGATGGAGCACGTGGACCGGCTGGCGCGCGACCGGTCGTCGGTTCAGATCCTGCGGTCATCGCTGTGCAAGGACCGTGATCGCTATGTCTACCGCCTCACGGTTCGGGCAGGGGAAGGCACGATGCGCACCCTCGTCGTCGATGCCCGGCATCCTTTCGACTGAGGCGGGCAGGGCGCGCTTGGAGCTGCGCCAGCATCGTACAACCGTTGTTTTTACGCCCGTTTTTGCGTCAGCATCGTCTTTTACGAGTGAACCGGAGCTAGGCTTCCAATGTCCTTCGCGGTATAGACAAGGCCCTCGGCCCCGATGGCTCGCTGATTTTTCCGGCAGCCGAATTCTGGAGACCTCCCTTGCGCGTTCTCGTTGTCGAAGACGAACCCGACCTCAACCGACAGCTCGTCAAGGCCCTGGGTGACGCCGGATACGCCGTCGACAGCGCCAAGGACGGCGAGGACGGCTATTTCCTCGGCGATACCGAGCCCTACGACGTCGTGATTCTCGATCTCGGCCTGCCGAAAATGGACGGGCTCTCGATCCTCGAGCAATGGCGGCGGTCGGAAAAGAAGTTCCCGGTCATCATTCTGACCGCACGCGACCGCTGGAGCGACAAGGTCGCGGGGATGGACGCAGGCGCGGACGACTATCTCGCCAAGCCGTTCCACATGGAAGAGTTGCTGGCGCGCGTCAGGGCGCAACTCCGGCGCAATGCCGGGCATGCCAAGGCCGAGTTCGAATGCGGCAAGCTGCGGCTCGACACGAAGACAGCACGCGTTTCCTACGACGGGCAGCCGATCAAGCTTACCTCGCACGAGTACCGGCTGCTCGCCTATCTGATGCATCATCGCGAGCGCGTCGTGTCGCGCACGGAACTCGTCGAGCACCTCTACGACCAGGATTTCGACCGGGACAGCAACACCATCGAGGTGTTCATCGGGCGGTTGCGCAAGAAGATTCCCGGCGAGGTGATCACGACGGTTCGCGGCCTCGGCTACAGGCTCAGCACGGAAACCGATGCGGTTTAACTCACTCGCGTTCCGCCTCTTCGCCACGGCCGTTCTGTGGACGATCGTGGCACTGCCGATCGCCGGGGTCATCATATTCTCGCTGTACCGGCAGGAGGTCGAGTCGAGCTTCGACGAGCGCATCAAGACGCTGCTGCTCGTGGTCTATACCGACAGCTCCGATCACACCCAGGGCGAGCCCGGCGCACCGCGCGATGTCGGCGAGCCGCTGTTCGAGATCAATCATTCCGGCTGGTACTGGCAGATCAAACCGACCGAAGGCGCGGATGGGCGGCGAACGCTCGTCTCCAAGTCCCTGGCCAGTGAGATGCTGGCCTCGCCCTACGAGAAGGGCCTTCCCCCCGACAGCTTCGGTACGCGCTGGACCCAGACGACCGGGCCCAACGGCCAGGAATTGCGCGTCGCGGAGATGATCCAGGCGCTCGGCGGCGATGAAAGCGGTCCGCGCTATTCCTATCTCGTCGCAGGGCCGGTCGACTGGCCGCAGGCGCGCGTGGCCGCGTTTCGCGCGCGCCTCGTCGTCGCCCTGTCGCTGGTCGGCTTCGGGCTGATGGCGCTGACGCTGTTCCAGGTTCGGTTCGGCCTGTTGCCGCTGCGCGAGATCGAAAGCGGCTTGTCGGCCATCAGGACAGGGCAGGCGACGCGGCTCGAAGCCAAGCTGCCGATGGAAATCGAGCCGCTGCAGTCGGAGATCAACGCGCTGATCCAATCCAACCAGGACATCATCGAACGGGCGCGCACTCAGGTCGGCAATCTCGCACACGGGCTGAAGACGCCGCTCGCTGTGATCACCAATGAGGCGCGGGAGGAGAAAAGCCCCCTCGCCGACAAGGTGCAGGAACAGGCCCAATTGATGCGCGATCAGATCGGCTACTACCTCGAGCGCGCGCAGATGGCGGCCCGAGCCGGGGTGATCGGCCGCAGCACCGACGTGATGCCGGTTGCGCTTTCGCTCAAGCGGGCGCTGGAACGGATCTACCGCGACAAGGACATCACGATCGAGATCAACTGCCCCGAGACGATCAGATTCCAGGGCGAGAAGCAGGATCTCGAGGAGATGCTCGGCAATCTCGTCGACAACGCCTGCAAATGGGCGGTGTCGACGGTTCACATCACCGTGAAGGCGCTGCCCGGCGAGACACGGACCGGGCGGCAGCGGCTCACGATCACGGTCGAGGACGACGGCCCGGGGCTCACTTCCGACCAGCGCCAACGGATCGGCAAACGTGGTATGCGGCTCGACGAGACGAAGCCGGGCTCGGGTCTGGGATTGTCGATCGTCAGCGACATCGCAACGTCCTATACGGGGAGCTTCGCACTCGACGAGTCGCCGCTGGGCGGGTTGCAGGTCCGCCTGGAGTTGCCCGCGGTGTGACGAATGCGACACGCCGGAAAGCGATCGGGCGCCATCGAACTTTCGCCCGAATCGACGGACATAGGTACGGTGTGGTGTAGCGGTAGCCTCAGTGCGTCTGGTGGGCAACGGTACAGCCCGCCATCTGGAACGAGCCTGTCGAAGCTTCATCGGCCGAAACTTCATCGGCGAGCGTTCATCGGCGGGCATGAGGACGGCGAGGGAAAGTACGTCGTGAGCAAAATCAAGAAGTTGATCGTAGTCGCGGCTGCCGGTGCGATGCTTGCGGGCTGCAGCGGTCCCGGCAACGCGCCCAAGCAGGACCAGGGCCTCGTCGCGGGCGCGGTCGCCGGCGGTGTGCTCGGCAGCCAGATGGGCCGCGGCAAGGGGAGCGTCGTCGGCGCGGTCCTCGGCGCGGTGGTCGGCGGCGTCGTCGGCAACGAAATCGGCAAGTCGCTCGACGATCGCGACCGCCGTTTTGCCCAGCAGGCCGAGATGGATGCTTTCGAGCGCGGCCAGACGAATCGTCCGGTGCGATGGCAGAATCCCGATAACGGCCGCTACGGCGAGGTCGTCCCCGGCCCGTCCTACTATCGCGGGCCGCAGCCGTGCCGCGAATTCACGCACACGGTCTATATCGACGGGCGGCCCCGGGCCATGCGCGGCACCGCCTGCCGCAATCCGGACGGGACTTGGAGCAACATCGGCTGACGCCGGAGGGGCTGCGCCGGGTCGAGCGCCATACGCGAGACAATCGCACGACATGCGTATCCGGAAGCTGAGCGGGGCATGGCTATCGGCCGATCCGCTGCTTCAGTCCGCGCGAACGGGTTGATGCCGCTCACGCCGTTGCGGGTGATGAGCGACAGACCGGAACGCAAGGGATCGAAATCTGCGCGTTCGGGGGCATCCGCGCCGACGCGACACGCGGTCACCAGTTCCGCGCCCTGCTTGCACTCGGGACTGCGCGACCCTATTCCCTGAGAGGCGCGGGACCGGACCGCGGGTGGTGGAGCCGCGATGGTGTTGTTCTGGATCATGGCTGCGCTGTTGTCGGCGATCACGGTGCTGGCCGTGGTGCGGCCGCTGTTGCGCCGAGCCGACGCGGTGACGGAACAGGCGACGTCGCGGGTGGCGGCAGATGTCGCCGTTTATCAGGATCGCATCGCTGAAATCGAAACCGAGCTTTCGCGAGGGCTCATCACCGAGGCCGAGGCCGAAGCCGCCCGCATCGAGATCTCCCGCCGGCTGCTCGCCAGCGGCGCGAACCAAACCCGGACCATCGAAGCGAAAGGTGACGTCGCTGCCGCCAAACCGGGCGCATCGGGCGAGCGCGCGTTCATGATCGTCGCGTGCGCCATTCCCGCGATAGCATTGGGCGTCTACACATACCTCGGTTCACCGGCGCTTCCGGGCCGGCCCATCGCGGAACGGCTGGCGACAGCGCCGAGCCCCGGCGCCGACGTGGATGAGCTGATCGCGCGCGTCGAGGCGCGACTGAGGGCCGATCCGCGCGATGGCCAGGGCTGGGACGTGCTGGCCCCCGTCTATCTCCGGCTCGAGCGGTTTCAGGAAGCGGCCGATGCCTTCCAACGCGCCATCGACACGCTCGGCGAGTCGCCGCGGCGTCTGTCGGGCCTCGCCGAAAGCACCGTGATGGCCAACGACGGGGTCGTGACGGAGACCGCGCGCAAGGCCTATCAGCGCATTCTCGAACTCGAGCCGGGGCGGCCGGATGCGGTGTTCGGGCTCGCGCTCGCCAAAGAGCAGGAAGGCGATCTCGACCAAGCCGAGGCCGAATATCGCAAGCTGGCGCAGGACACGCCGCCACAAGCGCCCTGGCGCGCCATTCTGATGGAGCGGCTCGAGGCGATAGCGCAGCGCCGCGGCGGCGGGGCACCTCCCGAACAACAGGCAGCCGATGCAATTGCCGGATTACCCGAGGCGCAGCGCCGGCAGATGATCCAGCAGATGGTCGATGGTCTGGCGGAACGACTGAAGGCAGACGGTCGCGATATCGAGGGCTGGCAGAAGCTGCTTCGCTCGTGGACAGTGCTCGGCGATCCGGCGAAGGCAGAAGCGGCGCTGGCGGATGCGCGAAAAGCACTCGCCGACGACGAGAAGGCGCTGAGCCAGCTCAATGCGTTCGCAAAGGCACTGGGGTTGAAGTCGTGACCATCGAAGCCCCTACGGGACACCGCCCTGCGCAAGGGTGGAGGAGAAAGGTCGCCGGATGACGCGTAAGCAGCGCCGCGGGTTGATGATCGGGGGGGGCGTCATCGTGCTGATGATCGCGGGCCTGCTCGTGATGACGGCCCTGCGCGATACGATCGTGTTCTTCCACACGCCCACCGACGTGAAGGCGGGCAAGGTCAAGGACGGCCAGCGCTTCCGGCTCGGCGGGCTCGTGCTCGAGGGCTCGATCAAGCGCGGCGGCGGCACCGACGTCGGCTTTTCCATCACCGACAAAGGCTCGACCATCGACGTGACCTATCGCGGCGTATTGCCGGACCTGTTCCGCGAGGGACAGGGTGTCGTAGCGGAAGGCCGCATCGATCCCGGCGGCGTATTCCGCGCCGATACGGTGCTGGCCAAGCACGACGAGACCTACATGCCACCCGAGGTCGCCAAGGCGCTCAAAGAGCAGGGACTGTGGCAGCACGGCAAAGACGCTCCGGGAAAAGCTGAACCGGCGGGCGTGAAAGGTACGGCGAAGCCATGATCGCAGAGCTTGGACATTTCGCACTGGCGCTGGCGCTCGCGGTCGCCCTCGTGCAGATGGCGGCGCCGCTGGCGGCGGGGCAACTCGCGGGCCTGTCGTCGATCCAGCGCGACCAACTGATGGCGCTCGCAGTGCCCGCCGCTGTCGTGAAGGCGGCGCTGATCCTGATCTCGTTTTTCGCGCTGATGCACGCCTATGTCGTGTCGGACTTCTCGGTCGAGAACGTCTACGCCAACTCGCATTCGGCGAAGCCGCTGATCTATCGCATTTCCGGCGTGTGGGGGAACCACGAGGGCTCGATGCTGCTGTGGGTGCTGATGGTCGCCTCATTCGGCGCGGCTGTGGCGCTTTTCGGCGGGCATCTGCCGCATTCGCTGCGCGCAAACGTGCTCGCCGTGCAGGCCTCGATCGCGGCGGCGTTCCTGCTGTTCATCCTGCTGACGTCGAACCCGTTCCTGCGGCTCGCCGATGCGCCGATCGAGGGGCGCGGCCTCAATCCGATCCTGCAGGATCCCGCGCTCGCGATCCATCCGCCATTCCTGTACGCGGGCTATGTCGGCCTGTCGGTCTCGTTCTCGTTCGCGATCGCGGCGCTGATCGAGGGCCGGATCGACGCGGCGTGGGCGCGCTGGGTGAGGCCGTGGACGCTCGCGGCATGGATGATGCTGACGCTCGGCATCGCGCTCGGCTCCTGGTGGGCCTACTACGAGCTTGGCTGGGGCGGCTGGTGGTTCTGGGACCCGGTCGAGAACGCCTCGCTGATGCCGTGGCTGGCGGCGACCGCGCTCATCCACTGCGCGGTCGTGATGGAGAAGCGCGAAGCGCTGAAGGTGTGGACCATCCTGCTCGCCATCCTCGCGTTCTCGCTGTCGCTGATGGGAGCGTTCCTGGTGCGCTCGGGCGTGCTGACCTCGGTGCACGCCTTCGCGGTCGATCCTGCCCGCGGCACGTTCGTGCTCATCATCCTGGCCGTGTTCTGCGGCGGTGCGCTGTCGCTTTTCGCGGCGCGGATGTCGGCGCTGAAGGCGGGCGGGCTGTTCGCGCCGATCAGCCGTGAGGGGGCGCTCGTGCTCAACAACGTGCTGCTGACGGTGGCCTGCGGGACGGTGCTGATCGGCACGCTCTATCCGCTCGGGCTCGAGGCTGTCACCGGCGCCAAGATCTCGGTCGGGCCGCCCTATTTCAACGCGACGTTCGGGCCGCTGATGCTGGCGCTGCTCGTCGCCGTGCCGTTCGGGCCGTTCCTCGCGTGGAAGCGCGGCGACATCTACGGCGCGATGCAGCGGTTGATGTGGGCGGCGGCGATCGCGTTCGCAGGCGCGGTGCTGACGATGGCGGTGGGCGGTCGCGGACCGTGGCTGGCGCCACTCGGCATCGGGCTGGGTTTGTGGGTGATCGCGGGCTCTCTCACGGAGATCGCGCATCGCGGGCGGATCGGCTCGGTGCCGTTCGCTACGGCGCTGCAGCGGATCGCGGGATTGCCGCGTTCGGCGTGGGGCACATCCTTGGCGCACGCAGGCGCGGGCCTGATGACGATCGGCATCGTATCGATGTCCGCCTACCAGAGCGAGCAGATCGCCGTGATGCGCGAGGGGCAGGTCGCGCAGATCGGCGGCTACAGCCTGACGTTCAAGGGGGTGGCGCCGCGGCGTGGCCCGAACTACCGCGAGGAAGTCGGCGTCCTCGAGGTGACGCGCGGCGGTCGCCCGGTCGTCGAACTCACTCCGTCGAAGCGGCTCTACGATGCGCCGCGGCAGACGACGAGCGAAGCCGGCATCCATCCATCGTGGCGAGGCGACCTCTACACGGTTCTGGGCGACGCTCAGGCCGGCGGCGGTTACGTGGTGCGGCTCTATTTCAATCCGCTGGTGCGGTTCATCTGGATCGGTGCGCTCATAATGTTCCTGGCCGGCGCGCTGTCGCTTTCGGATCGGCGGATGCGGGTCGGAGCGCCGCAACGGGCGCGGGTGCGATCCGGGCCGGTGCCGGCGGAGTGACGATATGAGCAAGGGAATCGGGCCTGCTGCAAGGCTGGTCGCATTCATCGGTTCGCTGGTGCTGGCCGTCGTCCTCGCGGTGCTACCGGCGTTTGCCGTGCAACCGGACGAAGTGCTGCCGGACGCCAAGCTCGAAGCGCGCGCGCGCGCGCTGTCGGCGGATCTGAGATGCCTCGTCTGCCAGAACCAGTCGATCGACGATTCCAACGCGCCTCTTGCCCGCGATTTGCGGTTGCTGGTGCGCGAGCGATTGACGGCGGGCGACAGCGACGCAGCCGTGATGAAGTACGTGGTGGCGCGCTATGGCGAGTACGTGCTGCTGAAACCGCCCGTCAACGTGTCGACGCTGCTGCTGTGGCTCGGTCCGCCGGCCATGCTGCTGCTGACGCTGATCTTCCTGTTGATGAAGGCGCGTCGAGACCGGCTCGTGCGCGAAGCCGCGGTCGAGCCGCTGTCGGCGGCAGAGAAGGCGCGCCTCGACGAGATGCTGAAGGACAGCGGGCGCTCGTAACGCTGCGACCGCGCACGCGGGCCGATAGCGCTTTCCCGTCAGCGCACCGCTGCGTTGCGGGCGAGGCGTTCGAGCAGGGCGCGGGTTGGCAGGCCGAGGACGGGCAGGCCGGATGCGGCTTCGAATTGGCCGATCGCGGTGCGGGTGTCGGTATTGAAGCGGCCGGTCGGCGCGCCGTCGAGCAAGCGAGCCTCGATCAGCATCTGTTGCAGCGTGCGGAGATCCGACGCCGACGTCAGCACGGCCGCCTGACGCAGCGCCTCGATTCGGGCCGCGAAGGCAACGGAGCTCACCGCCGTGTTCGCGACCGGAGACGGTGGCGCGCGCTTGACGACTACTCCTTCCTCGATCATGACGCGCGACTGAACGAACGTGCCGACGTTGATCGCGACGACCTTCGGGCCATCAGGCGCTTCGATCAGCAGCGGCGAGCCCGACGACGCACCGCCGGTATCGCAGGTGTGGAGCACGAGGTTCAGCGGATCGTTGAAGTCGCGCTCGTTGACGACGGGTCCGGCGACGTTGGCTTCGCCGCGGCGGCCACCGAAGCACGGTTGCGAGTAGGCCATCGTCCAGCGGCCGAAGTCGCGATGGAAGGCGGCCTGGAACAGGCGGCCGGCGTGGGCCTCGCTCTCGATATCGTCCGGCGTCATCGGAGCCACGGGAAGCGACTTGCCGCGGCAGGCGGGGCGCTGGAGCTTCACGAGCGCCCAATCACGAGAGGCGTCGATGGGCGGCTTGGTGTTGATGCCGACCGCACCGGCGACGATGTGCTGGGCGGCGGTTCGGCTGGGCGTACCGGCGAAGCGCACGCTGCCGGAGGCGGTACCGGGCCTCGCGAAGAAGAAGCGCTCCGTCGGCGGCGGTGTCTCGCCCTTGGTGCGGAACACACAGTGGCTGGCGGTGGCGATGATGTCGTCGGCAACGCAGAACGCGGAGCAGACGGTGCGCGAACGCTCGTTGTAGATGACGCCGATCGAGCCACGCAGGCCGCCGAGCCGCTTGGGCATGCCCTTGCGGTTGTCCTCGCCGAATACCGCGACCCTGCGCACCAGCGCATTGGCCGGGGCCGGAGCCGCAGCGATCTTCGGCAGGCCCCAGGGCGGAATAGCCGCCGCTTCGCGCGTTGCCGTCAGCATCGTCCCGAGCGCGATCACCAGAGCAAGCGCCGTCCGCGGGGCGGATTGCCACGTCCCACGGGCCTCGGCTGTACCAACTCCACACATGCGATGCATGTCGACGCCATCCCTCCAGGCCATCCGCCTCGATCCGGAACATTACCGCTTTTTAATGTGGCCGAAAGCCAGAGGTAACGCTGCGAGCTGTACTGATGACCGCAAAATCCGGGCCGATCGAAGCCGAGGCCGGACAGACGCGCCGATTTCTCACTCGAAAGGGACGCCCATGATCGCCGACACCAATTCCCCGGCTTGCACCACCATCCGCCGGCAAGGCAGCCGCATCGCCGCCGCAGCGCTGCTCGGCACGAGCATTCTCGCGCTCGCCACCACGACGAGCGGCGTTCCCGTCCAGGCGCAACGCGCCGACCAGCAGACCGTGATGACGCCGATGGGGCGCGCACCGCTCAGCTTCGCCGACATCGTCGAAAGGGTTAAGCCCGCCGTCGTCAGCATTTCGGTTTCGAGCGGGGGGCGCGCGACAGCGCAGCGGCCGGCCGAACGGGGTGCGCCTCGCGCCAATCCACAACGCCCGCCGATCCCGGGCCTGCCCGAAGAGTGGAACGAGTTCTTCCGCAATCTGCCGCGCGATTTCGGCGGGGGCGGCAACAGCCCGTCGCCGCGTGCCGTCCAGGCGCAGGGGTCCGGCTTCGTCATTTCCGAGGACGGCTACGTCGTCACCAACAACCATGTGATCGACAAGGCCGACAAAATCGAGGTCGTTTTCGACGGTCCGGACAAGGACAACAAGTTCGAGGCGACACTGGTCGGTACCGATCCGCGCACCGACATCGCGCTGCTCAAGATCAAGTCGAACCGCAAGTTCCAGTTCGTCAAGTTCGCGGCGAAGGACAGCCGCGTGGGTGATTGGGTGCTCGCGGTCGGCAATCCGTTCGGCCTCGGCGGAACGGTGACGGCCGGTATCGTGTCCGCCCTCGCCCGCGGCATCGCCGAAGGCCCCTACGACTACATGCAGATCGACGCAGCGGTGAATCGCGGCAACTCCGGCGGACCGACATTCAATCTCGACGGCGACGTGGTCGGCGTGAACACGGCGATCTACAGCCCATCGGGCGGCAACGTCGGTATCGCGTTCGCGGTGCCCGCCGCGACGGTGACCAAAGTCGTCCAGCAACTGAAGGCCACCGGTAGCGTGGCACGCGGCTGGCTCGGCGTGAAGATCCAGAACCTCGACGCCGATATGGCCAAGAGCTTCGGGCTCGCCGACACGGCCGGCGCACTGGTGCAGGAGGTCACGGCGAAGGGGCCGGCAGAAGCGTCGGGCATCAGGATCGAGGACGTCATCCTTTCGGTCAACGGCACCAAGATCAAGGACACCAAGGATCTCGCGCTGAAGATCGCGGAGTACGCTCCCAACACCGTCGTCGACGTGCGCGTGATGCGCCGCGACAAGGAGGAGACGATCAAGGTCAAGCTCGGCCTGTTCCCCGGCGCGACCACCGCGGAGGCAGCCCCTGTCGAGAAGTCCGATCCCGCCGTTCGCCAGTTCTCATCGCTCGGCCTGTCGTTCGCGGCGGCTCCCCGTCGCGGGGCCGCGACCAAGGCCGGCGTCGCCGTCACGGCCGTGGACGAGGGTAGCGATGCCGCGACCAAGGGCATCACGACGGGCGATCACGTCACGCACGTCAATGGCGACCCGGTCAACTCACCCGACGACATCGAGGCGGCCGTGAAACGGGCCGCCAGCCGCGGAACGGTGCGGTTGACCGTGAAATCCGATACACGGACGGCCGTGGTTGCGATCTCGGTCAAGCCGAAAGGCTGAGCCGCAGACTTCCTCAACGACGAATATCGAGGGCGCGGGGTGGACAACACATCCCGCGCCCTCGATCATAAGGGCGGCACTCGCTTCGTCCCTCCGCGTTGCTGCGGAACGGAACATTCTCCCTCAGACCCGGGCTCACCGGCCATGCGCATCCTGCTCATCGAGGACGACAAGGAGACGGTGCGCTACCTCGTCAAGGCGCTGACCGAAAGCGGACATGCAGCCGACTCGGCGGAGGACGGCGAGCAAGGTCTCGCACTCGCCCGCGAGGGCCTCCACGACGTGCTCGTCGTCGATCGTATGCTGCCCGAGCGGGACGGCTTGTCCGTCGTGCGGACGCTGCGAGCCGAAGGCGTTCGCACGCCGGTGCTGTTCCTCTCCGCGCTGGGGGAGGTCGACGACCGGGTAAAGGGACTGAAGGCCGGCGGCGACGACTATCTGACGAAGCCGTTCGCGCTGTCCGAATTGCTCGCCCGCATCGAAGCGCTGGTGCGACGTGCGCAACCCGAAGAAAGCGAGCCGCGCTTCGTCGTCGGCGATCTCGTGCTCGACCGGCTGTCACGGCGCGTGACGCGGGACGGGCAAGCGATCCTGCTGCAGCCGCGCGAGTTCCGTCTGCTCGAGTATCTGATGAAGAACGCGGGCCAGATCGTCACGCGCACGATGCTTCTGGAAAAGGTCTGGGACTACCATTTCGACCCGCAGACGAACGTGATCGACGTGCACATCTCCCGGCTCAGATCCAAGATCGACAAAGGTTTCGACAAGCCGTTGCTGCATACGGTGCGGGGCGCCGGCTACATGATCGGCGAAGGTGGCTGAGGCGATGGACGCCACGGGCGGAACGGCCGCATCGAAGCCAGTGGGATCGGGCCGGTCGCTCGCTGCGTTGGTCGCGACGCGCGCGTTCCAGCAGGCCGCCATTTTCGTTGCCGCCGCCTCGATCGCGGGCGGTCTCATCATGTGGCAGCTTCTGGGGCGCACGAGCGATCTCGTGTCCGCCCAGGTCATCGAGACGATGATGGTGGAAGCGGAGGACATCGCCGAGATCGCCGAAACCGCTGGGCCGTCAGCGGTCATGGCGAGCGTTGCCCGGCGGTCGACGGACGCGACGACGCGGCTCTATCTGCTCGTCTCGTCGAACGGAACGAAGCTGGCCGGCAACCTCGAGCGATGGCCGGACGAGTTGCCGCTCAAGCCGACGAGGTCGCGCGCCCCGCTGCCGTCGCCTGCGGTTCGCAGTACCGGCGGCGTCTTCGATTACCGCTTCGGCGCCGACACCGGGCGCTCCCGCAGCGCGGCCGGCGTGGTGCGCTCCGTCGGCGGCGATCTCACGCTCCTGGTCGGCCGCGACCTCTCGGTGCAGCGCGCGTTCGCCGCACAGGTGAGGTGGCTCTATCTCGCGGGGTTCGGCGCCCTCGCCCTCGCAGGTCTCGTCGCAGGGCTCGTCGCAAGCCGCCTCGCCGTGCGCCGCATCGGCGAGATCGCCGACACCAGCGACCGGATCATGACGGGCGACTTTTCGCGGCGCGTCCCCGTCACGGGTAGCGGCGACGAGCTCGACCGCCTCGCGGGCAACCTCAACGCGATGCTCGACCGGATCGAGAGCCTGATGGCGGGCTTGCGGGAAGTGTCGGACAACATCGCGCACGATCTCAAGACGCCACTGACGCGGCTCAGGACGCGGGCCGAAGCAGCCTTGCGCGACGGCGATCCCGTACATGCGCGGGACGGGCTCGGCCGGGTGATCGAGGATGCGGACGAACTCATCAAGACGTTCAATGCGCTGTTGCTGATCGCGCGCCTGGAAGCCGGCGCGCTCGAAGGCGCGACGGAAACCTTCGAGCTGGCCGAACTGGTGCGCGATGTCGCAGAACTCTACGAGCCCGTGGCGGAAGAGGCCGGCCTGACGCTCGTCTGCGACGCAGAAAAACCAGCGCTCGTGCACGCCAACCGGCAGCTCGTCGGCCAGGCGATCGCCAATCTCATCGACAACGCGATCAAGTACGGGCCGAGAACCGGCAACGGCAGCGGCCAACGCGACGTGCCGGACATCGAGGTCGCGCTCGGCGTCACCGAGCGGGAGGTAGCGATCAGCGTGGCGGACCGGGGGCCCGGAATTCCCGCCGACGAGCGCGGCCGCGTGCTGAAGCGTTTCGTGCGGCTGGAAGCGAGCCGCACGCGGCCCGGCACAGGGCTCGGTCTCAGCCTCGTGGCAGCCGTCGCCCGCCTGCACGGCGGACGCGTCCTGCTGGAGGACAATGCGCCGGGGCTCAGGATCGTGCTTGCCCTACCGGCGACGGGCCACTAGAGCCGATATGGCCTGATGAAAGCCGACGGGAGGTAACATGTGCAACGAGACGCGACGGCTTCGCCGCTTGCTGGCAGGCACGATGCTCGCGGGAACGCTTCTGTCCAACGGAAATGCCAAGGCCGATACGGTCGCCGATTTCTACAAAGGGAAGACGCTCTCGATCGTCGTGGGCCATCAGGTCGGCACCGGCTTCGACACCTACGCGCGAGTACTCGCACGCCATATCGGCCGGCACATTCCAGGCAATCCGACGCTGGTCGTCCAGGGTATGCTGGGCGCCAGCGGCATCACCGCGGCGAACTGGCTCTACAATGTCGCGCCGAAGGACGGCACCGCCATCGGCGCCTGGGTGCAGACCGTGCCACTCGATCCTCTGATGGGCGGGACGGCGTCGAAGTTCGATGCCGTCAAGTTCAACTGGATCGGCAATCTCGAAAGCAGCATCGCGACGTGTGTCGTGACCGCGCGGACCGGCATCAAGACCTTCGATGACCTGCGCCGGCGAGAGACACTGTTCGGATCGACCGGCGGCGGCGGGGCGCTCTCTCAATTCACTCTTGCCGCGAAGAATCTATTGGGCATGAAGGCGAAGCTGGTTACCGGCTACCAGGGGGCGGCGAGCGTCGGCGTCGCGATGCAGCGCGGCGAAATCGAGGGCATGTGCGGCGCGAACACGTCGTTCATCAGCTCGTTCTGGGCAAGCGAGGTGGCGTCTGGAGCGTTCAAGGTCATCTTGCAACTCAATGGTCCCAAGCGCGCCGATCTCGCCGGTGTCGCGCATGCCGAAGAACTCGTGGGATCGGACGAGGATCGCCGCGTGCTCGACATCGTCTACGGGCCGTTGATCCTCGGCCGGATCTATGCCGCGCCGCCGAACGTACCTCCGGAGCGCGTGAAGGCGCTGCGCGAGGCCTTCATGGCGACGGCGCGAGACGCCCAGTTCCTCGCGGACGCGGAGAAGACCCGGCTTGAAATCTCACCGATGACCGGCGAGCAGGTTGCGGAGCAATTCACGCGATATTACGCGGCGCCCAAGGGGCTCGTGGAGCGCGCGATCAAGGCAGTGAGAGAATAGCGATGACAGGCGCACGGCTTTCGACGCGGATCGTTCGCGCGCCGGTGGTGGGGAACGAAGCGCGGGCACGCGAGCTACTCTCTGAAATCCGCGGAGAGCTCGATACGGATCAGGCCGGCGTTCTCGCTGAGCCGGCGGTCGAGCGCCTGCTGCTCGGCGTGCTCGACGGCTCCTCCTACCTCACCGCGCTGATGCGGCGCTCGCCAGCCCGTCTCGTGCGGGTGCTTTCATCACACCCGGAGGAGCGGCTCGGGCAGCTCAGGTCGGACGCCTTGGGGCTGGCCTCAAGCGCGACCACGATGGCCGATCTGATGGCGGGGCTGCGCGCGGTCAAGAACGAGGCGGCGCTGCTGATCGCGCTCGCGGATCTCGGCGGCGCCTGGGGGCTCGAAGCGGTTACCGGCGGATTGACCGCGATCGCCGATGTCACGACGCAGGCGACCGTGCGCTTTCTGTTTCGCGAGGCGCGCGCCAAAGGGCAATGGCTGGGCGGTACGGAAGCCGAACCGGAGGCCGGCTCCGGCTTCATCGTGCTCGGCATGGGCAAACACGGCGCAGCAGAGCTGAACTATTCCAGCGATATCGATCTCATCGTCTTCTACGATCTCGAGCGGCTCGCGATACGCGACGGCCTGGAGCCGCAGCCGTTCTTCGTGCGGCTGACCAAGGATCTCGTGAAGGTCATGCAGGAGCGCACGGCGGATGGATACGTTTTCCGCGTGGACCTGAGACTGAGACCCGATCCCGGTGCAACGCAGGTGGCGATCAGCACCGAGGGCGCGTTCCACTACTACGAGAGTTTCGGGCAGAACTGGGAGCGCGCGGCCATGATCAAGGCGCGCGCGATGGCCGGCGACATCGAGGCGGGTGAAGCCTTCCTCAGGGAGCTCGCCCCGTTCGTCTGGCGCAAGTATCTCGACTTCGCGGCCATCGCGGACATCCACGCGATGAAGCGGCAGATCAACGCACATCGCGGTTTCTCGGTGATCGGCGTCACGGGCCACAACGTGAAGCTCGGCCGCGGCGGCATTCGTGAGATCGAGTTCTTCGTGCAGACGCAGCAATTGATCGCGG
>CAZNMY010000120.1:0-18635 GCA_964574325.1 uncultured Devosia sp. | reverse complement strand
CCGCGCTGCGGTCGAGGAAGGTGTTGTTCCGGGCGGCGGCGTGATGCTGCTGAAGGCTTCCATGTCGATCACCGTCAAGGGTGAGAACGAGGACCAGGACGCCGGCATCCAGATCGTGCGCAAGGCGCTGCAGTCTCCGATCCGCCAGATCGCCGAGAACGCCGGCGTCGAAGGCTCGATCGTGGTCGGCAAGGTGCTCGAAGCTCGCGGTGCTTCCTTCGGCTACGACGCCCAGAAGGACGAGTACGGCGACATGATCGAGAAGGGCATCATCGATCCGGCCAAGGTGGTTCGCACCGCGCTGCAGGATGCCGCGTCGATCGCAGGCCTGATGATCACCACGGAAGCCGGCGTTGCCGAAGCTCCGAAGAAGTCCGATCCGCACGCCGGCCACAACCATGGCGGTGGAATGGGCGGCATGGGCGGAATGATGTAACTCCCGCGCTGTCGCGCAAATTTACGACGAGGGCGGCCCGGTGGGCCGCCCTTTTTTGCTTGGTGTGCCCGCTCTGGCTTGCCGATCGCGAAAGCCAGTCCGACTGGCCGGATGGAATTCTAGAAGGCGCCTCTGCCTTGCCTGAATGCGGCGCGGGTCCATTGGCCTCGTCCTCCGCGCGCGCCCCGTACTGCAGCAGGCCGCCCGCCGCGAAGAAGGGCACAAGCGCGGGCATGGGGATTGCCGGCGCATAGCTGCCGGCAGGCAGTCTGATTGCCGTCTATAAGACAAGCGCTTCTGGTCGACCGGAACTGGCTGGCGAAGGACCCAGACGATCTCCGGGCGGGTTCGGCTATGGAACGTGATGCAGCCGCGAATTTTGCCTGTCCTCGCCTCGCGGCCGCAAGCTTCTGTCTCGCCTCCAATCTTGCTGCCGCGGCCTCTTGACGTTGCCGCCGCCGCTCAGCGCCCTTGTTTTGCGGCGCTACCGGCGTGTCGAGACCTTCCTGACGTTGCTTTGCGAGGGCCGGTCCGGCGAGGCTAGCCGAGCTACCCGATTGCAATCGGTTCTGCATGGCTTTGGCGAGCGGGAGGAATGCTCCGTTGGGATAGGTATCGATGAATTGCTCCACCAAACGGAGATCTCGCTTGTCGCGAATGAACGACCAGACCTTCGCTTCATCGTCGTTGGATGGTCCCTTGGGTCTGGCGATGGTCGATGCATCGGTATCTGCGGAGAAGAAGATCCGAGAGGTCAGGGAGGAGTGCTCCCATGGAATTTGCTCATTGCGCGTTGCCTGCATGACATCGCGGCGTACGTTGATAAGCATCTCCGACAGATCCTGTTCGGCCAGCATCAGGCGGTTCACCAGGGCGCCTGCATAGGGTGAATTGCGCCCCAGTCCATCGAGAGCGATATTGCCGGGCTGGGTCGAGAAACTGATCAGGGAGCCGACGCCTGCTTCCATGACCGCGAGCCCTCGCCCGACCGTTGTCGACCGGGTTCCTTTGGCCACGATAAGATTGCGTGCGAGCGGATTGTCCCGGCATGCGTCCAGAAAGATGACGCTCGCCTTCGCTTCCCGCTCCATGGCGCGGTGAATGGTATCGAGGCGGATCATTTCAAAATCGAGGGCGCCGATATTGGGTAATCTGGCCTCGATGGGCACGAGGTAGTTCTGGCCGTCGACCTGAATGCCGTGTCCGGCATAGAAAAACAGCGCGATGTCCGCGGCTGGGAGGACTTCGACGAATTCGCGTATTTTGGCCGCCATGCCTTCCTTCGTCAGGTCGCGGCCCTCGACCACACGGAAGTTCAAGCGGCGCAACGCTATCGCCATGTCTTCGACGTCGTTGGCAGGGTTCTTCAGCGCGGCCACGTTCTTGTAAGCGGAATTGCCGATGACGAGAGCAACGCGCTTTTCCTGAGCATAGGCCGAACCCGTCGCTATCCAGAACGCCGTGATGAGGCCGAGAAGCTTCAGCGCAATATTGTCTGTCGACATTTTCGCTCGCGTGGTTCTGGCAACGGGCAATGGCATGGACGGGGCGCAGTTGGTCAATCTTCAATAGTGGAGAAAAACAACTGACGGCGTTACTTTCGGAACAGGAGAGATCATAGGGAGCGGCTTACGGCAGATCAATGCTCTGCAAATCGACCGAATTCGACGTTGCCGCCGCCGCTCGATCCGTGGAAGCCCGGCGGTGGTGGGGCGACGCCGAGGCCCAGCCGATCTCCATCGAGGTTGATCTCCACGGGCTCGCCACCATCGGCTCAATGGCTCCATCCGAGTTTTCCCGCGACGTACGCTACGGGGGCGCCGATGAGCACGCCGAAGATTCCTGCCGCGGATGCCTCGACGAGCCATGCGATGAAGTCGGAGGCTGGTCCGAACACTGCTCCGCTCGACTTGGCAGCGTCATGAATGGCGTGCGGCAGGGCGCCGAATCCATATTCAGCGAGGCCGTGAAGTATGATGCCGCCGCCGACCCAGAGCATCGCCAGCATGCCGATGATGCCGAGGGCTCCGAGGAATGTCGGCATGCCTGTTACGAGTGCTCGCCCGAACGCGCGCGTGATGGCGAGACGCCCGCGCTGGGCAAGGTAGATGCCGGCGTCGTCGGCTTTCACGATGAGCGCGACGAGGCCGTAGACACCGACGGTCACGAAGAGGCCGACGAGGGCCAGCACCATCGCCTTGGTGACGAACGACGGCGTGGTAACGGTTGCCAGGCTGATGGCCATGATTTCGGCCGACAGGATGAAGTCCGTGCGAATGGCGCCTGCGACCTTGGCGTTTTCATCGTGCTCGGTCATGGGCGGCGCCACGACCGCCTGCCCGGCACCCGAGGCGTCCGGAAATTTCTCATGCGGGGCCGGTTTCGCGAACAAGGCGTGCAGTTTCTCGTAGCCCTCGAATGCGAGATAGGCACCGCCGAGCATCAGAAGCGGCGTAATGGCCCAGGGGGCGAAGAAGCTGAGCAGCAGCGCGCCGGGCAACAAGAACAGGATCTTGTTCTTGAGTGAACCCCAGGCGATGCGCGCGACGATGGGCAGTTCGCGCTCGGCTGCGGCGCCGACGACATAACGGGGTGTGACGGCGGTGTCGTCGATGACGATGGCTGCGGCCTTCTTGCCGGTCTGGAGCGATTGGACGGCGATGTCGTCGAGCGAGGCGGCGGCCGCCTTGGCGAGAACGGCGATGTCGTCGAGAAGTGCGAGGAAGCCGGAGGCCATGGAGGGATTTCCAACGCGCGGATGAATGTGAAGGCATGCATGCGAAGGCATGCATGTGAACGTAGGAATTCGAAGGGATGGCAGCGCCGCGACAACTCCGCCGGTGAGGAATACTGCCGGTGATTGTCGTGCCAACAAGCATGGGATCGATTCTGGTGGCAAGGCCCCGTTGCCCCAAGTCCAGGCGCTCTACGTAAAGTCTCGCACATCGCCTTCCCCCTTTTCCGTCGCGTCGTCATCTGCGAGACTGGTTCTCGAGACGGCGGGATATCCGCTGCGGAAACGACAACGGGGAGAGCGCAGATGCGGATGGGTGCACGTGTTGCTGCTGCGATGGCGACGTTGGGGCTCGTCGGGGGCTCTGCTCCGCTGGCGTCGGCGCAGAGCTGGCCCAGCCGTTCCGTGAAGGTGATCGTTCCGTTTCCGGCGGGCGGACCGACCGACGTGCTGGCGCGGCCCGTGACGGAGCACTTGTCGAAGGTGCTCGGGCAGCCTTTCGTGATCGACAATCGGGCGGGCGGTGGCACCACGATCGGCGCCCAGGCTGCGATCAAGTCGGACCCGGACGGGTATACGCTTTTTATCGGCACCAACACGCCGTTCGCACTGGCGCCGATCTTCAACCCCAATGCGGGCTACACCTCCGAGCAATTCCAGGCGGTGACGATGCTGGCGGAGTCGCCGATGGTCATGGCGGCGAGCTTGAAGAGCGGTGCGAAATCGCCCGCGGATGTTATCGCGGGAGCGAAGAAGGAGCCGTATTCTTACGCTTCCGTGGGGCAGACTTCGACGACCCATCTGCTGGGCGAGTGGTTCACGCAAGTCGCCAAGATCAAAATGGCGCATGTGCCCTACCGCGGCAGCGCGCCGGCGATGCAGGACCTCGTCGGCGGTCAGGTTCAGGTGTTCTTCGATGTCGGAACGAGCGCGCTTCCGCAGTTCCAGTCCAAGACGATCAACGTCCTGATGATTCTGCACCAGCGGCGCTGGGCGCAGTTGCCCGGCGTGCCGACGTCCAAGGAAGCCGGCTATCCGGATTTCATCGGCACATTCTGGGCGGCGCTCGGCGGGCCGAAAGGGATGCCGAAAGCGGTTGTCGACAAGCTCAACAAGGAGATCGACGTTCTCCTCAAAGATCCGCAGTTCGTGAAGCGGCTGGATACCATTCTGTTCAGCCCCGTGGGTGGTGGTCCAGACGTGATGTCCAAACGGATCGAGGATGAGGCTGCGATCTGGCGAAAGGTCGGGCAGAACGCGGGCATCGTGAAATGAGGGCCTGCACGAAGAGGGGATAGGCCGCGGAGTGTCGTCAAGTCGTGCTCGCGGATCGTTCGGCTTCGGGTAAAGTGTGAGGGTCGTCCGTCGTCCGGTGATGCCGGGCGGCAGTGGGCGAGTCCTTGCCACATTTCCAATCCGGAGCCATCGCAGTGCTCAATACTCCCCGCGCGCGACGCGGCATGGTGACGTCGCCCCATCATCTCGCCAGCGAGGCCGGGCTGCGCGTGCTGCGCGACGGCGGCAACGCGATCGAGGCCACGGTGGCGATGGCGGCGGCGCTGGCCGTCGTCTATCCGCACATGACGAGCATCGGCGGCGACGGGTTCTGGCTGGTCGCGGCGCCCGGAAAAGATCCGCAGGCGATCGAGGCATGCGGTGCGGCAGCCGCGAAGGCATCGCCGGAGCTTTACGCGAAGGCGGGCCTCGCGAGCATTCCGTGGCGCGGACCGCTGGCCGCGAACACGGTCGCGGCGACGATTTCGGGCTGGGGGGCGGCGCTCGAGCATTCAGCGAGGCTCGGCGGCAAGCTGCCCCTGTCGCGGCTGGTCGAGGACGCGGTATGGCACGCCGAGAACGGTTTCGCGGTGACGGGGTCGCAGGAGGAACTGACGCGCACCAAGCTCGGAGAACTCGCGGATGCGCCCAATTTCGCCGCGACGTTTCTCCTCGATGGTCGCGTGCCCGTCGAAGGTGAGGTGATGAAGCTGCCGGCGCTCGGGCGCACTTTGCGCGCCATCGCCAAGGCCGGGACGGACGATTTCTATCGTGGCGAACTCGCCCGAACGGTGGCTGCCAATCTCGCGGCGTGCGGCTCGCCGGTATCCGCTGCGGATCTCGCGCGGCATCGCGCGGGTGCGCCCGATCCGCTGTCGGTGCCGGTGGCCGGCGCCACGCTGTTCAACTTCCCGCCGCCGACGCAGGGGCTCGCGTCGCTGATGATTCTCGCCCTGTTCGACAGGCTCGGCGTGAAGGAAGGGGAAAGCTTCGCGCACATTCATGGGCTGATCGAGGCGACAAAGCAGGCGTTCATCGTGCGTGACGCGATCGTCGGCGACCCGGCGGCGATGACGGAAGATCCGCGGTCGTATCTCGAAAAAGGCAAGCTCGACGCGCTGGCCAAGCGGATCGACGCTGCGAAGGCACTGCCGTGGCCCGCGCCGGTCGACAAGGGCGACACGGTGTGGATGGGGGCGATCGACGGCAACGGGGTCTCGGCGAGCTTCATCCAGAGCATCTATTTCGAGTTCGGCTCTGGCTGCGTACTGCCCGATCTCGGCGTCGTCTGGCAGAATCGCGGATCGAGCTTCCTGTTGTCGGGGACGGGACCACGCGTGCTGGTTCCGGGCCGCAAGCCGTTGCACACGCTCAATCCTGCGATGGCGCGGTTCGCCGACGGACGCACCATGGTCTACGGGACGATGGGCGGCGAGGGGCAGCCGCAGACCCAATCGGCCGTGTTCAGCCGCTACGGAATGTTCGGGCGGGCGTTGCAGGCTTCGATCACGGCGCCGCGCTGGCTGCTCGGCAAGACGTGGGGACAGGAGAGCGTGACGCTGAAGCTCGAGGGGCGGTTCGATCCGGCGCTCGTCGCGGCGTTGCAGAAGGCTGGTCACGACGTCGAGATGCTGCCCGACTTCACCGGCACGATGGGTCATGCAGGCGCGATCGTCCGGCATCCCGACGGGGTGCTCGAAGGCGCGACCGACCCACGCAGCGACGGCGCGGCGATGGGATTTTGAGACCTACTTCGAACAGGGGACTTTGCTGGTTTCGAGGTAATGGACGAAGCGGGCGTAGGCTTCGACGTAAGCCGCATCGGAGCGTTCGTCGAAGCGCACGAGGACGCCGTCTTTCTCCCAGCCGGTGAAGCGGATCTTGACGTCCAGGGGCTCGCGCGTGGTCTTGTGAACGTACAGTAGATGCACGAGTGAGCGGCAGGATTCAGGTCCGTGCTCGATTGCTTCCATATCGAAGCCCGTGATTTCGAAGGTGTCCATCATGAGCTGAAGGCGCCAGCGAAGATCTTCCTTGCCAACGGCGCTGGAGGCATAGGGAACATTGATGCCGTCGATGTTGACGAGCCAGAGGATGTCCTCGTGGAAGAGGGCCATGAAACCTGCGAAGTCTCCCGAGCGCCAGAGCACGTGAGCCTGCTCGAACAGGCAAGTTCCGGGATGGCCACACGGCATGCGAATAACTCCCGGGGATCGCCGTTCAACCGGAGGGGGCTGCTGGCTTCCAATATGTCTGGATGGAACGTCGAACTCAGCGCCTTGAAAAAGAGAGCGATGAGCGATCGGCAATAGAGGCGCCGAGGTGAAATGGCAGGCAGTGGGGTCAGACCCGTCGGGTCTGACCCCATATTTCGAGGCAAACGTTCGGCCGAAGCTTCAGAGCCGTGGAGGCGAGACCCGCATCAAAGCGGGAAGTACATGTCCAGCCAGTCCTTGACGATGGGGCGGACGCGACCGCCCGATGCGGCGAACATGAAGTGGTTGGTCTCGGAGAAGAGGTGCAGGTCCTTGGGCTGGGCTGCGAGGTTGAACATGCGCAGCGACTGCTCGGTCGGCGTGACGGTGTCGACAGAGGAATGGAGCAGCAACAACGGGCGCGGCGCGATTTTGCCGACGACGTCGTCGGCGGTGAAATCGTACATGCTCTGCGCGGTTTCGGCCGTGAACTCGTCGTGGCTCTTCTCGGCCAGATTGTGCCGGAGATTGCCGGGGATCGGCACGATGTCGTAGCGGCCGACCATCATGGATTTGCCGTGCTTGGCGCGATACGCCTTGCCGTCGGCGAGCATCTTCGTGAACTTGGCCCAGGCTTCCTCACCGGGGTGCTGGCCCTGGAACTTGATCTTGCCGTTGCCCCAGCCGCCAGAGGAGATGCATGCGCCGATCCGCTCATCGACGCCGGCGGCATAGACGGCGACGGCTGCGCCGAAACTCGAGCCGAGCACGCCGATTTTGCTGCCGTCGATCTCGGGGCGGCTCTGCAGGAAGGTGACGGCACTGCGGGTGTCGGCGACCTGCTCCATGCAGATGAGGTTCGCGCGGGTGCCTTCGCTCTCGCCGCAGCCACGCATGTCGAAGCCGAGGGCTGCATAGCCCCACTCGTTCAGCATCTTGCAGGGGATCTTGACGTTGTCCGACGTCTTGTTCGAGCCGAAGCCGTGCAGAACCATGATGCACGGCAGCTTCTTGCCCTTTGGCGCATTGTCGGGAAGGCAGAGCACGCCCGAGATCTTCAGGCCGTCGGACATGAACGTCACGTTCTCTTGCATTGCAGGCTCCTGTTGAATCCCCCTCCCCCTTGTCGGGAGGGGATCTGGGTGGGGGTTAACGAGGACGGTTCCGCAAGTGCTGCTCTACCCCACCCCGGTCTCATCCTCATTAAGGGGACGGTCGTTTCATTTCGCAAGCTCAGCGACCTCTTTGGGGGTGGCGATGACCTTCGCAGTCACGCGGGTCAGCGCTTCCCAATTGGACGGCTCGATCGGCAGCTTCTTCTTTTTGGAGTCCGCGATCATATCGGGATCGCGCATCGTCGCATCGAATGCCGTCCGGAGTAGCGCCACGCGGTCTGCCGGTACGCCGGGGGGCAGGAAGAAAGCACGGCCGAAGGCGGCTTCGGCGGAAATGAATTCGGCAGCCTGTTTGGCTTTCGGGTCCGTGACGAATTCGGCAAGGGTCGGGATATCCTTGTTGCCGGGGTCGCGGTCGAGGGAGGCGAACACAATGGGCTTGATCTTCTTTTCTCTGATCTCCTCGGGGAGGGCCAACTCGACAGACAGCCAAGAGCCGCCGCGAACTTCGATCTCGCCGCGCTGCATGGCGAGGTTCAAGTCGGCCGTACCTTTGTAGCCCGATACGATCTTGAACTTCGTCCCGGCGAAGCGATTGAGGAAACTCGGCATGATGTAGGTCGGCGAGGACGGGCCCGTCGCGCCCGCGATGGTCTCATGCGTCTTCGCCGCTTCCACGCTCTGGGCCTTCGCCGTGTGCCAGACGGCGAGCATGTTGCGGATGGTGGCCATGTTGCCGACCCAATTCCACTGGCGCGCATCGAACCGGGCGAACTCCGGATTGATGACCTGCGCCAGCACCACGGTCTGCTGCGTCATGGCCATGATCGTGCCGTCACGGGCTTGGGTGTTGTGCATCTGGATGGCGGTGTCGAGGCCGCCGCCCTGGCCACCCATCGTCTTGACGATAATGTTGGGCGAACCGGGGATATGCCGCTTCATATGGTCGGCGAGGAGCTGCGCGTAGGGCACGAAGGAGCCGCCCGCGCCGGCGCCGACCAGTATCGAGATGGTGCGGCCCTTGTAGAAGTCAGCGTCTTGTGCGGAGGCTTTGGCCGGCAAGAGGCCGATGATCGCCAAGGCAGCTGGCAAGGCTGCTGCCGCAATTCGTGGCGGGCGTTTGCCGGCTGATCGGCTGAGCATCTCATCCTCCATCGCAGGTTCCTCCCATTGGCCGGGCCAAGGCCCGACGCGGCGCACCATAGCGGATTGCAGTTCACCTGCAAGAAGCGCGGTGCGAACCGCCTGGATGTCACGAAATTGCCGCGCCTGGACCACCTGCGACGGCTTACTTGCAACGTCGATATCGCAAATGCCGGCGGGAGGCTGGTGGGCCATTGTCAGTGGCGTAGGCCGCTGCGACAATGAGTTTTTCAAGGGAACCGCGAGGGGGCCATGGCCAGCCAGCAGCGTATTGCGCTCATCATCGGTAACGGCGCCTATCAGAACAGCCGGCCGCTCGCGAACCCGGTCAACGATGCGGCCCTCATCACGCGGCGATTCCTGGATTTGGAATACGAGGTCGTCGGTGGGGCTACCAGCAGCGACAATGAAACCGGGCTGACCGCGGGCATGGATCTGGCGTCGGTGCAAATGGTGGGACTGATCGGCGAGTTCATCTCGAAGGTCCAGCCGGGTGCTACGGCCGTGATCTACTATGCGGGGCACGGATTGCAGGTGGAGGGCAGGAACTACCTCGTGCCCGTCGACGATACGCTGGACCGCAGCCTGCCCAATTTCGGGCTGATCGAGATCAAGCCGCGGATCGAGACACTCGTCTCCCGGTTGGGCGAGGATGGTGTCGCAGTCGTGCTGCTGGATGCCTGCCGTGACGATTCGATGACCAAGGAGCAGCGCAAGCGGTTGCTGGATCTGCTCGATCCGGTCGAGAGGGCCGAGCACGGGCAGGAGATGGAAGCATCGTCGACGCGCAGCCGCGGCGGGCTTTCGACGATCAAGATCGCGCCGACAGCGGGCGGCGGACGTACGTTCGTCGGCTTCGCGACGGCGCCGGGCGACTATGCCTACGACGGAAAGAAGGGATCGATCAATTCGCCGTTCGCGCGAGCGCTCGGCGATCATCTGGCGATCCGCGGCCTGGAGATCGAGGCGCTCTACGATCGTGTGGCGCTCGACGTGCGGGCGACGGTGCTGCAGGAGCACGGGAAGATCCAGGATCCGTGGAGCGAGACTAATCTCAGCCGGCCGCTCTATCTCTATCCGCGGACGCCCTTGCCTGTTTTCGCTCTCGGGGCCGCAGGTGCGGTTGCCGGTGCCGTCGTCAGCTCGCTCGTCTTCAGTGGCGGAAGCATCGCGCGACCGCCTGCCGACTGGGCTTGGTTCCTGGGCGGGGTGTTCGGTCTCGTAGGTTTCTGGGGTACCCTCCAGTGGGGATCGAAAAGGTTGGAGCACGCCGTGTTCGCTTTTCTCGGGCCGCTGTTCGGCTTTGCCGTAGCACTCGCTGTGCTGATGATGATTCCTGATTTTCCGGCGAAGCTCGATCTCGATGCCAAGGTCTCCCCCGCCCGCCAGCACGCAAGCACAGTCTTCATCTGGGCCACTCTCATCGGCATGGTCGTCTACTTCGTAGGCGCGATACTTACCCGGATCTCGAACAAGGAGCCCTGGCCCCGGTCATTTCTCGGCAGGGTCAACCGGCTGGTCACTTGGATTCTGCCGGTGCTCATGGCGATCACGCTCATCAGTCTCGACAACCTGCTCGCCTTTGCCAATCCGTATGTCACAGCCGTGACGTTGTGTGCGCTGCTGGCGGGAATTCTCTACGCTGTCAGTGCCGAGCTCGGCTGCCGTCCCCAACTCGGCCTTTTCCGGCAATTCGGCGCGTTCACCGGTGCCGTGTCGGTTGGTCTCCTGATGGCAGTACTGTTCGCGGCCTACGCCTGGATTCATTTCAAGGTCTATGGGGCAAGACTGCCGGCCGAGACACTACAGACGATCATGGTGGGTTTCGGTGCGTTCTGGCACATGCTGCTCGGGGCACAGCTCGGCTATTGCTTCGCTTACTATGTTCCCGACCACAAACGGGTTCGCTGAAGGTGGCGGATAAGGAAATCGGCGTGAAGTACAGTCGATGAGCGAGCCGAGTTCCGCGCCGGCCGGCAAGGACTGGCGCACCACCGGCATCGTGCTGGGGCTTGGTACGGCGCAGACGCTCGCGTGGGCGTCGAGCTATTATCTGATCGCCTTCATTGCAGGTCCGCAGGCCGCCGATATCGGCACGTCGACCAGCATGATTTATGCCGCCTTCACGGGCGCGCTGCTCGTGTCGGCAATTCTGGGGCCGCGGGTCGGGCGAACGATCGATCTGTTCGGCGGACGCGAGGTGCTGGCGGTTTCCAACCTGCTGTTCGCCGCGGGTCTAGTCGTCATGGCGCTCGCCCGATCGGCGCCTGTGCTGTGGCTGGGCTGGCTCCTGATGGGGGCGGGCATGGGGCTGGGGCTCTACGATGCCGCGTTCGCGGCGCTCGGTCGGATCTTCGGGGAGAAGGCGCGGGGGCCGATCACCGGCATCACGCTGCTCGCCGGATTTGCGAGCACGGTCGGCTGGCCGCTGACGGCGTGGGGCGTCGAGGCGTTCGGCTGGCGTCCGACCTGCATGGGCTGGGCGGCGGCGCATATCCTGCTCGGGTTGCCGCTCAATCTCGTTTCCCTGCCGCGCCTGCTGCGCCCGACTGCAGGAGAGAAGGCGGCAGCGCCGGCGACGGTCGTGATGGACCGCAACATGTGGCTGCTGGCGTTCGCTTTCGCGGCTGCGTGGTTCGTGGCTGGCGCGCTGGCGGCGCATCTGCCGCGGCTGCTGGAATTGTGCGGTGCGAATGCGTCCCAAATTCTGTTGGCGGGAATGGTTCTAGGGCCGGCTCAGGTGGTGGCGCGTGCCGCGGAAGCGTTCCTGATGTCACAGGTTCATCCGTTGACCATTTCGCGCTACGCGATGCTGGGGCATCCGGCGGGAGCCGTGCTGCTGGTTGCCGGGGGCGGCGTCATGGCGGTGCCGTTCATGGGGTTGCATGGTGCCGGGCACGGAATCACGACGATTGCGCGTGGCACGGTTCCGCTCGCGGTGTTCGGGCCGCGTGACTACGGCTACCGGCTGGGGCTGCTCGGTGCGCCGACACGCATCACACAGGCGTTCGCGCCGCTGGTGTTCAGTCTCGTGCTCGATCATGCGGGGGCGGCGTCGCTGTATCTCACGAGTGCGATCTGCATCGCGGCGTCGCTCGCTCTGTGGTTCGTGAAGGTGCCAGCGAATCAGGGTGGGCCGGTTGTCGAGGGCGGGCCCTCCGCATAGAGTTCATTCCTCGCAGGTTGGCTCAACTCCGGACGTGGACAGCGCGAGCCGGGGGCGACCCAACATTGAACGCACACGGGGAAAATGTCGGGTCGCGGCCAGTGGCCTCGACCGAACTTACGGCTGGAGACGATTTCGATGCCACTCGACGATGCCATTGCCGCCCGGCTTTCGCGGCCGATCAGGATCCGTTCGGTCGAGGCGATCGCGGTCGCGCTGCCGCTGACGAAGCCGATGAAGATGGCGGGCGTGGAAATCCGCACCGCGGACAATCTCGTGGTGCGGATCGAAGCGGAGGACGGAACGTGCGGGTGGGGCGAGTCCGCGTCCGCGCCGACGATGACCGGCGATACGCTGCCCGCGATGGTGGCTGCGGTGCGCGATGTGCTCGCGCCGCTCGTCGAAGGCCGGGATGCGCGCGGGCGAGCGAAGCTCGTCGCCGTGATGGCGCATGCACTGCACGGCAATACGGGCGCGCGTTCGGCGGTTGAGACGGCGCTCGACGATCTCGTCGGGCGGACGCTCGGCTTGACGTTCGCGGACCTGCACGGCGGGGCCGTTCGCGATGCGGTCGAGCCGATGTGGCTGATCGGCAATCCGACCGTCGAGGAGGACATCGCGGAAGCCAAGGCGCGGATGGCGGATGGATATGCGTTCTTCAAGCTGAAGGTCGGCGTGAAGCGCGTCGAGCAGGAGATGGAGACGGCGATCGCGATGCGGAAAGCCGTCGGGCCAGAGGTGACGCTGTGTGCGGATGCCAACGGCGGCTTCGATTATCCGCGCGCGGCGAAATTCCTGGCGGGCGTCGGGGCGGCGGGGCTCGCGTTTCTGGAGCAGCCGCTGCCGCCCGACAATCTCGCCGGTCTGGCGCGGCTGGCGCGTTCGACGGCGCTTCCTCTTGGTGCGGACGAGGGCATTCATTCGCTCGCCGATATCGAGGCGCATGCGACGGCGGGTGCGGGCGGGCTGTCGCTGAAGCTGATCAAGCTCGGTGGTCCCTCGGCGACATTGCGGGCGGCGGCACTCGCGGCGCATCGCGGGCTGTCGATCAATCTCGCTGCGAAGGTGTCGGAGTCCAGTCTGGGTTCGGCAGCGACGCTGCATCTCGCCACGATGGTGCCGGCGGCGGACTGGGGCGTGAGCCTCACGCACGTTTATCTGGCGGAGGATATCGCGAAGCCCGTGCTGCGGATCTCGGATGGCAAAGTGAAGCCGCCGGCGGGAGCGGGCCTGGGCGTGGAGGTCGACGAGGCGGCGGTGAAGCGGTTTGCATTGACGTAAAGCGGGTTTTGATCCTGAGATGGACGGTCGCAGAACCTACAGACCTTCCACCGCTACAATGTCCTTCAGGCTGTCCACGAACTCGGCCAGGGGGCCGTTCGCTCGATAACTCCCAAGACTGGTCAGGCCGATCGGAAGCCTATTGCCGCGCAGTGGATACTTCACCCGTCGCAGTTCACGGCGCAGCTTGCGCAGATGGATCCGGCTATAGCTCAGCAGCGCAATGGCATCGCTGTGAATGATCATCTGCTCCGCGTCGCTGAACGAGAGGATCTCGCAGGTCTGAGCTGGCGGCTTGCGGCCAACGTCGCGAAACATCACGTCGAAGTAATTGCGGATCGGAGTGCCATGCGGCGCAACGATCCAGTTCAAATCAGCGAGCGCTTCGATGGTGACGGATGATTTGTGGCATGGGTGGCCACGACGGGCGACGAGAACGAATTGTTCATCGTAGAGCTGCTTTTCCTTGAACTCCTTGGAAGATGGTGGATCGCGAAGAATTCCGATCATCAGGTCGATCTCGTGCCGCCGCAGTGCCTCCGCCAAGAGATTGTAGCTGCCAGGAACGGCCGACAAACGCAAACTCGGGTGACGCCGCGATAGGTCGGCGAAGGCCCGCATCACAAGGTCCTGGCCGGAGAAAGGCAGCATTCCTATGGTAATTCGGCCCGACAGGCCCTTGGCCGCCCGTTCGATCAGCGAAGGAAGTGCTTCGAGATCCGCTTGAGCTCGTTCCCACAGTGCGGCGAGGGCCAACGCGGCAGGTGCAGGCGACAGCCCGCTCTTGCGGAGGGTGAAGAGCTGCGTTTCGAGAGCGCCCGCGATCTGTCGAACTGCTTGGCTTATGGCAGGCTGTCGGACACCGAGCAGGGTCGCCGCAGCAGAAGCACTGCCGGTTCGAACGATCGCGGCTACGGCCTCGAGCTGATACCAGCGAAGATGCAGGGCAAGCGGGCCACGCAAGGTTTTCTTGCCGCCGATTGTTCGGTCCACCTTTTCGAGGTCGTTGAGGATTCTCCGGCATTGGTTGATCACCACCTCGCCAGCAACGGTTGGTTCCTTACCCGCCCATCCGCGCTGGTAAACGGTGACGCCCAATTCAGCTTCGGCTGCTTTGAGAATGCGCGATAGCGTGGGCAAGCTCATGTTGATTTGCTGTGCCGCCGCCGACGCGTCGCGGCAGTCGGCAACAGCGCAAATCACTCTCAGAGCCTTTGTCGACAGCATATCGTGGGCTGATTTGGTCATGATACGGTATAAGCAGATTGTTCGGACGTATTCAAAGTAAGAATGGGACGGCGGCGGTTCCGCGGCGTAGCGTTTCCCCACGCGCCAAGTACCGCAAGACCAGGTCCCATTCCCGATGCAACGATTGCTCCTTGCGTCGCAACGGCTACTTCTCCCTGTCCACTCCATCAACCAGGAAGCTCGCATGGCGCAGAAATACCTCGACGCTGTCGTCCTGGAGCGACGCGAGCTCACGTCACGCATTTCCGAGTTCGTCATCGGAGCAGCCGATCGATCACCATTGCCGACGGGCGATGCGGGCAGTCACATCGAGGTTCGCTTTGGCGCGGGTGATGGCCGCTATGTACGCCACTACTCCCTCGTCGGCCCGCTGTCGAAGGAGCCGCTCCTGGAGCCGTACTGGCGTATTGCCGTGCAACGAGAGGATCGCAGCCGGGGATCGGCCTACATCCATGCGAACTTTCGCGAGGGCACAAGACTGAAAGTGTCTCGACCCGCGGCGCCTTTCCGGCTCAGAAGGGATGTGCCGCACGTGCTGCTCGTCGCAGGAGGCGTAGGAATTACGGCGATACTGCCGATGCTTCGTTCTCTCGTGATTCGAAAACGTCCGGTCAGTTTCGTCTATATCGGCAGAGGCCGATCCGATATGGCCTATGCCGACGATGTGCTCGACCTGGGTGGCGAGGCAGTACGCCTCCACTTCACCGGCGTTTCCGGCAGACCAGACTTTGCCGGTCTGCTCGAAGTCCAACCTGAGGGAACCGAAGCGTACATATGCGGTCCCGGTTCGATGGTTGACGACTTGAGGCGTGTCGCTGCGCAAATGGCGTGGCCGGCGAGCCGTGTGCATCACGAAATTTTCAATTCGGCACATCGGGCCGACGATGGGGATGTTCGTGTCGAACTTCGCGGCGGTCGTGAAATTCTCGTGGGGGCTGGCACGACCGTCCTGGAGGCCTTGGAGGCAGCAGGCGTCGAGACTTATTCGGATTGCCGACGCGGCGAATGCGGCTTGTGCGTGACCGACGTCATTTCTGACCCTGGCGAGATCGACCATCGCGACCACTATTTCACCGACGAGCAGAAGCGGACCGTGACACGGATGTGCATCTGTGTTTCTCGGGTCCGCGCAGGAGCCCAACTCAAACTGGATATCGGCTAGGGAGCTGCGACATGAGCTTGCGCGACGAAATCATCGCCAGAGAAAATGCGATCTTCGATGCCATGGGAGCCGGCGATCCACCGAGCTATGCCAATCATCTGACGCCACTGATACGCAATTGCTGGTATGTCGCGGGGCGAAGCGGCGAAATCGGCCGGCAGCCGATTGCAAGGCGCTTTCTCGGCGTCGATGTCGTGCTCTATCGGACCTTGGATGGGCGTCCCGTCGCGATGCGCAATCGATGCCCGCACCGGTCGTTTCCTCTCGTCCGCGGCCGGATCGAAGGCGATAATCTGGTGTGCGGCTACCACGGCATGGCGTTCGATGCGGACGGCTCGTGCGTGCACATGCCGGCGCTGAACAGGGCGCCTGCGTCGGCGGCAGTTCGCACCTATCCCGTTGCCGACCGTGGCCCGCTGACGTGGATCTGGATGGGCGCGCCGCATTTGGCGGACGATGGGCTAATCCCCGATACGTCGTGGCTGGCGGATTCATCGTGGGGCACCGTGACGGGCAACTTCCAAATCAAAGCCGACTACGTGTCGATGCATGAGAACCTGATCGATCAGACACATTTTCCGTTCCTGCATCCTGATACGGTCGGTACTCCGGAGTATGCCAAGTCAACGCTCGTTGCGACGACCGAGGGAGATCAGGTCGTGATACGCCGCAAGCTCGACGATGCGCCGCCGCCAGCGGTCTATGGCAAACCGGCTGACATCATGCACAAGCGCGTAAACCGGACTTCTGAAGCGCGCTTCGTCAGCCCGGCGATGCACGTAGCGTTCGCCGAGATCGTCGATCCCGCACCCGATGCCGGCAAGCCGAGCAGCTATCGCTACAACATCACGCATGTCTTCACGCCGGAGACGAACACGTCGATCCACTATTGGTGGTTCAACTCGCGCGACTACCGGCCTGGAGATGCCGGGGTCGACAAGTTCCTGACCGAGGCTTCGTCGAAAGCGTACTATGAGGACGTCGAGGCGCTGCAGTGGATCATGGATGCCGTCGTCAGTGATGAAGAGCAGCAGTTCGACATGAGCTTCGCCCCGGACAAGCCGGGCCTGATGGCCCGAAGGATACTGGATCGGCTGTCCGCAAAAGAACATGGGCATAAGCGCCAGGACTGACGGTCAAGCGCAGATTACCGGCCGTGTCCGCGCGTGTGTCGACGGACACGGTCATTTGCCAGCCTCCTCGTTTGGCAGACTTGGGTGCTCAAGCTATTCCGCCGCTGCTTTCTTGCGGCCCGTGTCGCGGTCGTAGCTCGAGAGCAGGTGATCGACGAGGGCGGTGCCGCCGGCCCAGTCGAAGGTGCGGAACGAGTGGCCCGTCGTGACGAAGCGGGCGCCGGCGTAGAACATCTCGTACTGCGTGTGGCGCGAGGCGAACTCCGAGCCGATCGCATCCCACGCGGCTTTCAGCACCTTCACCTTCTGGTCGGCGTCCATGATCGGCGAGCGCTGCGTCAGCTTGATGATGCTGGTGAGATCGGGATCGGCCCAGTCGTCCACCGAAGATGGCAGCATGATGAGCGAACCGCCGGCGAGATCGCGGATCAGGTTGACGAGCTTGGGGTAGAGATCCTGGGTCAGGACTTGCGCCGAATAAAGGATGTGCCGGTTCGGGCACCACCACTCGCCCCAGTGATAGCCGGATGCCTCCATGCCCGAGAGCATGCCGTCGACCATGCCGGCGTGTGCTGCGAGCAGGCCGAGCTGCTCGCGCACGGGCGGGATGTTGGTCGTGCCGATCGCCTCGGTGATCTTGCGTGCGAGTGCGACGAGGAACTTCAGCTTCACCGACAGACGGATCTGCGCCTGATAGTTCTGGAAGACGTGGCCCGGCGTTCCGTGGAACTGGTTGAAGCACATCTCGACGTTCTGGTTCACGAACACGCGATCCCACGGCACCTTCACGTCGTCGAAATACATCAGTGCGTCGTTCTCGTCGAAGCGCGAGGACAGCGGGTTGTCGTAGACGGACATCGCGTGCTGCTCGTAGCTCTTGCGCGAAAGGACCTTGAGGCCCTTCGTGCTCATGGGCAGTGCGCAAGAGAACGCCAACTTTTCCTCGCCGGCCTTCAGCGGCTGGAGATTGGCGACGAACACTTCGTTGGCCATGATCGCCGACGTGCCGAGCATCTTGGCGCCGCGGATCGTGATGCCGGTGCTGTCCTCGTCGACGACCTGGGCAACGAGCTCTTCGACCTGATCGCCCCAGTCCTTGGAGCGGTCGGCCTGCGGATTGATGATGACGTAGGTGAGGAAGTGGTCCTCGCGTGCGGCCCAATCGACGTAGTCGGCGAAGGCCTTGGCGCGCTTGGGATCGTACTTGTTCCAGACATCCATGCCGACGCGCTGGCCGATGAGAGCCGATGCCAAGTGATCGGGCGAGCGGCCGAGGAAGCCGTAGCTGCAGGCGGCCCAGGCCTGCAGCGCCTTGCGGCGCTTGACCATCTCGTCGAGCGAACGCGGCAGCGCCCAGGCGCGGTTGATGCGCTTGGTTCCGCCTTCGGGCAGGAACGTCATCATCTCCAGATTTTCCGGGCGCGCCTGGAAGTCATAGAGGTCGGCGGCGGATCGGCAGGAATTGCGGAAGGCAGGATGCGTCGTGACGTCCGCGACCTTCTTGCCGTTGATCCAGACTTCGCGGCCGTCGCGGAGCGAGGCGAGGTGTGCGGCGCCGGTTTTACAGGGTGCGTTCGACATTGAGTGCTCCGCTTTGCTGGGGTCCCCCCTCCCCCTTGTGGGGAGGGGACGGGGGTGGGGACATCAGGGTAAAGCGTTTGCGGCTCCACCCCCCCCCGAAAACCCCACCCACGGGGGGGGGGGGATTGGGGGGTGGGGTGAGACGCCCGGCGGTGGCGGTTTTGTG